>NZ_JPEO01000003.1 GCF_000753795.1 Shewanella mangrovi
GGTTTAAGGGTGACAATAAAAAAGGAGCCAATAGGCTCCTTTTCTGAACAGTCATAAAATGGCTGAAATTAAGCTTCGTACTTACGCATCACCAAAGTTGCGTTAGTGCCACCGAAACCGAAGCTGTTGCTCATTACCGTCTTCAGTTCAGCATCACGATATTCACGGACAATTGGCATACCAGCAGCAGCTTCGTCTAAATTGTCGATGTTGATAGATGGTGCGATAAAGCCACTTTCTAACATGATCAAGCTGTAGATGGCTTCATGAACGCCAGCAGCACCCAGCGCATGACCGGTCATTGACTTGGTAGACGCAATTGGTGGAACTGCATCACCAAAGACTTCTTTAATGGCTTCCAGTTCACGTACGTCACCTACTGGGGTAGATGTACCGTGTGTGTTGATGTAATCGATTGGCGTATCAACATCTTGCATCGCCATCTGCATACAACGCACAGCGCCTTCACCACTTGGTGCCACCATGTCGTAGCCATCAGAAGAGGCACCATAACCCACAACTTCCGCGTAGATTTTTGCGCCGCGAGCCAACGCGTGCTCAAGCTCTTCCACCACGACGATGCCGCCGCCACCTGAGATCACAAAGCCATCGCGGTCTGCGTCATAGGTACGAGAGGCTTTTTCTGGCGTGTCATTGTATTTAAATGACAGCGCGCCCATGGCGTCAAAGCCCATGGTTAAGGTCCAGTTGATCTCTTCTGCACCACCGGCAAACACCATATCTTGTTTGCCCATCTGGATCAGTTCAACCGCATGGCCGATACAGTGTGCACTGGTTGCACAAGCAGAACTGATAGAGTAGTTCATACCTTTAATTTTGAACGGGGTAGCCAGACATGCACTGGCTGTGCTCGACATAATACGTGGCACAATATAAGGGCCAATACGTTTTACGCCTTTGGTACGCAGCGTATCTGCTGCTTGTACTTGGTTAGCTGAAGAGGCACCGCCGGATCCGGCAATCAGACCGACGCGAGGATCTGAATATTGCTCTTCCGTCAGATTTGCGTCCGCAATCGCTTCTTGCATCGCGATATAAGCATAAGCAGCTGCATCGCCCATAAAGCGCAAGGCTTTACGATCAATCAGTTCAGATGGATCGAGCTTGACGTTTCCCCAGACATGACTGCGAAGTTGCATCTCTTCAAACTGGGCTGAATGGGTGATGCCGCTACGGCCTTCACGCAGAGATTCAGTCACTTCTTGTTTGTTATTACCGATACTTGAAACGACGCCAATTCCGGTGATCACGACTCTTTTCATGTTTTACTATCCATTCCGTACAATTGTGTACATTCAAATTTTGCTGACGCAATGTTAGCTGTTTTACTCTGCACAAGTGGTCAGCTTTCCATAACTACGGCTAAAATGATGCCCATTTACGGCAGCAATGTCACATTTAGCCCTATAAAATTCCGGTAGTTACTGTGCAAACATCTGAACATCAGCACTTTTCTTCAAGTATTGCCTATTGTGGTGTAAACGCCACCCGACTGTTATTTGATGAAATAATCAACCAGCCTGCCAATACGGCGCATTATCGAGTGCTGTTTTTATCGGCAACTGATTCTGACCTTCAACAACGTCACGCAGAATTTAAGCAACAGTTGCACGCGCTGCCAGCCGATAACCGCACGACGAGACTTAAGCATGCACTGTTACAAATGAGCCGCGACGGTTTCGCGATAGGTCAGCGCTACGTCAACAATGGTCTTTGCCTTGATATCTATCCGCTATTAAATGCGGAGCGCTTAAAACATACCTTGTTATCCAAAGCCACGTTGCAACGATGGGAGTTAAGCGAATCCAACATCAGCGACATCCCCCACCAACTTGCTTGGCAGATGGCACTCATCAGCCAAAATGGCGCACACGTAAGCTTACCAAAGCATGCCAATTCAGCATTACAACATGCATTAGTGACAGCAGGATTTCAAACTAACGAGCATATCAGCGCGTCAGTTTCGTCAACTAACGCTGACATTATCAATCAGGAGAAAGCGGCACTCACACTACGCACAGCGCAAGCCATGCTTGCTTATCCCGTTTATGTGGAAAAGATTGCAGACAAAGCCGAGACCATTGCGATTATTGGCGCTGGCGTTGCAGGAAGCCAACTGGCGCTTTCGTTAGCAGAAAAAGGCTATAAAACACGGGTGTTCTGTGCTGACACCAATCCGGGAGAAGCCGCATCAGGCAATCGCCAAGGCGCCTTATATCCGTTACTAACGCCTGAAACATCCGTACAAAATCGCTTTTTTGTGCAGGCATTTGAGTTTAGTCGCCAACGCATTCAAAACTTAGTTCACTATGAACCCACCCTCGCCCATGATTTTTGTGGTGTGTTGCAAACAGGTTTCGATGAACGCAGTCGAAAACGACTTGCCAAAATTGCTCATGGACAAGCGTGGTCAACAGAATTGCTGCAATGGATATCGGCGGAGACTGCCACTGAAATTGCCGGCCTCGACATCCACGAAGATGCGATATTTTATCCCAACGCTGGTTGGGTCTGTCCGCAACAACTCACTCAGTTGTCACTGGCACGCGCGCAATCTTTAAATCTATGTCGTTTTACTGGCAACTGTAATATTCAACATATTGAGCGGCAGCCCAACGGGTGGTGGTTAACTAGCGCTACAGAACGTTTTGGGCCTTTCCGGCAGCTAGTTTTGGCCAACGGCGCCGGCGTCACTGAGCTGACTCAATTCAACGCCTTACCTATTTCACCATTCCGTGGCCAAGTATCAGAAATTGACAGCAACCCGACGCTCGCCCAGCTTAAAACCGTACTTTGTGCTAAAGGCTATCTGACGCCCGCCTGGCAACAGCAGCATTGCTTAGGAGCCACCTACATCAAAGACGAACGTGATTGCACTGTGAAAGCCGAAGAACAGCAAGACAATTTAGACAAGCTGAGATTAAGTTATGCGCACCATGATTGGCTGGAGAGTATTGAGATGGGCGAGCGGGCCCGTGTAGGCGTCAGAATGGTGACTCGCGATCATCTGCCAATGGTGGGACCAGCGCCTGACATTAGCGAAATTTTTACGAAGGCCGAAAGACTGGGGCCAACCCCAGAGAGCATTAAGGAATGGCAGTCTCAACCTGCGCCGATTTTATCGGGGCTTTATCTGTTGGCAGGATTAGGATCTCGTGGCATCTGCAGTGGGCCACTAGCGGCTGAAATATTGGCATGTGAACTCACTCATCAGCCCATGCCGGTGAGTATTGAGGTGTTACAAGCACTTAACCCTAACCGTATGTGGCTGCGAAAATTACTTAAAGGTCGAGCAATTACCTGCTGAATCAGCTGTTCAGAAGAGACAACAAACCGACACAAAAAAGCCCTGCATTGCAGGGCTTTCAAACAGTTCAAAGGCAATTAAGCCGTAAGGCGCTGCTGCAATTCTTGCCATGCAGTCGCCACTAAACGATAGTCGTGATCTTCCAACTCTTTGGCGGCCAGCTTTAAACATTGCTGCATTTTTTCGGCTAATGCTGCGGTGCTATGGTCGTCTTCGGCTTCCAACTCCGCCAGCACTACTGCGAAATGGCCCTGAAGATAACCACTTGCGAATAAGGCATCATCATCGCCCTTAGCGACAATTTCCCCAATCCACGCCTCTAGTTGTTGATCATAATGTTCCAACATGTGTCACTCCGATAAATCCGGATTGGCAACCCGGTACATTACATAATCCCGGTATCCGGTCACAATTCGATAATAGCCGCTCATCTCAGCGTCTAATTCAGGGTCGCCACTATCCACGATTAGCGGCCGACCTTCAAGCGCTTTGAGCTTAGTTTTTGTCGCAACGATAATGATATTGTCTTTACCAATCTGGCGGATCAACGCCGGAGTCAGCTGTTGATTTCCCCGGCCTAAAATATGCCCTTGTCCACCAATCAAGGTGATCACCAACTTCGTCGCTTGCGCTTGGCACGCGGCAAGCAGTTGCTGCGCGGTAAGATCACTCGCCACCAATTGGCGCTGCTGCACGAGGTCAACGCCCAACAGCGTGTTATCGACGCCAAGCTCGTCCATTATCGCCGCAACTGTGGAGCCCGACCCCATAATAAACAACTCATCTTCCATGTTGTCGATGACGTCTGCCGCGATATCAGCCAAGACCAATTCGTCGACTTCGCGCCCGCCCATTTTTACGGCTTGAATATAACGTGGCTCAGCAGGCACTAACATTTCACCAAAACGCTTCGCTTTAACCGACCCAGCACGAAATGCCTGCTCGTCGATGTCCATCACATCAGCATCCATTAAACTGACAAGCTCACCGTTAATCAGCATTTGTAGTACTCTGCCAGCCGCATGCGGGGTTATGGCATAAACACCCGAATGAATTTTCACCCCGGCAGGCACGCCAAGAACGGGTTGGGTTTCAGACACAACGCTATAGACATCACGCGCGGTGCCGTCACCACCAACAAATAACAACAGATCGAGGGATTGCGCGCTCAGTGCTCGCACCGCAGCTTGGGTATCGGCCGCTGTCGTCAGCTCAGCATCGGCGCTATACAACACCTGCGTGTCAAATCCCAGTTCACTGGCCACACGCTCGCCAAGCTCGCCCGCTGCGGTAAAAATCTGTACTCGATTGGCAAAGGGCTGCAAGGCTGTTAAAGCTTGTGCCGCACGCAAAGGCGCTTTGGGCTCAGCACCGCGAGCTAAGGCTTCAGCTGCAACGCCATCGCTGCCCTTAAGTGCAACACTGCCACCCAAGCCAGCTAACGGATTGATAATTAGCCCTAAACGGAATTTAGCAGCATTCAAGCTGGTCATACGTACTCCTTCCATTAATCGGCTGTGGCCTCAAGGTCCACTCTGCATGCTGGTGTCGGGATAAAATATACCGTTAACATAGCAGCCACCGCGCACGCAGCAGAGAATAACCACACATAGGCAGCCCCGGAACCATCACCCCATATATGACCGCTTATCCAGTTGCCGATAGCTCCGCCCAAACCAAAACTCATACTGGCATATAACGCTTGGCCTTTGCTGGCATGCTCTTTACCAAAGTTGCGATGGACAAACTGAATCGAGGCGGCGTGCACTAACCCAAAAGTAAAGGCATGCAAAATTTGGCTCGCAATGAGTGCCACAATATGTTCAGGCATAGTTGCAACAAGACACCAGCGAATCGCCGTCATCGCCATACTGAACATCATTAAGGTTTTCAGATTGAAGCGCTTGAGCAACCGAGGCACCAGCATAAACATAAAGATTTCAGACAGTGCGCCCATCGCCACAAAAATGCCGGATAGCGTTTCGCTATACCCTACTTTTTTCAGGTACAGCACGAAAAAGCCATAAAACGGGCCAACACTGGCTTGCAGCAATAATGCAGAAAGCAAAAACAGCACAATTGCGCGATTGAATACTAATGGCGGTTTGCTTACAGTGTGGTGTTCGGTTCTTGCTTGACGACTCGATGGCAATGGCAGAGAGCAGACAAACAAACCGACAAATAGCGCCAATCCGACCCATAGTACCATCTCAGCGCCCCATTGATTCACCAACCAGCCAGTAATCACCACCCAGATGATGTAACCGACACTGCCAAAGCTGCGGACAGAACCATAGCGATGCGCATTACGGCCTAAGGTATCAAGCGTTAGCACCTCGACCTGTGCCAGAATTGCATTCCAAAAGAAGGTATAAAAGGTGAGACTCGCCGCCAGATACCAAAAACCGCCATCGTAGAAGAAACTGAGATACCCGGCTGCAGCGGTAAAACTACCAATTTTTACTAACTCGGCACGCAAGCCATTCCGGTCAGCCACCATTGCCCACAGATTGGGAGCAATGATGCGAGTGCCCATAAAAATCGCCATCAAAAAACCAATTTCAGCCGCATCAAATCCACGATGTTCAAAGAACAAGCCAAGATAAGGAATTAACGCGCCTAAAATTGCGAAGTAGAAAAAATAACAGCCGGAGAGCCAACGTAGCGGCCCTCCGGCAGAAAATAGACTGGACATAGTGAAAATTTCTAACGCATTCCTAATACTGGAGTTGGACTGTTTACGTCGATATTTTGCGCGCGGTGGCGCAGAAGATGATCCATCAACACAATCGCCAGCATGGCTTCTGCAATCGGTACTGCGCGAATGCCCACACAAGGATCATGACGACCTTTGGTGACAACTTCAGTCGACGTACCTTGTACTGTCATGCTTTCACCAGGGATGCTAATGCTAGAAGTCGGCTTTAACGCCATGTGTGCCACGATAGGTTGTCCGGACGAAATTCCGCCCAATACACCGCCAGCGTGATTAGAAGCAAACCCCGCGGGAGACATCAAATCTCGATGTTCTGAACCTTTTTGGGTAACAACGGCAAAGCCATCACCAACTTCAACCCCTTTTACCGCATTAATGCCCATCAGAGCATGTGCGATATCAGCATCAAGGCGATCGAACACTGGCTCGCCGAGTCCGACAGGAACATTAGTTGCCACCACCGACACTTTGGCGCCTACGGAATCATGCTCTTTCTTCAGATCGCGCATGTAGCTATCAAGCGCTTCAACTTTACTCGCGTCCGGGAAGAAAAAGTCATTTTTCTCCACTTGGTCAAAATCAATCGTCTCAGCACAGATAGGGCCAAGTTGCGACAGATATCCACGAATTTCGATACCGAAATGTTGTTTAAGGTACTTTTTAGCCACAGCGCCTGCGGCAACACGCATTGCGGTCTCGCGCGCGGAAGAACGGCCACCACCACGATAGTCGCGCAAACCATATTTTTGCTGGTAGGTATAATCGGCATGGCCGGGGCGGAATTGATCTTTGATGTTGGAATAATCTTGGCTGCGCTGATCAGTATTGTGGATCAACAAACCGATAGAAGTGCCTGTTGTTTTCCCTTCAAACACGCCAGAGAGAATTTGCACTGCATCCGGCTCACGTCGAGCAGTGGTATGACGCGAACTGCCTGGACGACGTCGGTCCAGATCATGCTGCATATCAGCTTCGGTCAACTCAAGTCCTGGAGGACATCCGTCGATGATGCAACCTAACGCCACACCATGGCTTTCTCCAAAGGTAGTTACGACAAAATTCTGACCTATGCTGTTTCCCGACATCTAGTGATCCCACCCCTTCATTTTATTGTGTTGTTATTGATTTCTCTTTACTTAATCGTTGTTACGATATTGTGCGAACAACGCTTGATGTTCGACTAATTGGTCGCGTGTCAGCACAAATACGCCATCGCCACCGCGCTCAAACGAAACCCATGTAAACGGCACATCAGGAAACTGTTCCATCAAATGCACCATGGAGTTTCCGACCTCTACCACCAACATCCCAGTGTCAGTGAGATAGTCAGCAGCATTTGCCAAAATACGTTTGGTCAAATCCAAACCATCAAACCCAGACGCGAGCCCGACCTCAGGTTCATGATGGTATTCTTCCGGCATATCCGCGATATCTTCTGCGTCCACGTAGGGAGGATTGGACACAATCAAATCGTACTGAGGGCCTTTCGGCAATGCGGCAAACAGGTCTGACTGCATTGGATAAACGCGATCCATCACACCCAGCGTTTCAATATTAATTTGTGCCACTTCTAACGCATCTTCACTGATATCCAGCGCATCCACTTCAGCATCTTCAAAAGCATAGGCACAGGCGATAGCGATACAAGCACTACCGGTACATAAATCCAGCACTCGATTGACTGGCTTGTTATAAAGCCATGGACTGAATTGATTTTCAATCATTTCGGCAATCGGCGAACGCGGCACTAACACCCGTTCATCAACATAAAACTCTAATCCGGCAAAATTTGCACGATGGGTTAAATACGGTACCGGTATACGCTCGCGGACGCGACGAATGATGAGTTCAACAATTTTGTGTTTTTCGCTACTGGTGAGGTTGGCGTGCAATACCTGTGGGCCAATTTCTTCTGGCAAATGTAACGAATGAAACACCAATGAAATCGCTTCATCCCACGCATTGTCAGTACCATGTCCATAATAGATACCTGCGTCGTTAAATCGGCTTACCGCCCAGCGCAGCATATCTGCAACGGTTCGCAGCTCTGTGACTGCTTCATCAACAAAAATCTTGTCCAAAAGACCACTCCAGTACGTTCATATCCGGCCCATTGTAACTGAACTCTGTTCAGAAGGAACAGAATTCAATAAAATGCCGCCATGAACAAAGAATTTGACGATAACGGCGCCGCCGAATTTGAAAAATTGTTGCAGGGAGTCAAGCCGTTAGCGCAGGACAAGCTGCATTTTCGGCCGCCTGTAAAATCCCGCAAACAGATAATTGAAAACAGTCATCGCCAAACCGCTGAAGTGGTGTTTTCTGACATTTATCAGCCGCTATTGCCTAGCGAAGGCCCAATGCGCTGGAATCGAGAAGATGTTGATCCGGTCGAAGTAAAACGCTTGCGTCGTGGTGACTATGTGCCCGAGTATCTACTCGACCTACATGGCATGCGCCAAACAGAAGCGAAGCGTGAAATCTCTGCACTTATTCAGGCGTGTGTACGACAGAACAGCCCTTGTTGCTGCATTATGCACGGTCATGGCACGGGTATTCTCAAGCAGCAATTACCTATTTGGTTGGCGCAGCACCCTGACGTTAAAGCCTTTCACAAAGCCAATAAAGAATGGGGTGGCGACGCAGCCTTGTTAGTTTTGGTCGATGTGGCTGAGCCAACACAAAAACGCTAACTGCCCAGTGTACATTCCATAGCCATTAAAAAAGCACCCTTCGGTGCTTTTTTATTTTCATATCACATCAAGCAATGCTATGGGGCGACTGTTGCCACATCAAGGAGGCGTGTTTACCCATCAAATCCACCAAGGCCACCGCTGAGGTAGCAAATAAAGGTGGTTCCATTCCTGGGACAAATTCACTCACCATATATCCCAACAAGGGCATATGAGAAACCACTAACACATTCTGTGCCTTGAATTGCTCGGCGTACGCCAGTACCAAACGAGAAGCCATATCCGGATCCGCAGCTGGCACTAATTCATCTAATACTTTCACCTTGTGCGGTACCGGGAAATGAGATGACACTTCTTTCCACGTTTGCATCGCACGCAAATAGGGACTGACCAATACGAGATCAAATTCCGCTACACTGTTTTTTAACCATTCGCTCATCATGCCGGAATTGTATGTTCCCGACTCTGTTAGCGATCGTTCCCTATCGCTTCGCGCATGGTGTTCCGCTTCCCCGTGCCGCATCAGAAATAACTGCATACATCACTCACTCATGATGATCTACTTTTTATTATGACCCACTATTGTAGTCTTTTCTTTTGCAGGAACAACTCCCCTTTACCTTCCTGTGTCGCAGATTGAGGAGTAAATTTGCCAAACAGCTGATTCGGCTCCAATATATAGGCATTAGTCTTTAAAGAGATCCTACTTTTGCTGCCAAAAAGCGACATCATCACGAGCCCTAATGACACGCGCGAATACCGTTTTCTCACGCTGTCTAATGGTATGAAAACGATTCTGGTGAGCGACATGGAAGCCTCACAGGCAGCTGCATCGGTAGCGGTAAATGTCGGTCATTTTGACGATCCTGTTACTCGACCAGGCATGGCGCATTTCTTGGAACATATGTTGTTTCTCGGTACAGAGAAATATCCTGACGCCGGTAGTTTTCTGGAATTCATTAACCACCACGGCGGCAACAATAACGCCTGGACAGGTACCGAACACACCAATTTTTTCTTTGCTATCAATGCCGAAGTGTTTAACGAAGCCGTTGATCGCTTTAGCCAATTTTTTATTGCACCATTATTTAATCAGGAACTAGTAGACCGCGAACGACATGCCATCGAGTCCGAATTTCGACTTAAGCAAAAGGATGATATTCGCAGGGTCTATCAGGTACTTAAAGAAACGGTAAATCCTCAGCATCCCTTCTCAAAATTCTCCGTAGGTAATCTTGAGACACTTGCAGGAGAGCCTGCACAGCTTAGAGAAGAGTTACTGCAGTTCTATCAGCAGAATTACAGCGCTAATCTGATGAGCTTGTGCTTGGTAGCCCCCTGCTCACTCGACGAACTGGAAATACTGGCGCACAAACATTTCGCTCTGGTAAAAAATCAGCAGCTAACCAAACCCTACCCTGAGACTCCGTTATTTACAGCTCACCAGTTAAGCAAGTTAATCACTATCGTGCCGCTGAAAGAGCAAAAACGTCTCACACTGAGTTTTAGTATTCCAAGTATCCATGAGCAATACCATCAAAAGCCGCTGACCTTTATCAGTCATCTACTAGGTAATGAAGCAGAAGGCAGCCTACTTTCTTGGCTTAAAAATCGCGGTTATGCGGTTAATTTATCCGCCGGTGGTGGTATTCAAGGATATAATTTTAAAGAATACAACATCAGCGTACAGCTGACGGAAAAAGGCTTACAACACTATCAGGAAGTGATTTCGGCTTGCTTCGCTTTTATCAAATTAATAGCGACACATGGGCTGGAAGCTTGGCGCTATGATGAAAGAGCCAATCTGCTTAAGTTGGCGTTCCGCTATCAAGAGCAAAGTAAGCCGATGGATTTAGCCAGCCATCTCAGTATGAACTTGCATCACTTTTCACCTCAAGACGCAATTTGGGGCGATTACGTGATGAATGGCTTTAATAAAACACTCGCAGAACAGATGCTGTCGCTGATGACACCTGACAATATGCGCCTGCAGTTAGTCGCAACTGAATTGCCAGCGGACAAACAAGCAGACTGGTATCACACACCTTACGCCATTAATGAAATATCCGCAGCCCAATTAGCGGTTTGGCGCTCTCCTAAAATTCCCGATGGTTTAAGCTTACCGGCGCCCAATCCGTTTATCGTAGAAGACAGCAATGCTCGACAGGAAGCCGACGTATCCGCTTGTCCGATCATTGTCGCTGAAGCTGCGGGCTATCGTATCTGGCATAAAAAAGACGACGAATTTAATGTGCCTAAAGGCCATATCTATCTGTCACTTGACTCTGACGAAGCCAGCAAAACGGCGCGCCACGCTGCGTTAACGCGATTATACGTGGAGTTATTACTAGACCATCTGGCAGAGTATACCTATCCTGCGGAGGTCGCAGGATTAAGCTATAACATCTATCCCCATCAGGGGGGGATAACCTTGCATTTAGCTGGCTACACTGGTCAGCAGGAAAAGTTGCTGGATGTATTAATAGAAAATGCTAAAGGCTGCATGTTTACCGAACAGCGTTTTCACAATATCAAGTTGCAGTTGCTGCGGAGTTGGTACAACCACCAACAAGCCAAGCCGATTTCACAACTTTTTACGAGCTTAACGGTGACATTGCAGCAGCGTAGTTTTGAGCCTCACAAAATGGCTGAACTATTGGAAGAATGTACACTGGAAGACCTGTGTGAACATGTCGCTGCGTTTTTCGACAAGATTTACCTAGAAGGCTTAGTGTACGGTGACTGGCTCACCTCGGAAGCCAAAACACTGTCTAAAAAAATGCGCCATATTCTGTCGCTAGTATCCAAACCTACTGACGAATCGGCACGCGAGTTAGTCGATATCCGCAATAAAGGGACGCTGTTGCGTGAACTTAATATTGCTCATCAAGATAGTGCTATTATCGTTTATTATCAGTCTGAACACGCTTGTCCAGAGCAGATGGCAATTTTCAGCTTGTTGAACCACACCATGTCTTCGTCGTTTTTCCACGAACTACGTACTGAAAAACAACTGGGATATATGCTGGGAACCGGTTACTTACCGCTGAATCGCCACCCAGGCATTATCTTCTACGTCCAATCACCCGTTGCTGGCCCGCTAAAACTATTAGAAATCATTGACCAATTTATCGCCGATTTTAACTATGCGGTAATGCAAATCACCAATACTCAGTGGGAAGCAACCAAGCAAGGATTGATCAATCAAGTCATGGAACATGATGCCAATATGAAAACTCGCAGCCAACGCTACTGGGTAAGTATTGGCAACAAAGATTATGAGTTTAATCAACGCGAAACCGTAGTCGCTAAAATCAAACAACTCACTCGTGCCGATCTCATTAAATTTATGATGAAGAAAATGCGCACAAAAACTGCGGATAGACTGGTTATTTTTAGTACTGGCGAACAACACAAACAAACAGATGCATTAACCGCAGGAGTTTCAATTGATGACTTGCGAGCATTTAAACAAAGCAGTGATAACTTTAATTTTTAATGCAATGTATGCGTTGCTAATAACGAGAGATGTTAGCGCACCGCGTACAATCGACGGAAACGTAGACAAAAGTAGCAAACTCGCTAGAATCGTATGTTAATTAATCGTTTAATTTTGACAAACTCATTACTTTCTGAAAGAGTTATGATTCAGATACTTGGCATCAACTAAATAAAGACAACATTATGCCGAATAGAACATTTTGGTTGCTTCTCATTCTTCAACTTTCCATTTCAGTAGCGGCCTTTTCTGCCCCAAGCAGAGCTTCCGATGACACGCCATCCGTTACAAGCGACACCAAAGCTGAATCTGTTGAAGATTCAGATGATAACTTCTCTCCACCAGTCCTACTTAACGTAGACACCTATGGCGTATCAGAAGGACTTTCTCAAAGCACAGTCACCTCAGTGGCTGAGGACGACGATGGCTATATCTGGATTGGTACCCTCAACGGACTCAATAGGTTTGATGGTAAGGAGTTTAAACAGTTTTATGCGAATGATGGATCGGGGCTAGATAGTTCATTTATTCGAAATATATTTTTCTCTAAGTATTATAAGAGAATCTACATTAAGACAGATGAGTCAATTTTTTACTTTGATAAAAAAATTGAAAAGTTTATAAATACCGCACTAGACCCAAAATCCATTAGTCTTTCTGAATATCAAAAGATATCTTCTGATAGTTACACCTTTAATAGAAACATCGAAAATGATCATGAAATTAATATCGACAATTTCAAAACATCAATTTTCTTTAAAAACGTATTATATACTTTAGATTCTGATGGCAATCTTTATAGGAATGGTGAAGATATTATCAGAACTAATATAATTGATATTGTAAGTACAACCAACGATCTTGTTGCATTATCAAAAGATAAAATTGAGTTCATTGAACAAAAACAGATTATAAAAACCAATATGGATGCAATCTATGTAAAAAATGGAACTTTGTATTCTATAAAAAAATCTGACATATATAAAATCAAAAATGATGAAGTAATAAAAATAGGAAGAATAAATTCCAAGAATTTTTATATAAGTAAAAATCATTACATAAAAACAATTCGCAGTGGAGTAATACTTTCTAACCTAAATGAAGGTTTTTTGTATATGGGGAAAACAAAAAACCTTCTAAAAACTATCGAGAAGTTTCAAAGTCCTGTTTGGTCTATATCAAAAACCCTTGATCTGAAAAATAATAGTTTTAACTTTGTTATTGCTGACAACAGTACAAATATCAAAGTTTTTGACGAAAAATTCCGAGAAAATCTTGATGTGAACTGTAATATCGCAGGAGCAAAATCAGCCACTATTTATAATGAACACATATATTTAGGATCATTAAACGGCGTATTCGAATGTACATTCGATGGAAAGAACAGAAAAATTTTAGATAAGCCAGCCACAGTAATTAAAAGCTACAATAATAGCCTACTAATCGGTGCTGCCGACGGTGAAATATACAAATTCGACAGCAATAGTGGAATCCAATTAATATATAGCATTCCAAACAAAAATCCAATATTTGACATATACGAATCGCAAAAAAATAATGAGATTTACATTGCTCACCAAGATGGTATGGAAAGGATTGAATTATCATTAGATAAAACAACCTTGAAAAACTCATACACCGAAGTTTCCGGGAAAATAGTATTCTGCATATTAAAAGATGGAGATATAATATATATTGGAACTAATGACGGTGTATTCACTCTTAAAGATGGCAACCTATCAAAAATAAGCAGAAGTAAAAAATCAGTTTTTTCAATAACAAAGATAAATGATATAGTAGTAGCTAGTTCAATTAATGAAGTCCAACTATTTAATAACGAAAAAACATATATTATAAATTCGTTAATGGGTGCTCAGTACGAATACAACAGCCAAAGCGCAGCCAATAATGGAAAATATATCTTACTTGGAGGAAGTGAGGGATTAAGTATATTTGAGCCTAAAGATTTAATAAAAACAATAACCGAAACAAAAAAAATCGAAACTAATATAGACTCTATACTTGTATTTAACATCCCACTAAAGCCCGGGACGGTGAAACTTCCAGAAGCAGCTTCAATAGCAAATGAAATAACATTGAAATATACTGATTACCCATTTACACTTAAGTTTAATAGTCCTTCGAGCAGTTCTTTTGAACCTGAATATAAATACCGATTAGCAGGACTATCTTCCGAATGGATTGCAAGCAACAAAAATCAAAGTGCTACCTACACTAATCTTTCTCCAGGAAAATATGAATTCCAAGTTTATGCTGTTAACCCGATCAACGATGAATCTGGTGCTATAAAATCAATTGGTGTAGTTATTACTCCGCCATGGTGGCTATCAATTGAAGCCAAATTGATCTACTCACTAATAGTATCGCTGATTGTCATCTTTTTAATTAAAGCCATTTTAAGAAAAAGACAAATTCAACGCCAAATAGCTCAGAGTGAAGAACGCCTTAAACTTTCACTGTGGGGAAGCGGTGATGAAATGTGGGACTGGGATATTGAGACAGGCAAAATCTACCGCTCCAATATATGGGGGGCCCTTGAATTCCCTATGGATGGTCAGCGCTCTGGTAAAGATGGAGAAGAAAGTAATATTCATCCGCAAGATCAGCTAAGGGTAAGAGAGGCCTTAGATAAACATTTTGTTGGTGAAACTGATCATTTCGAAGCAACATATCGTGTAAGAAGTAAAAATGGCGATTGGTTGTGGATTCTCGATAGAGCAAAAATCGTAGAGCGTGATGATAAAGATCAGCCTCTTCGCATGACCGGTACAATTAAGAATATCAATAGTTTTAAAACTGCCGAGGAACAGCTCAGGCTGTTTGAACGTGCTATTGAAAATATATCAGAAGGTGTATTCATTCTCGATATAGACTTCAATTTCGTTGAGGTAAATGAGGCAGCTTGTGATATCACTCGCTACACACATGATGAAATGGTAGGAGTGCCACTCTACTTTGCAAAATACTCAGAAGATTACAATAAACAGATTGTTCTGTTACTTAAGCAACAAGGCCGATGGAATACTGAAATCGAAGTAATACGTGGCGATAGCACAGAGTTCTTGATGGAACTGACTATCGATGCAATTTACGACGAACAAGGCGTATTAACTCATTATGTTGGTGTTTTCTCAGATATTTCTCACCGTAAAAAGCAAGAAGCTGAATTACGACGATTAACCAACAATGATTTACTAACTGGGCTGCCTAATCGATCGAATCTGCAAGTGACGTTAGAAAACCTTGTGAAAAAAGATAGTCATCATACGTTAATGATGATGGATTTAGATAATTTCAAAAAAATTAACGACTCCCTTGGTCATCAAATCGGTGATGAGCTGTTAAAGAATGTAGCAACAAGACTACGCAAAGTTGTGCCCAAGCACACCAACCTCTATCGTCTTGGCGGGGACGAATTTGCTATTTTGATTGATAACAATCCTGATATAGGCTCTAGCGCAATTATTGCCAATGATATTATTGAAGCATTTAGAGCACCGTTTGAGCTCTCAGAAGAAATTTTAGTTGTCGGTGTGAGTATTGGTATCGTGCTGTATCCTGAAGACGAACAAAACGAGCAGGCATTGCTACGTAAAGCAGATATTGCCATGTATCATGCAAAGTCTGCTGGCGGCAACCGATATCAGTTTTATTCTGAATCACTTAATCGTAATGCTCTGCGTCAACTTGAAGTTGAAAGTCTTATCCGTGAAGCATTACGAGATGATCTATTTGAAGTATATTTTCAACCCAAAATTAGTTTAGCGACGACCAAACTTGCGGGAATGGAAGCACTTGTTCGCTTAAATCATCCTAAACACGGTCTGATTTCCCCGGCGGAGTTTATTCCTCTCGCAGAAGAAACCGGTTTAATTGTCGAGATTGGCGATGTTGTGCTTAAAAAAGCCTGTTTCGCCGCCCAAGGTTGGCGTGAACAAGGATTATTTAACGGCCGAGTCGCCGTCAACCTTTCGTCACGTCAGTTTGCGTTACCAGACCTGCAGACACGTATTGAAACGATTTTGCAATTAACTAAGCTCCCTGCTTCCAATCTTGAATTAGAAATTACCGAAGGTACCGTTATTAAGCAGCCAGAGAAAGCTATTAAAGTGATGCATCAATTAGCAAAACTCGGCATTAGTTTAGCACTTGATGATTTCGGTACTGGCTACTCATCATTATCTTATTTAAAACGTTTTCCTATTCACACACTAAAAATTGACAAAGCCTTTGTTGACGATATCGATAAATCAGACAGAGACCTAAAGATGGTCGATTCAATTATCACAATTGCACACAACATGGGACTCTCAGTTGTCGGTGAAGGAGTGGAGCAAACTGCACAACTCAATATACTCAGAGCTTTAAAATGCGAGGAAATACAGGGATTTATATATAGCAAGGCAATATCACGTGATGATTTCACATCTTACTTAGAACGAGATTGTCTGGAGAAAAATTTAGGGAACGGAACCGAATAGTCAATCGTCAAAATTACGACGTTAAAAATTGGCACGCTAGATGCTTTATCTACTCTGACCTGTGTAACGAGCCTGTCGGCTTAGACGCTTACTAAACATAGAAAAGAGAGATAGAGATATGATTAAAGGATTCGTTCTGTCCGCTACTGCGTTAGCTTGTTTTAGTGTTTTTGCTGCTGCTCCTGGCATCAAACTGCAACCAGTTGAAGTTGCTGCTGCCCCTGGCATCAAACTGCAACCTATTGAAGTTGCTGCTGCCCCTGGCATCAAACTGCAACCTATTGAAGTTGCTGCTGCCCCTGGCATCAAACTGCAACCTATTGAAGTTGCTGCTGCCCCTGGCATCAAACTGCAACCTATTGAAGTTGCTGCTGCCCCTGGCATCAAACTGCAACCTATTGAAGTTGCTGCTGCCCCTGGCATCAAACTGCAACCTATTGAAGTTGCTGCTGCCCCTGGCATCAAACTGCAACCTATTGAAGTTGCTGCTGCCCCTGGCATCAAACTGCAACCTATTGAAGTTGCTGCTGCCCCTGGCATCAAACTGCAACCTATTGAAGTTGCTGCTGCCCCTGGCATCAAACTGCAACCTATTGAAGTTGCTGCTGCCCCTGGCATCAAACTGCAACCTATTGAAGTTGCTGCTGCCCCTGGCATCAAACTGCAACCAGTTGAAGTTGCCGCTGCCCCTGGCATCAAACTGCAACCAGTTGAAGTTGCTGCGGCCCCTGGCATTAAACTCCAACCAATCGAAGTCGCTTAAGGAGAATCACTATGCTGAATTCAATCAAAAAAGCGCTGGGTATTGCTAAACCACAACGTAAAAAAGCTAAACTGCCACAAGGCTTAGTTCAACTTGAGGTTGTTAATGCTAAAGGTTGGTGGAACTAATTGGACAAATCCAATTAAGAATATCAAAAAGGGAGCTCAGGCTCCCTTTTATTTTATATGTAACAGTCAAAATTACGGCATATATTTACCGCAAGGCAATGCCTCTACGGCTAATTATTACCCATAATTAAACTTCTAATTTCAGTAAGTCGCCACAGGATTTTCTTAATAATCCCGCACAACGCCATAAACCTAGACAGGCGACTAATATAGCACCGCTCAGAGGGGCTAACCACCACCATAGAAAATGCGCTGACACCTGTAATTCAAACACTCTCGTTTTTAATATCCACAACGCAAACTCAGACACCGTAACGGCAAGTACACCGGATACGGCCCCTAAAATGGCAAATTCCAACGTTGTCGACCAACGCAATAAGCTGCCTGAAGCGCCGAAGGTGCGTAACACCGCTAGTTCCTTTTGGCGGCTAGCCATGCCAGCTTCGGTTTGCGCAATCATTACCAGAGAACTCGCAAGGACGACCATCACCAGCACTAAGGTCAACGCTAACGATACCTGAGCAACAATTCCACGAAGCTGAACGATCATTGCCCCAACATCAATAATAGATACTGTAGGAAACTGTTTGATTAAGTCGAGAATTACTCCCGCTTGCTCAGGTTCCAGATGAAAGCTAGCCATGGAGGTATACATAAACGGTGCTAACGCTTCTTTTGAAAAAATCATAAAGAAGTTAGGCTGTAACGTTTCCCATTGAACTGCACGAATACTAGCAACTTCAACGTCAACTTTTTGGTTATCGATAATAAATGTGAGCTTATCACTTAAACCAATTCCCAATCGCTCTGCGACACCCGCCTCCACCGACACCTCGTTTGCTCGTTCATTAAAGTGCCCCGACATAATTTTATTATTTGGTGGCAGTGTTTCACGCCAGGTGAGATTGAGTTCGCGCGAAATACCGATACGCCCCCGCTCCCCCTGTCTCTGCTGTTCAGGTGTAATCACTTCCTCACCATTAATTGCACTTAACCGCCCGCGAATGACCGGATAGACGTCCGTCATTTCTATTCGATGTGACTGAATAAATGCTTCGAGCGGTGCAACTTCTTCGGGCGCAATATTTACCAGAAAGTAATTTGGCGCATTCTCAGGTAGCTGCTGTTGCCATTCATTTAGGAGATCTTGCCTTAAGGCCAAAATAGTCAGCAGCAATACCAATGCACTGGAAAATCCGACTAACTGTACCGAGTTTTGTCTGGCTCGACGGCGTAATCCAGCTAATGCTAATGCGACCGGGCTCGAGGTTTTCATGCCGACGCTACGTCCTGCACTTACCAGAAGATAACCCATTAATGCCAACAACAGTCCTAATAGCACCACACTAGCAACGACCGTCAAAGTCAGAGTGAGTGAACGCGAATAGAGCCATCCAAGCACCGCCATAGCCAACAAACTCAGTAACGGATGAAGCCAATTACTAATCGATGATGACTCTAATTGGCGTTGCAACACTCGTAATGGCGGTACAGACAGCAGTTTCAATAGCGGAAATGCAGAAAACATCAAAGCACTAATGAATCCGGTAGCGATACCTAACAACACCGGACGCCAGATTGGCGCATCGTATGCTGCAATTTCTGCGGGTAGAGCAGGCGTTATTGCCATATCAAGCAAAAAGCCGCCGAAAAGCCCTAGCACGACGCCAACGCAGGTAACTAACAGTAAGTGCATGCCAAATAACCAGCGAATTTGCTTAGCAGAAGCACCAAAGGTTTTAAGCATGGCAACAACATCATAATGACGCTGACAATATCGCTGTGCCGCAATGCCGATAGCCGCACAGGCAAGCGCAATCCCAAGTAAACTCGCCAGCAGTAAAAAACGCTCAGCCCTTTTAACAGCCGAAGCGACTGGCGAATTTCCGGATTGAATATCAACCCAGCGTTGCGAGCTGGTCAGTTTAGGTTTGGCATATTCCTCAAACGCTTCGAGCGCACTGGAGTCCCCGGCGAATTGATACAGATAAGTCACCCGGCTTCCGGGCTGAACCACGCCAGTCGCAGGCACATCATCTAGACGCATCAGTACCACGGGCGACGAGGCAAAAAGATTAAAACCACCATCCGGTAGCCGTAAAATTTCTGCAGACATGGCTAACTGGCTATTGCCCAACTCAACCGACGGCGGATGATTCAGCAATCCTGCCAGCCGACTTTCATACCAGAGCTGATGATGTAAAGGCGTTTTATTGGGCTGTGGAGCAGACAACTCGACAGTCCCTTTAAGCGGGTAGTTATCATCAACAGCACGCACCGTCACCAGTTGAAACGCATCGCCCGCATAGACCATAGAGTTAAATTGCAAACTCCGCGACAGTGATAAACCAAGTTCCTCGCTCTCTGCCAGAATGGCTTCATCTAACGGTTGCGGTGAGTTAATAATTCGGTCAGCAGCGATAAATTTTGACGCTTGACCATTAATCGCGACCTGCAGTCGTTCGCTCACGCGCGCGAGCCCGGTGACTGATAACACGGCTAACATCAGTGCTAAAATAATCAGCACTAACTGTCCTTGCTTGAGTTCACGGTTAAAAAGCCGCCAAGCTAACTGCCATTCCATTAGCCCGCCTCCTGCTCCGTTGCAATTTCAAACAACTTACCATCTTGCATTTCAAGCTGGCGCCGACACCGCTTTGCCAAGGTCAAATCATGCGTCACTAACACCAATGTGGTCGAGCTTTCCCGATTCATGGCAAACAACATATCCGCTACACGATCAGCATTGTGCTTATCCAAATTACCTGTGGGTTCATCAGCAAATAGTACTTTGGGTTCACAGATAAATGCCCTAGCGATGGCGACCCGCTGTTGCTCTCCACCAGAAAGTTGCTTGGGTAGATGACCGAGACGATGCTCCAGCCCTACCCTTTGTAGCATTTGCGTCGCTTTAGCTCGCGCATCTTTGATACCCGACAGCTCTGCAGGCAACATGACGTTCTCAAGCGCTGTCAGGGTATCAACCAACATAAATGACTGAAAAATAAAACTGATTTTTTGCTTCCGCAACGCGGCCTTTTGCTCTTCGTCGAGGCCAACCAGCGAAACGCCGTCAAGACTAATCTCACCTTCCGTTGGAGAGTCCAATGCTGCTAATAAACCAAGTAACGTTGATTTCCCGGAACCGGAAGGCCCCAATATCGCCACACTTTCACCAGACTTGACTTCCATATTGATGCCTTTCAGGATAGTCAGCTCACCTTCTTGAGTCGTTACTGTTTTCACCAAATGGGAAACTTTTATGGCACTGTTGTTCAAGTTCGCTTCCTTATGTTGTCGTCCTGTGGCGCTGTTACCACTGTTAGTTATTCTGCTGACGGCGCCTGCGCAAGCTGCCACTTTACTCATAGTCGGAGACAGTCTAGGCGCCAGCTATGGCGTAAATGAAAAAGACGGTTGGGTTGAAGGGCTACGTAACGCTTTACCACAACACACGCTGATTAATGCGTCGGTCAGTGGCGAAACGTCTGGTGGCGGCTTACGTCGTCTGCCGTCACTACTAAGCTCTGCATCGCCCGATGTCGTATTGATTGAACTTGGTGGAAATGATGGGTTAAGGGGGTTTCCACCGCAACAGTTGAAAAACAATCTTACAAAAATGATAGCCTTAGCCAAACAGGCTGGTGCAAAAGTCATGTTGTCAGAAGTCATGGTACCGCCCAACTATGGCCCCCGCTATGAAAAAGCATTTACCTCTGTCTATCAACAACTCGCTGAAGATAAAAGCGTTACGCTTGTCCCCTTCTTTATGACCGTAATCGCCCCTCATCCAGAATTAATGCAACGTGACGGCATTCATCCCAATACTGTCGCACAGCCTAAAATTACCGCGTTTATGTTGCCCTTTATCAAACATGCCTTAGACGAGGTAAACAACTCATAACCACTTGTGGAATATATGCATTGATTGCCCCATGAGTTCACCCATGCCCATCAGTTTCATCTGTAATTTGTGGGCGAGGCGCTCAGAGCCGATGTTGCCGGGCATAATCAAAGCGATTACGTCTTTGATTTCGCCCTTTTTCAGTAAATGTTCTAACGTCGCATTTGCCGCTTCGTAACCAAAGCCACGCTGCCAATACTCTGGAAAGTATCGATAGCCTAACTCCACTTTATTAAATGAAGCTAAATATTTGGGCCCGCAAAACCCGATCACCTGACCATTAGTCTTTAACTCCACGGCCCAACGTCCAAAGCCGAACTGACGATAATCTTCGTAAATAACGTCTCGAAGCACCCGCTTTGCATCCTGCAAACTATTGCTTGGCGCGCCGGGAATAAAATTGAGAATGCGAGGATCACGGTTCAGCTCAAACAGACTCGCAGCGTCAGCGTCTTCAAATTCTCGTAAAATCAAACGTTCGGTTTCACAGACAACCACACCACCACCCTATATGAGAAAAATTGAGTAAAAATGCCGATTTGCATGAGAAAATATCGCGCAAAAAGCGTGACTTAATCTATATATCCGAATAAACGACAAGACTAAAATGTGCACAAACTTTCACCATCATTCTCAGGAAAGAGTATGTCACAGTCAAAATTGTATGTGCCACTGACCACACGTACGAACCAGTATATCAGCGCCGAGCTCAAATTAACCGACGAACTCTTAGTGCACTATCAAGATGTTGAGCAGTGTTATCAGCAAATTGCCGAGCAGTTCTTTAAGCTGACCGAAGTTCATCATTTGTTCAATGTCCACGTGATCGCCAACGATAAGCTGCCCATTGTGCGTTATCACACTGAAGCCTATTGTCTGCAAACTGCAGAGCAAATTTTGTTTTTCTACGACCCCGAACATCACGAAGCCCAAAATTTGTTTTATCAGGCTGACTATCGCGCGCGTAAGTTGCGTTTTCTGTTTCTTGCGACAGGTAACGACATTCGAGCCAATGCCGCGTCTTTCCACAAAAATGTCCGCATGGTAATAGACAAACTCAGCACACAACTGCCAGCTCAATCTCAACCATTTAAAGTACGTGACCACCAACAGATGTCATACGACCTGTTTGCTGCGGCTAAACGCAGCACCGAGACTTATGGCTACAAGTTGCGTAATATTTATAAGCGCTATAAATCACGTGGTTGCGAGTTGCCAGCAAACTATACCTCGACTGCCCATGTGAAAGTGACATTACCACTATCACGCCAATTGAAACAGCAACTTATGCTGCACGGACAAGATGATCAAGCCCTATATCGCTACCTAGAAGATCACTTTCTCAGCGCCATTAATCAACGTCATCTAACCCATGCAGCAATGGTGGCTAATGGCCTTACGCCATTAGTCCGTAACAGTAAGTTTGAACTCAAAGGACAAACCGCTGAAACTCAACATATCGGCTTTAATCCGAACGATAATGAAGCTGAATATCAGCGCTATTGGGACGGTGGAAAACGCCATGTAGAAGCTGTCGACTTTATTCTTGTCGCCACCACTCAGGACTACGCAGAACCTGGCTATTGCCGCTATATGAATCACGTTGAAGCAGCACTAAAAGACTTTGCTAAATCGATTGGTCTAGATCCGAAAAAGCAGGTAATGACAGTGGGTTTCTACCAACATATCAGCTATTTAATTTAACCTGCTGAAGCATAAAAAAGGCCAGCTGTTGCTGGCCTTTCTCAATATTGACGATTAAACCGCACGATTACGTGAAGTTAGCGTATCGATACATGCATGCAATAATACTGAAGCGCCATGACCGATTTTATCGGCCAATTTTTTCTTAATCTGATACTGCACTTTAAACACCTGCCGTTCATTAGCAAGTGACATCAACAGATCATCGCTGGTGCCAATTTGGTCGATCAAGCCTAAATCTAGCGCTTGCTGACCATACCAATGCTCGCCGGTTGCCACCTTATCAATCGCCAGCTCTGGTCGGTAGCGCCCCACAAAGTCTTTAAACAAGTGGTGCGTTTCTTCCAACTCTTCACGAAACTTTTCACGTCCTTCTTCGGTGTTTTCACCAAACATGGTAATGGTTCGTTTGAACTCACCAGCAGTGTGCTGTTCGTAATCGATGTCGTGTTTACGCAGTAAGCGATTAAAGTTAGGCAACTGGGCAACGACCCCGATCGAGCCAATAATGGCGAATGGTGCAGCTACGATTTTATTGGCGACACAAGCCATCATATAACCACCGCTGGCGGCCACTTTATCGACGCAAACCGTCAATGGAATATTGGCAGCACGAAAGCGTTCCAGTTGGCTCGCGGCCAAACCGTAACCATGCACCATACCACCGCCACTCTCTACATTAACGACCACTTCGTCATGGCTATTGGCAACCGCCAAAACGGCACTGATCTCTCGACGCAGCGACGCCACTTCGGCCGCTTCTATACCGCCTTTAAAATCCATCACGAACACTCGTGAGACATTATCATCGGTCTCTTTTGCCTTGGCTTTTTCAGCAGCTTTTTGCTGCTTTTCATACTGTTTAAACGCCTTTTTATCGAGCAATTCAGCATTTAAATGATGTTTCAGAGATGACAATTCATCAGACAGATCTGACAAATGTAACTCACCTTTTTCAGCTTTGGGTTTCACCGCCGAGCTCACCACGATCGCAACGACCACCGCAATCGCCACAACCAGCGTTACGGCTTTGGCAAGAAACAGCCCGTATTCGTATAAAAATTCCAATGTTTTTATCCTGTTACTTTAGGCAATAAGAAATTTAACCGGCAGCCATTCTAGCAACAGTTGCACTGGATAAAAAACCTATTTGTCGGCGTAGCTTAAGCACGAAGGTAAATCGCCATAACTCAGTCCAAAACGTTAGAGAATCGCCGTCAGTAAATGTGGTAACATGCCGCAAAATTTGATCCAGTTAACAATTTGGAACCTCATGAGCCGTACATTTATTCCGGGCAAAGATGAAGCCCTCGAAGTGTCCATCAACACCATGCAACAACGTTTGGTGAACTTAGGATTTGATATTGAAGAGGCCTCATGGCTGAACCCAGTACCCAATGTTTGGTCAGTGCACATTCGCGATAAAGCCTGCGGAGCTTGCTTCACCAACGGTAAAGGCGCCAGTAAAGATGCCGCATTAGCAAGTGCGTTGGGCGAATACTTTGAGCGTTTGGCGTGTAATTATTTCTTCGCTGACTTCTACATGGGCGAGCAAGTGGCTAACAGCGAATTTGTACACTATCCAAATGAAAAGTGGTTCCCAATTGCTGACGGTTGGTCAGCCGGTTTGATGGACGACTACCTGAAATCGCACTACGATCCAGAGCAAGATGTGGCCATGTCACAACTGATTGACGTGCAGTCATCGAATGAACAGCGCGGCGTATGTGCCCTGCCATTTGAACGTCAGTCTGACGGCGCGCAGGTTTACATTCCAATGAACATCATCGGCAACCTGTACGTGAGTAACGGCATGTCAGCCGGTAACACCAAAACCGAAGCTCGCACTCAAGCGCTGTCTGAGTGTTTTGAACGTTACGTCAAAAACCGCATCATTGCCGAATGTATTTCGCTGCCAGAAATTCCAGCAGAGGTAATGGCGCGCTATCCAAAAGTGGTTGAAGCGATTGCAAAATTGGAAGCGGAAGGTTTCCCAATCACTTGTTTCGATGCGTCACTAGGCGGTGAATACCCGGTCATTTGTGTGACTCTGTTTAACCCAGAAAATGGCGGTTGCTTTGCATCATTCGGCGCGCATCCACGTTTTGGTGTGGCATTAGAACGTACCGTGACTGAATTGCTGCAAGGTCGTGGACTGAAAGATCTGGATATTTTCCCAACTCCGTCATTCAACAATGATGAAGTGGCCGATCACACCAACATTGAAACCCACTTTATCGATTCATCAGGTTTGGTATCGTGGGATCTGTTCAAGCAAGACAGTGACTTCCCATTCGCAGATTGGGACTTTACCGGGTCAACGCAAGAGGAATTTAGCTTCCTGCTGGCAAAATTCCGTGAGTTAGGCGCTGATGTTTACATTGCGGATTATGAGCATTTAGAAACTTACGCTTGCCGCGTATTGGTACCGGGTTACTCAGAAATCTATCCAGCGGATGATCTGCATTTTGCCAATAACAACCGTGGTACTGCTTTGCGCCGTATGCTAGATCAATGGCTCAGCAACCAAGCGAACGCTGAATTGGCAGAAGAGATCCTGGCTGAAATCGACGCATTGAACGTTGATGAATTCCAACCGCTGGACCAACTGCTTGGCATTGCGGTAGATGCCACTAGCCCATGGGCGACGTTGCGCATCGGTGAACTGCGTTGTTTGTTGGCCTTGGCCATGGGCGAGCTGGAAGATGCGTTAGATTGGGCGCAGTGGACAGTAGATTTCAACGCATATGGCATTACCGCTGATCGGCAACCACGCTTACGCTTCTATCATGCTGTTTTGGCTGTACTCCAACTGCAGGAACAGGGATTGGAACTTGAACAGTATCTTCCTCAATTCAAGCGCATGTATACCACAGCGCATCTTGAAGCGGCGCTAACGCATATCAACCAACAAGCCTATGGCTACGATTTGCATCTGACGCATGGCATTTTAGGCTTCGCGAAGCATCAGTCGTTACTGCAAGCTTACGAGAAGCTACAACGCGCTAAAGCGGCACATACTCACTGGCCTAAATAAGCTGAGCATTACTGCAGCGCTGTAAAACAAAAATCCGATGACGTTTGTTCATCGGATTTTCTGTTTTAGCCGCCAAATACGACTACGACACTCACTCACCTTGAGCCAGTTCTCCGCTGACTTTGCTGGTGTCGTTACGCGATACAGAGTGCTTCATCTGCGTAGCTGTTCGACACATCATCCTGCGATAAATCAAGCTCGAATAAAGACGCCGCCAATCCCCTAAGTACACCGATGAGCACCATGCGGCTTTGAACGTCTTTTTATTAACAGACTGGGTGATCAGGATAAAACCACGCCCATAAAAAATGCCACCCACAAAGTGAGCGGCATTTATATTGAAGGCGATTAGAGCATTATTCGGCGGACGCAGAAAACGCTTGATGGACGTCTTCAGCATCTTGCTTTGGCGCTGCCATAGCATCCTGCGCACCAGATAATTTCTCGGTGCCCAATAACCCTAAGCCAACAAAGAAGGCACCACCGACGATATTCCCCAAGGTCACAGGAATCAAGTTGGCGGAAATCACGTGGCCGATGTTCAACGCTTCTAAGGTTTCAGCCGTGTAACCGTGAGCCAACAACACGTCTGCCGGTATCACGTCTTTAAAAACCAAACCAAGTGGCAACATAAACATGTTGGCGATACTGTGCTCAAAGCCAGTAGCAACAAACAAGGCCACTGGCATAATCATCAACAACGCCTTAGTGCCTGGCTGCTTAGCCATATACGCCAACCATACCCCCAAACACACCATGATGTTACATAGCATGCCGAGGAAAAACGCTTGGCTCCAGGTGTGGTGCAGTTTATGCAGCGCAATACCAATAACATTGATACCCCACTCACCGCCCGCCACTAAATTAAGCCCAGCACCAGATACCAATCCAACCAGTATCAACGCACCAATGGCATTACCAAAGTAGACTTCTGCCCAGCAAATCAAAGTGCGCGACACACTCACTCGGCCCTGGACACAGGCTACTGCTGATAGCACAGTACTGGTAAATAACTCCATACCAAACAATACAACCAGAATAAGCCCCAGACTAAACACTGTGCCGCCTAACAGATGGATGACACCCCAATGTGCTTCTTTTGTACCTGTGGTTACTGTGACATAAAAAACAAACGCTAAGCCGATAAAAAAGCCGGCGTACATAGATTGTGCAATTCGATGCAAAGAATTTTTATTAACTTTGCCTTCACCACTGTGGATGACGTTTTGCAAATGTTCAGAGAACTGCTTCATTTTCATTACCTCTTCAGAGCGTCAGCCGGTAACTGAGACATCCGTACAGTGTTCAAGAGCTCTTCTGCACTACCGGCATATATTCACTAAAACTACATTTGTACTGCAACATAATTGAAACATCTGATTTACATACAGAAATTGCAAAACTACATCACCGTCAGCGCTATATTTGGCGCTGACAGAGTTTGAAAATCAATTTTACAAATAAAAGATGTTAGCCAGATCCCACTTAACGCAACATTTTTGCTAGTGAACAAAGCGCACACAATTTACGTACAAATTTAATACCGCTAAAAATTGTATGAATATTCCAGTTGTGACAATTTAAAAACCTATTAAAAAAGTCAAAACCAATCGAAATTCCGGTCAACGATGCCGATTTTCTTGACCAAGGGTAATATTAGCCAATACAAAACTAATATCACAGTTCTGGTCAGCAATAGCCCCTAACATAGCGATAAAGCTAACTCATACGACCAGTTGGGTGAACCAATGTAAGTTGGCCTAATCGCTCGCAAAATCATCTTTTTGGATAAAATTTCAACATTTTCTTGCGTGAGTATCACTACTAGCAAAGCTAAAAGACAGTGAATTACACTAGACTAAATAGTAATCACCCCTGAAAAATCTAGTAATTTAACTACATAAAGAGACCCAAAATACGCGACATTTTGGGTAGACCAAGCTCTTAATTGCGCAAAAATTGCTACCCCAGTAACAAATTCAACATTAAGTAGTACTTATTGGGCGTTATTCAGTGTGGTACGAAAAAAGATTGTGTTAATATCTTTATGGACAATTGGTCTTACCAATTCTGATTGAAGTGTTTACCGAGGCATACAATCAGAATTATGCAGATTGAACGGCAATAATATCCTGGTCACATTAATCCATAGTACCGGGGTTTCTGCTAAATAAAGGGGTTAACGGCCCGTGGAATCAGACAGGCCCATAATCCCGCCCACTTTATCAACGAAAAGGTGAAGTAAGATGACCGAAACAACTGATCTGTTCCAAAAGGCATGGGAAGGGTTTGTTCCTGGTGACTGGAAATCCGAAGTAAACGTTCGTGACTTTATCCAGAATAACTACACTCCTTACGAGGGTGACGAAGCATTCTTAGCAGGTCCTACCGCAGCGACCATTACTTTGTGGGACAAAGTGATGGAAGGCATCAAGCTGGAAAACAGCACTCACGCGCCTGTCGACTTTGATACAGATAAAGTATCTACCATCGATTCTCATGACGCTGGCTACATTGAAAAAGATTTAGAAACTATCGTTGGTTTGCAAACTGAAGCACCACTGAAGCGTGCACTGTTGCCTAACGGTGGTATTCGTATGATTGAAGGTTCATGCAAAGCATACGACCGTCAATTAGACCCACAACTGAGCTACATCTACTCTGATCTGCGTAAAACTCACAACGCAGGTGTATTTGATGTTTATACCCCAGAAATTCTGGCCTGCCGTAAGTCTGGTGTTTTGACTGGTTTGCCAGATGCCTATGGCCGTGGTCGTATCATCGGTGATTACCGTCGTATCGCGCTGTACGGTATCGACTATCTGATGAAAGATAAATATGCGCAATTCGGTTCACTGCAAGCGCAATTGGAAGCAGGTGAAGATCTGCAAAACGTTATCCAATTACGTGAAGAAATTGCTGAGCAGCATCGTGCATTAGGTCAGATGAAAACCATGGCAGCTAAATATGGTTTAGACATCTCTGGCCCAGCAACTAACGCGAAAGAAGCCATTCAATGGACTTACTTCGGTTACCTCGCTGCAGTTAAGAGCCAAAACGGCGCTGCAATGTCTTTAGGCCGCACCTCTTCTTTCTTGGATGCTTACATCGAACGCGACCTGAAAAACGGCGTAATCACTGAAGAACAAGCGCAAGAGATGATTGACCATTTCGTCATGAAACTGCGTATGGTGCGTTTCCTGCGTACTCCTGAGTACGATGAGCTGTTCTCTGGCGATCCAATCTGGGCAACTGAATCTATCGGTGGTATGGGCTTAGATGGCCGTACGCTGGTAACTAAAAACAGCTTCCGCTTCCTGCACACTCTGTACAACATGGGCCCAAGCCCAGAGCCAAACATCACTGTACTGTGGTCAGAAGCATTGCCAGAAGGCTTTAAAAAGTACTGCGCTAAAGTGTCTATCGACACTAGTTCAATCCAGTACGAAAACGATGACTTGATGCGTCCTGATTTCGAATCAGACGACTATGGTATCGCTTGCTGCGTGAGCCCAATGATTATTGGTAAGCAAATGCAGTTCTTCGGCGCTCGTGCCAACTTGGCGAAAACTCTGCTGTATACAATCAACGGCGGTGTTGACGAAAAAATGAAGAAGCAGGTTGGTCCTAAACTGGGCGCAATCACTTCTGAAGTGTTGGACTACGATGAAGTCATCTCACGCTTAGACACTATGATGGGCTGGTTGGCTGACCAATACGTCACCGCACTGAACGTGATTCACTACATGCATGACAAGTACAGCTACGAAGCTGCACTGATGGCACTGCATGACCGTGATGTACGCCGTACTATGGCGTGTGGTATTGCCGGTCTGTCTATCGCAGCTGACTCACTGTCTGCCATCAAGTACGCCAAAGTGAAACCTGTGCGTGATGAAGACGGTATCGCAGTAGACTTCGAAATCGAAGGCGACTATCCAAAATTTGGTAACAACGATGCACGTGTTGACGAAATCGCTTGTGATTTGGTTGAACGCTTTATGGCCAAGATCCGCGATAAGAAAATGTATCGTAACGCCATTCCAACTCAGTCAATCCTGACCATCACCTCTAACGTTGTGTATGGTAAGAAGACGGGTAACACTCCAGACGGTCGTCGTGCAGGCGCACCATTTGCACCAGGTGCAAACCCAATGCACGGTCGTGATGAGAAAGGTGCAGTTGCATCTTTGACATCAGTCGCTAAACTGCCGTTTGCTCACGCTCAAGATGGTATCTCTTACACCTTCTCAATCGTGCCTAACGCACTGGGTAAAGATGATGGTGCTCGCCGCGGTAACTTGGCAGCCTTGATGGATGGTTACTTTGCTCACAAACCAGGCCATGAAGGCGGTCAGCACCTCAACGTGAACGTGATGAATCGTGAAATGTTGGAAGATGCGGTAGCTAACCCAGATAAATATCCGCAGTTAACTATCCGTGTATCTGGTTACGCAGTGCGCTTTAACTCACTGACCCCAGAACAACAACGGGATGTAATCACCCGTACTTTCACCAAGTCTATTTAATCCCGAAGGCTGCAGTGACCTCACTGCAGCCTTTGTTCAGGAGAGTTGATGACAGTAGGTAGAATTCACTCGATAGAGTCTTTCGGCACCGTAGATGGTCCAGGTATTCGTTTTATTGCGTTTATGCAGGGATGTTTGATGCGGTGTAAATACTGTCACAACCGTGACACCTGGGATTTAGACGACGGCAAAGAAGTGTCGGTAGCTGAACTGATGGAACAAATCATCAGCTACCGTTCTTTTTACGAAGCCAGCGATGGTGGTGTAACTGCCAGCGGTGGTGAAGCGGTACTACAGGCAGAATTTGTTGCTGAATGGTTTAAGGCTTGCCAGCAAGAAGGATTTCACACCTGTCTCGATACCAATGGGTTTGTCCGCAAATATACCCCGGTAATCGATGAATTACTCGACCACACCTCTTTGGTCATGCTCGACATCAAACAGATGGATGATGCCAAGCATATTGACCTGACTAAGGTCAGTAATCACCGCACCCTGCAATTTGCAGAGTATTTAGCTAAACGCGGACAGAAAACGTGGATTCGCTATGTGGTTGTGGGTGGCTACACTGAAGATGAAGCCTCAGCCATAAAATTGGCCGACTTTATCGCGCCAATGAAAAACGTAGAGAAGGTAGAACTTCTGCCCTATCACGAACTGGGCAAACACAAGTGGGAAGCGTTAGGCGAAAAGTATGAGCTTGACGGCGTCGCGCCCCCTACCCGTGAAACCATGGAAAAGATTAAAGCGGTATTTACTGAACGCGGTATTACAGCAACGTTTTAACGGCTTACAGTTCTTCCCAGAACTGCCTGTCGAGACGTTCAAAGGCCGTTTTCAATAACACCGCAATGTCCATATAGCTGGCATTGACGCCAAGAGGACGAGCACTGATCCCTAAGCCCGCAAGCTTAGCGTTCAGTTCATTACCCCAACCGAGGAGTGACACCGGGAGCGGATGGCGTGAACGCCAACCCAACCACAACACGCCTTGCACGGGCAAGCTAATGAAAAACAATGTGGTTGCCAGAGCTTGAGGCAGAAATGTCCAGCCAAGAAAGAATAACTGACCACCACCGGCTACAAGTGCCAGCAGGGGCAGCAGGTTTTTTGCCAACTGAGTCGCTTTAATCACGCGATACTCTGGGAAAAAATACCCAAGCTGTGGCACTAGCGGCCAGGTCCGCATATAACGCTGACCATCCCTCAGGGTGTTGACAATATCAGGACTCAAATGGGCAAACCTGCAAAAAGAGTTATTGCTTTTTACCATAGCACATTTACTTAACAGCGCCCACTAGCGCACCAGCTAGCAATGTGCTCACACAGGTCCCGCAGCAACATCGGGGTCCGTCAGTTTACGGCAAAAGGTTATATAAGATGTCAAATAAATTTGTATTGGTTTTGAACTGTGGCAGCTCATCTTTGAAGTTCGCCGTAATGGATGCACTCACCGGGGAAGAGCAGGTTTCTGGTCTTGCTGAGTGTTTCGGTTTAGAAGATTCAAGAATTAAGTGGAAATACAACGGCGAGAAGCAAGAAGTAGCCCTTGGCGCCTTCACCGCTCACCGCGAAGCCGTTGAATTTATTGTGAAAGATATTCTCGGCCCATTGCCAGAATTAGCATCGCAAATCCTAGCCGTCGGTCATCGTATCGTACACGGCGGTGAAAAATTCACTCGTTCTGTCATCATTGACGACAGCGTTATCGACGGTATTGAAGAATGTGCGTCATTGGCGCCATTACATAATCCGGCTCACCTGATTGGTATTCGTGCAGCCATTGCATCATTCCCGAAACTGCCACAGGTCGCCGTATTTGATACTGCGTTCCACCAATCTATGCCTGAGCATGCGTACATCTACGCTCTGCCATATAAACTGTATCGCGAACACAGCATTCGTCGTTACGGCATGCATGGTACCAGCCACCTGTTTGTTAGCCGTGAAGCGGCTAAACTGCTGGATAAACCAATTGAAGACACCGCAATTATTTGTGCCCACCTCGGTAATGGCGCATCAGTGACCGCAGTAAAAGGCGGCAAGAGTGTTGATACTTCTATGGGCTTAACCCCACTGGAAGGTTTGGTGATGGGAACTCGCTCAGGCGACCTCGATCCTTCGATCATCTATCACTTGGTTCATCAATTGGGTTACACCATTGATGAAGTCAACAATATGCTCAACAAGCAAAGCGGTTTGCTGGGTATTTCGGAAAAAACCAACGATTGCCGAGGCATTGAAGAAGGTTACGCCGACGGTCATAAAGGCTGTACTTTGGCACTGGAAATCTTTTGCTATCGCTTAGCCAAGTACATTGCTTCTTACACTGTGCCTTTGGGTAAACTGGATGCCGTGGTATTCACCGGTGGTATTGGTGAAAACTCTTCGCTGATCCGTGAAAAAGTGCTGCAACATTTGCAAATCTTCAACTTTAAAGTGGATGAAGAACGCAATCTGGCTGCACGTTTCGGTAACGAAGGTATCATCACCAGCGATGACAGCACTGTTGCCATGGTTATCCCAACGAATGAAGAGTGGGTCATTGCTGAAGACGCACTGCGTCTAATTCAGTAATCGCTTAAACTTTGATGACTGCCGCTTCGGTGACATGCCAAGCGGCAGTATAATGACGCAATCAACGATGAGTTCACCAAGAGCTGAAGAACAAAGTTCAGTTCATCAAAGAGGTTGATATGTCCCGTAATATTATGTTGATCCCCATCGGCACAGGCGTAGGCCTAACGTCAATCAGCTTGGGGATGGTGCGCGCGCTTGAACGCCATGGTGTAAAAGTCCAGTTTTTCAAGCCAATCGCCCAAATGCGACCTACTGATAAAGGTCCAGAACGCTCTACCACTATTCTCAGTAAATCCCCTACCGTTAATCCACTCGAACCATTCGATATGTCCCATGCAGAAGCGCTGATCCGTGCTGATCAGACCGATGTACTGATGGAACAAATCGTTGCTCGTGCCTCAGAAACGGCGGGAAATACTGAAACCTTGATCATTGAAGGTCTGGTACACACACGCAGCCACCATTTTGCCGATGACGTGAACTACGCCATTGCGAAAGCTTTGGATGCTGACGTGATTTTCGTGGCAACGCCTGGCAATGACACGCCAAACGGACTGATGAACCGCTTAGAAATCGCCTTCAACTCTTGGGGCGGAGCGCAAAATCGTCGCTTGATTGGTGCAATCGTGAATAAGATTGGCGCACCCGTTGATGATGATGGTCGTACTCGTCCAGACTTGTCAGAAGTGTTTGATTCCGATCATGTTCAGCGCGCCGACACCGCCGGTATGTTCCAGCTCCCTGGTAAGAGCCCACTGCGTATTTTGGGTAGTGTGCCTTACAATCTGGACTTGGTATCACCTCGCGCCTCAGATCTGGCGAAGCATTTAAGCGCTCGCATCATCAATGCTGGTGAAATGCATACTCGCCGTCTGCGTAAAGTGACGTTCTGTGCCCGTTCTCTGCCGAACATGGTCACTCACCTGCAAACAGATTCTTTGCTGGTAACGTCAGGCGATCGTTCTGACGTGATTGTGTCAGCCTGCCTTGCATCTATGAACGGTGTGAAAATTGGTGCCTTGCTGCTGACGGGGAGTTATGAGCCTGAACCTGCGATTATGGCACTGTGTGAACAAGCCTTTGAAACAGGCCTACCAGTGTTCTTAATTGACAGTAACACTTGGCAAACCTCACTCAATATTCAGCGCTTTGACCATGAAGTACCGGTTGACGATGCTGTACGTATTGAACTGGTTCAAGATTATGTTGCTGGTCATATCGACCAAAGCTGGATCGAAAGCGTGACTGAAAATGCCGCGCGTGAAAATCGTCTTTCTCCTCCGGCGTTCCGCTATAAGCTCACCCAACTTGCCCGTGCTGCGAATAAGCGTGTTGTCCTGCCTGAAGGTGATGAGCCACGTACCATCAAAGCGGCCTCGATTTGTGCTGAACGCGGTATTGCGCATTGCGTATTGATTGGCAAAAAAGATGAAATCATGCGTATTGCGTCACAACAAGGTGTCAGCCTTGGGGAAGGCATCGAAATTGTCGATCCAGACGAAGTACGTGAACGCTATGTTGCTCCTATGGTGGAACTGCGCCGCAATAAAGGCATGACCGAAGTGGTCGCACGTGAGCAACTGGAAGACAACATGGTACTGGGTACCATGATGCTGGCAGAAGATGAAGTAGATGGCATCGTCTCTGGTGCTGTGCACACGACCGCCAATACGATTCGTCCGCCACTGCAGTTGATCAAAACCGCACCGGGCTCAAGCTTAGTATCGTCCATCTTCTTTATGCTGATGCCGGATCAAGTCTTGGTATATGGTGACTGCGCCATCAACCCAGACCCAACCGCAGATCAATTGGCCGATATTGCCATTCAATCTGCTGAATCCGCGAAAGCCTTTGGCATTGAGCCTCGCGTGGCCATGATCAGTTATTCTACCGGCACCTCAGGTACCGGTTCTGATGTGGACAAAGTACGTGAAGCGACTCAAATTGCGAAAGAGAAACGCCCTGATTTAGTCATTGATGGTCCACTGCAATACGATGCGGCAGTAATGCCAAACGTCGCTCGCTCCAAGGCTCCTAACAGCCCTGTTGCCGGTAAAGCCACGGTATTTGTGTTCCCCGATTTGAACACGGGTAACACCACATACAAAGCGGTACAGCGAAGTGCAGACCTCATCAGTATTGGCCCAATGCTGCAAGGCATGCGTAAACCAGTGAACGACTTGTCTCGTGGCGCATTGGTAGATGACATCGTCTACACCATCGCCCTTACAGCAATTCAAGCGACACAAAATCCGTAATAGGTAAAAGGCGCCAATTGGCGCCTTTTCTTTTTCTCACCTGCCGAATGACCACTAGGTACTTTTTGAGCACCTTTGATTTAACCTTAAATTCAGGGTGTTAGCGATTTTAGTGTAAGTATTCAACACACTTGTCCACAGATTTTGTGGATAACCCATTAAGTTATCAAAAGCTGAGCAGGCGCAAGATTTGCCTTGTGGATGAACTTGCGTAGTGGCGTTAAAAACCAGATACTTTAGGGCATCATACTTAATAATCCGTACTATGAGACAACTACTACTGCTGGTGTTATTGGCGAGTTCGCTACTTGTCGGCTGTGATAATGTCGAAGATGGTGAACTAAAGCCAGAGGATGTCGCCACTGAGTTTTTGCGAGCAATCTATATTGACCGCAATATTGAAAATGCCCTGCCCTATGTAACACCGCAAATTCAAGAGGTGATGAAGAGCTACTACATTGCCGCCTCGGTGCAGCGCTATATGCTCGGTCTATCCATGACGGATGTGACCTTGTCAGTGGAAGATATCGACATCGACTTCTTTCGCAAGTTTGCTGACGAAACCACGGTTGTGATCAAACTTACTGGGAAAAAAGGCGGTAGCGACTGGATCGACGACCGCACATTAAGGTTGAAAAAAACGCGTTCAGGTTGGATTATCACCGAAATTCTGCCGGAAACAGGCAAAATCAACAAAGGCGCCTACTAGCGCTGTTTTTAAAGGTTATTCATGAAGCAAATTCTCGATTTTTTACCGCTGATTATCTTCTTTGCTGTCTACAAATTTTACGACATCTATATCGCCAGTGGTGTGCTCGTCGCGGCGACCACAGTACAACTGCTGATTACTTACATCATTTATCGCAAAATCGAAAAAATGCTGCTGTTCACTTTTGCGATGGTGGCAGTGTTCGGCACCTTAACCATAGTGTTTCATAACGATGCCTTTATTAAATGGAAAGTTACCATTATTAACTGGCTGTTTGCTGCGGCATTAGTCATCAGTCACTTTATGAAACAACCGCTGATAAAGCGCATGTTAGGCGCAGAATTCAGTGTCAAAGAGCAAGTATGGACTCGTATTACCTGGTACTGGGTCTGTTTTTTCATGCTATGCAGCTTTGCAAACTTGTATGTTGCATTTCAAATGAGCCAAGAGGCATGGGTCGATTTTAAGGTCTTTGGGCTCACAGGGGCGACGCTGGTAAGCACGCTACTCACGGTGTTTTACCTGTTCAAACATATTCCAGAAGAACAACGGAAGGAACTTAAATAATGTGGTATATGATTTCATCTCAAGATATTGAAAACTCATTAGAAAAGCGTATGTCTGTACGTCCTGCGCACCTTGCCCGTTTGCAAGCACTGGCAGACGAAGGCCGCTTGAAAATCGCCGGTCCGCATCCTGCTATCGACAGTGAGAATCCAGGTGAAGCTGGCTTTACCGGCTCTTTGGTAGTGGCTGAGTTTGACTCACTAGAAGCGGCACAGGCATGGGCAGCTGAAGATCCCTATGTAGGTGCTGGCGTTTATGCTTCTACCGTTGTTAAACCTTTTAAACACGTGCTGCCTTAATGAAGATAGTTTCATTTAATATCAATGGGCTGCGAGCGCGCTTGCATCAGTTGCAGGCGTTGATCGATACGCATGCGCCCGACATTATCGGCCTGCAGGAAACCAAGGTGCACGACGAAGCGTTTCCACAAGCTGACGTTGAGGCTATGGGTTACCAAGTGCATTACCACGGTGGCAAAGCTCACTATGGTGTTGCTTTGCTATCTAAGCTTCCCGTCGGCGAGGTCAAAAAAGGTTTCCCTACCGATGCTGAAGACGCACAACGACGGTTGATTGTCGGTCGATTCCAACAGCCTAATGGTCGTGTGCTAACGGTGATTAACGGCTATTTCCCTCAAGGCGAAAATATCGACCACGAGGTGAAATATCCCGCAAAACGCAAGTTCTACGCAGATCTCATGCAGTATTTGGCTAACGATTTTTCCGCTGATGAAGACTTGGCGATTATTGGCGATATCAACATTTCTCCTATCGATTTAGATATCGGAATTGGCGACGTCAATGCGAAACGTTGGCTAAAGACAGGCAAATGTAGTTTTCAGCCAGAAGAACGTGAATGGCTCAGTACCTTGGTTAATTGGGGGCTAGTAGATACTTTCCGTCAACTGCATCCAACTCGAGAACAACGTTACTCATGGTTTGATTACCGTAGCAAAGGGTTTGACGATAATCGCGGCTTGCGTATCGACGTGATTTTGGCGACTGAACCACTGGCGCAACGTCTGATTGAAGCGGATGTGGATTATGATTTGCGGGCCATGGAAAAGCCTTCTGATCATGCGCCGATTTGGAGCAGTTTTAGCGATTAATCACGCAATCGCGCGCACCACAAACCTAAAAAAGCCCGGTTTTTACACCGGGCTTTTTACGTAAGCTAAGGACCAATCTTAGTTGGCACAGCTTTGCACAACACTGTTATCACGCACCACAATCATTGGCGCCCCCGCTGACGCCGTTGCAGCAAAGGTAGCAACTTCAGCTTGCATTTCTGCCGTCGCTTGCGCTGCCATACCGTCAGTGACACCTGGCACCTCTGAAGGGCTCACAATTGAACTGTGGTGACCTTTAGTAAAGCGCACGACACCACTACCACTTGCCGTGCTGTCCACACAAGTTAATCCTAAGCTACTGATCAATGGCTCAGTGCCTGACAGCGGGAAGCCTGAGACACTGTTAGGTAGGGTTTGATCGCTCAGGTTACCAGCACCATCACCCACAACCTCAATCAGCTGCACAGGCAAACCTGTATCGGCTAACTTAGCGGCTTGGTTAATTGGATCACCGGCTTCAATTGAGGTTTGAATAGCAAAGGCAAAGGTTGGAATAAACTGCTCATATACCGCCTGCACTAGCGCATTGTATTCAGCAGAACCTTCAGCATAGCCTGCCGTATTCGCCGCAGCGACCAACTGCTGGAAGGTCTCAGAAGCGGTTACATTACTAAACAACACCGGACTAAAGGCCGCAGAACCTGCGAATGCACCCGCTAATCCGCCTGCAGGGACAACCAGAGAAGCGCCTTTAAGCTCATAGGCATTTGGTAACGCATTACCACTCGCAGGATCAACTAAGCCAGTACTCGCATATGTGGCAAAGTCAGTCCCCACAATGCCACCCAGACTCATCCCCTGCGCGGTCACTTTGGAAGCATCCAACAAAGGCGAAGCACCATCTGCTGTGGTCAATAGGTTCAGCGATTGACGCAATGCCAACTCGTCAGCGGTAGCCTGACGGAAATTATCACGCACACTAAGTGGGCTACCAATATTAACGAATACCAATGGCGTACCGTTGGTAAAAGCATTAGGCGTCCCCACAACTGGGCCAAATGAAGCATCAGTAGCAGAGACTTCGTATACACCATCACCGTTGGCATCAAACGAACGCGCGCCGTGCAATGGCATATCTATCGCCACCACAGCTTGGCCTGCCGCCGCATACGCCCCGGCATACGCCAGCGCCATTTCCTTTCCGCCACCCAGACCGTGCATGGCAATAGTCGTAGGCCAACCATTGGTTGGGGCAGTGAAGCTCCGACCTTGTGCCGCATTAAATGCCGCTAACTTAGCTGCATTTGGCACACTCACCATTACTGGTACAACTTCATAGCCCTGAACGGCTGGCAAAGGGTTATAGCCCGTCAAGTGCCGCGTTGCGTCAACTTGAGCGCCTGAATCTAAGGTCCAAGTTCGGCCAACCATCAATGACGGCGTGGTCAGTGCGGCTTGCGCATCGATGCCATAGGCTTGAGCTTGCGCACTAAAGTTTTCCAGACTCAATTGCCCGGTTTGCAATGCTTGGATAACCGCCACAGGGCTATCACCTGCCGCATGCCAGAAGCCATTAATCCCGCTACTACAGCCAGCAGACGAACAACTACCGTAAATAGGTAAACGCAATGCCCCCATATACAGATCGGCGAGATTTGCCAATACGTAAGCGGTACCGCTGTCGGCGGTGAGTCCCGCAGCTTGAGCAACGGTCAAGCCAGTAGCTACCGGTTGCTGCGCCCAAACTGGTTGATATGCTTCGCGAGACAGCATCGCCAATTTAACCGCTTCATAGACATCACCAATCGACTGCGTAGTGAACATGCCAGAATAGGTAATACCGTCTAGATTCACCCCATGCGCATTCGCCATGCCTTGCTCATAGCTGTTAATTAAGGTTTGGATCCACAGCGTAGAGGCGCTACCAATCGGCGAAGTCGTCACATCCTGACGATAAACACTGTAACTTTCTGAAGGCATCACTGGCTGACCAGCACTGTCCATAATCAGATTTGTCGTGGCGTATACATACGACGTGCCGGGTTTTAGAGGTTTCAACGGTACGATAGCAATACTGTTACCAGAAGCCATCGAAACAAAATCTACTCCCCAGGTCAGCTCATCGCCGACGGAACAGGCACTGCCATTATCCAACGCTTGGCAATCGCTATCGCTTGAAAGAGGACCACCGGCAACCGCTTCAAAAACTCTTACGGCGCCTGGCTGATAAACTGAAGATGCCAACAAGGTACGTGCGGTACCATCGTCAGAGGCAAGATCAACATCAATGCTGATAGGTTGTGTCGTTGACCAACCGTCGAGCGCACCAATGGCGATACTGGGATCGGTATAATCTCCCGTCGCTTCATTTGGCATCACTAACGTGCCGTCAAAAGTACCATTACGCAGCAATGCGTTAGGCACGGGCACTTCTGAAGCTGTTGGATTAAAGACCAGATGCGAATAGTTAGTTACCTGAGAATCGTCGCTGCTATCCTTGTGATTGTCACTGCCGCCACAGCCTGTAAGTGCGATTACAGACGCAGCGATAACGCTCAAATAGAGTCTTTTCATGTTGTACCCTTTGTCTTGTTGTAATAGTGTGTTCCCTCGAAATTTTTGCCCCGGTACCCCAATACAGAGACTTTCGTTTGTAGGAACTGTCTGATGATCATGTTCAAAGTTAATGCATGAACGGAAATTTGGCTACAGTACAATAACAAATGAATCTCATTAATAATATTGGATTTTATACGGCTGTTTAAAACATGCGCTAGCGTAAAGCGCGAACGCCGATAGATTGGGCATTAGCGCCAATGAGGAATATGTCACGATGTTGGAATACCAACCGAAAAAAGATCTACTAAAAAATAAAATTGTGCTGGTGACGGGCGCTGGCGATGGAATTGGTAAGCAAGCGGCCTTAAGCTACGCCGCCTTGGGTGCAACAGTGATTCTGCTTGGTCGTACTCAACAAAAACTTGTCGCGGTGTATGATGCGATTATTGCCCAAGGTCAGGCCACTCCCGCGATTGTCGCACTCGATTTACAAACCGCCAATGACGCCCAATATCAAGAATTGGCGCAGTTAATTGCGCACGAATTCGGCCAGTTAGATGGACTACTACATAATGCCAGCTTGTTGGGTTCCTTAGGGCCATTGGAACACCTGCCAATCGACACCCTGGAAACCGTATTGAAAGTGAATGTCACCGCACAAGTGGCATTAACGCAAGCACTATTGCCTCTGCTACGCAAAGCGCCCAGCGCATCGATTATCTTCACCTCCAGCAGTGTCGGGCGAAAAGGACGGGCATTTTGGGGGGCTTATGCTATCTCAAAATTTGCAACAGAAGGTGTCATGCAAACCCTCGCCGATGAACTCGACGGCAGTACAATTCGCAGCAACAGCATTAATCCCGGCGCTACCCGCACCACAATGCGTGCCAGTGCCTACCCTGCCGAAGATCCACAAACGTTGAAAACGCCGGCAGAGATTATGCCCATTTATGAGTATTTGATGGGTGAGGACAGTCTTCACGAAAACGGACGCGCCTTTAACGCTCAGTGAGCGTAAACCGCCTGATAACGTCCGCACAATTTAGGAAAATATATGCAACAGTATCCAATTGGTACTCCCGGAATTCCTTGGGGAGACATGGAAAAACAACAGTGGCGTCAAAGCCAAACTATTAAACGCAGCTATCAGGCAGAGGTGCTCGATAAGATTGCCGCCCTTGGTGAAGATTTTGACATCGTTCGCTATGGCGCGCTCAGCTACGATGTGGAACGCTATCCTTTACTGGCACTTAAATCCCCTAGTTGGCAAGCTGACAAGCCAACCGTACTGATTACCGGCGGCGTGCATGGCTATGAAACCAGCGGCGTACAAGGTGCGTTATTGTTTGCCAAACAGTACGCAAGCGCCTACTTTGCCGATTTTAACCTGCTGATTGCCCCTTGTGTCAGTCCTTGGGGATATGAAGTAATTAACCGCTGGAACCCTTTAGCGCAAGATCCGAACCGTAATTTTGTGGCGAACTCTCCAGCCGAAGAATCCGCAGCGCTGATGCAGTTGGTTGCCGATCAGCAAGTACAATTTTTGGCGCATATTGACCTGCACGAAACCACAGATACTGACGAAAGCGAATTTCGTCCGGCACTCGCTGCCCGGGATGGCAAATATATTGCGCCGGGTGAGATCCCAGATGGTTTCTATAACGTCGATGACAGCGCCAGCCCACAACCGGAATTCCATAAAGCCATTATCGATGCCGTGGCGAAAGTGACGCATATTGCGCCAGCCGACAAAGACGGCAATATTATCGGCTCGCCAGTGGTTCAGCCAGGCGTGATTGAATATGCGCTAAAAGAACTAGGCTTATGTGCTTCAATCACTGGTGCCGCCTACCGCTGCACTACCGAAGTCTATCCTGACAGCCCGAAAGCAACCGATGACATCTGTAACCAAGCGCAGGTTGCAGCAGTGAAAGGTGCGTTAGACTTTCTTAAAACACGCTAGACATGCATCAGCCATAAAAAAGGCCGCGATTGCGGCCTTTTTTAATATGAACTGACGTGTCACGCTTAACTACGCGTGCGAGTCGGTGCCTTACGCCCATTACTCGCGGTACCTGCCGACTTATGTTTACGTACAGCACGACGTACTTTAGCACTGCGCACTTTGGCACGCGCTACACTGTGTTTATCCATGCCCAGCAATGAACGTTCTTCGGCATTCATGCCCGCTACCTGACGCAGGTAGTTCACTTGATCCAGCGGCAGCTCAATCCAGCCACCACGCGGCAAGGTTTTTGGCAATTCAATCATACCGTAACGTACCCGGATAAGACGGCTCACTTGTACTTCTACCGCTTCCCACAGACGACGAACTTCACGGTTACGACCTTCACGCAACACAACGTGCCACCATTGGTTGATACCTTCACCGCCGGCCGCCTTGATCGCGTCAAACTGGGCCGGGCCATCTTCCAACGTCACGCCAGTACGCAATTGCTGTACTTTTGCGTCGGTCACTTCACCAAAGGTACGCACCGCGTATTCACGCTCAACTTCACTCGATGGGTGCATCAAACGGTTCGCTAGTTCACCATCAGAGGTAAACAACAACAGACCAGACGTGTTGATATCCAAACGTCCAACAGCAACCCAGCGGCTGTCTTTAGTACGTGGTAAACGGTCAAATACGGTTGGACGACCTTCAGGATCTTTACGGGAACAGATCTCACCTTCAGGTTTGTGGTAAGCCAGCACACGACAAATCACTTCATCGGCTGACTTGAGCGAAATCAGGCGGCCATCGATACGCACTTTGGCGTCAGATTCAATGCGGTCCCCAAGGGTCGCAATTTCACCTTCGACACTCACCCGACCTGCAGCAATCCATGCCTCCATCTCACGACGGGAGCCATGGCCTGCTCGGGCCAAGACTTTCTGCAATTTTTCACTCATGTAGAATTCACTTATAAATAGAAAATAATTTCAATGGGTTACTGCTTCCATCGATGATGATTGGCACGATTTGAAACCAAACAGCAGTAAGGCAGCCGACTATTGTACATCAGGAACCGCAAACCGCACAGGAATTAGCGCATTAACTGGCCAATATCCTAGCGGCACGCAAACAATAACAAACGCAACTAACCGCAATAGTGCCCACAAAGGCTATTCTTCGGTGACAGATTCCGGCTCTGGGACGGTTTTCAGACCAGAAAATACGGTCTGCAAAGATTCGGCATCGGTGAGTGGCGGCAGATCTCGAAGTGCATCCAGGCCAAAATAGGAAAGAAACTCACTGGTAGTGGCATACAGCGCTGGGCGACCCGGCACTTCTTTATGACCAATGGCCTTGATCCAGCCTCGGTCAACAAGGTTTTTGATAATTTGACTGCTCACAGCCACACCACGTACCGCTTCTATTTCGCCGCGCGTCACAGGCTGTTGATAAGCAATCACTGCTAGGGTTTCTAAGGTCGCACGGCTATAACGTGGTGCTTGCTCCTGCCACAGCATTTGTAACGGGCCGCTCAAACTATCGCGCGTTTGAAAACGATAACCGCCCGCCACTTTTACCAGTTGCACGCCTCGCTCTTGATAATCGTGAATCAATTCTTCAATGACCGCCTTTAGGCGATCGCGCGATACCGAAAACTCAGCCAGTACTGTTTCTCTCAGAGCCGTTATCGTCACCGCTTTGCTTTGCACAAAAATGCTTGCTTCAACCAGCTGTTTTAACTGCAAATCATTAATCTGGGCCAACGGATTAACTCCTTAAAATGCCTTGAGATAAATAGGCGCAAACGGCTCAGTTTGCACGAGTTCAACTAACAACTCTTTGACTAACTCCATTAACGCCAGAAAACTCACCACCACACCAGCTCGGCCTTCTTCCACATCGAATAATGCCTCGAACGGTGTAAATTGCTCGCTGGAGAGTTTCATCAAAATTTGACTCATGCGTTCACGGGTTGAGAGTTGCTCTTTACGCACCTGGTGATCACCGCTCGCCTCCACCCGTTTCAATACGTCACCAAAAGCACGAGCAAGCTCTAACAAACTCACGGCAGGAGGGATTTGTTTTGGGCGAATATCCGGTGCTGGGGTCGCAGTCGCGCGAAATAAGTCCCGCTCCAAGCGCGGCAACTCATCAAGACTCACTGCCGCATCTTTAATGGTTTCGTAGGCTTTCAACTGACGAATCAATACCGCGCGCGGATCTTCCTCATCATCGAGTTCCAACTCAGGCTTAGGTAATAACAGGCGGGATTTAATTTCCGCAAGGGTGGCAGCCATCACTAAGTAATCCGCTGCAAGCTCAACTCTTGCCCCTTGCAGCATCTCAATATATTCCAAATATTGCGATGTAATCTGCTGCAGCGGCAAATCTACGACATCAAGCTTTTGTTTTCGAATAAGATATAGCAACAGATCGAGCGGCCCTTCAAAGGCTTCAAGAAAAACCGCTAACGCTTCAGGCGGAATAAACAGATCGGTGGGAAACTCTTGCAGCACTTCACCCTGCACCACGGCCAATGGCAAACTTTGTTGTACGCCTTCCATCGCTGCGGTTTCTCCACCTGTAAAATCAAATAAATTAGCTAGTTAAGCGAATAATTGCAATGATCCAGCGCAGTTAAACAAAGGGTGCGATATCCCCCGTACCTTCGCGCAGAATCGTCATTTCCCCTTCCGACATATCAATCACAGTTGTCGGCTTTTCACCAAGATAACCGCCATGCAATATCGCATCCACTTGGTGCTCTAACTCATCACGGATCTGCTCAGGATCTGACTCAGTAAAATCATTGCCGGGCAGAATAAGACTGGTCGACATCAAGGGTTCACCCAAGGCTTCCAGCAGTGCCAGCGCAATGACGTTGTCTGGCACACGAATACCGATGGTACGCTTTTTCTCATTCTGCAAACGACGCGGAACATCTTTTGTCGCTTTAAAGATAAAGGTGTAGGCGCCAGGCGTATTATTTTTCAACACGCGAAACGCCTGATTGTCGACGCGAGCATAGTTCGACAACTCAGACAAATCACGACACATCAGCGAGTATTCATGATTTTCCCCTAACTGACGGATACGTGCGATACGCGTCATCGCATTCTTGTCACCCATCATGCAGCCCAGCGCATAGCCGGAATCGGTGGGATACACAATCACGCCGCCGTTTTGCAGGATGTTAACTGTCTGACTGATCAACCTCGCTTGTGGGTTAACCTCATGTACGTAAAAGAACTGACTCATAAACTTACCTTCCATTGTGCGGATTGCCATACCCACTGCAATCCTTTTGGCCGGGTCAAATTGCGCCCCAGCTCTAACCACCTGCCGGGAAAGTGAAAATCACTACCGACAGAGGCGAATAATTCGCGTTGATTGGCGAGCGCGGCCAACTGCACTAAGTCATCAGTTGACTGTTGCCCAAGCACCACTTCCATCGCAGTGCCACCAGCAGCTTTAAAATCATTGACCAAGCGCTTTAGCCATTTGCCGCTGAGCTGATAGCCACTTGGATGGGCCAATACCGCTACCCCACCAGCGTTATGGATAAGCTCAATCGCGCTTGCCATATCACCCCAGTTGTTGGGAACGTAACCTGTTTTGCCGCGCGCCAAATACTTTTTAAACACTTTCGCCATATCGGCGACGATACCTTGCTCCACCATAAAACGGGCATAATGGCCGCGACTAATCGCAGCGTCGCCCGCCAACGCCTTTGCGCCTTCATACGCACCGGCAATTCCGGCTTTTTCTAGGCGCACACCGATTTCGCGGGCACGCTCTTCACGTAATTGGCGCTGATTTTCCATGAAATCCAGTAACACAGTCCGATGACGATCAACACCTAGGCCGACAATGTGAATGTCGTAGGCATGCCAGCGCGTTGAAATCTCAACACCATCAATCAAGGTGAGCGGCTCGGGTTGTGACGCATTAAATGCATGTGCTTCGTCCAAGCCTGCAACTGTGTCATGGTCGGTAATCGCCAACACATTCACGCCCTTTTCGATAGCTCGTGCCACCAATTGAGAAGGCGTAAGCTGACCATCGGAGGCGGTGGAATGACAGTGGAGATCTATTGAAGTTTGTTCTGTGATCATAGGGCTATTGTACTTGGTTTTATTATGAAAAAGCGATGAATCTGTGATATCTGCAGAATTAATTTCCGATAATTAAACAATTAGCCGTTGACATTGATAGCAGAGTGCGGTTTTCTATAGCCACTAACACAAGGAACCAAGATTTATGCAACTCAATATCGCTTCATTACACACTGTTTGGTGGTGGCACTCCCCTTAACGCGGGTGGTGTGAAGCGCTGTATACATAAATCAGCAGAATTCAACAAGAAGCCCGCATCATGCGGGCTTCTTTGTTTCGGCAGTGAAAGTATCCGCAGGTAGGCAACAAGCAAATTAGCATCAACAGGATAGTGAAATGAACATCTCCCCGATAGCGAGAGTCAGATACCAACGGCAAAAAATGGCGTACCACGATGACCCGCTCAGACTGTACCATCTGCTCACAGAAAATCGCCCTAACACTATGTTGCTTGAATCGGCAGAAATCGACAGCAAGGATAGTCTAAAAAGTATCATTCTGAGTCATGCTGCACTGTCGGTTTCCTGCCTCGGGCAAACCATCACTTTCACCGCTATGAGCAAAAACGGCACGTCACTGCTAGGTGGTATTGCCGACTTCTTTCAGCCAATTGCGAAAGTGATTCGCCAACTGCGTGAAATCACCGTCACCTTCAAACACCCGAGCGGCATGTTAGATGAAGATTCTCGCCTTAAAGCACTATCCCCATTAGAAGGTTTGCGGTTATTACAACACGGCATTGAAATGGAAGGTAAACCCTGTTTCGACGGTCTCTTTCTCGGCGGTGTGTTGGGATATGACTTAATTGCCGCGGTGGAACCATTACCGAAAGTAGACAATGCTGAAAACAACTGCCCTGATTACCTCTTCTACCTTGCGGAAACCTTGGTGATTGTCGATCACCAGCAAAAAACGGCCGAAGTCATCACCCATAGCTTTACCCAAAATGCAGAAGTACTGGATGTGCTTACCAAGCGCCGCGCAGATATCATCAAACGTTGTCAAAGACTGCCGAAAGCGACCGGCTTAACCGGCATTCATCAAGAACCCGTTGCTAACATCAGTGACGAGCAGTATGCCGCCCAAGTGGAAACCTTAAAAGAACACATCCGTGCTGGCGATATTTTCCAAGTAGTACCGTCACGTTGTTTCCAAATGCCGTGCCCAAACCCAATGGGCGCCTATCGTGCGCTACGTATCACTAACCCAAGCCCATACATGTTTTATATGCGCGCCGAAGAGTTCACTCTGTTTGGCGCATCACCAGAAAGCGCCATCAAGTACGAAGCCTCAACCAACCAAGTTGAGATGTATCCGATTGCAGGCACCCGCAAGCGCGGTAAAGACAGTGATGGCAACATTGATGCTGACTTAGATGGCCGCATCGAACTGGAACTGCGTCTCGACAAAAAGGAACTGTCGGAACATATCATGTTGGTCGACCTTGCGCGCAACGACATCGCCCGTATTTGTGAAAGCGGCACCCGAAAAGTGGCTGAGTTACTGAAAGTTGATCGTTACTCGCACGTGATGCACTTAGTCAGCCGCGTGACGGGGCAACTACGCAGCGATTTAGACACGCTGCACGCCTATCAGGCCTGTATGAACATGGGCACGCTGGTTGGCGCCCCCAAAGTCCGCGCGGCACAATTGATCCGTGAAGTCGAGCAAAAAAGACGCGGCAGCTATGGCGGCGCCGTTGGCTATATCAACGGCTTAGGTGACATGGACACCTGCATCGTGATCCGCTCCGCCTTCGTCAGTGACGACAAAGCCTACATTCAAGCTGGGGCTGGCGTGGTATATGACTCAGAGCCAATGTTAGAAGCGGAAGAAACGCGCCAGAAAGCGCAAGCAGTGATTAGCGCAATCAAAATGGGGGGCGGACTATGAAAATCTATCTGTTAGATAACTTTGATTCCTTTACGTATAACTTAGTGGATCAGTTCCGCAGCCTCGGCTTTGAAGTGGTTGTCTACCGTCACAACATCAATGCCGGCTATCTGGCCGATTTGATGTTAAGCGAACCGGGTAAAACCGCCTTAGTATTGTCACCAGGCCCAGGCGAACCGCGTGATGCTGGCTCGATGATGGAGTTGATCGATAAAGTTGCGGGCAAACTGCCTATTTTGGGCATCTGCCTCGGACACCAAGCCTTAGTCGAGCATTACGGCGGTAAAGTCGGCCGCGCCAGTCAAATCGTGCATGGTAAATCCAGCGCTGTAGAGCACACAGGTAAAGGTGTGTTTGCGGGCATGCCGTCCCCGCTCCCCGTTGCGCGCTATCACTCACTGGTCGCGACTCAGGTACCTGATTGCTTAGATGTTATCGCCAGCTTTGAAGGGATGCCGATGGCGATTGAACACCATCAAGACCATGCGGTTGGTTTTCAATTTCATCCAGAGTCCATTTTGACCACTATGGGTAGCAAATTGCTGGTGCAAACATTGCAACATTTGACACTGAAGCAGGGGGATGTCGCCAATGTCTGATGTACAACCTTTACTGGAGCAACTCTATCGCGGCCAATCGTTAAGCCGCGAGCAAGCCCAAAGTCTGTTTCAACCACTGGTTGCGGGTGAACTAAGCGAAATTACCATTGGCGCACTATTAGTTGCGCTGAAAATCAAGGGCGAAACCATCGATGAAATCAGTGGTGCCGCTGATGCTCTGCTCGCTGCCGCGAAACCATTTCCAGCCACAGGTGCGGGCGTGATTGATATCGTTGGCACTGGCGGTGATGGCTTTAATACCATTAATATTTCAACCACTTCATGCTTCGTGGCCGCCACCGCGGGTGCAAAAGTCGCGAAACATGGTAATCGTGGGGTATCGAGTAAATCAGGCGCATCTGATCTCCTGTCAGCGCTGGGCATCAATCTCACCATGGCACCGGAAACCGCCGCTAAATGCTTAAATGAATTGAATATCAGTTTCCTGTTCGCGCCGCATTATCATGGCGGCGTACGCCATGCTGTGCCAGTGCGCCAGACGCTGAAAACCCGCACCATCTTCAATGTGCTGGGGCCGTTAATTAACCCATCAAAACCTGATTACATGCTGCTGGGCGTTTATAGCCCTGAGTTGGTAGCCCCTATCGCGGGCGTACTAAAAGCGCTTGGCGTCAAACGCGCCATCGTCGCCCACGGCAGTGGTCTAGATGAAATCGCCGTACATGGTGAGTCATTGTTAGCAGAGCTAAAAGACGGTGAGATTCGTGAATACCGTATGCAGCCGGAAGATTTTGGTGTTGAACGCGCGACCATCGAGCAATTGGTGGGCGGAACACCAGAAGATAATGCGGCGATTACGCAACAGATTTTGGCAGGTACTGCGACGGAAGCACAAACCAACGCGGTGGCTGTTAATGCGGGCACCGCACTATATGTTGCCAGTGTAAGTGACACAATTCCTGCAGGTGTCGCACTTGCCAAACAGGTAATGGCATCAGGTAAAGCAGTAGCGTTAGTTGAAAAGTTGGCGCAAGCGTCAAACCAAGGATAAGCGTCAATGAGTAATGTATTAACCAAAATTGTCGACACCAAAGCGGCTCATATTGAAAGTTTAAAAGCGCGTTTTCCCGAAGAAAGTCTGCACCCCAAAATATCGACGCGCAGCCTCTACGAGGCCCTGAACGGTGACAAAGCAGGCTTTATTTTGGAGTGCAAAAAAGCCAGCCCATCAAAAGGCCTCATCCGCGATGACTTTGACCCTATCGCCATCGCCGAGGTATACAGCCATTACGCCAGTGCAGTGTCAGTGCTGACCGACGAAGAGTTTTTCCAAGGCGACATGGCATTCATTCCAATGGTGCGCACTAAAATCGACCAACCGATTTTGTGTAAAGACTTTTTTGTATCGCCGTATCAAATCAAGCTGGCGGCTCACCAAGGCGCCGATGCGATTTTGTTGATGTTGTCAGTGCTGGATGATGAGCAATATCAACTGCTGGCAGCTGAAGCCGCCAAGTATCAACTTGATACGCTGACCGAAGTCTCCAACAAGGAAGAACTCACTCGCGCTATTGCGTTGAACGCGCCAATTGTCGGCATCAACAATCGAAATCTGCGTGATTTGAGCACCCACATAGAAACCACTGAACGTTTGGCACCACAGTTGCCCGAAGGCATGCTAGTGATCAGTGAATCCGGTATCTACACTCACCAAGATGTTCGCCGCCTAAGCCCGTTAGTGAATGGCTTTTTGGTTGGCAGCTCATTGATGAGCGAAGATGACTTAGATTTAGCCTGCCGCAAACTACTGTTCGGTCACCATAAAGTGTGTGGCCTCACTCGTGCGCAAGATATCGCTGCAGCCGCCGATGCTGGTGCGATTTATGGCGGGCTAATTTTCGCCGACAAATCGCCACGCAAGGTCACGGTTGAGCAAGCAAAAGCCTTGGCAACCGCTAACAGTGAACTTAAGCGGAGACTGCACTTGGTAGGCGTATTTGTGAATGAACGCGCCGATATCATTGCTGAGCTGGCCGCCAATTTAGATCTCGCAGCGGTGCAACTGCACGGCAATGAAACAGAACACGACATCACCGCCATCAAACAAGCACTGAGCAAAGCCCGCTGCTTTAACACGCAAGTGTGGAAAGCGATTCCAGTCGCAACCGATGCAGCACCAATCGCCATTCCAGCCAATGCCGACCGCGTGTTGTACGACAGCAAAAATGCCGCAGGTTTTGGTGGCACCGGCAGCAGCTTTGACTGGTCACAAGCATTGAGCAGTAAAACCGAAGCGATGCTGGCGGGCGGCTTATCGGCCTACAATGCCAAAGACGCTGCCAACGCGGGTTTTTACGGTTTGGATTTTAATTCTGGTGTAGAAAGTGCGCCGGGCATAAAAGACGCGCAACAGATTATCGCCGCGCTGACTGCGGTCAGAGCGTAAAAAATTAGGTCGTTATCTCGGCCACAAAGGAAGTAACCATGAGTGAAATGCAACTTGATCCATTTTTTGGCGAATTTGGTGGCGCCTATGCACCACAAATTTTGATGCCAGCATTAAAGCAGCTTGAAGCGGCATTTGTTGAGGCGCGCCAAGACCCTGAATTCATCCAAGAGTTTAGCGATCTGCTGAGCAACTATGCTGGTCGCCCTACGCCACTAACGTTAACCCGCAACCTGTCACCCACCCCTAAGGTGAAAATCTACCTTAAGCGCGAAGACTTACTGCACGGCGGCGCCCACAAAACCAACCAAGTAATTGGTCAGGCGCTACTGGCACAACGCATGGGTAAAACAGAGATCATCGCTGAGACTGGCGCGGGTCAGCACGGTGTGGCTACTGCATTGGTTTGCGCCCTACTCGGCCTTAAATGCCGTATCTACATGGGTGCCAAAGACGTTGAACGTCAAAGCCCGAACGTATTCCGTATGCGCTTGATGGGCGCAGAAGTGATCCCAGTAACCTCGGGTTCATCCACACTGAAAGACGCCTGTAATGAAGCCATGCGCGATTGGTCTGGCAGCTACGAGCGAGCGCACTACCTGCTTGGTACCGCCGCAGGCCCGCATCCATTCCCAACCATTGTGCGTGAATTCCAAAAAATGATTGGTGAAGAAGCCAAACAGCAAGTGCTGGAAAAAGAAGGCCGTCTGCCGGACGCGGTTATCGCTTGTGTGGGCGGCGGCTCCAACGCTATCGGCATGTTCGCCGACTTCATCAAAGAGGAAAGCGTCAAACTCATTGGCGTTGAACCTGCGGGTAAAGGCATTGAAACTGGTCATCACGGTGCACCGCTGCGCCACGGCAAACAGGGCATTTATCTCGGCATGCGCGCGCCATTGATGCAAGACCCTGATGGCCAAATCGAAGAATCTTACTCGATTTCAGCAGGCTTAGACTTCCCATCGGTTGGACCACAACACGCCTATTTGCACAGCATCGGCCGCGCTCAATATGAATCCGCGACCGATGATGAAGCGTTAGCTGCGTTTGAAAAACTGGCGCACTGCGAAGGGATTATTCCGGCCTTGGAATCATCACACGCCCTCGCCTATGCGCTCAAATATGCTGAAGAGTGCACCGAAGATACGATTTTGGTGGTTAACCTTTCCGGTCGTGGTGACAAAGATATTTTCACTGTGTCTGATATTTTGGAACAGCGTCAACAGGAGGCCAAATGAGCCGTTATCAGCAGTGTTTTGCCCGTTTAGCTGAACAAAAACGTGGTGCATTTGTCCCATTCGTCACTATTGGTGATCCTGATTTAGCGCAATCGCTGGCGATTATCGAAACACTGATTGCCAACGGTGCCGATTGCTTAGAGCTGGGTTTTCCATTTTCCGATCCTTTGGCCGATGGCCCAGTGATCCAAGGCGCCAACTTGCGTTCGTTGCACGCTGGTACCACCCCAAGTAAATGCTTTGAAATTATCGAAACCATTCGCGCTAAATACCCAGACACACCGATTGGTTTGCTGCTGTACGCCAACTTAGTATTTGCCAATGGCATCGACAATTTCTATCAGCGCGCTAAGGCCGCCGGCGTCGATTCAGTGTTGGTGGCCGATGTGCCAGTTGAGATGTCAGCGCCATTTGTTGCTGCAGCCAAAGCGGCCGGCATTGCACCGATTTTTATTGCACCGCCTAATGCGGATCACGACACGCTGGAGCAAGTGGCCAAAACCGCTGAAGGTTACACCTATCTGCTATCGCGCGCTGGTGTCACCGGTGCTGACAATGCTGCCGGCATGCCAGTCGATGAAGTGCTGAAAACCTTAAAAGAATTTGATGCGCCTCCGCCGCTGCTCGGTTTTGGTATCGCCAAACCTGAGCAGGTTAAAGCCGCGATTGATGCCGGTGCCGCTGGCGCGATTTCAGGCTCAGCAGTAGTGAAAATCATCGAAGCCAATCTTGATGATAAAACCTCCATGCTGGAGCAACTGGCGAAGTTTGTGGCGGATATGAAAGCCGCCAGCTAAGCCATACTAAGCTGCTACCAAAAACGCCACAGTGCACTGCATTTGTGGCGTTTTTATTTCGGCATAGCGAATAGCTATACAGTGTTATTAACTGAGCAACCATGCTAGGGTGAATGCCTACCTTTTTGCACAAGGAGCCAACACAATGGACGGTACGTTTCAAATCACTGAATGGGACGAAAACGCCTATAACGATAGTGGCGATGGTGTTAAGAAAAGCCATGCAAAAATCAAACAACAATACTCAGGTGCGATTATTGGCGCGAGTGAACTGCAATATTTGATGTCGTATCAATCTGCCACAACTGCGGTATTTGTTGGCTTTGAAGTCGTCAACGGCGTTATCGATGGTAAGTCTGGTACTATCACGCTTCAACACAACGGCAAATTCGAAAATGGCGTTGCAAGTAGCGAATTTTCTATCGTCACAGGATCTGGCACTGGTGAATTGGCGGGTGTTGAAGGTAATGGTAGTTTCCGTTCCGGCGCTGCAGGACAAGCGAGCTACCAGCTGACACTAACAGCATAGATGCGCAGTCGTCTTAAACAATCATGCCAGCCGTTAGTTGTGCTAAAGAAGTCATCCTCGGCATACAGCCTTGCATCTAAAAACGGTATGCCGATACACCGAATGTATTCGAACCAAACCTAAGCTGGGAGACACTATTCCGTTGCTAGTCGGATGATTCCGCTGCCGCTTGTTGACGTTGCTTTAACACTTGGAACAAGCGGCCAATAGCAATCAGCGCTAATCCCAAGCCTAAGAAACTCACCACCCGCCAGACGCCATCTAGATGGCCGATGTCTGATAGGAACACTTTCAACGCAGCGACACCCAATAACGCCAGTCCTAATTTCTGCATCAATGCTTGTTGCTGGCGGATACCGCCAAAGGTCAAGGCACATCCTGCCAGAATCAGCGTTACCGAATAGCTTAACCATTCGGCCATGGTGGTGCCGACCTCGATATTCAGCATTCCCGGTTGCCAGAACTGGCGTATCGACAAGATCAACCAAATACCGACTAAGGCGCCACCAATGGCATAGCGTGCCAATTTCAATTGCATGTCATCGATCTTAGGTAAGCTCGGCAGCCAACGACGTTGCGTTGCCAACAATAACAATGCCCCCGGGATCAACCACCCTAACGCCAGTGGATTAAATACTGGCCAGTCAGCACCTGTGACACTATCGCTCCACAGTGGCATAAACTGCACATTAATCAACAATACACAAAATGCGGCGGCGCCTTGTAGCAGTTGACGATAAACGAGGTAGAACTTCTGCATCGCTGCGTGCTGGCAACGCTGTTGACGATAGCCATACACCGCACACAAGCCCAATGCTTCTATTAACCAGAAACTGCAGCTGATCAGGTCAATATCGCTAAACACCAAATAACTACCAGTGACCAGATAATGACTTTCGATAAACAGGAACAGTGCTGCGATATGGATTAGTGCCCCTTCCAACCAATCCGCCAAAATTAGCTTGGCCTGCTGAGCTATGCGCATCGCAAATGCCAACACCAACAACGGTGGAATACAGGTGACCCAAGCTAACGACCACAGCGGCCATGAACCCATATGCCAGTCAGGCATGAAGGGCAACAAGGTCAAGCGCAGCAACAATAACGATACAAACACTTTAGGCACGAACGCGTGCATCACAGGTAACTGCTTTGCCGTTTGCCACACAATCACGAGGACTTGTAATGCCAGCAATAGGCCAAAGGTTGGGCCATCAAACCACAACGCAGAGTTAACCAAGAGTAATGCATGAATCGCGGTAGAAAAGTCCGCCCGCAGACGGTCAATTTTAACCGCAGCAAATGCCAATACAGCCATAACAACAGCACTGAGGAGTGAGCTTAACCACAGCTGTTGTGGCAGATGGGCGTCGGTATAAACCAGTAAACTCGCAATCAATAATTGCGGCCCCGCAACTAGCCACCAATAACTCACTTTGTTGTCATCAGAGCGATTGGCTAAGTATGCCTGAGCCATAGTGAGTAGCCACCAAACGGCCACTATCCCCACCAATACTGGTAGCGCAATATAATGGTGCACTAGCGGATATTGCGAGCTTGCCAACACCAAGGTTAACCATGCTGCCAACGCTGGCGTGTGATAGCGATGGCGTCGTAACAGTAACATGGGTTGCCATAACAGTAAGGCCAATAGTAGCGATACCATAGTGCTTGAGACGCTATTACTAGGCAACAGCTGCATATTGCAGCCAAGTAGCAACATCAAACTTAATAAGACTGGAGCAAAATAGCTTTGGAAGCCGCGACAGGCAATTGCCTCACCACGCAGTAACCAGCTTTGCGCTGGTACAGTGCTTAATAGGTAGGCACTTACAGGATAGAAAATAACAGTCCACCACAGTACGTTTGGCACAAGTACCGTGATCAGCGCCATCCACAGCATATGCCCAGTAAATACGCCCCATAACAGCCAAGGTAATTGACAACGTCTGAGCACATAAAGGCCGACGGCTGACACCGCACAGATATAACAAGCAAGGGTAAAGTAAGCGCCCGTGCCGGAGGACAACCACAAGGGGGCGAGGTAGCCGCCGACTAAGCCCAACACCGCCATTAAGCTACCGTAGCGTATCCCAGCAAACAGTGACAACAGCGCTGTCGCTGCGATAAACAGCATAGCAACCGAGGTGCTAAGCAGTTGGTAACTCACAGTGGCAAACACTAAAGAGGCATACACGCCAGTAGTCCCCGCCGCCACAATGGCTGCAGGAATGTAATCCTTGCCTAGTTTGCCGGTGACAGCTTGGCCATTGTTGATCTTACGGTGTAACCATTCGCCGACGCCGATGATGGCCAAAGAGATAAACAATGCAATGCCGATGCGCGTAGCCGGCGTGGTATCAACGCGATGCGCAATAAATTGCACCAAATAGCCTAGGCCAAACACCAAGGCTAAGCCACCGCACCATACCAACCAGTTATCTTTAAAATGTGAGATCAGTATTTGCTGCCAGGCGGGGATGCTGTGATTGGAGCGATTGGCGCTATGTTTCTGCGCGTTGCGGTCATCTTGAGCTTTCACTGCCGCCATCGGCGCCGCTGATTTCGCAATACGTGGAGGTTCCAACGCGGCAGCAACTGGCGTAGGTTCCGCTTGGGCTGTTTGAGGATGGGCGTCGCTATTGGCCTGATTAAGATATGTCGCGGTAGCGGCTTGTTCATGCCGTAGCGATTCAAGTTGCTGTCGCATCATTTTGAGACCCACAGCAAGAGTATTGACGCGTTTGGTCAAGCGTTGAACTTCCACAAACGCCAAAATAGCGAGTACGGCGAGCACTAGCACCAACAGCACTAATATCTCTTCCATTAGACATCCTTGTTGCGATCGAAATCAGCTTATCGCGAGAGCATATCATTGCCCTCTGTCTGGGTAAAATCAGTAGTTTAGTTAGCAAACATTAAGGTATGCAGCAATAAAAAACGCCGCAGCACAACAAAGTACGGCGGCGCCTCACGTCGCAGAAGCAATTACGCAGCAAAACGCTGCTGTAAATACTTTTTAATCTCTTCCGATTCATACATCCACTGTTCGCTGCCATCATTTTCGACAATTTTGAGGCAAGGAACTTTAACTTGTCCGCCTTTGCTTTCCAGTTCATCACGCGCATTTTGATCGCGCAATACGTTCGCCATGGAAATCGGCAGTGCTAGGCGATGAATTTCCTTCTTCACTTTAATGCAGAACGGACATGTAGTGTATTGATAAAGCGTTAACTGGCGACACTGAGCCTCAACCTCAGCCTGCGCCTGCTGCTCACGCTCAATAGGTTTAGGTTTTGAAACCGCGGCATAAATCAGCATAAACGGCATTAAAATACGACGTAACAATTTGAAAAACAGTCGAATAACAATACGCATGTGGGCCCCTAACTTTAAATGTTACTACATTAGTGTTCGTAAATTCGCGCTAGTCTAACAGGCAGCGTAGGTGTCACGCGAGTGCAAAATTTGCCTGTGTCCAACCACCATTTACAGACCAACGGTCATAGTTTGCTGGCTAGTCCTTACAATAGAAGTGATATCTAATTAATTGCTATATCCATGTAACTGATAATCACTATTAGTTCTTATTGAGATTTTTTAGCTGACTAAACTTTAGGAGTAGTGTTCGTTTTTGTTAGCGAGCGGCAATGCGAGGTCAACTATGAGTAATCACATCCTTGGACTGATATTGCATCCGGGTAAAGAGTGGCAACAGATCAACTCGGAGCACGAAACCGTGTCCCACCTTTATATGCACCATATTCTATGGCTTGCAGCAATACCGGTGGTGGCATCATTTATAGGTACAACGCAGTTTGGTTGGACCTTTGGCGGAGAAGAATCCTACAAAGTGTCCATTGAAAATGGCATAGCATTAGGTGTGGCATTTTATGCCTTGATGTTAGGTGCGGTATGGATTGTCGGCAGTTTAATTCACTGGTTAGCCAGAAAATACCCTGAGCGTCCACCACGCTCAGAATGTGTAGTATTTGCCGGGTACATTGCGACCCCCATGTTTTTAAGCGGTGTTGTCGCCATTTATCCTATTTTTTGGGTTTGCTTGTTAGCGCTAGGAGCCGGAGTTTGTTATACCGCCTACCTGCTGTACAAAGGTACCCCCAGATTCCTTGGGATCAGCCACGAAAAGGGCTTCATTATTTCGGGGATGACACTCGGCTGGGGCATTTTACTGCTAGAAGTATTACTTACTGTCGTCGTGATGTTGTGGAGCATGGGCTCAGAGCACAGCATCATGTGGAGCGTATTCAAGTAGCCTGCCATTTGATACCCGCCATGGATGGCCGGTCTGCTTCAGACCAATCCTAAATTCCCTTCCTGTAAATTCCTCAATGCTTAAACCGAACGTCCTTGTTCTTTATCTTATCGCTGAGTGCTAAAACGTTATGGTCGCAACAACAGGTCGATGATCCGGACGTTGCTCATCATCATGACAATATTCCTCCTCTGGGAACAGAATATTGGACGTCGCAGATTGATAACTGCCGTGAACAAAGACGAAATCGAGGATGCTATTGTAGTTGGCATCACAGTTAGATTTGATCAGTTTGCTAGGCTTAATCCAATGCCACTCGCCACTGTCCATGAAAAGATTAAAGGCCTGATTCCCTTTGGCGGTGGGTAAGTCATAATCAAAGTTATAATCCCCTAGCGCAATAACCGTATCAGCTTGTTGTTTTACCCATTGCACCAACATGCGTGCCTGTTGCTGACGTTGTTCTGCCGCACCGCGCATTAAGTGATTGCCCACAATCGTGACCGTTTTCCCGGTTGTCCTATCCTTCAAAGTTGCAATTAACGCAGGACGCTCATACTTATTGACACCAAATACCAACTCGCTCTGATCCACCAAGCTAAAACGCTGTGGATTAAAGAAAATACCCAATGCATCAGTGGTTTCAATCGCATTCTTTGATGCAACAAATTGATAATCACCCATAGTTTTCGCCAGTGGTTTGGCCCATGAGATGGTCAACTCACTCAACATATAGACATCAGCTTTTGGTGCTTGTTGAATATAACCCGCCACTGTGGGTTCGGTAGCATCAGGCTTATAGCCGCCTTCAACGTTATAGCCCATCACAGTGATTGGCGCAGCCACTGCAACACCAGTCACCACGGAAAAACACAAGGCGGCCAGCGCCAGCGTTCGAGAAAAATATGCTTGCATCATCGACAATATCCACAAAAAAGATGGAGGGCTATCTTACTTAAAATTGGCCGACAGCGTTACTGCAATTGTGGCGCTAAAGCGGCAAACCCGCGCTTTTTTGTTCAACAAAATGTGTCTGATGGCAGCGCTGATTTCCTCAATTAAATCAATAGACAACAAGTATTCCTTTAGAACCTTATTAAGCAAATTTAATTTTATTTTAAGTTTTCTTTAGGCCACAATGATGCTTATAGGCACTTTTGGCATCGTCTTGTTATATGTCGCGGGGATCATGCAGCATGGCGGCATCGTCAGTGGTGATTTCATTGGGCTGTCGTATTTCTTGTTAACCATTTCAGAGTTATTCATCAGCGCGATTGGGCTGTCGATGATTTCGCTTTATTGCGATATACAGATGATGGGCTTTGCGATGGGCGTGTTCTACTTAGTTGTTTCGTTAGCGCAGCTCGTCTCTGGGCGTTTAAGTGAAATGCTTGCTCTCCCTAAAGCCACGCTGTTACCGAGCGAAACTTTGCCGATTTATACCCACTTCTATCTCTATCTGGCAGCCGCCGCTTTTATCATGGGCGTGATGTTTTTGGTGAGTTCGCGCATTGCCAATGATTACTTTCATAAACAAGGGATTGCACTGCCCTAACCCGCTTCCCACTTGGAGTATTTTGGCCGAGAATCTCGGCCTTCTTTTTTCTATCACTGCACCTGAGTCATCGCACCAGCTGCACGTTGGCGTAGTTCTTCACCACGTTGTTCTCTTAGTTAGCCATATCAACGCCTGATGTATCTGCACCACAATCGTGAAAAGCTACACGATGAAAAAACTAATTTGCGTAATGACGTTTCATGCGTAACGCCACGTTCACTAGACCGATTAACACTGGCACTTCAACCAGTGGGCCAATTACTCCGGCGAACGCTTGTGGCGAGCTTAAACCAAAAACGGCCACAGCAACGGCAATGGCCAATTCAAAGTTGTTACCAGTGGCGGTGAAAGCAATCGACGCATTTTTGTCGTACGCAATACCTAAACGTTTACCAATAAAGAAGCTGGCAAAAAACATCACCAAAAAGTAGATCACTAAAGGCACGGCAACCCGCAACACATCAAATGGCAACTCGATGATCATTTCGCCCTTTAAGCTGAACATCAACACAATGGTAGCCAGCAGCGCGATCAGGGTAATGGGAGAAATGCGTGGCAGGTAAACATGGGTATACCATGCCTCACCTTTGATACTGACGAGTAGCTTACGGCCCACAAAACCCGCCACAAACGGCACACCAAGATAAAGCGCAACCGTTTTAGCAATATCGCCCATGGTGATATCGACGTCTAAGCTTTGCAGACCAAAATACGGCGGCAGCACAGTAATGAACAACCACGCCAACACACTGTAGGTAAGAATTTGAAACAGGCTGTTCAGCGCCACTAGCATAGCGCCATACTCTTTATTGCCATCACCAATGTCGTTCCACACCAACACCATAGCAATGCAGCGCGCCAAGCCAATCAAAATCACGCCCACCATATAACCGGGATGGTCGTGCAAAAAAATCAGCGCAAGCGCAAACATCAAAATTGGCCCGACAATCCAGTTCATCACTAGCGATAAACCGATGGCCTTTTTATCGCGGCTCACTTCACCGAGCAGCCCGTAATTTACTTTGGCAAGTGGCGGATACATCATCAGAATCAGCCCAATCGCCAGCGGGATATTGGTAGTACCCACCGATAAACTATCGGTCCATGCCGCAGCTTGCGGAAAACACACGCCAATCCCGACGCCTAATGCCATGGCTAGAAAAATCCACAGCGTTAAATAACGATCAATAAAACTCATTTTTTGGATGGCAGGCGTTTTTTCTTCCACAGCACATTGACGCATTTTTACCTCAACCTTCAGAGCCACAACCTTGTAGCCAGCCCCACACGCAATAGGGCGATGTGGCGCTATTCTATCTCAACCACTTGTTCTTATCATTGATTTTAATAGCATTAATAGTGATATGAATACATGCAGTGAAAAATGGAATGTAGCTGTAAATGCCAACATTCATAAGCTAACTATCAACATTTTGTTGTTAATTATTCCCTTTTTACTGTCTTAATAAGTTTCTAAGTCGCATATAAACTGCAGACAACGATGACAAACAAAATAAGGGAACATAATGGCGAAGCACGTCGTTATTTTGCTACACGGGGTTGGCAGCAATGGCGCCAACATGGCAGCACTCGCCCAGCAATGGCAACAGGCATTACCAGATGTTCTGTGGGTGGCACCCAATGCGCCATTTACCTCAGATTTTGGCAATGGTTACCAATGGTTTAGCTTGCAAAACATTAGCGATGCAGAGCGCCCAAGCAGAATCGCCGCAGCACGTTCTTCACTTGATCAACTGCTACAAAATCTATTTAGCCAGCACGACATTGACCCCAGCGTTGACCAGATTATCTTGGTCGGATTCTCACAAGGTTCAATGATGTCCCTCGATATGCTGGTGAGTGCGCGTACGCCGCTCGCTGGGGTTGTAGCATTCTCTGGTCGGCTCGCCTCACCAACACCGTATCAGTTTGAACGTGCGCTACCGGTACTGTTAGTCCATGGCCTAAGCGATAATGCCATCGCTTACACTGAGTCCGAAAAAGCTGCCGCTGCGCTAACAACTTTAGGGCATCAGGTACAAACGCAGTTTGAGCCTAGTCTGACACATGCAATATCGCCGCAAGGCGCTGCCACTGCACTTAAATTTATCCAACATTGTTTTGAGTAGCCGCTGCGCCTCGCTAGCCACAATGAAAAAGCCCATGGCGGATGATGTTCTGCCACGGGCTTTTTATATTGCCAACCTTACTGAATCGCGGCGCTGACTTGTTGCTTAAATTCAGCTAAACGCGCAGGTTCAACGTCCATTGAATTGAACAATACCAACGGCTCGGCATAGTGCATACCAACATACAATGCGTTGGCTTTCATCGGCGTTAGCACTTCATCCATAGTGCTTTGCACCAGCCCATCGGCTGAGTACATCTGTTCGCCGGCCCCCGCACTGGTGACTGCTAGCAGTGTTTTGCCTTTCAGCGCTTCACCACCTGGGCCAAATGCCCAGCCATAGCTCCACACCTGATTGAAATAGGCTTTTAACATTGGCGTGATATTGAACCAATGCGTGGGATACAGGTACACAATACGATCTTTACCTGCATAAGCTTGCTGCTCTGCAGCAACATCAAAGCCATTAATATCGCTGCCATATAAACTTTCAAGATTGCGCACTTCAACGTCTGGTAATGTCGCCAGATGCTGCTCTACCGCCTTGATAACCTTGGATTGTTCCGGATAAGGATGAGACACAATCACCAATGTTTTCATACATACTCCTACAACTTATATTGTATTCAATCCTCACACCTCACTGGCGTTGGATTGAACAAAAGCGTTTACGCACTATGCTGGGTAGTCGCCGTCAGCGGCCGCTTTTGTAGCGACGTCAGCGTTAAAATAAAGGTCAACGCCATTACTGTGGCGGTTAATGGCATATTGGCGCTGATGCCCATTTGGTCGATAGCAGTACCACTTAGCGACGCGCCAATAATGGCGGCAAGTTGTAATGCTGCAGAATAGAGCCCCCCAGCGCTATCAGCCGCATCGGGCAGCGCGCGAGTTATCCATGTAGACCAGATAATGGGCAACACCGCGCCAAAGAATCCCCAAGATGCGATTAATACAAACGCCAGTAAGTGCAGTTGCGGCCCGGCCAACAAGGCCAAGGCAACCAGCACCATGGCAATCGGCATACCGATAAGAATTTGTTTGAGTAGTCGCTGAACCAGCACACCGGCAAAGGTTACACCAACAAAACTTGCCACCCCAAAGCACACCCAAGACAGCGAAATCTGTTCGATATTAAAATGCAGGTAACTCTCCATATAGGGGCGCATATAGATATACAGCATTTGATTACCGGTAAAACTGAGCAACATAGCAGTAAATGCCAACATCACCCCCGGACGACGCAGTAACTTTCCCATACCATCGCTGTGATGCACGCTCGCAGCAGTAACACTTGGCACACTAAACCACTGCAATAGCAGCACCCCAACAGACAATATGCCAACGGTGGTAAAGACCGCTCGCCAGCCAAAGATATCCCCCAAGTAGCTACCTAAAGGCGCCGCAACAACCAGCGCTAACGACACGCCGGAGAAGATAATGGAAAATGCTGATGCTACCCGTTCAGCCGGTACCAACTGCATCGTCACGGGTGTCAAAATGGCCCAAAAGCCGCCGATGGCAATGCCAAGCACAACACGAGCAACGAGTAACAGCCAGAGATTACTGGCCACTGATGTCATCACACAGGACAACACTAACAGTAATGAAAAACTCAAAATGAGTTTACGACGGTCGACCCGTTTAAAGAGTGCAGGCAGCACTAAACCACTGAGCATGGCGAGCGTGGCCGTTGTCGAAATCATCTGTCCTGCGACGCCGGTTGAAACATCCAACGCCTTAGCCATCTCGGTTAACAAACTGACCGGCAGCAACTCTGCCGAGATCAAAACCGCGACGCCCAGCATCAGTGAAATAATGGCCGCCCACTTAGATTGAGGTTTTATCGAGGGTTCTGCTTTTACGTGCATTATCGAACGGCTCATAGACGTGTTACTGCTCCACGATATTTCGGATAACGGCCCATAACGGAGGCATTACCCAAGGATTTAGGGACAATATTGTAAAAGCCGAGCCATGATTTCGTTTGCCTATCCCTCGTAGTTACTTGCCTATTATTACAAACAGCAAGTACGCATCAGTATATGTTAGGCCTAGTTATTGGCCGTTATTCTAGATAGGATTGCCCAATATTTGGCTGTTAACGTCTTTTCGATAACCTGCTTGAGAATGAGCTGATTAGGGATTTTAGCAACCTAGACGACTGGTCTAATTGCTGTTAGGATCGGCGCCATGAACGGAAAAACACACGACACTCGACAGCACATTCTTGATGTGGGTTATCAACTGGTATTGCAAAAAGGCTTTACCGGGATGGGCTTGTCAGAACTACTTAAAACCGCAGACGTCCCCAAAGGCTCGTTCTATCATTACTTTGCCTCTAAAGAGCAACTCGGCGTGGTCTTAGTGGAACAATATTTTCAGCGGCATCTGAGTTTTATGCTGCAAATTTTTCAGCAAAGTAACCTCAGCCAATTTGAAAAGCTGATGCAGTATTGGCAAGCATGGGTGGAGCATAACAGTCCACAATGTGCCAATGGCAAATGTCTGGTGGTCAAGCTTGCTGGTGAAGTCTCAGACTTCTCGGAACCGATGCGCATGGCGTTGTTAACGGGCACAGAACAGGTGATCACTCACCTAACTACTGCACTTAGTGAAGGTTGCCAGCAAGGTGAATTCCATTTAAGCGATAGCCGTCAAACCGCTGAACTGCTGTATAACATGTGGTTGGGTGCCAGTTTATTGGTCAAAATCCGTCTCGATGATTCCACTTTACAACATGCACTGCAAACCACTGAGCAACTGCTCACCCAACCTCAGCGTTGATCATTTAGCTAACTGAGCCCGCTTATTGAGTAAGCGGTTTTTTACCTCAACAACTAGACGACTGGTCTAATTTAACAGGACAATATGATGACTGATAAAACCAACCAACGCATAGTACTCGCTTCGCGCCCAGTCGGTGCTCCAACTGCGGCCAACTTTCGCATAGAGCAAGTGGCAAAACCTGTTCCAGCTGAGGGCGAAGTGCTACTGCGTAATATCTACCTATCACTAGATCCCTATATGCGTGGCCGTATGAGTGATGCCGCCTCCTATGCTGATCCAGTCGCCATCGACGATGTCATGGTCGGCGGCGCCGTCTGCCAAGTTGAAGCATCTAATCATCCTGATTATGAAGTGGGAGAATGGGTGCTCACCTACCAAGCAGGCTGGCAGCAATATGCGCTCGCCGACGCTCAGGATTTCGTTAAATTGGGTAAACACCCAGAGCATCCGTCCTATGCACTAGGCATTATGGGAATGCCGGGCTTTACCGCCTATGTTGGGCTGCTCGACATTGGCGAACCTAAGCCGGGTGAAACCGTAGTGGTCGCGGCAGCCACTGGTCCAGTAGGCGCGACTGTCGGTCAAATTGCCAAAATTAAAGGATGCCGCGCGGTCGGTATCGCGGGTAGCGCAGAGAAATGCCGCCATGCGGTCGAAGTACTCGGCTTTGATGCCTGTATCGACCACCGTGCTCCCGATTTTGCAGCACAGTTAGCGGCAGCATGTAATGATGGTATTGACGTCTATTTTGAAAATGTCGGTGGCAAAGTATTTGATAGCGTCATTCCACTGCTCAATGCGCATGCGCGTATTCCGCTGTGTGGCTTGGTATCACAATATAACGCCACAGAATTACCCCAAGGCCCGGATCGTCTGGGTCTGCTGATGGTGCAACTGCTGGTTAAGCGTATTAAGGTGCAAGGCTTTATTATCTTTGATGGCAACCAACACCGCTATCCGGCCTTTGCCAAAGATATGCAGCAATGGCTGAGTGAAGGCAAAATTCACTATCGTGAGCAACTGGAGCAAGGATTAGCTAACGCGCCGCAACAATTGATCAACCTACTGGAGGGTAAAAACTTCGGCAAAGTGGTGATTCAAGTCAACCCACCGCTGTAATCACTTGCCGACGAAAAGGCCGCAGCCAATTCGGCAGCGGTCTTTGCCAACTTGAGCAACGGCAGCTTTCGCCCGCTTAGGCATTGCGGGTATTAGCCTATCTAGCGATTATTCAAGAGCGAGTTTTCGCACTCGAAACAGTACATTACGCCAGGCCTAATCCAAAAAAATCCCTCAGTACGTGATGTTACTGCGGGATTTTTTGTAAGTTCAGCGTCGCTTACAGCAAGCGCTTACGCAGCATATTGCCCAGCACACCGCCAGTAATCATCACCAGCAAAAACACCCAACCAGAGAGTGAGAAGTTTGCAATTGGGGTAAACAGCGCACCAACATTACAACCATTTGCAAAGCGTGTTCCGAATCCCATCGACAACCCGGCAACCGCCAGCAATGCGACTTCCATTGCCGATAATGGCAGCCGAGAAAAACCACTGGCAAATCGACCCGCCAGCAGCAACGACACCAAAGCACCGATAATAATACCGATGTTTTGTACGGTTACCGCATGGCTAAAAAACGGCATAGTGAACGCCTGTACCGACTTATGACTAAACGCTGCAACATCGGCGGCATCAACACCGCACAAAATCAGCAAGCGGCCAAACCACAGTCCGAATGGCGTAGAAGCTCCCCAGCCAGAACCGGTAACGCCCATCAACAACATAAACATCAGCACGATCACTGCAATCCCTGTAATGGGCGACCAGCGCGCAATAAACAGTGCATGGTAGGTTTCACGACTAAAAAAGCGCTGCTGTGTCAGCTCAATACCACTGCCTTGCTGCTGTTCAACTTCACTGTGCACCCCAATAAAGCTGCCCTGCTCGCGGCGGCTGCGCTCATAGCGAATGGCAAACCAACTCACGATGCTGGCGAATAACGCAGTCAACAGCATTGCACCGAGATACCCACCAAGTGGATCGGTACTAAATAGATCCGGTAAAAAGACCCCTTTATTTGGGAAACTCGCCGATGACACCCAAGTGTCGCGGATCCAGCTTTGAGTTGCTTGCAAAGGAAAACCTAAAAATACGCCCATCCCAAAAAACAACAGTGCTATCGCCGGACGCAACACATTACTAGAAAAGTAGGTCAACACACCTGACGCGCAGCAGCCGGCAATCGCCATACCAAAACCGAACATCAAACCACCGACCAGTAACCCGACATTAAGCGGCTTCACCCATAACTTCACCGCGCTGACATCTTGCTGGATCAGTAAGGCACAGGTCGCAAGCGCCGTGAGTACAAACAACAACATCAGATGCCGCAATAAACGAGTCGACCCGGCGCGATAAGCGCGATTTACACTACCAGCAAAGCCAAGAGAGGCTCGGCTCAGCGCGTAACCCAATCCCAAGCCAACTAACAAACGAAAGAAAATACTGCCATCGAGCCACAAAGCTCCAGCAATGACGGTTAACGCTAACAACACGGCGCCACTGATATGTTCTTTAAGATTCACCTTTACGCTCCACAACTACACGGCGCTTCTTATTGACCGCAAAATAAGCGGCATAATTTACCTAAGAATCCGGTTCTTTAAAACCGGACAGTTAGACTAAAGTTGAATAATAAAGAGCTCGTCTCAGCTACGGACGCCAAGTCTTGAGGCGTCGCGTAAGCCGTCGACACAAGGTGATGTTTGCCAGCATTAACCGCACAACAAACATCACCCAAAGATTAAAGGTATTTTACCCACGCCAATTGAGTACGCCGTTTGAACGCGGCAAAGCGTTTGGTGGGCCAGTAAAGTAAGGCTATCACGAACACCGTTAGCAACCAGATGTAGCCAATACTACTGACGCCAAATAGCTGACCATAGTTAGGGCCCCACAGACCGATGGCAACTTGATACATGATAAGCAGCAAATAGAGGTGTACCAGATAGAAAAACATCGGTGCGCCGCCAAAATGTGCCAGTACCTTCGCGATGGCTTGCCCCCATGGATGCTGAATCCGCTCCATTTGCCACAAGCCGATAAACATCACTCCCAGTGTTAACAACAGAAATGCCAATGATGGCGGATACTTAGTGAGATTCAGTAGCGACATCACACTGAGGAGCAAAGATTCACTATGCTGCCAAGGCAGGGTTTCGCCATAAATATTAGCGCCACGCAGTAACGCAAATAAGGCCAAGCACGCCACGGCTAAACCAAGCAGCCAGCGTTGCCGCACTCCAGCATTAGTGGCTTTGCTATATAGAGGCCCGGCCACATAACCGAAGAGGATAACCCCAATCCATGGCAACACCGGATAACTCACTTTGACATTGATAATACTATCGCTGAGCAGATAACCGCGATCATGCAAGATAGTCCATGCACTGTAACCCCATTCGTTCGGCGCAAACTGAATTGAGGTTAGCCCGTTATGACCAAAGACCAGCACTGCCGCCAGCATCAACAAGCCCCAGCGAGGTAATCGATGCAGCACAGCTAAGGCCAACATACTCAAGCCTATTGCCCACATCACCTGTAAATAGAGCGTGTGGTAACTACCCATCCAGCTAAAGCTAATCAGCGTAACTTCCAATAAGATTAAAAATAGGCCGCGTTGGACGAGAAAACGAGTTACTGGTCGCTGACCAGTCGTGCCGCTATGCTGATACAACCATGCTGACAAGCCGGTTAAAAACACAAACGTCGGCGCACACAAATGCGCAGCTAAGCGACTGAAATATAACGCTGGCGGCGTAGTATTGAGCTCCATAGGATCTGTCACCTGCAGATGCAGGAAAAAACGCTCGCGCACATGATCAAGCACCATAATCAGCATCACTAAGCCACGCATCATGTCGATACTGTTAATCCGCTGTTTGAGATCAGAAGCCATAACTTACTCCCAATTTAACGTTACGCGGTGCACCGGGATAAGCCCATAAGGCGTTGTAGCTACTGTCGATATATGCCTTATCAAACAGGTTATTCGCATTCAACGACAAGGTTAACTGCTCTGTCATCTGCCAACGTATGAAAGCCCCATAAACCTGATAAGCGGGTAAACGGAAACTCAAGTCCGCCGCATCACCTAAGCGGTCGTCCACAAAGCGAAAACTCATTCCCGCGCGTAAGTAAGCGCTATTGAGATAAAAGTCGCGACTCAACACCAATGCCAGAGTGTGTTTTGGCACATTCACCAAAGGACTTCCCTTAGGGATCGGTACGCCCCAATCCGCATTGAGGCTATCGCTATCGGTTTGGGTATTGAGCAGGCCGTAAGACAGTTGTGTATCAAACCAAGGCGCTTGATAACTGATATCAAGTTCAGCGCCGCGGCTACGTGCACTGCCGAGTGGTGCCGAGAAGCCAACATTCACAGGATCGGATACCAGAATATTGCTCTTGTGCGCATCAAACAGGGCTAAGGTCGCCTGAAGACTATGGGTTTGCAGTTTCGCCCCCACTTCTAACGAGTGACTTTGCTCTGAGCCAAAAGGTAACCCCTGCGCATCGGTACCGCTAAGCGGCAAAAAACCTTCTGAATAACTGCTGTAAAGACTAATGGCATCACTCAATAAATACACCAAGCCTAAGCGGGGACTAACACGCTGATCGTGCCGCGACGAATCTGTCGCGCTGGCAATTTCGAGGATCTCCTGACTGATCACATCCATACGAACGCCAAGTAATGCCTGCCAATGTTCGCTAAGATCCAGTTGATCTTGCAGATAAATCCCCACGGCGCGTTGATGTTCGCGGTTATCGTATAACAAACCGATTTCTGGCAGTGGTTGGCTGCCATACTCTGGCGCAAAAATATCGATATCGTAGCTGCCTTTGCCACCTCGATAACGATAGAGTCCGGTTTTGAGTTCATAGCGATACGCATCCGCCCCGATTAGCAGATGATGCGTTACGCCAAAAGTGCTGAGTTCGCCATTAAGCTCAAACCGCAGCGAACTATCTTCAGAGGCATAATCTCGATAGCGGCGTTGACGCGTTAACGTATGTCCATCGTCATATAAGGATTGTCGCGACACCGAGAGTTCTGTATCGGATGAGAAGCCACGTAAGGTCGAATGTCGATGATTAAAGCCGCCAGTAAGCTGCCAATCATCGTTGATAAAATGTTCGAAAGTAATTTGATGTCCGGCCGCATATATTTTTGTTGGCCCATCGCCAGGCTCACCTAAGTAGCGTGAATGCGGTACGGTATTAAGGTCGCTGTTTAACACCACAATACCGCGATCAAACAACTGTTCACGTTTAAGCCATTCAAACTCATATAACACTGAGGTGTTATTCGATAATTGCCAGCGTAACGACGGAGTCAAGCTGGTCGCACGTTTCGTCACGAAATCGCGATAGCTATCACTGTCGCTATAACTGCCGACAAACCGCGCCGCCAGTTCATCGGTCAAACCACCCGTGATATCTCCTTCCAAACGTTGGTGGTCAAAACTCCCCCACTCAGTTTTCAGATAGCCTTGCGCCACATTCTGTGGTTTCTTGGTAATGATATTGACTGCACCGCCCGGCTCTGAGCGCCCATAAAGCGCAGAACCAGGCCCTTTTAGCACTTCAATATAATCTATCGATGCCGCATCGCGCGGCCCACTAAAACCACGACCACCACTAAAGCCATTAATCAAATAGCCCGCGGGCATATTCTCATTGCCGGGAAAACCACGCAGCGAAAAACTGTCCCACATACCGCCACTATTGTTCTGACGCGCAGCCGACGCGGTAAAATCCATCGCATCTTGCAGAGAACCCACCCCAACATCCTGCAACAGTTGTTGATCTAACGTAGTGATCGCCTGTGGCAACGCCGAGGCAGGAACATCACCTCGATATGCTTGACGATATTCAATGGTAATTCGTTCGAGATCTTGCTTGTCTAATGCTGTATCTGTGTTAGCCGTTGTTGCTATTGCCACAGGTGTAAATTGCGCGCAGCCGAGTAGCAGCGCGGTCGAGAAAAAACCGTACTTCATGGAGCCTGTCCTGATGATAAGCTAAAAATAAATAGATTTAATTAACAGTGAGTTATCAACAGAAAGGCGGAGCGCGCGCGTGATGTTGACGCGCTAAAAGCAGCAAAGGAACCGGCGGCAAAGGTGCGCTGACCGTGAGCGTACGTGATGCTACGACATGCAGTGCTGGAATATGGTGAGCAGTAGCGCCAGTCAGATGCCCGGCATGACACAGTAAACAGTCACCGTGCTGATGAGCAACGATTCCCTCTTCAATGGAATGGGCAGCAACAGTCGTCTGGAACAGGGTCAGCCACAGGCCGAGTACCATCCAGAGCCAACGCTGGCGACTGTGTTTCAAATGCTGCATAGAGAGAAAATCAACGTCAGAATGCGATAAACTTCAGCACCCTACTTGGCAATTAGGGATTAGTCCAGTGAAAGTTAAATGAAAATCTTTCTTAATTGAGTTTTGCAATTTTTTGCTGAATTTTTATCAGCTGCCACCTTGAAATTGCGCAAATCTCCCCCACATTGAGTAATAGACAAGCCAGATAGCTTGTCTGATGTTGAATGAAGTGAGGATAACGACACAAAGGAGGTCATTATGAAATTACGTCCTTGGAATCCTGCCGATGAATTCGACAGTCTTTTCAATCGCTTTGGTTCACTGATGGACTGGTCTAGCCCCATGTTTTCTGGTCAGCGTAGTTGGCTGCCGGCAACAGACATCAGCGAAGACAAAGAGAATTATTTGCTAAAAGTTGAATTGCCTGAAATCAGCAAAGACGATATTACACTCAATATTGAGAACGGTTATCTGGTACTGACTGGCGAACGTAAACACGAACACACCGATGACAAGCAGCATATGTCGGAACGATTCTATGGCACCTTTGTCCGCCGTTTTGCACTGCCAGACAATGTCAAAGAAGACGCCATCGACGCTAAATTTGATAACGGTATGCTGTATTTAACCCTGCCTAAATCAGCAGAAATACATGACAATCGCCAAAAAATTGAGATTCATTAATGCGGTTGAGTTAAACGAGTTCCAACCATTGCGCCACCTGGCAACAGGTGGCTTTTTTTATCCGTAAACCCGTCAATTGTTATCAAGTAGTATCAATAACTTGCACAACTTACTTAACAAATTCACTACCTAGCTGAACGAATACGGACGAATTAAAAAGTTATTTCGCTCACATCTTTTATAAACGCTAAAATGTGATAGATTTCTCAGCATATTCAATCGCCGCGATGCCACTAATCACCATCGTCGGTCGCCAGTCAGAGTTTCTTGGCTGTCTTTCACCCAGTTTGCGTGATAGGTCGTTAACATGGCGAATATTTATCACTCGAACCAGAACTTCAGAGTACGCCTATGCCATTAAATACATTGAAGTATCACAGTGTAACTGCTGTTCAACCTCAATCAGGATTGAGAATATCACTGATGACATTAGCGGCTGCCGGGATGTTATTCGCCAGCCAGCTCGCGCATGCAGCGGGGATTCAAGTCGCACCGCCTGATGGCGAGAAATTCAGCTATGCCTGGCTCAAAGGTTACGCCAGTAATATGGCAAAAACGCCTTATCAAGATCACAAAGGGGAACTACCAGCCAGCCTGAAAAATCTTGACTGGGATGAATACCAACAGATCCATTTCCGCAAAGACAAAGCCTTATGGAAAGATACAGATGGTGATTTCCGTGCTGAACTGTTCCACTTAGGCTTATATTTCGATACCCCCATCCAGCTGTACCAGTTGCAAGATGGTGAAGTATCGCCAATCAAATACAACGCCAAAATGTTTGATTACGGCAAATCTAAGCTGAAAAACAAGAAATTGCCGCAGGACTTAGGCTTTGCGGGTTTCCGCATGCAGTTCCACACCGACTGGGAGCGAGATGTTATTGCGTTCTTAGGCGCGAGTTATTTCCGCGCGGTCGGCAAAGAGATGCAATATGGCTTATCCGCTCGCGGGCTGGCTATCGATACCGCCATGCCTAAGCCAGAAGAATTCCCAGTGTTTACCGACTTCTGGATGGAAGCACCGAAAAAAGACGATGGTACCACCACGATATACGCGCTGATGGATTCCCCTAGTGTTACCGGCGCTTATCGGTTCGATATTACGCCGGGTGAACGCTTGAAAATGCATGTTGATGCAGCCGTCTACCCACGTAAAGCCGTAGAACGTTTAGGGGTGGCACCGCTTACCAGTATGTACATGGTAGGCGAGAATGATCGCCGCACCAGTTATGACTGGCGTCCAGAAATACACGACTCAGACGGTCTCGCAATGCATACCGGCAACGGCGAATGGATTTGGCGCCCACTCGGTAACCCTGAAAATCTGCGTTTTAATGCCTACAGCGATGACAATCCCAAAGGCTTTGGGTTAATGCAGCGTGATCGCAACTTCGATCATTATCAGGATGATGGTGTGTTCTATGAAAAACGCCCTAACCTGTGGATTGAACCAACCAGTGACTGGGGTAAAGGCTCTGTGCAATTGGTGGAAATTCCGACCTTAGATGAGACCTTTGACAACATCGTCGCATTCTGGAACCCCGCTCAGCCAGTTGAAGCAGGCCAAGAATTACTGTTCAGTTACAACATGTTCTGGGGCGGCACCGTACCATTTGATACGCAGCGCGCCGAAGTAGTGAACACCTTTACTGGCCTTGGCGGTGTCATTGGTAAAAAACGCCCTTATTACAGCAAACGCTTTGTGGTGGATTTTAAAGGCGGCTTATTAGATAGCTTGGGCAAAGACGTTAAAGTGAAGCCAGTGATTACCACCTCTGCAGGCCGTGTTGAAATCACTTCTGCGCGCCCACTGGCTTCAATTGATGGTTATCGTGCCATGTTTGACTTGGTGCCAGCAGATGACAGTTCGACAGATCCAATCAACTTACGCTTGTACCTAGAAGCCAATGGCCAACCGCTGACCGAAACGTGGATTTACCAATGGAATCCGCCAGCAAAAGAAGACCGGGAACTACATAATGCCGGTCATCTAAAGTGATGGAATATTAACTCGCACAAAAACGCCGCATGATTAGCGGCGTTTTTTATGTGCAAACCACCGCAAGGCTTTCATTGCTATCGGCGATTCTTTGGATACGCCAGCCAAGATTATCGTCATCGCAACCCCCTTCGCCCCAGATGAGTTCTTAACCCAGTAACCTAACCACTACATTTCACTTACTTAGGTCTTGTTAATCTTTATCTTGTTTTAAACCTTCGCAACATTAGCAGCCAAGTATATAAGAACATTATGAATAAAAAGCAGTCGATGTGATTCAGATCAATTAAATTCCTAATGATAATCATTACCATTCATGTTAACTTTTAAATCAACGCGAAACCTCCTTCCGTTCTTAAGTGGTAACGAAAGCAATGAAAAATTTCCCTTACTCTTCTTTGGGCTTGGCAATTGCCACCGCCGTCATTGCAACACCTGCGTTAGCAGAAGCACCAAAAACTAAAGTTGATGAAGTCATCGTCGTCACCGCCAGCGGCATGGAACAAAAAGTTGTCGATGCCCCTGCTTCCATATCGGTGATCAGTAACGAAGAACTCGCCCAAAAGAATTATCACGACCTGGCTGAAGCATTAAGTGGGGTTGAAGGTGTCGATATTCGTAGCGGCACAGGTAAAACCGGTGGACTCGATATCAGTATTCGCGGTATGCCGAGTAACTACACTTTGGTGTTAGTCGATGGCGTGCGCCAATCCGCCAGCTCAGATGCCACGCCTAACGGCTTTGGCAGCATGAATACTGGCTTCATGCCACCGCTGAACGCCATTGAACATATTGAAGTGATCCGTGGCCCAATGTCGACACTGTACGGTTCAGATGCCATTGGCGGCGTGGTAAACATCATCACCAAAAAGTATGCCGAACAATGGGCTGGCAGCCTTAATATCGGCCACTCAGTGCAAGAAGATGATAAGTGGGGCGACAGTTCGACGGTTGGCTTTTATGCCGCGGGTCCACTGATTAAAGACAAGCTGAATCTGACACTACGCGGAAATATGAAGCATCGTCAGGGCACCAGTATGGAATCACTCAGTGACACCAGTGCAACGCGGACGCCCTTCCCGACCGAAAGTGACAACTACACCGTCGGTGGCCGCATCAACTATAAGCTTAGTGATAAGCATCATCTGTGGCTGGACGCTGAAGTTGCCCAGCAAAAATTTGACAACACTAACAGTCAGTTAGGCCCTGTAGGTACGTCGGGTGGTGGTTATCAAGATCAATTAAAATATCAGCAAAGCAAAATTGTTGTTGGCTATGATGCCGATCTCAGCTTTGCCACCTGGAAATCTGATCTGCTTTACGCGACCACAGAAAACAAAGGCCGCTTACTGACAGCGCGTAGCTTACCTGCTGATTTGGCTGACTTAGATGGTGCTGAACGTGAGTTAAAAAACCGCAATATCATTTTCAATAGCAAGTTGATTGCGCCACTGGGTGACAACCATCAACTGACCGCGGGTATTGAATATTGGAATGCCCAGATGAAAGACGGCATCGTGTTGGCCGCCACAGGTGATAGTTTTGAGCAAGATAGCTATTCGGCCTATGCCGAAGATCAGTGGCAGCCACTACAACCGCTGACGATTACCCTTGGCGCGCGCTACGAGAAACACGATAACTTCAATGGTCACGCCAGCCCACGTCTCTATGCCGTATACAACCTAGCAGACGATTGGACGGTGAAAGGCGGCGTAAGCACGGGCTACAACACACCATCACTAAGCCAACTGCACGATGGCGTCAGCGGTATCACAGGGAATGGCACTATCAATACGGTAGGTAATCCTGAGTTGGATCCAGAAAAATCGACCAACTATGAAGCCGGTGTCTATTACGAAAATATTGATGATTTCAATGCCAACATCACAGTGTTTTACAACAAATATGAAGACGCGATTGAGTCTTATGCGATCACTGACGATACCAACTCATATCGCAACGTAGGTGAAGCGCGGGTTGAAGGGGTTGAATTTGCCACATCCTTCCCGCTATTGGTTGATGAGTTAACCTTCAATCTCAACTACACCTACAACAACAGTAAACAGCAAGGTGGCGAAAATGATGGTGCGCCGTTTAATGCAACGGCCAAGCATATGGTGAACGCCCGCGTTCAATGGCAGATCAATGATGACCTGAGTGCTAGAGTGTCCGCGGAGTACCACGGCAAACTGCCGCGTTACACCAGCGTTTATGACAACTTAACCGCAGTCCAGCAAGAGGTCGCAGATGCGTTGGGCAGCGAGATGAAAGCATGGACCGTCATTGATTTAGGCGCATCGTACAAAGCCACCGACAGCATCACGGTTAACGCGAATATCAATAACCTGTTTGATAAAGATTTCTCTGAAGTGCAACTCTTTGGCTCGGGCCGTAACACCGAATATGCCGGTGACTACTTCAGCACTTCACGCTCAACCACTGGCTATGTAAATCCAGGTCGTAACTACTGGGTGTCGATGACATTCAGTTTTTAATAGACCACGTTGAGTATCGAAAAAGGCGGGAATACCCCGCCTTTTTTATTGCACTCACACGGCCTAATCACCATCAATCATGCGCCCAATGCCACCGAGTACAGAGCCTTCTCCTCGGTCACTACCACCAGCCGATGGTGCATGCGCGATGATACGATCGGCCATGCGCGAGAACGGCAAACTTTGCAACCACACAGTGCCATGCCCCTGTAATGTTGCAAGGAACAAACCTTCGCCGCCAAATAACATAGACTTGAGCGAACCCGCCCGCTGAATGTCGTAATCAATACCAGCAGTAAAGCCCACCAAACAGCCAGTATCCACGCGCAGCTGTTCACCGCGCAGCTCTTTACGGATCAGAGTGCCGCCAGCGTGAATAAACGCCATGCCATCGCCTTGTAAACTCTGCAGAATAAAGCCTTCACCACCAAAGAAACCAGCACCAAGTCGCTTATTAAACTTCATACTCACCCGAGTACCCAGTGCGGCCGCTAAAAAGCTGTCTTTTTGCAGGATCAACTCTCCGCCCACTTCATCTAAGTCAATCGCCAAAATGGTTCCAGGATAAGGTGCGGCAAAGGCCACACGTTGTTTACCATAGCCCTCGTTACTGAAATGGGTCATAAATAAACTTTCGCCAGTCAACATGCGTTTACCCGCACCCATCAACTTACCAAAAAAGCCAGATTCCACTTCAGAACCATCGCCCATACGCGCTTCAAACGAGATCCCCTGCTCCATATAGGTCATAGCACCCGCCTCAGCGATAACCGTTTCCCCGGGATCGAGCTCAACTTCCACCAGTTGCATGCTTTCACCGATAATTTCAAAGTCTACTTCATGGCACTTTCTATTCATGGCAATTCCTCTGCATGTTGAACACTGTTTGGTCACTCTGCTGGCTCACCAATAACAGCGTCATTAGATTTTTCCTTTGTCGACATCGACGGTTCCCCCCGCCAACTAAGACATATTATGTCTCACGCTTTATGACATATTATGTCTTTTATCGCAATAGTCTAGTTCACCGCCTTTCGCTTAACTCTTATGTTAGTCGAGCCAGCGCGCCTTGAGTTCAATTGATTTACCTTTGTTCGCCGCCAAAATCTCAGCCAAGGCAATACATTCAGCTATTGCTGTTGTCTATTGCTTTTGTTTATGCTGACGCTCTTCAATGTTGTCGCTTGTTCACACTTAATGCATAACTACTCTTTGCTGGCCGCCTTTATTCCAACCTTTTTATTAGTGTCGGCAACCCCCGGCATGTGCATGACCTTAGCCATGACGCTTGGGATGCAGGTGGGGGTTCGTCGGACTACCTGGATGATGATGGGCGAAGTAGTCGGTGTCGCTATCGTCGCTATTGCGGCTGCGCTGGGTGTCGCCGCCGTCATGGTGCAACATCCGGCTATTTTTCAGCTATTGAAATGGCTTGGTGGTGCTTATCTTATCTGGGTGGGTGTAGGCATGTGGCGCGCACCAGCAATAATAAAATCTACAGCACAACGTGTTGATGTACGCAGATGGTCGCTGATCTCCCAAGGCTTTATCACCGCAATTGCCAATCCCAAAGGCTGGGCATTTATGATTTCACTGCTACCGCCTTTTATTGATGCCTCCAAGCCAGTGGCACCGCAACTCAGCGCTTTGATCGCCATCATTATGCTGTCAGAGCTAGTCTGTATGATGGCTTATGCTACTGGCGGTAAAGGCCTGCGTACGGCACTGCTGCAAGGCAACAAAGTACGTTGGTTAAATCGTTGCTCAGGCGTATTGATGATGCTGGTAGGTGTGTGGTTAGCGGTTGATTAGATGAAAATGTCAGGGAGATAAGTCGTATGCAACAACAAATAATCTACCAAGCTATTGGCGTAGTCCGTAGTCCCTTTACCCAGCAAGCAGGCACTCCCGTTCAGCCCTCTCACGATAAAGCAACTCGCGGCTTCATTGAGCTCGATGAACAATTCTTACCAGCGCTGCAAGACTTAGCGGGGTTCTCACATATTTGGGTCTTGTGTCATATGCATCAAGCCAAGCCTCCCAAGCTGACAGTAACCCCATACCTTGATGACAAACCACATGGCTTATTCGCGACGCGCGCCCCAAGTCGCCCCAATCCTATTGGTATGTCGCTATTGCGCTTAGCCAAGATTGACGGCAATCAACTACATGTTATCGATTTAGATCTGCTGGATGGCACGCCAGTGCTGGATATCAAACCTTTTGTGCAACAGTTTGATAGCCGCGAGGAGACTCGCTGTGGTTGGTTTGACACCGCGCAAAAGCAGGTCTCACAGGCCGACGATCGCTTTGCCAATTCGACACCGCGTATCCCGTAGTTTTGAGATGGCGGCCCGCCATGAGCCAAGCTCACGGCATACCACCTGCCTTTATGAATCACCACTAGCTAATTTTCTGATTATTGGCGGTCACTGACACAGCACCCGAGGCAGAAAACAGAATCTTAGCTGCTGCACTGCCATTTGTACTCGCGTCAGGTGCAGTTGCAGTCGCCGCAGCCGAGTTTCCACCGCCGACAACATTGGCCAACGCATCAAGCGTACGCAGCTCTTTGACCATCGCCGGATCATTATTCAGCGCATCGGTAAGCTGCTGTTTATATGGGTAGTCTTCTGGTACTTGCAGATTGCCTTCTGCATCAAACGAGATTGCACTAGGACCAGCGGTTATCTTATTGTTCTGCAGTAAATCACTCATGCCCGCAGCAACATGCGAAGACAGCGACTTCACGTTTGCTAACGAAGGCAACAAGCTGACTGGCGCGCTGTAAGTATCTTGGCTACTTTGATTGTCGGTTGCGAAATACTGGTCAAGATTAACGGCTTTGTTGCCGGCACTGGTATCCATTTTATAAATTGCACTTGCATGCTGCACCGCTGGCGTTTGCGCCAATTTTTTCGCGGCGTTCGAAATAGATACTGCACTCTCTTGGCCGCTAGCATGTGTTGCGGTCGCATGCTGGTTACCAGTCGTCGTTTTTGCCGCGGCGGCATATTGACTGCTGACCGTTGCCGCCTTTGGGTTTGCCGTTGCCGCTTTAGTATTTGCAATGGTGGCAGATGGTGACTGCGCAGCACTCTGCTGTTGGCTATTGGCCTGCGCTTGTAGAAAGGGATTGGTAGAAGATACCTGCATCTTGTGTCCTTTTGCGTTACGTCTTCAAGTTGACGGGAACACAACAAGCAGCAAAGCACAGGCCAAAAGCTTCATCTTTAGAGTAAAATATTGTCAATATTCAATAACATACAATTAAATTTTGTATATTTTTGTATCACACAAGTTCGGTACCTTCGCCTTCATTTCAATCCAATAGTAATCACCTAAGCCCACCCGCGTCAGTGTGTTATCTGCCTAACCAATGGCGTAAACTAGCCCAATATTATTCTTAACGCTTGCTGGCATGATAAATATTGATCGTCGTACTGCCACCGCATTACTTGTGGCGGGGGCAATGTTTATGCAAATTTTAGATGCAACCGTCATCACCACCGCTTTGCCCGCCATTGCCGCAGATTTCCACACGCCACCCCCCCATCTGTCGTTAGGCGTATCGGCTTATCTGATCGCTATGACCGTTTTTGTGCCATTGAGCGGTTGGGCGACTGAACGCTATGGCGCCAGAACGATATTTAGCGGATCAATTGTGGTGTTTGCCCTAGCATCGGCCTTATGCGCACTCTGCCAAGATCTGACCCAGTTTACGCTGGCGCGGATCCTACAAGGTATAGGCGGTGCCATGATGGTGCCCGTCGGCCGTTTAGTTGTGCTACGAGATACACCAAAATCAGAGATGGTACATGCCATTGCCATCCTGACGTGGCCCGCGTTAGTCGCGCCACTGATTGGACCGGTAATGGGCGGCTGGATTGCAACGCATTGGAGCTGGCATTGGATTTTCCTACTCAATCTGCCGCTCAGCGCCATCGCAATTATGGCGGCACTGCGACTCATCCCTCACACAGAACGGAGCGAGCATAGCTTTGATGTGAAGGGATTTATTCTGAGTGGCTTAGGGGTAGGCTTGACCATGACCGGGATCGAATTTAGCAGCCGCGATGATATTGCGCTGTGGTTTTCGATAGCACTGCTTATCGCTGGCTTGCTGATGATCTGGCAAACCGTACTGCATCTAAAGCAAACACCGAAGCCGCTGTTTAATCTGGCACCAATTGCCATTCGCACGTTTCGCGTGTCTATTGTCGGCGGCTCGTTATTCCGCATTGCAATCTCTTCGGTACCGTTTCTGCTGCCCTTGATGTTTCAAGTGGGGTTTGGCTTTAGTGCAGTGACGTCTGGTGCTTTGTTACTGTGGTTATTTGCTGGCAACTTAGCGATGAAAACCGTGACCACGCCAATAATGAACCGTTTTGGTTTTAAAAAGGTTTTAGTCATCAATGGGCTGATGGTGGTGATTGGGTTTGTGGCAATGGCATATATCGCGGCTGACACCCCAAAATGGTTAATCGCTACACTACTGTTTGTGAGTGGCATGAACCGCTCAATGCACTTTACGGCCATGAATACTATCGGCTTTGCTGATATTCCTGCCAAACAAATGCCAGATGCCAATACCCTGCAAGCAGTGATTTTACAGATGAACTTAGGCGCCGGGATCGCCATTGGCGCCTTAAGTTTGGCGGTTGCAAGCATGCTCAATGGCGGTGTCAGTGCCCACGCAACCGCGGCAGATTTTGCGTTATCTATGTGGTTTATAGCTGGCATTGCCTTATTGGCCATCATAGATTGCGCGCGCTTACCCGCCAATGCGGGTGCCAGTGTACTCAAGCAACGTCGGCACTAGTGCGTGATGCATTTAATGACGCACTAACGTTACCGCTGTGCCATAGGCCAGCATTTCCGACATCCCCTGCATAATGGCACTGGTGGTAAAGCGTACGTTTACCACCGCATCGGCACCGAGTGCTGCTGCATTTTCGAGCATGCGTTCGATTGCAATTTGTCGCGCTTCAGTCAGCATTTCGGTATAACCGGCAATTTCACCGCCGATAATGGTTTTTAGCCCCGCCATAATATCGCGGCCAATATGTTTGCTCCGGACCACATTGCCAGTGACGACACCTAAGGTTTCACTGACCTCAAAACCTGCAATGTCTGCCGTTGTTGATAATTTCATCATCACTCCTTATGAATGCCAGCTGTTGCCTTATTCCAATATCTCTGAGACAGATTTACATATTGATACTTAACACCACATTGGGCGTAATGTCATCAGCCACTTTTAGTGTTGGGTCTAGCGTCAACAACTGCTGATAGAGCTCTGGGCGAAACTTTTTTAACCTTGCAATACGACGCAGATGATTCGGCTCCAATGACAAACAAGCTTGCAAAATTTGCTTGGTTCCTTCAAAGAGTTGGTTGTCCGCGTAACTTTTATCCAGTGCGTAATCTAAGCCATCGGGGCCATAACGATTGCTGAAGGGATCGACTTGCTCGGTTAACAACCATTGCACCTTGTCGGGCGCATTACTAAAAAACACGCTGTAGAGATTACCGCCGTGTACATCCTGTTGGTGAAGATCAAAACCCTGCTCCACCAACGCCTGCAATTTCTCAGGCGTTGCATAGGACAGTGCCGCGAGACTTTCTGGCAATACTGGCTGTAAACGGCTATTCCACGCCTCAAGTAACTCCGGGTTTCTTATAAGCTGCATTAACACTATCGATGTGTCCACTGAGTCCAGCGCTGTAGACTGCAACAATTCCGTCAACGAGTTCACCACAAACGTCCCCAACATAGCGTCTCGCAGCTGCTTTTCATGAGCGCCTCTACTCGCTCCCCAGTTACGTTGCTGGTAAATCGCGACGAATGCCGGGTCCTCAGTTTGCAACGCATCCAGTAAGGCTTCCCCTTGATACTTGGCGGATAGATCGTTGATAAGCCCATTCACTTGTGCAGGCGATAGTAAACCCTCAGTATCTAACTGTTGATCAGCTAACTGCTGACATTGTTCACGTTGTTTCACTAAGGCTGCCATACGGTCGGCTTGCGCATCTAATGCGGCCTTAATTTCTGTGTTCGCTTCAACGGGAAAGGTCGTCATTGCTGGGTAAGTTGCCTGTTGCGATAACAGATAATCAGTAACTTCATCGGCGACATTTAACCACTGCATGTTAAGTAAGCCAGAGCCAAAATATTGGCCATTTTCTGTGGTGGTTAACGCCACTTTATAACCGTTTTCAACAAGGTATTGCACGGTTGCCAAGGTGTTTTGGATATCATCTTTTCCCATGCGTCGATGCAATAACGCCCGTTCGATAGGCCCTATCAATCCATCGGTTTGCGTTGGCGTAACGCCATGCTCCGCCAGCAGTTTCAGCATGGGCACATCAAGTTCGTATGCGGCATAGTCGGCAATATTCATAAAGGGTGTTGAACTTGAAAAGTTGACCACCACCGGCTGGGAGCTCAACGCTGGTGCTGGCACATGTTCCAATAACAAGGCTAACTTATTGTAGGGAATACCATTCAGCATCAGGCTGACAAACTGCCCACTGGTCAAACTCATCTCGGCAATTTGCGCAGAAAATTGCGCATCGTCTAATGCAAGTAGTGGTTTAAGCTGATCAGAAAACTGGTAGTAATCTTTGCCAGCGTTGTCTTCTACGCGCATCATTTTGCGTTGTTGTTCGCTAAGCGAACTCAGGTAGGCATTATCTGAATCGGTGTCATCTGCACCGTCATCGGTATACCCCATAGCAAGCAATTGCTGATAGCGCCATGCGCGCATTAACTGCATCTGATAATTGGCGGCATCCTCTGCCGGTACTTGTTGCAACAGCAGCTCATAAGGCGTGCCATTATCGAGCGTATTGAGCAATGCCACCAGCAACTCGTCATTGCCAAAATCACTCGGTTGCGGAATGGAGTCTTGCCAACATTGACTGACGAGGGCTCGTCGCTCTTCAATGGTCGGAACAGCCGCCTGCGCAACATCCTTAGCGACTGAGGCATTGCTGCTAGTTGCAGCCTCGACTGATGTTTCAATCTCAGACATGGCACTTTGGGGACCGACCACGGGCGCTGAGTGCATCAGCCACCACGCAAGAAATACAACTACTATCAAAGACAAAAAGCTAATCCATAGCGTAGGCTTCACCATTCACTCCTGCACTGTTTGCTCGGCACCGGCCGTCAAACCAGTGATTCATAATTAATAACAACAAGCTTTAACATTACTATCTTACCGCTGGCTGACCGACAATGAGGTATGTGGGTAATTATTGTCATATCGACGACACAAATCTGTCACAAAACGCAGTTTTGTCATATCGCCTTCATAAACCACTGCTAGCCTGTGGCAACTCTCAAGGGGTTCGCGGTCCTTGTTAGATTTTACCGTTATCTGCGCAGAGCATATTGCTTTTTTATCAAGCGAGTGCTTTGCTGACAAAGGGATAAGCTGATCAACAACCGCGTGTACTCAGTTTTCAAGGAATTAATCTGTGTCTCCATCGTCCGAAAAGTTTTCTATTGATAAAGAGCTTTCTTGGTTGTCTTTTAATGAACGAGTGTTGCAGGAAGCAGCAGATAGCACGGTCCCGCTAGTCGAACGGGTAAGATTCTTAGGGATCTATTCCAGCAATATGGATGAGTTTTTCCGCGTCAGAGTTGCCGCCGTGCGTCGTTCTATGCTGCTCTCCAGCCTGCAGGATGGCCGCAACTCTAGCAAACACTTGATGGCCAAAATTCAAACCAAGGTGGTGTTACTGCAGGAACGATTCGACGCCATCTATAGTGAGCTAATGCGCGAGTTGGCGCGACATAATATCTTTCTGATCAACGAGACACAGTTAAGTGAATTTCACAGTCAGTGGCTAAAACGCCATTTCCAAGATCATCTTAAACGCCATATTGCACCGCTGATCATTCATAACACCACCGACTTGGTGAAGCATATCAATGACAACTCCACCTACTTAGTTGTGTGTTTGTACACGCCTGAAAGACGTCAGTATGCGTTGGTGGAAGTTCCGACCAAAAATGTTGAACGTTTTATTCAGTTACCGCCTGAAAAAACCAAACTGAAAAAGCACCTGATTTTGCTCGATAACATTATTCGTCACTGTGTAGATGAACTGTTCGCACCATTTTTTGAGTATGAACACATTGAAGCCTACTCGATGAAATTCACCCGTGATGCGGAGTTTGATCTCACCGACGAGTTGGAGCAAAGCCAACTGGAAAAATTGACTAAAGGCTTGAAGCAGCGTCTCACCGCGGAACCGGTTCGGCTGGTGTATGACCGTGAAATGCCAGAACATATGCTGGCGATGCTGACCACGCATCTCAATATTTCCAATACTGAATGTATTATTCCGGGTGGTCGCTACCATAGCTTTAAAGACTTTATTGGCTTTCCAAATCCTGGCCGCAAGCATCTGGTCAATGAAAAAATTACCGCGCTGGATTGTTCGATATTCAAACATTTCCAGAACAAATTTGATGCCATCCAATATCGCGACATTATGGTGTACTACCCCTACCATAAATTCTCTCACTTTACCGAACTGGTGCGTCAGGCTGCTTACGACCCCAAAGTACGCTTTATTAAACTGAACATTTACCGGGTAGCGAAAAAGTCCCGCATCATTCAATCACTGATTGATGCCGTGAAAAATGGCAAACAAGTGACCGCCATTATTGAGTTACGTGCTCGTTTTGATGAAATGAACAACATCGAATGGAGCCGTGAACTCGCCGAGGCTGGTGTAACCGTACACCATGGTATTCCGAGTTTAAAAGTCCACTCCAAGCTGTGTTTAATTGGCCGCGAAGAGGAAGGCGAAACCAAACTCTATGGCCATATTGGCTCAGGTAACTTTAACGAAAGTACCGCCAAAATTTATACCGACGTATCCCTCTTTACCGCCAAACAGGAAATCTGTCGCGAAATTGCCCAAGTGTTTGACTTTATTCAGCATCCATACAAACGTTTTGATTTTAAAGAGTTAATTGTATCTCCGGTGAACGTACGTACTGAGCTGGAGGGCCTGATCAACGCCGAAATCAGGGCTGCACATACGGGCCATAAAGCGGCGATCACCCTGAAACTCAACAACTTGGTTGATGAAATCCTCATTCAAAAACTCTACGAAGCCTCAGCTGCTGGTGTCAAAATCAAGCTGATGATCCGCGGCATGTGTTGTCTGCTGCCAGAAATTCCCGGCATCAGTGACAATATTCAGGTTTACAGTATCGTCGATAGGTTCCTTGAACATTCACGCATAATGTTGTTTTATGCAGGTGGAGAAAACAAACTGTTCCTCTGCTCTGCTGACTGGATGAGTCGCAATATCGACAGCCGTGTTGAAGTCAGTGCGCCAATTTATGATCCGCTGATCAAAGGCATTTTGATGGATATTCTGGCGTTACAATTCAGCGATAACACCAAGTCGCGTATCATCAATAAAGAGCAGGCGAATATCTATAAATCTCGCGGCAACAAACGCAAAGTACGCTCACAAATAGCCGTGCTGCAATATTTGCAAGCCGTTGAGAAAAAGTTCCAACAACAACTCAACGCCCCACAAGAGGACGATGTAGCAGGAGAGTGACCTTGACCGAATCGTCAAAACATTTTGTCGCTGTGGACATGGGGTCTAACAGTTTCCATCTGGTGATTGCCCGTGAGCAAGATGGCAGTATTCAAATTCTGCATAAAGAAAAACAGTTAGTGCAGCTTGCCGATGGCCTAAATGACGATAATCAACTCAACGATGAAGCGATGCAAAGAGGCTTAGCCTGCCTGCGCGACTTTAAGCAACGCTTCTCTGATATGCCGCTGCCTCGCGTGCGACTGGTTGCAACGCATACGCTACGGGTCGCGAAGAATCGTGAAAAATTTATCAAAGCTGCGTACGAGATACTGCCCTATCCGATTGAGGTCGTGTCTGGGCATGAAGAAGCACGTCTTATCTATAACGGTATCGTACATAGTCAGGTGTTAGCCGCAAAAAACCTAGTGATTGATATTGGCGGTGGTTCGACAGAAGTGGTGCTGGGTAGCCGCACTCAATCAACGCATTTGTCGAGCTTGCGCTGCGGTTGTGTTAGTTACAACCAGCGATTCTTTGCCGATGGAAAGCTCACTGCGAGCGCATTCAAACAGGCGATGACGGCTGCCGATAAGCAGTTCGCCTCGTTGTCGAAAGAATATTTTAGCGGCGAATGGGATCTGACTTTAGGCAGCTCCGGCAGCGTTAAAGCGATTTGCGAGGCGATGTTGCAGTTTCACGGCGATGAGCTGATTACACTGCCGCGCTTAAAGCAATTACGACAACAACTGATTAACTGGGGCCATATCGATAATATCGCCCTCGATAATGTGGAGAAAAAGCGCACGCATCTACTCGCCGCTGGCCTTGCCATCCTCACCAGTTTTTTCCGTCGTTTACCAATTACTGAGTTACATTTCGCCACCGGCGCCTTGCGTGAAGGGGTGTTGTATGAGCTGGCGGGTATCGAAGCGTATAGTGATATTCGCCAACGCACAGTCGACAGCATGGCACAGCTTTATCACGTGGATCGCCCGCATGCGGAGAAAGTACGTGCTACCGCGATGACGCTATTTAATGCCGTTGCTGAAAACTGGCAGTTACAACATTGGAAACGTACCCTCGAATATGCGGCAACACTGCATGAAATTGGGATTCACATCAATTCACGCGCCCACCATAAACACGGTGCCTACGTAATCGCGAATAGCGATATGCCGGGGTTTGGTGAGCAACAACAACTGATGCTATCGCTGTTGATTGGCAATCAACGTAAGAAGCTCGATTTTGAGCGTTTAGAAGAGTTAGATGCGCCGCTGCAGTTGGCAGCACAGCGGCTTATCTGCTTATTGCGTTTAGCCGTATTACTTAATTTAGGTAGGATCTCCAGCCGCTTGGCCATCGCTAATATTGTCCCTCAAGCACAGTCGTTGAAGCTGTGTTTCTCCGAACCGCGCCATCGTGTCAGCCTGTTTGTTAAAGATTTACAACGGGAACAAAAGCAGATGGACAGCCTAAGCATTGCCTTAAGTTTTAGTTTTATCTAACGTTCTGTTAATGACTCTGAGGCCAACCGTGACGCTTTATGCTAGCGCATCACAGTTGGCCTTTTTGTTTTTAGGCGCGACGTGACATTTCAAGCAAAGCTGCAAATTAGATGTTTACATGATGTTAAAGTTGTGATTATTTTGAGTTGTATCAATTCATTAGCGAACAGAGTTTCTAGAATAGCGGGTTTAATGCGCGTCTATTAGGTTGAGCAAGAAGCGTAGATACCCATACATCAATACAGGATCATGGATGGCATCATGTTTGATATCGCAATTATTGTAGGCATCACTACTCTGACAGTTTTGCATTTGTTTTTCGGTTGGAAAGCATTCTCTTCCCGCTCAATTATCAGCGTTGGCAGTCGCTCACGATGGATCACACTCAGCCTGCTCTTAGGACCTGTTGGTTATTATTTTTACTTGGGCATTATTCCCTGTGATTTAGTGGCTGACGAATAAGCCAAAGTGCAACTCGCTAGACGCACAAATAAACGACACCCCACATCAGCGCCAGATCAAAATGTATTCAAATGTTACATAATGTCACTTATGAGCAAACTTATTTGAAAACTGGCGCGCCTTGGAGTAAAAAGCTACGTTTATGTTGTTCCACAGACGGACTCTGACAAGGAATAATGACAACATGGATAGTAGCAGTAGTTATTTTTGTCGCTCATTAGCGACCATTCAATTTGGCATAGCCCGTTCTGATGGCCATTTATCAGTCAATGGCGATGACCTCACCTTTGAACCACTCAACAAACAAGTCGGCCTAGGCCCCTATCACTTGCGGCGCCAAGATATTTCTCACGTGCGTCGTGACATTAGCCGTGCTGAGCAACTGCGTGATATCGATATTGAACGACTGGAAGTAGAATTACGTAATGGCGAAATCTATCGTTTTATCATTAACGACAGTGCCAAATGGCTTGAGCTGCTGCAGCCGCAGACGGCCTCTGTTGACTAAGTGATTTCCGACAGCGTACACCTGCCAAAAATGCTGACTTTTTCACCCCTTGTTCGTTAACATGGAGTTTGCTCAGTCAATGCAGCTAACGGAGAACGCAGTGAAAACAATTGGATTACTGGGGGGAATGAGTTGGGAAAGTACACAACATTATTACCGGCTCATCAATCAAGGCGTAAAACAACAATTGGGTGGCCTGCACTCAGCGCAAATTGCCCTCTATAGCGTCGATTTTGCGCCGATTGAATCCCTACAACATCAGGGAAATTGGGCTGCGCTGGCGGACATTCTGGTGGATGCCGCCAAGAAGATAGAGGCAGCGGGAGCGGATTCTTTGCTGATCTGTACCAACACCATGCATAAGCTAGCACCACAAGTCGAGGCCGCGATAAATATTCCGTTATTGCATATTGCTGATGCGACGGGCGACGCCATCAAGCAGATGGGATTCCGTAAAGTTGCATTGCTCGGCACCACCTTCACCATGGAGCAACCTTTTTATAAACAACGTCTGATCGAAAAATATGCGCTTGATGTGATTGTGCCTAACGAGCAGCAGCGCGCCTTAGTTCATCAAGTGATCTACAACGAACTCTGCGTGGGTCATATAAACCCTAAATCTAAACAGCAATATCTGCAGATTATCGATCAGTTGGTCGAGGCTGGCACCGAAGCGGTGATTTTAGGCTGCACTGAAATAGGATTATTGGTACAACAAGATGACCATGCCATTCCACTGCTAGATACCACAGCGATTCATGCCGCTAGCGCAGTGAATTTTGCATTGAGCTAACGTTATCACTACTGGTTGCCATAAAGGAGTTTCGCCATGTTTGGCATTCACGATCTTGCGCTCTTTATTCTCTCTGGATTCATGCTGAACCTAACGCCAGGCCCAGATTCGCTGCTCATTATGGGAAAAACAGGGGCTCAGGGCTGGCGCGCAGGCAGTATGGCAACCTTTGGTGTCTGCAATGGCATGCTGGTGCACATTGTGGCGGCTGCGCTTGGGCTATCCGCCATTTTGGCCAGTTCCGCGTTTGCCTTTACCGTCATCAAAGTTTTAGGTGGCGCCTATCTTATTTACTTAGGCGTTAAAGCATTGCTGGCGAAGACAACCGCCGCACAAGGTGAACAGGCTGTCGACACCAGTAAAACCCAAGAAAGTTATCGTCAGTTGTTCCTACAGGGATTCCTGTCCAACGCTCTCAACCCTAAAGTGGCGTTATTTTTTCTCGCCTTTGTACCACAATTTATCGACCACGACGCGCCCAATAAAGCGCTGGCATTTTTGATTCTCGGTGCGGTGTTCTATATCAACAGCATGATTTACTGCCATATTTTAATTGCGTTAACCGCAATGGCACGGCAGAAGCTGAAAAATAATGGCAAAATAACTGCATTTCTCAACAAAGTGTTAGGCACCTTATTTATTTCGCTTGGGATAAAACTAGCACTGGCGAGCCGCAGTTAGTCATAATTGCGACTAATTTGGCTGACAACAAGAATCTCCTATGGTTTGTCGGCCGCAACTTTTTGATTTTGAGGATGTAATGAAGATTCGTTATTGGCTAACTGCCCTCTTCGCGTTACTTCAATTTAGCGCGGTTGCCGCCTCCGGCCCCATCGTTCAAACCCAATCTGGCCGAATCGAAGGCTTCAAACAAGATAATGTCGACACCTTTCTGGGGATCCCCTACGCCAGACCACCATTAGGCGAACTCCGTTGGCAGCGGCCGCTATCGGCTAAGCCTTGGCGCGGCGTAAAAAAGACCGTCGAATTTGGCCCATCTTGCATGCAGGTGCCCACCGAAGGCTTTATTCGCGAATTTAGCGAAGATTGCCTCACCATGAATATCTGGCGCCCCAACAATACTCGCGGTCCACTGCCAGTGATGGTGTGGATCCACGGTGGCGGCTTTGTGATGGACAGTGCTGCGACTGATGTTTACCACGGCCAAGAGTTTGCTAAAGCTGGCGTCATCTTTGTGAGTTTTGACTATCGCATGGGACGTTTGGGTTTCTTTGCCCATTCTGCGTTAGAAGGCAACTTGTTCAAAGGCAACTACGGCCTGATGGATCAGATAAAAGCGCTGCGCTGGTTACAAGACAACATCATTCAGTTTGGTGGCGATCCTCGTAATGTCACCGTGTTTGGCGAATCTGCTGGCGGCATGTCAGTCAATATTTTACTGACCAGCCGCTTTGGGCGAGATCTGTTTAACCGCGCTATCATTCAATCCGGCGGAGGGCGCGATGTCATGTTGGGATTACAAGACTGGCAAACCGCAAAACAGCAAGGGGAAAACTTTGCGCAATCTGTCGGCATTAGCGGTACCGATGCAACCGCATTAGCTAAACTGCGGGCGCTGCCTGCAGATAAATTAGTGGGTAATTTAGGCTTGTTTAATCTACCGGAAAACGCCGCCAGCTACAGCGGTCCGATGATTGATGGGCAAGTGATAGAAAACCCACTCACGACCGCTTATGGCAAAGGGGCTTTTGCGCGTGTACCACTCATGGTAGGTGCAACGGATGCCGACATAGGGTTCGTTTATCGTAACGTTGAAACCCGTACCGATGCACTTTCTATCTTCAATGATAAGGCTGGCGCAGCTGATAAAGCGTACCCCGACTACCCACCCAAAGCACTTGCGGCCTATATCGCCACTCAACAAGCCATGATTGAACCGGCCCGCTATGTCGCGCAAGCATTTGCACAACATGATGTGCCCGTTTGGCAGTTCCGTTTCGGTTACGTTGCCAGCGCGAATCAAGGCAAATGGCCTGGGGCGCTGCACGCCAGTGATATTCCGTTTGTGTTTAACACCATTGATGCTGCCTATGGCGATAAAGTAACGACTGAAGATCAAAAAGTGGCCGACACTATGCTGCAATATTGGGTAAATTTTGCCAAATCCGGTAATCCAAATGGCAAAGGCTTACCAGAATGGTCCAATTACGACGCCAAACAAGACAAAATTCTGTGGGTTGCACCAGCTGGTGCTGCAGAGATTGGTAGTATCGTCGATCCTCAACAAGCTCAGTTAGATCTGGTTGAAGGGCTTGCCGAGTAGCGTTCGTCGGCTGGCAGTAATGCAAAAACAACGGCAGCCTAGGCTGCCGTTGTTCTATTCCACATCATCAGTTACTGCACTGAAGCGTTACTCATTATTCAATTCGCCGCAGTGGTCGCTACGGAATTCCATGCTTTGGTGCCCCACAGCGGCACAGTGGACAATGAATGTTTGTGACTGCCATTGGTTTCTTTGGTGGAGTACGACAGATAAATCAGTGTTTGATGATCTGCATCATAAATCCGTCTAACTTTCAGACTCTTAAAGAGAATGCTCAGTGATTCTTTAAACACCACCTCGCCAGACTTGCTCTTATCAATATTGGCAATCTCTGCCGCCGTGATTTCGCCTGTTTGACGACAAGCAATGCCCATATCGGAAGGATCAGCCAAATCCAGATTGGCCTCAATGCGGCTGATATGACAGGTTACGCCCGCAATTTTAGGATCTGTTACCGCATCCACCACCACGTCTTTTGTGGTAAACCAACCTAAACTGACTTTTCCGACATCATCCCCACAGCCACTTAACGATAATGCCAACAAGGCTGATACCACCGAAGTGCTCAGCCACCTCACCTTATGATTCATCTCATTTCCGTACATTTGGTTAGTGCAATCTGCACAGTGTAGGGAACATCACCACATCGACCAAGCAAAACGCAGCTATCAGCTCATTTGTTTGTAGGGTAAAGCGTCCAGCAACTGTTGCATATACCGCTGATTTTGCTGAATTTCTGTAAGGCAAAACTCACTGATTGCTTGCTCAAACGCAGGTTCGGCGATCAAATGCAGTGAATAGGTTTTTACCGGTTCAAACCCGCGTAATACCTTGTGCTCCCCCTGAGCGCCAGCGTTAAAACAGCTGAGCTGATGTTCAATGCAATAGTCGATACCGCGGTAATAACAGGTTTCAAAATGCAAACCATCGTATTCTGCAAGACACCCCCAATAACGGCCATAAAGCGTGTCGCCCGTAGCGGTATGGAAATACAAGGCGCAAGCCACCGCCTCTTCGTCAGCATCGCCATCAGCACATACAAGCAGAAGCTTGACGCTATCAGACATTCGCTCACTGAGAGATTGGAAAAATGCTTGATTTAAATAGCCACCATGACCAGAACGTTTCAGATAAGTCATGCGATAACACAAGAAAAAACGTTGCCATACGGCAGTCGAAATCTCGTTACCACTGCGCCAACGGTAATCCCATGCGGCGACTTGCCGACGCTCTTTGCGAATATTCTTCCGTTTTGATGACGTCAGTTCCGCCAGAAAATCATCAAACGTTTGATAGTCGCGATTATGCCAATGATACTGACAGCCTTCACGACTTAATAAGCGGGCTTGATGTGTGCTTGATTCAGCAGCAGCTAATGGCGCCACACGTTGATGGGCTTGCTGCCACGCGGCAAACTCACTTGCCGTTAAAAATAAACCATGCCAGCTAGAATGCTCCGCCAATTCGTTTTGCAACACCTGCTCAACAAGCGATAAGACAGTGTTCTGGTCAATCCCCACTTTGATACCCAAACGCGCACCGGTTGCGGGGGTAAACGGAACCGCCGTCACTAATTTCGGGTAATAGGCAAGCTGATACTTCTCATAAGCATCCACCCATGCCCAATCAAATACGTATTCTCCATAGGAGTGGAATTTGCGATAGAGCGGCAGCAGTGCGACGAGCTCATCATGCTGGTACAACGCCAGATGCATCGGTAACCAGCCAGTATCGGCGCTGACACAACCACTTTGCTCTAGCGCCAACAAAAAACTGTGGCAATTAAATGGCGTGTCGGGTTGCATTACCTCATCCCACTGCGCCGCGGGAATTTGGCTGATGTCATCCACTAACCGCCATTTCCAGACACCATTTCGCACCGCGACTCCTTATTTCTAACGCCACTACTGAATTTTAAGCTACTCGTTTCAGCATCGGGAGTCCAGCAACCTGCGACCAGCAAACTTTTCATTTGGCTTCAAAAACGCATATTAAACTGCAGGCCAACATAACGGCCATGATCACCATCTGGGTGTACTGCGGGTGCCAGCAGGTATCTGTCAGTGCCATAACTGCCTAGCCAAGCGCCGAGTGCAAAACAACTGGCATCCAGTAACGCTTGCCCTGCGGTATTATCGCCGGTCGAAAATTCACGGAATTCTTCCAACGTGCTGATGCTTGTCGGTAACCAGAAACCACTCGCAACGCGGTTTTGCTGTGGCCAGTAGTAGCTGCTGATGGCGGTCACCATACCCGAGGTCAATAAGCCGCCGGAAAAGTGCCCCAGCTCGCTATTGACGCTGTTATTACCATTGGCTAGAGCCGGAAAGGAGCACAGCAGTAACGCTGCAAGGCCACACAGTTGCTGGTTCATGATGCAATCCTCGATATGATTGAGATGACTGCTGCGGCGCGGATAAACTGCGTTGTCTTAATGGCGAATCGATGCAACAGTCGCCGACAATAATTTAGGCGCTACATTCTTAACATAGGATTAAGCTCCAAATTAGCCAAGCTCAAACAGTACGATTCTCTGACTTTTCCGCTTTGGTTTGGAAAAACACTAAGCGAACAAGCTACCAACCTAGTTGCTTTAGCTAATATACCAACATAGATTTGCCTCATTTGTAGTAAAGCCTCACCCAAACAGTTCCATCATATTTTTCTAACACATTAAAAATTCGAATATTTTTCCTTTCATTTGGTAGGGTTTTAGCTGTAGTATTTGGCAACATTAGGAACGAATTCACATTGGGTGATCTCATGGAAAGAACAGTGTTCTCAGCCGTTAAAGTGGCCGCGATATACGCCATTTTTGCTACTTTGTGGATACTGTTCTCCGATATGGCAGTGGAAATGCTGGTCGAAAGTAGCCAGTTACGCACCCTAGCGCAGACCTATAAAGGACTGGCCTTTGTCATTATCACCGCCATCATGTTGTTAGTGCTGGTATTGCGTAGCAATCGCGCCTTAGAAAAAGCCAGTGATATGGATAATCTTACTGGCTTACACAGCATCAGTATGTTTATCCGCACCCTCAATATGACCATTCAGCAGATTAAGCCTAACGAGCACCTGGTTCTGGGTTATCTCGATATCGATGACTTTAAAAATATTAACGAAACCCTTGGCTACGAACGCGCCGATCTTTTCCTGCAAGATCTTGCGCATGATTTTACCGAAGCGGTGCTTCCGGGGTCTTTTGTGTCACGCTTACATGCAGACCAATTTGCCAGTTTTGTGAAATATGATGAGAAATTCGATATAGATGAACATGTGCTGTCGTTGCAGCGATTGTTTAATCATCGTGCCAAGCAACATGGTCTTGATGCCACCTGCTGTATTGGCGTGGCACTTTATCCGATGGATGGCTCCAACGCTAAAGAGTTAATGGTCTCTGCCACTGGCGCACTCAATGTCGCCAAGCAAAAGAAAGATGCCATTCAATTTCACGATAAAAGCATGACCGAAAAAGCGATGCTGCGTCGTCAAATGGTGTTGGAGTTACGTAAAGCCATTGCTGATAGTCAACTAACTGTGGTGTACCAACCCAAGTATGATTTGCACAGTTTAGCGGTGAGTGGCATTGAAGTGTTGGTTCGTTGGAAACATGCCACCAAAGGGTTTATTTCACCCGATGTGTTTATTCCATTAGCGGAAGATCATGGACTTACCAGTGCTATCTCCAAGCTAGTCGTGGCTAAAGCCGCAGAGGAGCTTGGGCAAGCCGGTATTTTGGGACAGCCACTTCAACATGTGTCGCTCAATGTATCGGCGGCAGAGTTTAACAATGCCGATGAAATGACGGCATTGACCAACTTTATTCACCAGCATCAACAGTTGTCGCCCTTTATTCGCATTGAGATCACTGAAACCGCGACGCTCACGGATATGCGCAAAAGTATGGAAATCATTGCAAACCTGCAAGCGAGTGGCATCACCTTTTCTATCGATGATTTTGGCACGGGATATACCTCGTTAGCCATGCTCAAAGATTTAACCGTTGATGAAATTAAGATTGATCGCAGTTTCGTCGCAGAGCTCGAACATGATGCACGTTCTCGCACCATCATTAACGCCATCATCGCGATGGCCAAAAGCTTCGATATTCATGTGGTTGCCGAAGGCGTTGAAACAGCAAATCAGCTCAATATTTTGCAACAGCTCGGTTGCCATCAAGCTCAGGGTTATTACCTGGGACGCCCGATGCCGATAAGTGAGCTCGTTGAACATATTGCTCAGGATAAGCGTGCTGCAGACTAACGCGAGTTTATCGAAACCACTTACTTAGTAGCGGGTATTTTCCCGTTTGAGTGCGCATATAGGCCCATTTATAAACCATCATGCCTATTCTGCCGCCAAAGCTTCATAAACTGTCATGCCATATTCATCTTAACCCACGCAAATTCATACCGTTATTTTTCCCCCAGCCATCCTCAGAAAAAGGCATTGCCGCTTGCATTATGAAAAACAACTGCATAAATTGATGATTAATTAACCGTTTAGGTGGTAATTTCTGCAGCAATCTGCTGTTGGTGCTACGGATGAATCTCTGTCGTGCAAGGACATGCATTTCGCCTTAACGCTGCCGCTAATGTTTGCGTTCAGCGTGCTGCTCCTTCCGTCCATCATCAGCTCCATTTTAGAAATTATGGATAGTCATCTACAGCATCAGTTAAGTGGTATAACCGCCGGGTAACTGGCATGGATAATGGCGGATTATGGATTCTGGTATGCCGTCAATCAACTTAGTGAAAGGAAACACAATGATGAATAAGAGACTCGCGACCTTGCTGTCAATCGTAGGTTTAGTTTGCGTATCGTGCGCATCGGTAGATCAAAACACAACGGCTGACACCAGCACTATGGACACAGAAAACCATATGCTGACACAGGATATCTTGCTTTCAATCGAACGAAACCTTAGACAGGACTTCACGGAAAATCCGTACGACTATTATTACTCGTTTAATATAACGCTTCTGGATGACGGCAGAATTCAGTCGATGACGTTAAAAGACGCTTATCCAAATAAAGAACGGCTTAATATGGCGAAGATTTGGGCCAAAAAAGTGAATCTACCACCGGAGAAAACGGGCAGTCGTATCAAAGCAAAAGGCACATTAGTGGTGGCGATGTATGAGACCAATATGAAGCCCCGCAAAGCCGTAGTCTATGCGATGCAAAACACCAAGAAAATCAGCATTAATAGTGATGGTGCTTTCAGTCAATCTGTGGGTATCGTCGACTATTAACCGCGATTATGGAGCGCTGCTTATATGTAGCGCTCCTCAAGCGCCAGTCATGACTCAAAGCTGCAAATGCCCACTACTGAGACGCCCCTAGATAGCACTTTTTGTTTTCGGTACAGGCGTGATAAAACACAAGATTCGTTCAAATCACTATTGGCGATTACAAGGTTACTCCGTAAACTATAAGCTAACATATTGAATCCACATTAACTTCCTACGGCAGATAAAGTATGGTGTTTCGCAGTTTCTTCATCGTTATGATGTTGCTGCTTGGTTCTCAAACTGCATGTGCATCAGACAAAGCCCTGCACGACTCACCTATTAGCGCTATTGGCTATTTTCAGGAAGAAGGCCTCTCTCCGCTGGCGTTACCTCAAGTGACACAGCGCTTTAACCAAGGCCAATTTACCCATGCAAAGCGACAATTTCTTACCTTTGGCATCAATCACCATGCGACTTGGGTAAGACTTTCGCTATACAACCCCAGCCAACAGCACATACGCAAACGCCTAGTTGCTGCCCAAACATGGGTAGAATCTGTTGATGTATATCTCGTGCAGCAACAGTTGCTACAGCAATGGCACACAGGTGATGCTCAGCCTGCAGATAAACACCTAGTTCCCACCGTTGGCTATGCCTTTGATATGGATATTCCGCCCGGCAACAGTGAAATTTTTATTCGTGGGCAATCGCTCGACCCGCTTACCATGCCGATCGAACTGATGGATGTTGATCAGTCACGCAGTGAATGGATGAAAATACATGTCGCTATTGGCGTGGTTTACGGCATATTACTCGTGTTGGTGGGCTTTAATATACTGCTATATGCAACCCTCAAGCATAGCGTGGCACTCTATTACGCCCTCTACATTGGCTGCTTTATTATCATGAACTTCGGCTATGAGGGATTTGGTTTTTCCTGGCTTTATCCAAATTCGCCGCAGTTTCAAAACTACAGCACCCTGTTTTTTATGGTGCTACATGGCGCCAGTGGTCTGGTATTCGTCTCCCACTATCTACAAATTTCTGCCAAGAAATCTCCACTGCGGCGATTGCTGCAAATTTACATTATTGCGGGCATTCTCGGTGGCGCCATTAGCGTAGCGCTGCAACTGCACATATTGATGGCTTGGATAGCCTTCAGCTTTATCTCACTCACGACCCTCATCATGATAGCGGTAGCATTGTTAAACTTTACTCGCTCAATTGATGCGCGTTACCTACTGCTCGCCGTCAGCTGCAGTATGTTCGGCCTTCTGGCTAGCGCACTTTCAGTATGGGGTATCATCCCTTACAGCTTTTATGGTTTTCATGGCGCCGAGTTTGGCGTCGTTTGTGAAGCGGTTATTCTGGCAGTAGTGGTGGCTTTCCGGCTAAGAAATATAGAGCAGGAACGCATCACCGCACAATATATGGCGACTCATGACCCACTTACCCGACTTAACAATCGGCGTGCATTTGAAATTAATGCGACAAGCTATCTGCAGCAAACAGAGAACCTCAATAAGTCGGTAAGTTTTATTATGATGGATATCGATTATTTCAAAGCCATCAACGACAGCTATGGCCACCATGTTGGCGATCAAGCGCTATACCACATTGCGAATCTATTAAGTCGGTTACACCGCAAAGGCGATATTGTGGCGCGCTGGGGCGGTGAAGAGATGGCGATGTTATTGCCTAATACCGAATTAGCGCAGGCTTATTCGTACGCTGAGCAATTGCGTCAAGCACTGCAAGACTCACCACTCCTGAGCGAAGAGCTGCACATCAATATCACGGCGAGCTTTGGTGTTTCCAGTTGTATCAACCACGGCCAGCACGACACCCTTAGCGACTTATATAAAACGGCCGATAAGTGGCTCTACTATGCCAAAAATCAAGGCCGCAATCGGGTTGAGCCTGCGCACGATTAATTACGGCGGCTTAGCAAGATGGTTAACCACTGGTTTGCGCGCTCAATCCCCCGTCAGAGAGGTTGAACACTAAGCTTAACCCTACGTATTAGCTATCCATGCCAGTGAGCAACATCGAACCAACGTCGCTCAACACCCGACTATCCCTGAATATCTTCAACGCTGAGTTGTTCTGGCTGCTCAATAAGAATATGCGTTTGGTAGTAGTATTTGCTGCTTGGTTTACCATCATGGCTAAACACGATTTTCTCACGTTTTGCGACGCCGGATACCTTGATGCGCTTGTGCAAAAAATACTGCTCAACTGCGGGCGTATTCTTAAACCCCATCTGTATTAATAGTGGTTCGGGCAGCACAATCGTGATGTCACGTTGGTCGCGATAATCTTCTTCGGTATTAAGATAGAAAAACGGGTGACTGTGTCCTATCGCTTTAACAAAGAAAGTGTAGTTACCGGGAACCCCTTGCGGCGCAGCGGCTGCTGCCGCGGCGATAACATCCATAGTGTTGGTATAAGAAGAGTCCGACGTAGTCGCACAACCACCGAGCATTACGGATAAAACGAATAATATTTTTTTCATTTAAACGGCAAAACCTTGTTGGCATCCATTCACAAATAAAGCTGCTGTAATCTGCATCACAACATACTTCCTGTCATTTTAAGCCGCTCACTCTACCCAGCTATTACATACAACACAATGAAAAATATGTAAATTTCGATATCAAATAGTGATTACCAAATAGCCTAATGTATTAGCATTCAGCAGCGCCGCTTAAGGCAATATTGTGAGCCAGCTCAACTCTCTGCTAGGATGTCAGCACAAATAATAACAATCACTTCACATTCATTTCGCTTATGGCAATTGCAACTCCTATCGCAGTAACCTTTGTCGCCTATTTATTGGCCATGATGGCCATCGGATTTTGGGCATATCGCGCAACAGATTCCATTGATGATTATATTTTAGGTGGTCGCCAAATGGGCCCGGCGGTGACCGCGCTCAGTGTTGGCGCATCTGACATGTCGGGCTGGCTGCTATTAGGATTGCCGGGAGCGGTCTATTTGGGTGGCATGGGAGAAGCGTGGATCGGTATCGGCTTAGTGTTAGGCGCATGGATAAATTGGCTATTTGTTGCCAAGCGCTTACGCATTTATACCGAGCTTGCCGATAACGCCCTTACTCTGCCCGATTTCTTCCAAAAACGTTTTAACGATACTAGCGGTATTCTCAAATTAGTTTCAGCCCTCACCACTCTGTTATTTTTTACTTTCTATACCTCGTCCGGCATGGTTGGCGGCGCCATTTTATTTGAGAAAGTCTTTGGCTTAGATTACCAAATTGCGTTAGTAGCGGGCTCCATCATCATTGTTGCTTATACCTTTGTGGGTGGCTTCTTTGCTGTCAGCTGGACCGATTTTTTCCAGGGCTGCCTGATGTTGCTGGCACTGCTTATTGTGCCTATGAGTATCTTCACCCATCCAGAAAGTCATAAAAGCCTCGATACACTGGATCCGGCGGTGTTATCGCTATTTAGCGACAAGCTTACACTAATTGGCCTCTGTTCTGCGGTGGCGTGGGGACTGGGCTACTTTGGTCAGCCGCATATTCTCAGCCGCTTTATGGCAATCCGCTCCAGCGACGAGATAAAAATCTCCCGTAGGATTGCGATGAGCTGGATGACGATCTCACTGCTTGGTGCGCTCGCTACCGGAATTGCCGGCATGCTTTATTTTGCCGATACACCGCTAGATAACCCAGAAACGGTATTTATCCATCTGACGCAAATCGCCTTTAACCCTTGGATTGGCGGCATTCTTATTGCGGCGATTCTATCGGCGATCATGAGTACCATCGACTCGCAGCTGTTAGTCTGTTCAAGTGTGGTCACAGAAGACTTTTACCGTCGTTGGCTGCGTAAAGATGCCAGCAATGCAGAGTTAATGCTGGTTGGTCGTATTGCGGTATTGGTTGTCGCGATCATCGCGGGCATTATTGCTCTCGACCCACAGAACAGTGTCTTAGGGCTCGTGAGTTACGCATGGGCAGGCTTTGGCGCGGCATTTGGGCCAGTGGTGTTACTCAGTCTATTTTGGGGAAGCTACAGCCGTTATGGCGCGATTGCCAGCATTGTGGTGGGCGCGGCAACTGTCGTGTTGTGGAAATTAGGTACTGGCGAAATCTTCAAACTCTATGAAATTGTGCCAGGATTTCTGTTTTCCTGCATAGCGGGCATCGTCGTCAGTAAAATTTTTCCGGCACAGGGAAATACCCTCAAACGCTATGCTTTGTTTAAAACATTGCTGTAACCCTATTGTTTACGCAGGCGGACAAATGTTCGCTTGCTTCACAATTCTGTTAATCTCCTCCAAAGTCTTAGCCACCTGCCACTTTAGTCCTATTCCTTTTCTCGAAATCGACTAACATTATTGAGATCAACATGTTGAGGAAGTGGACTAGCAATAGCCCTGCTCGAGTTGTGATCGGTGCCTTGGCCAATGCTCGTGCAACAACGCACCATCGACACTGGTCGGACTTGCTGCCAGTTTAACTCCTCCATAACATGGCGAGCTATTAAAAATGGGGAGCTGTTGGTCTTTGCCAACAAGCACTTGCGATAAAGCTAATTCAGAGACTCAATTACATGCATAATTTTAACAAGACTCTTATTGCAGTAGCAGTAACCTGTGGCAGCTTTCAAGCCGCTGCGGCAGGCTTTCAGCTAAATAGTCAGTCAGCAACTGGTATCGGGCGTGCCTTTGCTGGTGATGCTGTCATTGCCGACAACGCATCGGTAATGGCGCGTAATCCAAGTGCGATGGCAATGTTCGACTCCAGCGCACTTTCTGTTGGGATGACCGTTGGTGATATTCAGATCGATGTAAAAGATGTGAATTTTGCCGGTGGCGCTGTTGATTTGGGCGGCATTGATGATGCTGGCAGCGTGAAAGTCATTCCGAACATCTACTATATTCAGCCACTCAACGATAAGTGGGCCTTTGGTGTTGCCGCCTTCTCTAACTTTGGTACTGGTACTGAAACCAACTCACTCGCAGAAGGCGCCGCTGTTGCTCCCTATGATCTGATTGGTAAAACGGAAGTGACCACCGTCGACTTCAACGTCAGTCTTTCTTACCGTATTAACCAACAGTGGAGCGTCGGTATTGGATTAGACACAGTATATGGCAAAGGCAAGCTGACCCGTTATGCAGGTGCGACACCATTACTGGATGTTGACGCTGATGGTGTTGGTTTCGGCGGTATTGTTGGCGTTACCTTTGAAATGGACGATAACAACCGATTTGCGCTGAGTTATCGTAAGAGTCCTAAGGTCACAGTAAAAGGTGATATTTCTGTGCTGACCAGCCAAGAGATCACTGGCCTTAGCACTCAGCAAGTGGGCATCGACTTTGATAAGTTAGATGTACCTTTGGCGGATATCGCCCAATTTGCCGGTTTCCATCAGTTAACACCAACCTTTGCTGTGCACTATACGGCTCAGTTCACCCGTTGGGGTTCATTCGATCAAATCACCGCTAAAGATGGCACTGCGACCATTGCTACTGGTGATTTTGCGGGCATGCAAATCGCCACCGGTGTAGAATCAGCACTAAAAGAATACCAATGGCAGGATTCTTGGTTAGGTAGTATCGGGATGACCTACAGCGTGAATCCTGATCTTAAACTGCGCGCAGGTTATATGTATGACCGAGGTGTTGTTGACCAGTTAAGTTCACTGTCTATCCCTGACTCAAACCGTCACTGGTACACTGTAGGTCTGGGCTATCAGTGGAGTAAAAACGCCAGCATCGACCTCGGTGTTGCCTTAGTAAAAGGCACCGAAGTAGAGCTAGTTGAGCAAAGCCGTTTGGTGGGGCCAGTTAACGCTAAGACCAAATCATCTGCCACATACTACTCTGTGCAGTATAGCTACCGCTTCTAACCCATTTAATGAGATAAAAAGGCCAGCAATTTGCTGGCTTTTTTTACATTATTTGCGTGTCGATAACATTCCTGTTGTGATTTAGGCCTAGGCTTAAGCGTCTAGGACAGTGAATGACTAGTTCAGTCATCACTTAACTACATAATTTTTTTCTAATAGAAGATTGCCAAGTTGCAATATATCCATTAGAATTTTCTCATAAATGTAGTACTGCATGGAATTAGTTGATATGCGAACAGTTTTCATTTCTGCTATCGCCGTTTGTAGCTTAATTGCTGCGTTGCCAAGTGAGGCAGCTGAGGTAAATACCTACCAAGTCACTAGCGCTGAAGCCCCCTCTTATCTCGTACTAGATGGCACGATTGAAGCAGTAAAATCTGCCACAGTGTCAGCACAGACCTCAGGCCGAATTGTTAAACTTAACTATGATGTTAATGACTTTGTGCCTGCTGGTGCTTCTTTACTTGAAATCACCAGTAAAGAACAAGGCGCTGAACTCGCGGCGGCTGAAGCCAGCTATGCGCGCGCTAAGGCACTTGACGTTGAGGCGCAGCAGACGCTCACGCGCTATCAGGCATTATTTCCGCAGGGCGCCATTTCTAAAGGCGCGATGGATCAGGCAATTGCCAACGCTAAGTCATCGCAACAAGCTGCAACTGCCGCATTAGCCCAGGTCACCAAGGCGCGGGAAAACCTCAAATACACGATTGTCGCGGCGCCTTATGCTGGCGTCATGACCGCCCGCCATGTTGAAGAAGGCGAAACGGTAACCCTAGGTCAGCCGTTGTTGTCAGGGTATGCCACCGACAAAATGCGCGTGGTGGTGCAAGTCCCACAACAATATCGCCAAGCGTTAGTTGACGCTGGTGCAGTTGATGTCACACTCGCCGACGGACGTCAATTTACCATTGATAAGCCACAAATTTTCGGCTTTACCGATACGCAAAGCCACGCTTACAAAGTGCGCTTACCACTACCCGAAAATACGCCAGCCTTACTTCCTGGCAGCTGGGTAAAAGCCCGCTTTGCCGTCAGTCAACGACCACTGGTGCAAATTCCAACGAGCGCCCTGTACAGCGTTAACGAACTTACAGGTGTGTATCTCAAAGTGAACGATAGCTTCGTGCTGCAGCAGGTGCGCATTGGTGAGAACATCAATGGCAAAGTGGAAGTGCTCGCTGGCTTGCAAAACGGTGATGTCATCGCCAACAACGCCTATCAAGTGTTGATGCAACATTCAGCTAAGTAAGTAGGATGCAAGATGACTGAAGCACACAACAACATGGGCATTTCCGGTAAAATTGCGGCGAAATTCCAAAACAGCGCTATCACCCCCTTGTTAGCATTGCTTGGCTTACTGCTTGGCATTTTCGCCATTATGATCACGCCCAAAGAGGAAGAACCGCAAATTGATGTAACGTTTGCGGATGTCTACATTCCCTTCCCCGGCGCGAAACCCTCAGAGGTTGAACAACTTGTAACCTTGCCCGCGGAAGAAGTCATTTCACAGATTAAAGGCATCGACACCCTCTACTCATTTTCACAGCCCAACGGCGCGTTGATCATTGTGATATTCGAGGTGGGCGTGCCGCGCAATGAAGCGATTGTTAAACTCTACAATCAGATCTATTCCAATCTTGATAGACTGCCAAGCGCTGCCGGTGTCGGGCAACCATCGATTAAACCTATGGGTATCGATGATGTACCAATTGTCAGCCTGACGCTGTGGTCTGAAGATCCCGCTATTTCTGCGCAGCAACTTACCCATGTTGCCAATGGCTTAGAAACCGAATTAAAGCGGATCCCCGGCACACGCGAAGTTACCACGGTTGCGCCACACGAGCTGGTGCTCAATGTGCGCATTGATCCACAGCGGATGAATCATTACGGCGTCAGCTACGACAAAATTCGCAATGCGCTCAGTGCCAACAATGCCGTGTCTATGCCAGTATCCTTAGTGCAAAACAATCAAGAAATTAAGGTTCAAGCGGGACAGTTTTTACAGTCGATTGATGATGTAAAAAATTTAGTGGTGGCCGTCAATAACGACGATGTTGGCCAGCCAGCACCGGTATATTTGTCGGATATCGCCGATATTACGCTCAAAGCGGATATTCCTACCGCTAGCGCATGGCATTACCACACCAGTAAAGAACAGCTCAATCCAGGCGACGCCGCACATGGTGCACAAACGCCTGCGGCAGGGGTGTTCCCTGCGGTGACCATATCACTCGGCAAAAAGCCCGGTGAAAATGCAGTGGATGTTGCCGATGCTGTGCTTGCCAAAGTCGCCCAAGTACGTAATGTGATTATTCCTGAAAAGGTCAACATTACGGTATCGCGTAACTATGGGGTTACCGCGGCAGATAAGTCCAATACGCTTATTTTCAAACTGATTTTCGCCACCACTGCGGTAGTGATTCTGGTACTGCTCACCATGGGGCTACGTGAAGCCATTGTGGTCGGTGTGGCAATTGGTATTACGCTGGCCATTACCCTATTCGCTTCATGGGCCTATGGTTTTACCCTTAACCGGGTGAGCTTGTTCGCTTTGATCTTCTCCATCGGTATTCTGGTCGATGATGCCATTGTGGTAGTGGAAAACATTCACCGCCATATGGCGATGGGCAAACGTTCCTTCAGTGAGCTTATCCCAGTTGCAGTAGATGAAGTGGGTGGCCCCACAATTTTGGCGACATTCACTGTTATTGCTGCCTTGCTGCCAATGGCGTTTGTCAGCGGCTTGATGGGCCCCTATATGAGCCCAATCCCGATTAATGCCAGCATGGGCATGGTGATTTCGCTGGCAGTGGCGTTTGTTGTCACTCCGTGGCTAAGCCGCAAACTGCTGAAGTCTCACCAGGCCAAGAAATCTGACGACGAAACGGCCAATACTGACTCAGCCTCACCGATGCTGCTAAGACTGTTTAATCGTTTGATTAAGCCATTTTTGGAAAGTCGTAAGGCTCGCATCGGGCTGGCGGCGGGCGTGGCATTGCTTATCGCAATGGCGGTCGCACTGCCGATTGGGCAGCTAGTGGTGCTGAAAATGTTGCCATTTGACAACAAATCCGAGTTTCAGGTGATTGTTGATATGCCTGAAGGCACCCCCGTTGAACAGACGGAAAAAGTGTTGAAACACTTGTCAAACTATCTTGCTACCGTGCCGGAAGTGCGCAATATGCAGCTCTATGCCGGGACTCATGCCCCAATCAACTTTAACGGGTTGGTGCGTCACTACTTTATGCGCAGCACGCAAGAAGCTGGTGACATACAAGTGAATTTAGTCGATAAGCATCACCGAGATCGCGATAGCCACAACATCTCGCTGGCAGTACGCGGTCCACTGCAGCAAATTGCGGACCAGTATCAGGCCAATGTCAAAGTGGTCGAAGTACCGCCCGGCCCGCCCGTCTGGTCACCGATAGTGGCAGAAGTTTATGGCCCCAGTGAGTCGATTCGTGAACAGGCGGCTAACGACCTGATGCAGCTATTCCATCAAACTCAGGATGTGGTGGATATCGACATCTATTTGCCCGCCGCCCAGCAAAAATGGCAAGTGAATATTGATCGTAGCAAGGCCAGTCTGTTGGGCGTGCCGTATGCCAATATTGTCGATTTAATTGCCACCTCAGTGGGGGGGAATGATGTCAATGTACTGCATAAACCGATGCAGAAATATCCCGTCCCCATCCGCCTTGAGCTGGATGATGCGAACAAGTTAGATCTGACACAGTTGATGACGATGAAACTCGATAGTCAGTTTGGCGGCACAGTGCCATTATCGGAACTGGTTCGCGTGCAAAAAGGTAGCATCGACAAGCCGATTATTCATAAGAACATGATCCCGATGATTATGGTCGTTGCCGATATGGCAGGCCCACTCGACAGCCCGTTATATGGCATGTTTGAGATGGCGGCCGACATAGATGCCCCCAAAGGCCTCGGCTTTGAACAAAACTACATCCATCAGCCCGATGGCTTAGATGCCGTCAGCGTATTGTGGGATGGTGAGTGGAAGATTACCTATGAAACCTTCCGCGACATGGGCATCGCCTATGGTGTCGGCATGATTGCTATCTATCTGCTGGTAGTGGCGCATTTCCGTTCTTACTTGGTGCCATTGATCATTATGGCGCCGATTCCGCTGACCATTATCGGTGTAATGCCGGGCCATGCGCTCCTTGGCGCGCAGTTTACTGCTACATCGATGATCGGCATGATCGCGCTTGCCGGAATTATCGTGCGAAATTCAATATTGTTGGTGGATTTTATTAACCAAGAAACGGCCGCGGGAATGCCGTTTGAACAAGCGGTTATTCACTCAGGGGCGGTCAGGGCAAAACCTATCATGCTTACCGCTTTAGCGGCGATGATTGGAGCGCTGTTTATTCTCGACGACCCAATATTTAACGGGCTTGCCATTAGTCTTATCTTCGGGATTTTTATCTCGACGCTGCTAACCTTAGTGGTAATTCCGGTGTTGTATTACGCCTTTATGCGCAAACGCATGGAAGGCACAACGTCACCACAAGTGACTACAGGAGCCTAATCATGTCTAAACCTATGTCTGTTGAACGTGGCACCATGGCCTTCGCCGGTTTCATGGTATTAGTGTCAGTGCTACTCACCGCCACCGTGCACCATAATTTTTTTTGGTTGACGGTCTTTGTCGGCGCCAATTTATTACAAAGTTCATTCACTCGCTTCTGCCCCGCTAGCATGTTACTGCATAAATTGGGGATGAAAACCGAAGCTGAATTAACCGAACAAGCATTGGGGCAGAAATGATGCGCACCACGTTGTATCGCACCCTGTATGCTATCGGTTTGGCCTCACTGCTGCTTGGCTGGCAGCTACCCGCCTTAGCCAAGAGTGATATTACCCCTGCCGCTGCAGTGAAATTGGTCAACCACGGCGCCATGTTAATTGATGTGCGCACAGTGGCTGAATTCAATGACGGTCATATCATCGGGGCACAAAATATGGAGTATCAAACCATAGTGCAGCAACTGGCTACATTGGATGTAGCGAAAGCACACCCAATCGTCTTGTATTGTCGCAGTGGCCGCCGAGCCAGTATTGCGCAGCAAGCTCTGCAGCAAGCAGGCTACAGCGCCGTAGCTAATGCAGGCGGCTATGGCGAGCTCAAAGCCCCTTTTGCAGCCAAAACAAAATAGCAACTCTGACGTTAACGGCGGATTGTGTTAGTATGCCGCCGTTAATTCTTGGAGTCTTTATGTCATCAGCTCAATCTCATCCGAACGATCCGCTACACGGTGTCACTCTTGAAGCTATATTGCGCCATCTGGAGCAGCAATATGGGTTTGATGGTCTGGCAGACAGAATTAAAGTGAATTGCTTTAGCAATGACCCAAGTATCAAATCTTGTTTGAAATTTTTCCGTAAAACCCCTTGGGCGCGGGAAAAGTTAGAACGCCTCTATATCAAGTCCATAGGCGAAAAGATGCCAGACCATCTCAAAACTGTGGCTGCACGTAAAACACCGCCGATGATGCCAAAAGCCGATAAGCCCGCCGCCACAGGCAGTGGTGAAAATAGTGCGATTTGGGGTGGCAACAATAAGAAATAGCCCGCATAACGCGTTGAAAATTGTCACAGGTTAACAGCGATAAGTCGGCAAAGGATGAATACAAACGTGCATCATTGCATACCGAGTTAATGCCGTTGCCGTAGCCGCCGACGTTGCTCCAGAAACAATATGAAAAACCGCTGTTCACCTATTTAAGCAACCATCAGACACTCAGCCGTCATGCCGCTTCGACAATGAACGTCACATTGTTTGGCAGTTTATCTACTAGAGGCAGATGTTCCTTCGCAATATGGGCAATCGGCATAATATCGTCGTATGAAGCGGATTGTTCTTCACCGGCAAATAACACCGCAAACCATCCCCCGGCTAAGCTAATATCACCATTTTTCCAGCCATATTGCTTTTCACTGGCATCATACTGCCCTTCTGTTGCCGTACAGCAATAATCAAATGTAGAACGATAACCTGACGTTTCAAACGGCAAGCGTGTTTTAAAATCTAATGCGGCGACGGTGTCATTTAGTGTGGCGGGGATCACCACTTCTCCAGCTCTCAAAACAATAGCCATTGGCATAGCCTAAACCTTCATCATGGTGTTACCAGGCCAGTAACAATAGAAAAAACTGATGATGAGGGCAATTCAAATCGTCCTTAAAGATTGCACAATAGTCCAATTCTGAGCCAAGTATTGTGTACCTACTATGATTGAAGCCAATATCAGAGCGCTCCTCGTACGCGTAACGCCGTAACACAGAAAACTCACACGGTGACTGATATCTGCTTCGCAAATCATAGGTATTAGTTTACTATGCGCCACCCTCAAATTTCCCATGACTGCGAACCGACCACTATGTCTGCCAATGCGCTATACACAGATCTTTCGGGGTACTATGACCTCATGTGTGTCGACATCGACTACCAAGCCCAGAGCCACTGCGTCCGCAGACTGCACCAAATGTTTGGCAATGGTGGCAATCGTCATCTCGATATGGCCTGTGGTACGGGGCCTCACGTTCGCCATTTCATTGATTTCGGCTATCAAAGCCAAGGCCTAGACATCAACCAACCGATGTTGGATCTTGCGGCAAAGCGCTGCCCTGAAGCCGTATTCAGCCTGCAGGACATGAGTGAGTTTAAGGTGGATACACCGCTCGACTTGATCACCTGTTTTCTCTACTCGATTCACTACAATGCCGATCTCGACAAACTTAAACAGTGTATTGCCAACGTGTATCGGGCGCTCGCTAGCGGCGGAGTATTTTGTTTTAACCTTGTCGCCAAAGATAAGATAAATAACGCGCTATTTGTGCAGCACGGTGCCACACAAGAGGAAGATAACTTCACGTTCCGCTCCAGTTGGTATTATGCAGGGCATGGTGAGCATCAGGCGCTTAAACTCAGTATTGAAAAGCACAACAAGACGCAGACCCAGATTTGGCATGACGAGCACCGTATGGTTGCCGTCACGTTTGCCAATATTGAAACTTTGCTAGCACCTTACTTTGAAGTGATGTTGTTTGAACACGACTACGACAAAATTCTGCCATTAGCCGAAGACGCTGGTAACGCGCTCATCGTCTGTATTAAACGCTAATCGCGTTATTACAACCGCGCTCAGCCATAAAAAAGGCCGCTTAAAGCGGCCTTTCGTTAATCTTGATGTTGCTCAAAGTAGGAATCTGGGATCAAATGCCCTAATTCATGCGACTTAGTTTTCAGATAGTTTTCGTTGTACGGATTTTTACCTACTTGCAATGGCACGCGCTCAACCACTTCTACCCCAACCTGCTGCATCGCTTTTACTTTACGCGGGTTATTAGTCATCAAGCGCACTTTATGAACACCGATTTTTTCCAGCATCGGCGCAATCATGTCATATTTGCGCATATCTGCCGGAAACCCTAACTGCTCATTTGCTTCAACCGTATTGGCACCCTTATCTTGCAACGCATAGGCGCGCACCTTATTCAATAAACCAATGCCACGACCTTCTTGGCGCAAATAGAGAATAAAACCACGACCTTCAGCGGCGATGTTTTGCATGGCCGTTTGTAGTTGAAAACCACAATCGCAACGCAAACTAAAGAGTGCATCGCCGGTGAGACATTCTGAATGAATGCGCCCCAGCATCGGCTCATCGGCCTGCAATTCACCAAAGGTTAACGCTACATGCTCTTTGCCTGATTCTGTATCTTCAAAACCATGCATGGAAAAGACACCCCAAGGTGTGGGAAGTTTGGCTGTAGCAACGTATTTAATCGACATGAACTAACCTTAACGACATCTCGTGTTACCAAGCCGATGACGATTGGCGGCACCACAAGATAAAAGCTGTTGAAACTTTCAGGCCTAGTGATTTTGCAGCTCGCAGGCGGCCACTAAGCAAACCTATCCCGCTTGCTAGACGGGCAAATACAGACTTTCGGTCTATTAGGCTGAGGAGTATACCAATAACCCATCATGGATGAATCAGCTTTTTTTCGCAAAATTTCGATTATTTTGAACGATTAATGCCATACGTCGCACGTTTGGCGCATAAAAGCTATATAAATCATATGTCATTGACGTGCAGGTAGTGGATCACTTGATTGGCTGAGCCACGAAAGGTTAGCGATGGGTCGGCCTGAGTTTGCTCAAACTTGCCATCCACCAGTACATCGATCAAGGGTAAAAGCGCTTGCTGCTCGCCGCTGAGCTCATCGAGCGTATAACCGGTCCATAACCAAATATCCTTACCGGGTGCCTCAGCTTTAATGCGTTCAAGGAGCTGCTTAACTGCGGCAAGATTACCGGGAAAGAAGGGATCGCCCCCCGATAGCGACAAACCACGGCGCTTGATACGGGTATCGGTTAAATCGGCGATAATCTGATCTTCCATCTGCTTATCAAAAAGATGACCAGAGCGAGGATCCCACGTTGACTGGTTATAACAACCACGACATTGATGACTACATCCCGCCACAAACAATGTTGCGCGAGTGCCCGGTCCATTAATCACATCCACCGGATAATACTGATGATAATTCATGCTGTGCTCCGAGAAATAAGGGGCACATAACGTGCCCCAACATCTGAATCAGAGGTGCTTCACGCGGCGTTTGACCTCTTCCTGTTTACCTTGGTTAAACGGACGCGCATCCGGACTACCAAGATAACCACAGACCCGACGAGTCACGGACACCCGACTTGGCTCATGATTGCCACACTTAGGGCACACAAACCCTTTAGAGGTACACTCAAATTCACCGGTAAAACCACAGTCGTAACATTCATCAATCGGCGTGTTAGTACCGTAGTACGGCACATGCTTGAAGCTGTAATCCCACACATCTTCCAACGCTTCAACGTTGCGCTGCATGTTCGGATATTCGCCGTAACAGATAAAACCACCGCTGGAGAGATCGGGATACGGTTTCTCAAAATCGATTTTATCGTACGGATTAACATTCTTTTCTACATCCAGATGGAAGCTGTTGGTGTAGTAGCCTTTGTCGGTCACGCCATCCACTAAACCGAACTGTTTCACATCCAGTTTGGCAAAGCGACTGCACAAGTTTTCACTTGGCGTGGCGTACAAGCTAAAGCCATAACCTGTTTCCGCTTTCCATGCTTCAGTTGCCGCTTTCAAACGCGCCACAATGGCGACGGCTTTTTCACGCAAGGCCGCATCATCAAATACATGCTTACCATTGCCGTAAAGCGCGTTAATGGTTTCATGTAAACCGATATAACCCAAAGAGATAGAAGCACGGCCATTTTTGAAGATCTGGGCGATATTATCGTCAGCTTTCAAACGCACGCCACAAGCACCTTCCATATACAGGATTGGCGCTACGCGGGCTTTCACGTTTTCTAAGCGAGCGATACGCGAATCCAGCGCTTTACGGGCAATCACTAAACGTTCATCCAACAGACGATAAAACGCTTGCTCATCACCTTTGGCTTCAAGGGCGATACGCGGCAAGTTGACGCTGACCACACCGAGGTTGTTACGGCCTTCGTGGATCTGCTCGCCATTTTCTTCATAAACGCCAAGGAAGCTACGGCATCCCATTGGCGTTTTAAATGAACCGGTGACACGCACAACTTGTTCGTAGTTGAGGATGTCTGGGTACATTCTGATGGTAGAACATTCCAACGCCAGCTGTTTGATGTCGTAGTTTTGGTCGCCCTGCTTGTGGTTTACGCCATCTTTGATAGCAAATACCAGTTTAGGGAACACCGCAGTCTTGTGGTTTTTACCCAAACCTTCCATACGAATTTTCAGAATCGACTGCTGGATTAGACGTGACTGCCAGCTAGTGCCCAAACCGAAACCAAAGGTCACAAACGGGGTTTGACCGTTGGCGGTGTGCAGGGTATTTACTTCATATTCCAACGATTGAAACGCATCGTGACATTCTTTTTCTGTGCGTTCAGCGGCATATGCCTCGGCATCAGCAATGCCCCACTTTTGCGCGACTTCAAGGTGCTTTTCATAACTCTTAGTCACAAACGGCGCCAACACTTCATCGATACGGTTAATAGTGGTACCACCGTAAATATGGCTCGCTACCTGTGCAATAATCTGCGCCGTCACAGCTGTCGCGGTAGAGATAGATTTAGGCGTATCAATTTCGGCATTGCCCATTTTAAAGCCATGGGTCAACATGCCGCCTAAATCAATCAGCATACAGTTGAACATTGGGAAAAATGGCGAGTAATCAAGATCGTGATAGTGGATCTCACCCGCTTCATGCGCTGCTACCACATCTTTAGGCAAAATATGGTGTTTGGCGTAGTGTTTAGCCACAATGCCCGCCAGCAGGTCACGTTGTGTCGGAATAACTTTGGCGTCTTTGTTAGCGTTTTCGTTCAGCAAAGAGGCATTACTTTGCTCAACCAAACCGCGAATTTCGAGGCTTAACTTGCTGCTGCTTTCACGACAGATGTCGCGATCATGACGGTATTCGATGTAAGCACGGGCAACTTTTTTGTAGGGACCATCCATCAGCAGGTTTTCAACTTGGTCCTGCAATTCCTGAATGCCAACTTCGGCTTTGTCTTTTACAGCTTGGGTCACAACAGCGGCAACAGTCGCGGCATAATCTGCGTCTTCTACACCACAGTGCGTCGAGGCGGCCAGCACTGCGTCCCTGAGTCTTGTTTCATCAAACGGTGTACGGCACCCGTCCCTTTTGATAACAACTGGCATGGTTCTTATTCTCCTTATTCTCGTTATAAATCACCATATATAGTGAAATTGAATCACCTCAACACTATATGTGGGCAATTAGGCTACAAACGACACAAGGATACATTGATCTCGATCATGATTAGACGAGTCAGAAATACGACTGTTCAATAGTTGATGGAACGGTGTAAAAATCCGTTTTTTGCGCTTGACTCGCGGGTTGTAGAGCGATAGTTGACGATGGTGATCAGCCTTGGCTACTACCATCGTCTAAGATGTTATTCATCGTCGCCGATAGCGGCTTCAATAAGATGGCGAACCTGACAAACTGCGTCATAGCCGGCTTTAATGGCCTCTTCCGCCCGGTGAAATTCCATCATGCCAATATCGGTAACTTTCGGAAGAATGCATATATCAGGTGGATCGCCCACCAATCTTGCCCGCTTGTGACGCTGTTCCAGAATATCCATCGATTGCGACATCACCGCCAGCATGCCGGGTTGCTGTTTGTTACCCGACGAAAACTTGTGGGTTAATCCGCCGATATAGTCTTTACCTTTAGCAAAGAAGTCCATAAAGGTGGATTCAGACTGCTGTCGCTCTTCCGCTTTATCCTGTTTGCTACATTCACTCTTCACATTCACAGGCAATATCTGCAGCTTTTCACGGCGATGGCCAGCGAGATCGACCGCAATCACCACATCGACACCCATCGCTCTGGCAACAGAGACAGGTATAGGATTCACCACGGCACCATCAACAAGCCAACGTTTGCCCTGCTTCACCGGCGACATAATCCCCGGCATAGAGCAGGACGCCCGCACAGCGTTACGCAAGTTGCCACTGCGAAACCACACCTCCTGACCACTGTTCAAATCGGCGGATACCGCAATAAAGGGCTTTTTAAGCTCCTCAATTTTCCACTCGCCGAGGTGCTGTTCCATCGCATCAAACACTTTATCACCGCTAATGAGCCCACCACGGCGCCAACTGATATCCATCAGCGCTAACACCTGCCAACTGGTAAAGCCGCAAACCCACTCTTCCAATTCGTCTAGGCGGTCATTAGCATACGCAGCGCCCACCAAGGCACCAATAGAACATCCGGCAATTTTCTGCGGGTGAATTCCCATATCTGCCAGCGCCTTCAATACGCCAATATGTGCCCATCCTTTTGCGGCGCCACTGCCCAAGGCAATCCCCACTGAGGGCATAGATGTCTTATTCATGTATGGCAATTCCTGAATCACGCAGTAAATTTGACCTATAATGGCCATTCTATATGGCACGTTAGCATAAACTCAACGTGCTGAATTAACCTACATTCTTGCCATGACACTTTGATAAAGGTTGTGAGTGATGAAAGTTGGGCGAATCCGGCATAAGCGCTGCCCAAACAGGGAAAAAGCGCCTATAATATGCGGCCGCTAAAAATAGGAGTTCACTTTTGCAATTTTCAGACTTTTCTCTTGACCGACGCTTACTGCAATCTTTGGAGCATCAGGGCATCAATACGCCGACTCCAATTCAGGAAGCTGCCATTCCTGTAGCATTGGCGGGAAAGGATCTGATGGCCTCGTCAAAAACGGGCTCGGGTAAAACGTTTGCCTTTTTGCTGCCAGCATTGCAACGGGTGATCTCCACTAAGGCCTTGAGTAAACAAGACCCGCGCGTACTGATTTTGTTGCCGACCCGAGAACTCGCGAATCAGGTATATGCTGAACTGCGATCTCTGGTGGCCAACACCCAATATCGAGCCGTTAGTATTTTGGGCGGTGAGAACTTTAATGACCAAGCGAAAGCGCTCGCTCGCAGTCCTCATTTTATTGTCGCCACCCCAGGCCGATTGGCAGATCATCTTGAGCAACGCCACCTTTATCTCAACGGCTTAGAGTTGCTGATTTTAGATGAAGCCGATCGCATGCTTGACCTAGGCTTTGCCCCACAACTGCGTGCAATCAACAGCGCTGCTGATCACCGCAAGCGCCAAACGCTCATGTTTTCCGCCACTCTGGCCCATGAAGAAGTGCAAGCACTTGCCGGGGAGCTATTAAAAGAACCACGCCATGTTGCAGTGGGTGCCAGCAATGAGGCTAATCCAGATATTCAGCAACGTTTATACTTGGCGGATAATCTGACGCACAAAGAAGCCTTGCTCCAACAATTGCTGACACAATCAAATTTTCAACAGGCGATTATTTTCACCGCAACTCGCGTAGATGCTGAGCGACTGTCACAACTCGTGCAGAGTTGGGGGCATTCAGCGATTGGCTTGAGCGGTGAATTGGCGCAAAACAAACGTAATCAGGTGATGGATGGATTTGCCCGAGGGCAAACATCTGTGCTCGTCACAACGGATGTTGCCTCTCGTGGGCTTGACCTGACCAATGTGGGCTTAGTGGTCAATTTTGATATGCCTAAATTCGCCGAAGAATATATTCATCGTATCGGACGTACTGGCCGTGCTGGGGCTAAAGGTGATGCGGCCTCACTGGTTGGCCCTAAGGACTGGCGCGCCTTTGAACGCATAGAAGCATTTCTGGGACACAGCATTGAACGCGCCAGCATCGACGGCTTAGCAGCAAGTTTTAGCGGCTTAGCGCCTGAACGTAAAACGTCTAACAAACGCCCAACAAACAAGTCCGCTACCAAGCCTCGCAGTGCTAAGAAGCAGCCTAACAAGCCAGTCAGCCGCGATAAGCGCTTTATGACCGCCGTGGATGTGGGCGACGCACCCATGCGCCGTAAGCCTACCAAACCCGATGTTGGCGACAACGACAAATAACAGCTTAAACAATAACGAATCACTGTTTTGCTCAACGTCTTGGGCAAAACAAAAAGGAAAGACCAATGAAAGTTTGTGGTGTAGAGATTAACAGCAGCGAAGCCATTATCTGCATGGTGCAAGAAGATGGTGAGATGTTCAACGTACCTGAATGCCGTAGTCGTTCTATTAGTTTGCGTAACGCAAGCGATGACAAAGCAATTCAAGAATTCCATTTTGCCTTCAAAAAGCTGATGCAAGATTATAAAGTCGACGAAATCGTGATAATCAGTCGTCCGCTGAAAGGCAAATTTGCGGGTTCCGCAGGGAGCTTCAAAATGGAAGCGGCAATTCAACTGTGCGATCTGCCAGCCACATTAATTCAACAGACAGAAGTGAAAGAGCAGTTAAAGCTCAATCCGCTGCAAGTCGACTTTGAATATTTGGAACTGCGCCGCATTCAAAAACCAGCGTTTGAGGCGGCATACGCCTACCTGAACATCAAGCGTTACAGCAAGGACTAATAACGCCTTGGCGACCGACTATCTCGGCCATTACAGCCCTGAGATCCAAGCGCAAGTTGCCCAACTTCAAGCACAAGGGAAGTTGGGCGCATACCTGCTCAAGCGCCATCCAGAGGTTCATCAAATTCGCAGTGATAAAGCACTGTACGAATATACGATGGCAATTAAAAATCAGTATCTGCGCCAATCATCGCCGCTGGCCAAGGTCTGCTTTGATGACAAAATTAGTTTAAGTCATCAGGCGTTAGGGCTACACACCTACGCCGCCCGTCGCCAAGGACACAAAATCAAGAGTAAAAACGAAATACGTATCTCGTCCAAACTCAAGTTTGTGCCCGAAAGCTTTTTGCGAATGTTGGTAGTACACGAATTGGCGCATTTGCGCGAGAAGGAGCACAACAAAGCATTTTACAAGCTGTGCATGTACATGGAGCCGGATTACCACCAGTTGGAATTTGAACTGCGCTTATACCTTACCCTCGCCGAAGCGGGTGAAGACCCGTATCAGGCTTAATTCTTCTCGTTATTATCGTCAGCAATAATTTTCTCAAAACGCTGATAACCATGCAGTCCTTCAAAGTCCTTCTCTTCTTTGGCAGCCTCAGACAATGAAGCACTAAAATCCACAGCCAATTCCAGATCAGAAATCGCCTGCTCATCGGCGCCGAGTTTGGTGTATGCACAGGCCCGTTGATATAGCGCATTCGCGTTTTGCTGATCGACTTCCAGCACGCGATTACAGATACTCAGCGCCCAGTGATATTCTCCCATTTCCATCGCAGCGTCGGCCATATAGGTTAATGCTTCCAAATCCCCGGGACGAATTTTCAGAATCTCGTTATAGATTTCAATTTTCTGCTCTGGCGTTTGCGAGTGCTGCGCCCGGATCCACAGGTTGTGGATTTCATTAATGCGTTCAATCTCTTTGTTGTTTTCGCTGATAATGCGGGATTTACGCTTAAGCTCACGCTCCATATCCTGAAACTTCTTCTCATAGCGAACGGCAATTTCATCAAGTTTCTGATTGGCCATTTTTTGGGTATTAACCCGAATATCACGCAACGACTGCCAGCCCACCAGCGCAATTAACGAAGCCGCGGCGGCAATCAAGTAAAAGAAGTACGTCACAGTTACGTTGGCATAGTTCATCGATTTGTCGGCTACTGCCAATTCACGGTCAGTGATCTGCCGCGTCACACGCTTTTCCAACGATTGCTGATCCTGCCGCAACGATTTCAGCTCATCCATCACATAGCGTTCCATCAACGGCTTGTCGTAGAGACTTTGCTGTGAGTAAGGCACTGTCTTTGGCTCTTCTGCCGCTAGGGTGGAAAAAGCCAAACTAAGGAAAATCAGCAGCAGGTAGCGGGTCATGGAAGCCTCGTTAGATAATTTCAACGCTATAAGCCTAACAAGGCATTGATTAGTGAGCAAATCCTTGCCCTCGAAAATTGTCGCCATCAAAACAAAAAATCCCCGCAAGTTGCGAGGATTTTATCGTCTGGGTCGACTCAGCCGAGATTCATAATATGGCGTCGTTGTTCCACCAAAGACTTGAACGCCAACAACTGCTTTTTATCCAAATGACTCGCCATAGGAATTTTTGCAGTCAACGGATTGACCGGATGCCCATTAATATGGAACTCATAATGCAGATGTGGCCCGGTCACACGCCCAGTGTTGCCCGACAACGCAATCACTTGACCACGACTGACCCGCTGGCCTTTGTGCACCATCACTTTGGACAGATGCAGATAACGAGTGGTGTATTTGCTGTCATGCTCAATCACCACGTAACGGCCCGCATAAGGGTGATTGGTCACCAATTTCACTACGCCATCGCCAGTTGCTTCGACCTTGGTACCGATTGGTGTAGCAAAGTCAGTACCGTTATGCGGCGACGTACGACCGGTAACCGGATGGTGACGATGAGGGTTAAAACCCGAACTGACACGATAAGCTCTCGCGAGCGGATAACGCTGGAACGCCCGTACTAAGCTAGCGCCGTTTTCATCATAAAAGTTACCGTCTGCATCTTGGAAGGCAGTAATATCGTTGCGGCCGTTATGAATGCTAATACCTAATAACTGGCTATTACCAGTCGATTCGCCTTCAACGAATTGATCTTTAAGCAGAACAGAAAAGGTATCTCCTGCACGTAAATCACGGGCAAAGTTCACCTTGTCTTTGAGCAGCATTTCAACGCGCTGAATTTCTCCGGCGCTTAAACCCACTTTTTCGGCTGAACGGTAGAAAGAACCGTTGATCGCGCCACTGACAATACGGTCTTGCCAGTTGCCGGGCACATTAATCTCTTTGACCTCATAGCTACCGTCATCATAACGGCTAAACACCACTTGTCGCGCGGCATTAAAATGCAGCTCTAATTTGGTCAACTGCTGCTGTTCATCGGTCCAGAAACTAATCCGGTTACCTGGCATCAGGGTATCTAATGCCAGAATATTGAGATCGGCTTCTAGCACCTTGTACATGGTTTGCTGATCGACACCCGCTTGCGAAAACAACGCACTTAGCGTGTCACCCGATTCAATTTTATGCACAAAACTTGGCGCATTGGTCACGACCTCAGCCATTTCTCCGCCGTGCTGTGGAATAAAGCGACTAAAATCGAGTTCTAACGGAATTCTGTTGCCAACACTGGCAATATGCCCAGATTGAGAGTTTGGCCACAACATCGCAGCAGCTAAACAAAAACCAGTGATTAACAGTGTCTTACGGTGAAGAGATGGCAGTGCCTGCAAACGGGCGGTATAACTGCTAAACCCAAAAAACTTCTCTGTTTGCAACCTGCGTCTCCTAGGGTGATTAACGGTAAAAGACTTGCTGCCACGCTGTTTGTGGCAGCACCGAACCTACAGAGTTATATCAGATCGAACGCAATAAACAAGGCTAAAGCTTGTTCCGTTGCCAATTGCTGACTTTTTATACTGAATTTTGCGAAATTAAGCACATTCCAGCCGAATAACACTGCCGCGCGCCTGTTTCAATACATCGACTCGTGTGAGGATCTGCTCTTTCATCTCCGTCACGTGAGAAATCACGCCAATCATGCGGCCACTGGCTTGTAGGTCGATTAAGGTCCGAATGGCGAGTTCCAGTGAATCCTGATCCAGACTACCAAAGCCCTCATCAATAAACAGAGTATCCAGCTTGATGCCGCCAGCATAAGCCTGCACCACGTTGCTCAAACCCAGCGCTAACGATAAGGCGGCCATAAAACTCTCACCACCACTTAAGGTGGCTACTGGGCGCACTTTACCGCTGTAAGCATCTTCAACTTCTAAATCTAAACCTGACGCCCGGTTCCCTTTGGCCCGCTCTTCCTTACGCAGCAAGCGATAGCGGCCTTTGCTCATTCTTGCTAGCCGTTCAGACGCGTCCAACAATACATCGTCCAGCAACACACTCAACACAAAGCGCTGCAAACTGAGTTTGCTCTGGTTATTACCATTGGCGACATCGGACAGGGTGCCAACCACAGCAAAACGGCTTTCTAAGGCCGCTAACGCTTTCGCATCTGCTGCCAGTTTTTGCTGGCAGTTGCTGAGATTTGTAATCCGACTATTGAGCAATTGGAACTGCTCATCAGCAGCGAGCAACGCTTGCTGTTGTGTCTCAAGCGCTGCCGTCAATGCACTTAGGTCTGGCTGAGTAGCATCTTTGAGTTTCTGCTGTAACGCCTCTAATTGGCCGGACAGTGAATGACATTGTTGCTGCCATTGCTCAATTTGCTGTGCAATCTGCAGTTGCAAAGCGGCATCAAGCTGCGCCTGCTTTAATGCATCAGTATCGCTAAATCCGCTTTGCTGCAACGCGCTGATGAACTCCTGCTGCGCTTGTTCGCTATAGCGTTGCGCTTGGGTAAGTTGCTGTTCGCGTTCGTTCAGGGCACTTTGAGCCTCTGCCAACTGCTGAGCAGTTTGTTGCTGAGCTTGCTGAATATGCTGCATTTGCTGCATCAGGGTCGTCTGTTGTTGGCTTAACGCACTAAGTTGTTCCCCAAGCTGCTTGAGCGCTGCATTTGCCGTTAAACCTTGTAGTTCTGCGGGTAAACGTCGCTGATTTTCCTGCAATGCACCAGCTAAGCTACTGCACTGACTCTGCTGCTCGCTCAGCTGCTGTTGGGCGCTATTTAGCTGTTGCTGCTGCTGTGTCAGTTGCTGTTCTACCTTTGCCAACCCTTGTTGTTGCGATTCCAGCTGCTGATCCGCTCGCTGGATTTGGGTAAGCTGCTGCTGTAACTCAGTTAATCTGTGTTGCCATTCAGTCAGCGGCACAGGACTATCACCCTCAATGGATAACGCCTGCATCAATGGTTTAAGTTGCTGTTCAATATGAGCAATTTTATCGAGAATATTACGATAATCACTGCGCTGCGTTTCATATTCACTGCGTTTGGCTTCTACCAATTGCTGCGCATGCTCTAACTGCTGTTCATCCGGTATGGCGACATCGCTGTGCGCTGGTGACGGATGCTGTAGACTGCCGCACACTGGGCACGGCATATCGGGGCTTAATTGCGCCGCCAACAATGCAGCTTGTCCCTGATGCCATTGCAGCCGCAGCGCTTTTAATCGATGCTCCGCCTCATCTAAGTTACTTTTGGCCTGTTTCCCCTGCAGGGTCTTTTGTGCCAGCTGTTGCTGGAATTGCTGCAGCTGATGCTGCAGGTCAACTATCTGCTTGCCCTGTTCACATTGCCGCTGCCACTGATATTGCTGCTCTTGCAAAGCGGGTAACTGTCTCACTTGTTGCTGTAGCTGCTGTATCGTGTCCACGTTCTGCGTTTTTTGCAGCAGCAACTGCTGTAGCCGTTGTTGTGCAGTATGTTGATTGCGCTCAGCCTGCTGTCGCTTTAGCTGAGCATCGTCCAGCTGTTGCTGCTGCTGATAGTAACTCTCCAGCACGGGGTTAATCTGCTCAGCTTGCTGCTGTGCGGCGCGGCATTGCTGCAATTGGACATCAAGCGTCGGCAAGTTTTCAGCCTGTTTTTCCGCATCAGATTTCGCTTGTGATGCACGCTGTAATTGCTGCTGTGCATTCTTAAGCACTTGTTGCTGCTGCGCGAGTTCCTGACTACGCTGTTGCTGCTGACGATAGACAGGAAGTACTTGTTGCGCTAACTGCGCCAAATTCAGCCGTTGTTTTAAGCCGTCCATTTCCGCTTGGCGCGCCTGTTCCCGCTGTAATTGAGTGGCTAGACGACTTTTTTCAGCCAGTTCCGCAGTTAACTGTTTACCTTGTTCGAGTTGCTTTGCAGCTTGCTCTACCGCGCTACTGAGTCGCTGTCGCTGTGATTTCGCCTGTTCGAACTCAGGAGTTAAGTCTTTAAGGGTTTGCGTCAACGCATCGATGGACTCAACGCCAGCCGTTTCCAAAATACCAAGCCGCTTTTGTTCTAAATCATGGGCGTCCTTGCGAATAGTGGCCGCCTGTAACTTCAAACGTTCTTCAATACGGCTATAAATACTCGTTTGAAAAAGCTGACTGAAAATCTTTTCCCGCGCTTTGGAGTCTGCCAATAACAGCTCGCGGAACTTACCTTGCGGCAATACCATCACCTGGCGGAACTGATCGACATCGAGCCCAGTCAGCTCTTCAATCATGCTAGTGGCTTCCGAGACTTTACTTGCTACCAGCAATTCTGTGCTGGCATCGCTATTGATGCGCAATAATTCTGCTTCTGCATTTTGACTAGTGTAACCGTCACCACGGGCTTTAGGACGTTGTTGGTCGGGAATGCGTTTTATGCGATAGCGCCGTTCTCCCAACTCAAATTCAAATTCCACGGCGGTTAGCAAACTTTCATCGGCATAATCACAGCGCATCTGCGGCGCTTCGCGTTCATTGCCGGTTGTTTTGCCGTAAAGCGCAAAACAGATCGCATCGAGAATACTGGTTTTCCCAGCGCCTGTGGGACCGTTAATTAAAAACAACGGATTGTTGCCAAGCTCGGAGAAATTGATAACTTGCTTATCAGCAAACGGCCCAAATGCGCTCATAGACAACTGTACTGGCTTCATGCGTCTTCTCCCTGATGCAGCTCATCTAACAACCCATGCAGATGTTGTTGCTGCGCATCAGTCAGCGGCGCGCCAGCTACTTGCGCAAAGAAATCGCTGAACATTTCCAGTTCACCTTTTTTAATACGTTCACGGCCAATTTCACGATCTGCTTGTTGTGCCATTAACCCGGTACGTTCAAGATGCAGCACATTTGGATAACGACTACGCAGTTTCCCCATCGGGTCAAGCAACGCGTGAGTGTCGCTTAAACGCACCATTAGATAATCCTCTGCATGAGGATCATCTTTGGCATCATCAAGAAGCTGCTGCAAACTCCCTTGAATGATACGAACATCGCGGGCGGCGGTGATCGGCAGCAAGGTAATGTTGGCAGGCTGTTGCGGCTGCAACTCGACTAAGGTAATGGACTTGCGTTGATTGGCTTCACTAAACGAATATTTCAGCGGTGAACCGCTATACCTGACATGGGCTTCACCACGATACTGCGGCCCGTGCAAGTGTCCAAGTGCAGCGTAATCAAACGGCGCGAATAACTCCGGTGAAATACGGTCAGCACCGCCAATGCTCAGCGGTCGCTCAGACTCAGATTCACTGCTGCCGTCTAAAAAACAATGCGCAATGACGACTTTAGCCAAGCCTTGGCTATCGTGATTGCTCGCCTGTTCGAGTAGCGCTGCCATTGCTTGTTCGTGACTGCTGATGCTGTCATCTTCGAGCAGATGCCGCACAACAGAAGGCTCTGCATAAGAAATGGGATAAAACCACGCATCCGCCGTTTTCCCTTGCAGTCGAATCGGCGTTAATTCTGCAGTGAGATTACCCATAATATGTAATCCGCTTCCCGTCATCTGTTTCGCCGCAAACCCGAGACGGTCAGCGCTGTCATGGTTACCAGCGGTAAGGACAACGGGAATATGGTGCTCGGCTATAATTTCATCAAGAAAATCAGATAGCAGTGTTACTGCGCTGGCAGGTGGAATAGCGCGGTCATAGATATCACCGGCGATAATAAGTGCGTCAACTTGGTGTTCAACCGCTAATTGGCTGATTTGGCTTAGTGCCAGACGCTGTTGTTCTATGAGGGACTCGCCGTGCAGTTGCCGACCAAGATGCCAGTCAGAGGTATGAATAAACTTCATTAACTTGTTCGCTTCCTTGTGCTTACTACGACGTTAAAACGGTTGCAGATGATATTGCTCGGCTAACAGCTTAACACTCATCAATAGTGACATTGTCACCACTAATGGCTTAATTAACTTGGTGCCTTTGCTAATCACTAAGCGAGAGCCTAAAGTGGCACCAAGCCCCTGCCCGACCAACATAATCAGCCCCATACTCCACACCACTTTTCCGCCAAGAGTAAAAAATACTAACGATGAAATATTGGTGGCAAAGTTCATCACTTTGGCGTGTGCGGTCGCTTTGGCGATCCCAAATCCAGCTAACGTGACAAACCCCAGTGCGAAAAAGCTCCCTGTTCCCGGGCCAAAAAAGCCATCATAGACGCCCACGCCTAAACCGATAGTCAGTGCAAACGCCCCAGGCTTAAGCACCCGTGCGCTATCGTCATCCGATACTTTTTTTGAAAATAAAAAATAACAACCGATAGCCAAGATCAAAAATGGCAACACCATTTTAAGTACTCCGCCGTCGACAAGTTGCACGGCAATGGTGCCAACCGCCGAACCAACAAGCGCGCAGATAATTGCCAGTTTCATATCCGCAAGCTTGACCATGCCCTTGCGCACAAAATACACGCTAGCGAAAAAGCTACCGCCGCACGCCTGCAATTTGTTGGTTGCCAGTGCGGCCGCCGGTGGCAGCCCAAGCCACATTAACGCCGGGATAGTGATCAGTCCGCCGCCCCCGGCAATGGAGTCGATAAACCCTGCCACAAACGCGACAAAAAAGAGAAGCAACACCAGTTGCAGAGTAAGCTGAATGTCCATTAAGGCATATTTTGGTTATTAGAGTTGATTCGCTATTAGAGAGCTTTTCTGCCCAAAACGCAAAGGCAGCGCCAATAAAAAAAGCCACCCTGTTGGTGGCTTTTCGACAAGCGATATCGTAATAGCGATTAGTGGTGGCAGTGCTCGTCACACTCGTGCTCATCATCACCGGCAAATTCATCACCTTCTTGATGTTGCATCACGCCCCAGCCATCGGTCATACCATCAAACTCGGCAGCGAAGCTATTTAACGCGGTTTCCTTGGCTAAAATCGCATTATATTCAGGCACCATGTTGAAGGTGGCGATAATTTCCCACTTTTCGACTTCTTCATTAAATTGCAGTTCGAGCTCGCCAGATTCATCGTTCGCGGTCAAATCTTCCAGTGCCGATTCTGCATCACGGCGATCTTCGAACACCAAGAAAAAATCGATATCTAGCGATTGGCTTAAGTCCATACCGGCGTCGGCCATCGCCTTCAACATTTGGCCATTATCGTCATCAGGAAATTGCATACTTGATTCCTCAACTGCGCCAGCTACGGCAAGCACTTGAATACTGCTGCCAGCGAATTCAATGCGGTCACCCGCGTATATTTTTTTACGTTTGCGAGTTTCTACTTCGCCGTTAACCTTGACCAGTCCGTCAGCAACGGCAATTTTCGCTTGTGCGCCGTCCTGAGTAAGCCCTTCCGCCTTAAGAATTTTATACAGTTCAATAAATTCTTCGTCTGCGCGTAAGTAAAATTCAGTGAAAGTTGCCACTGTGGTATCCATCTAGAAAAATTGCACGGATTATAGCAATCATGACGTCGAGGAGCCATCATCTAGCAATAGCCCATAGTAAAGATCATCACACCATTGACCCGCAATGCGATGATTGTGGCGTAACCGTCCCTCAAGTTGGAAACCACACTTTTCCAGTACGCTGGCAGACGCTTGATTGCCCGCAACACAGCGACCGATAACCTTATGAAGTTCGAAATACACCTTCGCCCAGTTGACCAACGTCTTTAACGCTTCGCTAGCATAACCGTGGCCATGATATTCGGGCGCCAACAGATAACCGACTTCCGCCTGCTGCAACTCTTCATCTACGCAGCTTAATCCCATTAATCCGATAGGTTCACCATTAAGTTCGAGGGTAAATGATAGCCAATCGTCGACATAAAAATCTTCCCCAGCACAGCGCGCCTGAAATTTTTCTCTGAGCATAGGTTCCGGCTCAACATCGCGAATATAGCGATTTATGTGCTTATCAGAATTTAATCGTAAAAATAGCGGCCAGTCAGCCTCGCACATAGTGCGCAAAATCAGTCTTGGGGAAGAAATAGTAATGTCAGCCATCATACAAGCAGTTTTGAAGAACGAATGCTCATGACCATAACATAGCAAAACGCCGTCTGACGACGGCGTTTTAACATTATTGCTGCGCAGCTATCCAGCTATCGATTTTAGTTTCCATTACCGCCAGCGGTAATGAGCCGGTGGTAAGCAACTGATCATGGAATGCCTTTAAGTCAAACTTATTTCCTAAAGCCTGCTCTGCCTTATGCCGCAGAGAAAGAATTTTCAGTTGCCCGACTTTATAAGATAACGCTTGTCCTGGAATCGCCATATAGCGCTCAACTTCCGCAACAATGTCGCTTTCCGCCATCGGCGAATTATCTTTCATGTACTGAATGGCTTGCTCTCGCGTCCAATGCTTTGCGTGCATCCCTGTATCAACGACTAAACGCATAGCGCGCAGCATTTCGTCAGATAACTTCCCAAAGTATTGGTAAGGGTCTTTGAACATGCCCATTTCTATGCCGAGATATTCTGAGTACAACGCCCAACCTTCTTCGAAAGCGGTGTAACTGCCAAACCGTTGAAACTGCGGCACGTGCTCCAGCTCTTGCTTAATCGAAATTTGAAAATGGTGGCCAGGCGACGCTTCATGCAACGACAACGTCGTCATCCCCCACTTAGGCTGGGCATGCAAGTTGTAGGTATTGATGTAGAAAACCCCGGGACGGCTGCCATCAACGGCAGGCCCTTCATAAGATGCGCCTGCCGCAGATTGCTCTCGGAAGGCCTCTACTGGCTTCACAATATAATCGGCTTTCGGCATCACATTGAAATACTGAGGTAACACCGCATTAATGCGGGTCTTAACTGCGTCATAGCCTTTAATCAAAGCATCGGGCGTTTGATAGAAATACTGCGGCTCTGAAGATAACGAGGCAAAGAAGGCCTTTAAATCCCCTTTAAACCCGACTTGCTGGCGCACTTTATCCATCTCCGCCATGATACGAGCGACTTCCTGCAAGCCGATTTGATGGATTTCGTCGACAGACATTGACGTTGTCGTATGGTAGTTAGACAGATACTGATACCAGGCTTTACCATTAGGCAGATCCCAATAACCTGCAGTTTCACGCGCAGCAGGCAAGTATGTCGTTTCAAAATAGTCAGCAAGCGAACTTAAGGCTGGCAACAATTCATCACTGATCATCAGCTGATACTCATGCGTTAACTGCTGTTTTTGCTGAGCGCTAAATGACGCTGGTAACGCCTTAATAGGGTCATAGAAAATACTTTGCTCAGGCGTTTGCACTAACTGCGCACGTAATTGCGGAATGATCCGTTGAACCAAAATCTTCGGCAAAACGACATGTTGAGCAATACCTTGCTCCATGCGTTGCTGTGCCAGCTTGGTCCACTTAACGAAGCCCTTTACACGATGGTGCCAGTTTTCATAATCCTCTACGGTGGCGAACGGTTGCGCACTTTCGCCACTGCCGAGCTGCACCATCGTAATGACTGAACTATAAAACTGCGTCATTGGCAGTAACTTACTGGGAAACTGTTCCCCTTGCAGTGCGACCTGTCGATCATAGATAAACATGTCGTAACTAAGCTGCAAATCCTTGGGCAAGGCGGCACGTTCTATCTTTTGTACCGATAGCAAATAACGAGTGTTCAGTTCATGCATGGCTTGGTAATAGCTGTCGGTGAGGTCACCGCCAAAATCGGCGTTATAGTTGTTAACACCGGCAAACGTGGCATAAAGAGGCTCGAGCTTCAGATATTCTTGGAAAAACTTATCAGCCAACGCCAAATACTGCGCCTCTGCTGACTGCAACATAACACCGGTTCCATTTTTCTGAGGCTCTGCCATATGTTGACTGCAAGCCGCAAGTCCCAAAACAGCCACCACAGCCATAGCTACTAGACCCATTTTCATTATTATTCATCTCCTTCGACGCCAGCGAACTCAACACCTAGACTATAATGAACAGGCAATTGAGCAGAGGTAACCGGTATGATCTATTCATTCAATAACTCCGGTTTCAGGGATCCGGAAACCGGTGTCTATAATCAAACTTACTTTATGGAAGTGTTTCACCGCGAGTGGTTCCGCCATCTACGCGACAAACAAAACTTATCGTTATTGTATATTCACCCGTTGATCCATGAAAACTCTGCGACTCCTCATTTGCGGGAGTTTTACTCAGCCAAAATACAACAAAGCCTTTTACGCGCCACCGATATGCTTGCAAGAATGAATCAACATGTGTTTGCAGTAGGTTTATTCAACACAGATGAAGAAGGGACAAAACGGGTTATTGAGCGGATTAATGAACAGCTCGCACAATTCTCTCAAGACTATCGTAACCAACATGGAGATGCGCTTGAAAGCAAAATGGTAGCGTGCATTTGCACACCCACAAAAGACTTAAAACCTGAAACACTCTTCATTACCGCTGATGAATTACTACATCATCCCGAGAAACAAGCAGACAATGCCAGACATCATGAGTGCATTCTGAGCACGTTAACGAGTGATAGAACACACTAGCGTTATTTACGACGTTTCAAACAATAAAAAAGCCCCTAGCTTAGGGGCTTTTTCGACAAGCTTACTCTGCTTAGATAGAGACGTTATGCAGCTTGGCTTTGTCTTTAATATAAGACATATAGCTCTTAGCTGTTTTCGCGGTTTTGCTATCTTTAGAAGCTAACTGAGCGTACTTATAAGCCGCTTTGTAGTTTTTCAAGTTCAGGTAGGCAAGTGCCAATTCGAACTGTGCTTCACCTGGATTATCAATACCAGCGTTCAATGACTTCTCTAACACACTAACAGCTGCTGAGTACTTCTGATTCAGAGACAGAATACGTCCCTGTTTCAGATACAGTTTACCACCGCCACTCTTCGCCAGATCCGCAGCTTGACCATAGGCCGTTGCCGCATCGTCCAGATCTTTAGCTTGGTGATAAAAACCAGCCAACATTGTCATGTGTTTTTCGTCTTTTGGTACCAGACCAGACTTAATGTGCTGCGACAAAATAACCGCTGCACGATGCGCTGAGCCTTTAGATGCCAACAACTGTGCTAAACGCACAATGTTATCAGATGACTCTAAATAGCCAGCTTGATAAGCGATCTCATAGGTATCCAGCGAATGATCATAGTCTTCGATCAGCAGATACAGCTGAGCCAGCTGAACCCATAGACGTTTGTCGTCAGGGAAAATAGGCACCATCACTTCAAGAACACCAACTGCTTCCTTGTACTTCTTCATATTAAACAAAGATTGGAACTTCAGTTGGTACAGACCTTTGTCAGGCTTGTCAGAGATCTTGATACCTTCATCAACTGTCTTCAGCGCATCATCCCAACGCTTAAGCTCGGTATAAGCAATCGCGATACGACGATAAACAACAGCATCTGTCTTACAGGTAAATGCCATCCACTTACGGTAGTAGCTGATCGCAGTTTCATATTTCTTCTCTTGCAGCAGCAAATCTGCATACAAACGAAGTGTCGCTGCGTGGTCAACACCACCAAGAACGTCAGCGTCTACAGCAGTTTTCAGATACTTGATGGATTTATCCATCTGACCTTTTTCTGCGTAGAAGTTACCTAGCATACGAGAAACATAAGCGATGTCGAACTCACCTTTTGGTGAAGCTTCGAGCAGCACTGAGATTGCTTCGTCGATGTTGCCGTTTTGATATGCTTCAAACGACTTTTGAACCTTACGACCAGTGCTTTCACCAACTGCTTTTGATTGACGAGCGTCGATAGGACACTTGTCAGCAGCAATCGCACTACCGGTAAAGGCCAGCAGCATTGTTGCTGCAAGGATAGTTACCTTACGCATGCTTACCTCCCTTAACCTTTGTTCAGTTTAAAGTCGAGTTGAACAGTCATACCAGGCTGTCTAACTGCCTTACCGTCAACAATTTTTGGCTTGTACTTCCACTTACGTAGAGCACGGATCGCTTCGCGGTCGAAAATACGACGTGGTTCTGCGTTGATAACTTTAACATCATCAACACCACCAATTTCGTTAATCGTAAAGCTCAGCTGAACCCAGCCTTCCTTACCATCACGAGCTGCAGCAATAGGATACTGAGGTTCGATACGTACGATAGGAGTTGCGTCACCATCGCGAGACATCATATTACCCAGTTTAAATCCTGTGCTCGGACCGCCTGCTGCAACACTGCCCATGTTGAATGACATGTTCATGTCCATGTTGCTGCTACTATCCGGCGGAGTCTCATCTAATTGAGGAGGCTCTTGTGGTGGTGGAGGCGGCTTAGGTGGGTCCCTAGGTTTATCCTGAACCTTACTGTCCTGCCTATCCATTGTGATCTCGATAGTCGGCGTATCGGCGCCGGTGTCGGCGCGCTTAGCGCCGCCACCAACCAATGTTGCCATAAACCAAAACAGACCAAATGTCACAGCAGCACCAATAATGATAGATACTAGTGCTCTTAACATAATTAGTCTTTCCCCGCTGATACCGAAATCTTATTAACACCAGCTGACTTAACTTGATCCATTACGCGAACAACCAAGCCGTGTTGGGCTTCTTTGTCTGCTTGAATCAATACGGCAGCTTCCGGTGCTTCAGCCAGCATACGTTCGACGTTAGCTGAAACACGTTCAATATCAACCTGCCGGTTTTCCATCATAATAACGCCAGTTTTACTAACGCCAATAAAGATGTTGGCAGATGGTTTTGAAGTCGCTGTTGAAGCTTTTGGCTTGTTATAGTCAAGACCAGAAGGCTTAACAAACGATGTAGTCACAATGAAGAAGATCAGCATGATGAACACGATGTCCAACATCGGGGTCATATCAACCTGTGCTTCTTCATCTACATTTGAATGCTTTTTACGTGCCATGTTCAATCTCTCTTTAATGCTGAGGCAATTTGTCTTTCAGGCGTTCTAAGCGGATTTTCATTTTCGAATCCAGACGTGTGCTAAAGAACACACCTGAAAGCGCCGCCACCATACCAGCCAAAGTCGGCATAGTTGCTAATGAAATACCAGCAGCCATCAAACGAGCATTACTAGTGCCCTGAGTTGCCATCACATCGAACACTGAAATCATACCGGTTACAGTACCTAACAACCCAATCATCGGGCAGATAGCTACCAAGGTTTTGATAATCAGCATACGTGCATTCATATCTTGCTTCGCTCGGGAAACCCAAGCTTCACGGATGCGCTGAGCGTGCCAAGTATGTCTCTCTTCCCTGGCCATCCATGTAGCAACGATTGCTTTGTGAGCTTTTGGTACGACCCAAGTCATATACCAATAGCGTTCAAGCATCATCACCCACATGAGAAACAGCACCAATGCTACCAGCCAAAGGACGTCGCCCCCGGCGGCCATGAAGCCCCTGACGGCATCCCAAATGTCCATCAGGTATAGCATCATTAGTCAGCCCTCTTCTCAGCGTGTTCCGCAATAATACCAGCACTTTGTTCTTCAAGAATTTGAACAACTGACTTACTGCGAGCCACAACAACAGCGTGAACCAGCATCAGAGGCAGTGCAGCAACCAGACCTTCTACGGTAGTTACCAGTGCCATAGAGATACCGCCCGCCATCAGTTTCGGATCACCAGTACCGAACAACTGAATGCTTTGGAAGGTCGCGATCATACCAGTTACGGTACCGAGCAGACCCATCATTGGAGCGATTGCAGCCAATACTTTGATGATAGAGATACGTGCTTCAAGCGCTGGAGTTTCTTTCAGAATTGCTTCGTCAAGTTTCAGTTCCAGAGTATCTACGTCAACGTCTTTGTTCGCAGTGTAAACTTTCAGTACACGACCCAATGGGTTGTTACCTGGGTTTGCAACGTTTTTAGCTTGCGCTTTAACTTTCATACCAGCCAAAGTCAGCGTCAGCAGACGTTCTACCGCAATCAGCAGACCAAAGATCAGCAATGCGATAATGATGTAACCGATAATACCACCCGCTTCGATACGTTCTTGGATGCTTGCTTTCTGAGTGAAGATGTTCAGCAAAGTACCACGAGCAGGGTCAATGTAAACTTTAGCAGTACCAGAAGTCGCTTTTTCGAAATCTGCTGCAGCGCTTACCATGTAACCATCAGGTTGTTGAGACAGCTCTTGGATAATACCTAGGTCTGGCTTCCAAACTACATATTTACCGTCAGCGATCAGGTTGAACGCACCAACACGGGTAACTGTAGTAGTTTCAACGTTACCGTCGATATCAGTTACAGAAGCGTTAAACTTAACTACTTTACCGCCCTGAGTGATTTCAAACAGTTCTTCTTCCCAGAACTTTTCCAGTTCATCAATCTTAGGTAACTGCTTACGAGCACCCAATTCAGAAATGAACTTGTCACGGCCAGGGAACTGAGCGCTTACGTTAGAGTTGATCAGCTTGCCAGCGAAATCGCCAGCTTCACCTTTAACAACACCGAACATTTCACCCAAGTCACCTTGAGCGGTTTTCAGATCAGCTTCAAGTTGAGCGATCTTGTGTTCGTTGTCGAGGAACGCTTGGTTCAGGTCTTTACCACGCTTAGTTTCTGCAGCAAGAGCATCTTTCTCTTTCTTCAGCAGCGCAGCTTTGTCGCCACGTTCAGCTTGGAATTCAGCTTCACGTTTAGCGTTAATTTTACCTTGGGTAGCTCGTTCGGTTTTGATCTGTTGCAGCAACTGATCAATTGTCTTTGGCGCTGGGTCAGCTGCGTGAGCCATACCAGCAGTCAAAGTGAAACTAGCAGCAATCAATGCTGAGGTGATTAACTTCTTCATTATTTTGCAGCCTCCGCAGCTGGAACAGGTAACGCGAACAGATCCATTGCCCCTTGTTTACGAGCAATACGAATGCCTTTGGTGATGTCACGCAGATAGCTGTCATCCAGAGTATCCCAAGCTTTGGTCTCTGGGTTGAACATCCAGGCTTTTCTCTGATCCAAGCTTTGTGCATACAATGCCACGCGGCCTAAGCGGAAATAGTCAACCAGTACTTCTTTACCGTCGAGGTTCAGCTTACCAGTTTCAACGTCTACGAAGTTACCGTAGTCACGCTCGATAGCGTATGCATCCAGAATCAAACGGAACTTTTCTGCCAAAGTTACTTCAGCAGTGTTCAGTACGTTTTTCAGGTTTTCAACGCGAGCTTTACGGTCTTCAGCGCGGAAAGGAAGATCTAACGCTACGAATTTTTCGAGGTTATCAACCATTTTGAACATCAAAGGTACAACACCCTGACGCAGTTTATCTACGCCGTTGATGTCGTCTTGGATGCCTTTCATGGTGTTTTCTTGGTCAGCGACCAGAGTCGCCAAATAATCGTTGTAGCCTTTCAGCGATTCTCTTTGATCTGCAACGCTTGAGTATTCAAACAGCATATCTTGAGCTTGATCGAAATATTTATCGACCTTCGCTTGAGACTTTGCTGCATCACCGTGCAACTGACCTGCTGCTGCTTGAGCATCGGTCAGCGGATCAGCAACAACGAAGTTGCTACTGGCAAGAGCCAGCGCGCCAACGAGCGCAGAAGCGATTTTTGTTCTATTGCTTACCTTGGACATAGTTCCCAACCAATTTGAAGTGAATAAACAATTCAACTTAGCCAATGTAGTCAACTTACAAGATTGATTACACTTCTAAGTACATCTTTCTGTTGTGATTGTTAGATTTTTCTTCCCTTTTCTATGCCTACTGGAGGCATAGACCCGCTGGAATCATTTCATAAAAGCCCGAGTTGTGTCAACACGGAATCAAGGGAAAAACGAGCCGAAAATGGCTTATAAAGAAGCAAATTTTTAAAAGTGTAACTTTCTCTCGTTATTACACGATTTCATCGAACTTTAGCCATGATTTAATCACGAAGCTAAACGCGTAAAAAACATCCAGATAGCTAAATTCCTTACGGCTTATCTAACGCGACCAAATCACTATAGTCAGGAAGGAGAATCCAATTAAGATGCTGCGTACTTTAATGCCACCAGTTGCCAAGCCAAAACTCGGCCATCTGACTCTTTTACTACTTTAATGAGCTCAATATTACATCCGCCTAAACATAGCTGTTCAAGCAATGCCAACACCTCTTGTTCATCTAATGCTGCGTTAACAAGTTGCGCCAATCTCTGCTTATGCGCATTCAATTCACCAAACACCTGGTCAATAAAGTCCAGCTTTTGCGCTACTGTCCATGAAATGCCAGTTTTAAAGAGATAATCAACCGCATTGGATATGCCAGCATTCTTATAACTTTCGTTATCTAACTCCCAAAGCATCTTCAGCTCTGCAAAAAATGCCTTGCGTAATCCTTCCAATCTCTCATCTCGCTGCGCCTGTCTAATGGCTTCGGCAGATGCCAAGTAGCCCATCTGTTCAACAAAATGCTTTAATTCTTGTGTTACGCGCTCCAGCTGGGGAGATGTCAAAAACTTAAGTTCTTGACTGTTCTGTTGAACAATAAACGAATCCTTGTTGTGCATGACAAGTACTAACTTGGCGTTAGTTTTCATCACCCGCAGGACTTCATCGATTGCTAGAGGCGAGAGTCCATATTCGAAGCCGAATTGCGAAACTACGTAATGGAAATGCTCTTTGTCGTAAGGTAATGCCGCTACATCTATGCCACTGCGCAGCGAAATATCGAGGGTGTTGCCGACAATGCAGTCCTTAACATTCGCTTTATCAACACCAATAATCGCTCCGGTTGCAGACTTAGCACTATATTTATCGAGTAGTAATGGGATAGCGCCGTTACCAGTACCGATATCAAGTACGTTAACCTCACCAACAAAGCTGTTCGCTACCGCTTGCCAAATGTTCAGTAGTGCTCCTTGGTAATTATCAATTGCACTACCAAAGGATGTTATCGCGCCTTGCTCCCAATATTGATCCCAACAGTTTTGCTCATTTTGAACCATCAGCCACAGTCTCCCGAATATGCGGACACTACCAATTAAAAAGCTATTTGAAATCGATGCGCGTTAGCGAGTTCACATCATTAAAGAACGTCATAACAGCTGAAACAACTCATAATTGGTTTATCTCAACCGACTTAAAATAAAAAAGCCCCCAGTCGGGGGCTTTTAAAGACTCATGACGAGTTATTAGAACTTCACAGTGTAAACTGCGCGATATTCACGACCGAAGTTGTTATACAGGTCAGCGTTATCGTAAGAACCACTAGAGCTCAACACTGGGTCTTCGTCAGTCAGATTATTAACAGCCAACTGGATGTTACCCCAATCACCAATATCATAGGTGTATGTGATGTTGTGGATCAGCCATGAATCCAAGTGACCAGTGTCATCGTCTTCATAGGTTGAACTGGTGTAGTTCATGTTCCAACCAAACTTATGATCGCCGATTGAGTATGTAGTGGTGAACACTGACTTATAGTCAGGTTGACCATTCCAGCCGGCAGTATCAGTAGCTGACGCACCACCTTCAACTTCTTCGATATAGTCAAACACGAAGCTGTTGGTCCAGTTGATGCGGAAGTCACCGATTGAAGTTTCAAACAGGCCACTCAAAGTAGCATCCAAGCCTTTGATTTGCAGCTTGTCACCGTTACCGTAACCAGTACCGACTTCTAGCGCACGGCCTAGAGTACCATCACTAGTCACTGCACGACGTACATAGAAGGTGTCACTAGTTTCCAATGTACCCGCAGCAATACCACGCATTACGTTAGTGATAGAACGTTGAGAGATAACGTCGTCAATCTTCAGATCAAAGTAATCCAGTTTGATTGACAGATTATCAATAATGTCCCAAGCCACACCGAAGTTGTAGTATTTAGAGCTTTCTGGACCTAAGTCTGGGTTAGCACTGATGTATGTATCAGTTTGACCGCGAGAACAATCAGCAGCTGAAATACCATTAGACTCACAGAATGGGTAGTCAGTACCGTATTCAGCAGAGAATGTAGTTGCAGCATGCAGCTGATCAAGAGAAGGTGCACGGAACGCTTCAGAATATGAAGCACGTACTACTACGTTATCCAGCGCTTGCCATCTTACAGAGACTTTAGGTGCAGTGTTGCTACCAAAGTCACTGTAGCTGTCGTAACGAACCGCCAAGTTCACTTCAACAGAGTCAACGACTGGCATTGCTGCTTCGTAGAACGCTGCCCATACATAACGGCTGCCGCCTGCAGAGTTACCCGCACTACCACCGATCAGACCTGCTTCAGACTGAGCGTCATATTTTGAACGATAATCTTGTTCGAAATATTCAGTACCGAAATAGTGAGCGATTTGACCGCCTGGCAGTTCAAACAGGTCAAAACCGATACCCGCGTTGATTTGCTGGAAGGTAGAGGTATCTTGGGTCAGCGTGGTGCCTTTCATGTTATTGGCACCTTCTTCTGACCCCAGGTCAATACCATTTTGCTCGTTGTAAGCAAGACCCGCGTAGCTCAGATAGTATTCACCGATAGATTTGTTATCGGCCATATTGTAGTGATAGTAAACTTCCCAAGTTGCATCGTTCCATGCAGAGATAGAGCCGCGCAAACCAGTTAAGTAATCTTGGTTATAGTCATCGACTTTACCGTCACGAGTACCGATGCCAACCCAGCGCCACAAACCATAAGCGCCATCTTCACCATATGGGTTATTAGGGTTGTCTGCACTCATGTTTTCCCATGCTGCAGCAGGAGGAGCATAGCGACCAAATGAACTGTTTTGGGTCAGCATAGTACGACCGAACCACTCAATATCATCAGTCAGCTGGTAGTTAGCATCAACATAAACAGTGTTACGAGACAGAGATGCTTTATTGTATGACACGTTAGCGTATGCATACATACAGTAGGTTGAACCAGGAACACCCCAGTCTTCGTCAGCGGCTACGTTAGCAAAAGTGTTGCTACCATATTGAGCAATCAAATCATCACACAATGGTGATGCTTGCGCTAAGTTGAATGATGGATCAATTACAGTTGCACCGTAATAACTCCAACCAATGGTTTCAGAATAAGCTTGGATGATGCCATCGCCATCTAAATCGTTCATGCTAGCCGCTGTATATGGGCGCGCACCATCAGAGATACCATCACGGTCTTGGTGGTCGAATGAGAAGGTGATGTTACCTTTATCAGCTTGATAACCTGCAGTGATAGAGAACTGCTTGCTGTTCATACCAGAGTCGTGTTGACGGCTACCTGCACCAGCAGTGAATTCAACACCTTGGTAGTTTTTCTTCATGATGATGTTAACTACACCAGCAATCGCATCAGAACCATAAGTAGATGAAGCACCATCTGTCAGGATTTCGATACGTTCAACTGCAGACATCGGAATAGCGTTAAGGTTAGCAGAACTGCCACCCATGGTTGGCGAACCAGGGAAGCGCTTGCCGTCAATCAACACCAGAGTACGTTCTGAACCTGCACCGCGCAAGTTGATGGTGGCTTGAGACTGAGCAGAGCTACCTGAACGTTCAGAGAATGAACCAAAAGAGTTCAGGTTACTGTTACGCAGTGCATCGGCAACAGTGAAGTTACCTTCAACTTTCATGTCTTCTGCACTGATGGTAGTAACAGGTGATGCACCTTCTAAATCGGTACGCGCAATACGAGAACCTGTAACTTCAATTCGCTCTACTTTCTTTTCTTCTTCAGCATATGAAGCAGTAGAAAACGAAGCAGCTACAACGCCACTCACTAAAGCAAAGTTCACTGCTCTAGCCAGTGCATTTTTCTTAACTATCATGCTATTTCTCCCTTGACTTATTATGTCACGCATCGTTTTTGTGCGCTTTTAACCTCACAATTCGTTACCACAAAGACAACTTTTGTGAAATTTAGGGGAAATAAGACCACAGCAGAAACAAATTATCAACAACATGATTCTTTAAGTAACACTTAATATACGGTTAATAAACATCGGTTTTTCAACAAAAACCGCATTTTTATCTCGTTCATTAAACAAAAATAGGAAAGTGATGAATATATAAAAGAAAACTGCCAATAAAAATGATGCTTCGTCTTGTCTTTTTTTTTGTGATGTTTACGTTTATTTGCACAATAAACAGCCAGCAAAATATAACAAAATGCTAAGTCGATATGAGATTCGGTGAAATGACGTTAAATTAGCGAAGTAAACTATTCAAAATTCGCCTTCTTCATAACATTAAATGTTAAATTTTAAATGCAAGTTGACTACTCATTAACTGGTCAAATTCGACACCGAGAATGTTTAATATAGGTTCAGCGATTGGACGAATCTGTTTATCCAAATAATATTGATAATCAGGGATAATATTGGGGGTTTCAATCGGTACCGCACCGTTATTGGTCATCACATACCTAATGCGGGTTCCCTTGCGACTATATTTGGCATCATGGGTCAACTCGACTAACCTCTGCGCGGCCTTGACATGAGGAATCGATTTAGATTGATACGCTGCAATATCACGACGTAAGCGTTTGCTGAACACCAACTCTGCGTCGCACTGACCGTCGGTAATACATTGCATCTGTTCGCGTAAATAAGCACAAACATCCTCATTATTAAAGAGTCGGCGATATAACTCATACTGAACCCGCTTCGCCAAAGGACTCCAATCACTGCGAACTTGCTCCATCCCTTTAAACACAAGTTCACTGTGCCCGTCGGTAAGTGATTTAAGGCCAACATAACGCTTCTTCGAGCCCTCATCAGAGCCTCGTAGCGTTGGCATCAAAAATTGACTGAAGTGATTATCAAACTCCAGCTCCAGATAGGAAGTCAGCCGAAAATGCGTATCAATATATTCCTGCCAAAGTTGGTTGATCTCTTTGGCCAGCTGATGACCAAATGCATGAATATCCTCAATTTGGTGTTGCTCTCCTAGCCAGATAAAGGTTGAGTCGGTATCACCATAAATGACGGTAAATCCCTTCGACTCAATCCATGCTTTGGTCTGTTGCATAATTTGATGACCCCGCATGGTAATAGAGCTTGCCAGCTTTGCATCATGAAAAACGCAACCTTTAGACCCCAACACTCCATAAAGCGAATTCATAATAATCTTGATCGCCTGTGAGAGCGGTTTGTTATCTTGCTTTTTGGCTTGCTCACGCGCATCGGCAAGCTTGCCAACCAAGTCAGGTAAAATATGCCCTTCTCGACTAAAGCGGGCACCGAGAAAGCCCTCAACAGTTTCATTTTCCGGTAAATATTTCGCCGTAACCAGCCCCAATGGGTCGACGAGGAAGGTGCGAATAATGGATGGATACAGGCTTTTAAAATCTAACACCAGTATGTCGCGATATAAGCCAGGAATAGAGTCCATCACGTAACCACCGGGGCTTTCTAAACCGTCACTTGCCGGCATTGCCGGCGCAACATAACCTGCGCGATGTAAATGCGGCAGATAAAGATTATTAAACGCGGCGACCGATGCGCCGACACGACCAAACTCCAACCCGGTTAACTGAGCTCTGGCAACAGCGAAAGCCAACAAGTCAGTTTGTTTAAAGATATCCCAAACCAAACGGCAATCAGTTAGGTTGTAATGCGCCAGTGATAACTTATCTTCAGCAAACATTCGATTGATTTCACTGACTTTATGCTGACTAGCATGTTCAATCGTCTTCCCCTCGCCCAATAAGGCTTTGGCGACAAAATCTAAGGCAAAGCTCTCAAATTGATAAAAAGCGGCTTTTAGCCAATCAATACCGTCGAGCACTACCCGCCCGGGTAATACCATTGTTTCTGGGCGATATGTCCCTTCGACAAGCCACTCAAGCGCCGAGTAAAAACGGCCAAAATTGGCGGGAATACCCAGTGCCGTGCAGCGCTTCGATAACAGTGCCAAATCGAACGCTATCACAGACCAGCCGATGATCACGTCAGGGTCCCAGTCTTGAAACCAGTCAATTAACGCGGTGAGTAACGCGCCTTCATTTGCCACCCAGACGATATCCTGAGGCGTTGACTGCGGCTGCCCCACCATAAATACTTTCGCGATGCTATTTGTGCCATCGGTAGCTGCACCATAAACCGCGGCGGAATAAAGTTGTCCGTCTGGCGCACATTCGAGATCGAGCGAGACAACTTTCATTGGTATATCAACAGCACGAGTTGCCCGCGCCTTTGTCGCGCTAAACACTGGAAGAGTTGCAGAATGTCCTTGAACAAATTGCCCGTAAAACTCCGCATCCAAGGCAATATAACGTTCGATCAAAAAACGTTGTTGCGGCTTAATTTCGGACTCATAGAGCGCAATATTTTTATCTCGCGCACTTGCCAAAATCGCCCGCGTCGTTGCTGGCGTTGACGAATAGACGGCAGCCACGGGCATGTTATCAAAGCTTTTGAGTGCGACACTGCGGTGCTGTGCGTTATGATGATGTGCCAGCAGTTGCGGAGCCTGACTATCATTGACGAAAAACACCTGCTCCGCGTCGGCCACCTCAACCAACACAGGTCCTTGGGCAGTGTTAAGGTAATACTGTAAAACGCTGCAGGCGTTATGACGACGCCAATGTCTCGTCAGGACTCGCCCGCTAACGGTCTGGTATTGTTTAGTCAACTTATCATTCCAATGTGCCGAATTATCGGTTATCAGTCAGCGCAATTACTGTTAATATATACAGGAATTCTTAAAGGAAAGCACTGAATGCTTGCAGCCCACGTCAAAACGCAAATCAGAGAAATCTACAAGCAGATAGCCACCTCACTACCCAACTTTCGCTCTCGACGCGAGCAAAACTACATGGTGGCAGAAATATCAAAAACGCTGGCGGGTGATTATGATAAGCAGCGCAAAATCATCGTAATTGAAGCCGGAACGGGTATTGGTAAATCTCTGGCCTATATTCTAGGCACTATTCCTTTAGCCATGGCCAGCAATAAGAAGGTCTGTATTTCTACCGCTACCGTGGCGTTGCAAGAACAGCTATTACACAAAGACCTACCGTTTTTTCTACAGCACAGTGGTATCGATTTTCGCTTTGGGCTCGTAAAAGGCCGTCAGCGCTACGCTTGTATCTCTAAGATGGAGATGATGATTGGCGATAATGGCGGCGAGCAGTTAGCCATGTGGCAAACCAAACCGGATCAAAGCCAAGTACAGCAAATCCAACAGATGCTGACCGATTACCGTCAGGGGCGTTGGAATGGCGAACTCGACTCCTTAAAAACACCGATTCCAGATCATCTATGGCAACAGATTGCGTCAGATAAGCATTCCTGTCACAAGCAACTGGCGGGTCACAGTCAGTGTCCGTTTCATAAAGCCCGTGAAGATATGGAAGAGTGGGACGTGCTTATCGCCAATCATAGCCTGTTACTGGCCGATCTTGAGCTTGGTGGCGGCGTTATTTTGCCTGAACCCGAAAACCTATTTTACGTTATTGACGAAGCACACCATCTCCCTACTGTTGCTCGCGATTTTTCAAGTGCTCAAGGAACGCTTCGCGGCGCAGGCGATTGGCTCGAAAAACTGCAAAAAACAACGGCAAAGCTGCAAACTCAGATCAAAAGCAACTACATCATCGCGCCTGCACAAGCGATGCTAGATCGCATTGAGGAGCTGTCGTCTTTGCTGCAAAAAGTGGCGCATTTTTGCGATAACCAACCCAAATTCTTCGCCAATGAAGAAGGCCGCTGGCGCTTTGTGAATGGTAAATTGCCCGATGCATTGACCATTCTCTCGGGCAACTTAGCCACTGCAGCTAACGAAGCACTAAAGCAGTTCAATAAGATGCAGATGTTGCTGTCTGAAAGTATTAAGGATGGCGAAATTCCAAAACATCAAGCAGATGGTCTAGTGTCAGAATGCGGCTTTATGCTGCAACGCCTAGAAAACATGCAAAAACTGTGGAAAATGATGGCAAAAGAAGATAATCCCAAAGGTGCACCGACCGCTCGCTGGATTGAACGCATCAATGGCAAGCAACAGGATTATCTCTGCAGCGCATCACCTATCGAAGTCGGCTTTATGTTGGAACATCTGCTGTGGGAAAAAGCAGGCGGTGTCGTACTCTGTAGTGCAACCTTAAGAGCACTCAACAGCTTTGATCATTTTGCTTATCAGGTGGGTCTGTCACCACGAGATGGCAGCCGCTATCTCGCACTACAATCGCCGTTCGATTTCGAAAATAATGCCACGCTGTACCTGCCAAAAATGGATACTGAACCCGCAGAAGACGCTTACACCGACGAATTGGCAAAGCAAATCAAGCAATTGGTCGAGGGAGAAACGGCAACACTTGTGCTGTTTGCCTCATACTGGCAAATGGAGAAAGTATCCCAATTACTTGAAGGGAAACTGCCGGTCACTCCGTTGCTGCAAGGCTCATCACCGCGGCAGACCTTGCTAGAAGCGCACAAAACACGTTGCGATGCTGGTCAGCCAAGCATTATCTTCGGCACTGGAAGTTTCTCTGAAGGTCTTGATTTACCTGGTGATTACTTAACTAACCTTATCGTCACCAAATTGCCATTTGCGGTGCCCACCTCCCCCGTTGAGCAAGCGCATTCTGAGTACGTTAAGTTAAAGGGTGGCAATCCATTTTTACAACTCACCATCCCCGATGCATCCCGTAAGCTGATCCAGAGTTGCGGCCGTCTCTTGCGAAAAGAGGAAGATTATGGCCGAATTACCATCCTCGATCGGCGCTTAGTCAGCAAACGTTACGGTAAATCGCTGCTGGATGCGCTACCGCCTTACCGCCGTGTAATTGAATAGATTGGGCTTTGAGTGGAAATTCTTTCTTCAAGTATTAATTGGATAGTGTTGGCTGGCGCTGGCTTATTTGCTGGCTTTATTGATGCCATCGTTGGCGGCGGTGGCCTGCTTTCGATTCCTGCATTACTGAGCGTTGGCATGCCTGCTCACCTGTCATTAGGCACCAATAAGCTCGCATCTTCGATGAGTTCCTCAACCGCCGCCTACACCTACTATAAAAAGCATTTGCTCAACCCTCGTCTATGGAAAACCTGTTTTGCCGCAACTGCCGTTGGCGCTGTTGTCGGTAGCATGATGGTGTATTTAGTTGACGGCGACTTGTTAGAAAAAATTCTCCCCGTAATCGTGATTCTTGTCGCCTTATACAGTTTGTTGTTTAAAAAGGTTCTGCACGGAGAATTCAATCCACCGAAGTATCAGCCCAGAACTAAAAGGCAAATAGCGCAAGGCCTGTTGCTTGGCGGTTATGACGGGTTTGCAGGCCCCGGTATTGGATCGATGTGGATTGTCAGCAGCCGTATGTTATACAAGCTGTCATTTTTAAAAAGCTGCGCGCTATCGCGGGCAATGACCTTTGTGAGCAATATTGTTGCTCTCAGCATCTTCTTCTACCACGGTAAGGTAGATATTGCGGTAGGCATGCTATTAGGCGGTTCAATGATGCTGGGATCATATATTGGTGCTCATTCGGCCATTCGCTTTGGTCTACCTTTTATCCGTCCGCTGTTTGTGACGATTGTTATTGCAATTGCCATTCACCTTAGCTGGAACGCATGGACATGAATACCGCACAGCTGATCGAAAAGCTCAAGCAACAGCTGAAACAGCTGGAACAAGAAGTCTTGCAACACGACCAAGCACAATCCGCCAAAGATTTACGCCTGCTTGAGCATCTAGAGCGATTTGAACAAACACTATTTCATCAAAGCGGCGGGAAGCTCTACCCTTGTATCGCGCAGCTCGAAACCAGTTTACGACAATTGGAAAAACAGCTCGCTGCAGGAATTTCGCCAGCACTATTGCAAGCCAGTTGTGAGCGGATTGCTGATCGATTTGTTGCACTAAAACGCGCTATTTCAACCACTGCCATTGATTTAAAAGCGCAGCAGCAAAATAAAAACAGTAAAAAAGTCGTATATCAGCGTAAGATGCAACAGCGTCATACTGATGCCGGTTTTGGATGGATTGCCGCAGAGGTAATGCGTAACAGCCACCAGCTGTACGAAGAGCTGAATAAACATCTTAATTGGGAGAAGAAAATTCAGTTCAAGATAGAGCAATTACAAGCTCAGCTTGACAACTGTCACATTACTGAAAAAATTGCTGTTCAGAATGACCTGCTCGCCATGCATAAACGTTTGGGGAAATGCCGGCAAGCAATTAATTATATTGAAGATCGTATTCAATTATTTGAGCGCCCAAATAAACATTCCTAATTGTTAAGGAGCAACGATGAAACCTATAACGACCGTTTCAGCCCTGTTCGCGCTGATTTGCTCATCCTCTGTATTCGCCGCCAATCTCAAAATTCCAATGGCGTTTGAATATCTCGCACTTGATGGCACTCAGATTGAAACTAACCATTTCACCCATAAAGCTGATTTGGCGTTAACTGGCGGTACTCACAAAATCGCCATTCGATACAGCGACGTCTATGATGATCCTTTGTCAGAAAGCCCTAATTTCATTAAGTCATCACCTTTTATCGTGACCATTAATGTTGATGATGCAGCAAATTATGAACTAACACCGGCGAAGAAAATTACCGATCCCGAAGCATTTGCCAAAGCACCTAAAGTAGTGATCAGCCAAGCTAACGGTGGCGCAGCAGATTACTCAGTTCAACAAACCAACATTCAGGAAAATTCATTCCTCGGACGTTTATTTAGTGTGGGTCAACAAGGTCCGGAAGTTGATGTGGCGGCAGCTGCCGTTACCGGTGGTAAGCCAATTCCTCAGCCTGTAGCTCAGCCTACCGCGGTTGAGGCAATGACGGCTTCACCAGCGAGCCAGGCCCAGCAACCAAATCAAGCAGGTCAAATGCTGCAGTATTGGTGGCAACAAGCCGATGAAAAAACACGTAAAGAATTCATGAGCTGGGCAATCAAGCAACTCTAAGTGGTTATTCCCGTCGTGTATCACGCCAGCTATTCACAGCTGGCGTTACCCTCACAACATAGATTTCCCATCAACAAATACCGATTGTTGCACGATTGGTTGCAACACAGCCAACATTCACGTTATTGCAAAATCCATACACCTGAGCGGGTTCAGCTAAGTATCATCAAACAAGTGCATGATGCTGAATATGTGGATGGGCTTATTAATGGCTCTCTCGACGCCAAGCAGTTACGTCGAATCGGCTTTCCTTGGTCCTCAGAATTAATTGAACGTACACTGTTCTCCATCGGCGGCACACTGCTCGCGGCCAAGCTAGCCCTTGAACATGGCATAGCAACTCAGATCAGCGGTGGTTACCATCATGCCCACGCAAACTTTGGTAGTGGCTTTTGTCTATTTAACGATCTGGTCATCGCCGCCAACCAACTTATTGCCGAAAAGGCTGTTAGCAAAGTCCTTATCTTTGATTGCGACGTGCATCAGGGAGATGGCACAGCAACGCTGACAAGCAACAGAACTGACATCATCAGTAGCTCATTACACTGCGAGAAGAATTTTCCAGCTCGAAAAGCACATTCACATCACGATTTAACCTTTGCAAAAGGTACAGGTGATAGCGAATACCTTAAGCTGATTGAACAAGTGTTACCGTTATTACTCAGCACCTATCAGCCTGATTTGATCATGTTTGATGCAGGGGTTGACGTGCATCAAGGAGATGAACTTGGGCTCATAAATCTTTCAGATGCTGGCCTGTTACGACGTGAACGACTTGTACTCAATATTGCAAAACGTGCTGACATTCCAATTGTTTGCGTTGCTGGCGGCGGATATTGTCGCGACACGCTACAATTGGTAAATCGGCATAGCAAATTGTATATCGCCGCAACGGATTTGTTCTGTGAGACAGGAGAATAAGGAATGCAGCTGGATATCCGTAATTACTACGAAGTGATGTTGATGGAAATATTGTCTGAAGAAGGGTTATTAGACGAACTTCCAGAAGATTATATTGCTGATTTAGCCTGCGTAACACTGAACCAGTTGCCCGTTCGCTACGTGCATCACTTAGTGGACACCTATTTTTATGAAGACCTTAATGAACAACAGAATATGCGTAATGAGATTTACGAAGCACTTGAAAAGTCGCGGGCTTTTTTAAAGAGTCGCTTGATGAAAACAGCAGAGGAATAACAGACGTTGCGGTATTGGAGGTTCCCCCAGAGCCAACACCCCGGCACATGAGTCGCTTGCTACGGTTGCTTCCTTCCGGACCTGGCCGAGTTCACAAGTTATCATTGCGGGGGGACCCTGGGGTCACCATTGCTTTGCCAAAGGTATTGACCTACGACAACGGCCGGAATTATCCATGAAGCAGCCAAGGTGATCAAGGTTAAACTGCAATTCCGTCGCTGACTGTGCACTCCATATACAAAAAGTCCGCATATGCGGACTTTTTAATAAACACGACCGTTACAACATTAAGATGTCAGCATTTTTCTCAATGAGCTTTTTGCCAATACCTTTCACTTCTGACAACTGCTCTATCGATTCAAATTTGCCGTGACTATCTCGATAATCAACAATCGCCTGCGCTTTAGCTTCACCGATCCCTTTAAGGAGCTGCAGCTCCGCAACCGATGCAGTGTTGATGCTGATTTTTTGCAGAGCTTGAGTTGCTTCAACAGGTTTGACCAACTCGTCATTCGCATGCGCGGTAAACGCCAGTGGGGTTAATAACAGTGCTACAGCTAACAGTCCATATTGGGTAATTCTCATCGTCTATCCTCCGGTAAATTCCATATCACAGCGCGAGTCGATAATTCCGTTTTCCGTGACCCGCAACAAAAGTGTAGACAATTGTTTAAAAAACTACCAAATTAGCGTTTTGTTGGCTCGGTATCGCGAGTTTCTCTGTGTTTGCTAGGCGCCATACGACTTTTGAGCTCCGATAGTAGTTCCATGTGAATTTTGGCTAAGCTCGGCATGTTCTTCTGTGTAAATTTCATCGGACGACATAAACGCATCGCTTGGATCCCTAAACGGGCTGTCAACAATCCACCACCTAGCCCCTGAGCTAATCGGGCAGATAGTTTTCCAGTCATCTCCATCGATAACATCTGACTACCAAAGTCAGTCATCAATTCTGTAGTGCCGGCATAGACAATATTCCAAAAAATCCCACGAATAAGCCTTATTCGGCTCCAATAACCCAACTCTATCCCGTAGCAAGCAGCAATATCATTAATCATCGCTTGGTTGCGCCACAACACCAACGCCATATCCAATAACGCGAATGGGCTTACCGCGAGGATAAGCGAAGACTGCAACGCATATTTGCGGACAATTTTGCGTGCGGCAATATCGCGGTCATCCAATACCAAAGACTCGAACAGTCGCAGCTGCTCCGCATCATTTTGATCGGGTGAAAGACTCCGTTTTAGCGCTGCCGTTGAACGTTTCGCATCTGCTGGAAGGCGTGTGATAATGCGGTCAATAAACGCCTGAGATTCCCCTATTTGGACACTGTCTCGCAGCCGCTCTGCGATTTGCTGAGCTTCATCATTACGCTTTAGTCGCCGTAAATAACGCCATTCTTTTAGTATTAATACCAACACCCACAATACCAGCACTCCAGCGATCGCGCTGTACAACAAAAATAACCACGGACTTTGTTGCCATGCATCAACGAGTGTGATGATTAGCTGGGTGACGATGCCAACGGCTAGCGCCATCAACGCCAGTCGAGTTAACCATGAACGACGTTTAGGCTTTAAAGCTTGCTCAGGTAATTGCTCGACCTGTTCGGTAAACGCATCGGTTTTACTCGCTAACTCTTGCCATTCAATAATATCGGCCTGCTCAAATAGCTTGCGCTGCCGCAGTTTTGGGGGCGGTGTGGTATCCGTTGGACTGTCAGATTGATTCTGCTTCACGACAGCTTATCTCCTAATAAAAACTCGAGCAGATGATCTAAGCGGATATGCTCAAACGCTTGGTCAGCCGCAATGTGCGGCGGTGCGAAATCGACAAACTGAAAACCCTGTTGCTGCCAGAACTCATCATTAGGCAAAGTTTTCGGCACTTCTCCCGGATATAACGTCACCGTATTGCGATTATCAAGCGCGGTACCACTCACGACCGACACCTCTCCTAGTTGCCGATCTTTTGCCATACCGTAGCGAGTAGTCTTGATGGCACTCACCGCCATAGCTTCGACCAAACAACCACTATTGTCGGCATTTTGCCAACCCGGTTGTAACAGCTGCTTAAGCAATGACAAAGCGTTCCCTTGTTGCTCCCGCGTTATTTGATCTACTTTGCTAACGGCAAACAGTAAACGGTCGATTTTAGGTGAAAACACACGCTGCCAAAATCCACCTTTGCCAAAGCGGAAACTTTGATTGAGTGCATTGAGTGCATTGGCCATATCTTCAAATTGAGCACGGCCACGATTTAGCGCGCCCAATACATCCACTAACACTAGCTGCCGGTCAAAATCCTCGAAGTAGCGCTGATAAAAAGGCTTTACCACTTGCTTAACATAAGCGCTGTAACGCTTCTCGAGGTTATTGATAAGCTGGTTTTTTATCGGAGTGCCTTCGGCATTTCGTAGCAGTTGCCTTGGTAAGGGGAAAAAAGACAGCAGTGGCGTTCCCTGCAGATCGCCCGGTAGCAGTAGGCGTCCAGGTTGCGCCAAATAAAACCCGCGTTGGTGTACAAGTTCTTCTAACAGTTGGCGATAACTATCGCTCACCGATGCCAGTGTTTCATCAGCAGGTTCGGCATCTAGCTCCAGAAGCGTTAACTTACTAATAAATTCGCTATAGCCAGAGGTTTTAGTGATAGGACTTTGCGGCGCAAGTAGTTGCTCACTCCATTCAATAAAGCTTTGCTGCAACATAGGTAAATCAAGCAACCATTCACCTGGATAATCGACGATATCCAGATGCAACGTAGCCTTATCGGTGAGGCTCGATAACCACCCAGACTTGGGCTGATAATCAATCGCAAGACGTAGCTCGCTGATGTTAGTGGTCGATTGCGGCCATTTCGGCAATTCGGCTCGCAACGTTTGCATGGCATTCTCGTAACCAAAACTCGCGATATTTAAATCAGGTTGACGTTCACGACGCGCGCCAAGAAAGCGCTGCTGCATACACACGGAAAACAGCGGTAAGCCCCCGTATGGAGGTTGTGTATCCGCTGTTAGCAGTTTTTCCACAAGAGAAGTAATAAACGCGGTTTTACCAGCGCCAGATAAACCAGTAACCGCCAAGCGAAGATGACGGTCGGTGGTGCGATAGCCAATATCCTTGGCTTTTTGTTCGAGTTGATGCCAACGTTGCTTAAAGTCTGCCATAACTCTCCAGAAAAAAGGGGCAGCGATGCTGCCCTTGGGATTAGAGATTATTGATTTGCCGTTTTAGCTCATATTGATCTGAGGTGACATAGGTTTCAATGGCTCTCAATCTGCTTTCAAGTGTATGAAATTTGGCACTCACATCTTGTAAAGCTTGTTTAGCTGGCTCCCCTGCCTGCCACACCTTTTTCTTAACTGACAGATCTGTTGGATCGTTGTCTGCGTTAAGTGGTTTTTCATCCAGAATCATCCATAACGCAATATAAGCAACAAACACTACACCAGAACCACCAAGAAGGAATATGGACACTACCGCAACACGCACTAGCCATGTTTCCAGATTAAAGTATTCTGCTATCCCTGCACAAACCCCAGCTACCTTACCCGCTTTACGGTTGCGATACAGCGTACGTTTATCTTTCATGACGTTGTCTCCACTCGGGCGACTCTGCATCTAAGATAGACTCTAGGGTGCCAATCCGCTGAGTCATTTTATCTGCTTTGTCGACTAGCTCATTTAGCAGATTGAACTCTTCTTCGGTTAATCCCTGACTCACTTGGCGTTTGCTGCGATAGTGAAGAATCAACCAGATAGGCGCTACAAATATGATAAATAGAATTATCGGCGCCATCAGGATATCCAGATCCATAATACCCTCCCCGTGGTCAATTAGTTAGCTGCGCTGTCTTTGCCTTTCATTTTAGCCTTTAATGCGGCCAATTCGTCGCTGACAGCATCATCGGCTTTTAGTGCAGCAAACTCATCATCCAGTTTGTTCTTCTTGCTGCCAAGCTCATACGCTTCCACTTCTGCTTCAATATTTTCGATGCGACGTTCATATTGCTCAAACTTCATCATCGCAGTATCGATTTTGCTGGAATCAAGCTGCTTTTTCACTTCCAGACGAGAAGAAGCGGTCTGCTTGCGCATGATGATGCTCTTCTGGCGAGCACGGGCATCAGCCAGTTTCTCTTGCAACTGCACCACTTCGTCTTTTAAGCGGGCAATATGTTCATCCACCACATCCAGCTCTTTGCTCAGCGTATCAACGGTAGCAGCAATTTTCTGCTTTTCGATCAACGCGGCCTTAGCTAAGTCTTCACGATCTTTAGTCAAGGCTAACTCAGCTTTTGACTGCCAATCAGCAACTTGCTCTTCCAACTTACCGATGCGACGGATAAGTTCTTTCTTCTCGGCTAACACTTTGGCAGAGGTAGAACGCACTTCCACCAAGGTATCTTCCATTTCCTGAATAATCAGGCGCACCATTTTTTCTGGATCTTCTGCCTTGTCGAGCAAAGCACTGATATTAGAGTTAATGATGTCGGCAAAACGTGTAAAAATTCCCATAATCCTGTCCTCAAAATTACTGTAGAACGCCCTAACGTTAATACAGATTCTGTGCCAACTTTGTATTTATTTTATTATTCAGCATGTTACATAAAAAATAACTTTTTCTTTATTTATTCTTTACAGCCACATATTATGGATTTCACCACTTATTAGCGATAAAGACCAACAGAAATCGTGGCTAAGACTAATCAACAAGAAAACCTTATCGGGCAATCAAATGCGTTTTTAGAGGTTCTTGAGCATGTATCTCAGGTGGCGCCTTTGTCTAAGCCGGTACTGATTATCGGTGAACGTGGAACCGGTAAAGAGCTTATCGCTGAACGTCTGCATTTTCTATCCCAACGTTGGGATCAGAGCTTTGTAAAACTCAATTGTGGTTCGTTGAGCGAAAGTTTGCTGGAAAGCGAACTTTTCGGCCATGAGTCTGGCGCATTTACTGGCGCACGTAACCGTCATGAAGGTCGTTTTGAACGAGCAGATGGCGGCACACTTTTTCTCGACGAATTAGCCAATACCTCAGGATTAGTGCAAGAAAAGCTGCTGCGCGTCATTGAATATGGCGAATATGAACGAGTGGGTGGCAGTAAAACCTTGCATGCTGATGTCAGGTTGGTTTGTGCTGCAAACGAAGATTTACCATCACTTGCGGAAGCCGGCGAATTTCGTGCAGATCTGCTCGATAGACTCGCCTTTGATGTGATCACCCTGCCACCGCTACGTTATCGCCAGGAAGATATTTTGCCGCTCGCAGAATATTTTGCCGTCAGCATGGCAAGACAGTTGAAAATGGAGCTGTTTACCGGCTTCAGCCGTCAAGCCGAACAAGCACTCCTTGATTATCCTTGGCCAGGGAATATCCGTGAATTGAAAAATGTGGTGGAGCGCAGTGTATACCGCCATGGTGATGAGCAAGAGCAGATCGATAACATAGTGTTAGATCCGTTTGATTCGCCTTTTAGACCAAAATCGCGGGTCAAAACCAAAGAACGTCAGGTGGCAACTGATATTTCATCCTCTGCGACCGAATCTTCATCCGATGAATCAAAGATTGAGTTTTCCGCAGCGCCACCAGCCGGTACGACACATCATTTTCCACTCGACTTCAAGCAGGAAACAGAAGCCTTTGAAGTCAGCTTAATTCAGCAAGCTCTGGCCGACAGCCAATATAATCAAAAGAAAACCGCCGAATTACTCGGACTCAGTTATCACCAACTGCGCGGAATATTAAAGAAATACAATTTGCTGGACAAAAATTGAGGGAATTGCCGAGCCGTTGCCTAGACTGTTAGAATGGCCGATACGCTTATGCATTTTTAACAAGTTACATGGAATTGTCCAAGTTGCACTCACCATTCGGAAAGTTATCCGACGCAGGCGTGTTTGAGCTGCACAATCTGATAATGAATAACACCACAAGATGTTTTCGTAGCGCATTTACCTTAATGTGTGTGTTGGCATGTCTCACCGGTTGTGAACAAAAACAGTTGCCCGACGGCCTTGTGTACTGCTCTGAGGGCAACCCTGAGAGTTTCAATCCTCAAGTCGTCACCTCGGGGACAACCATTGATGCGACCTCCCATCAGATCTATAACCGCCTGATTGATGACGACTCGATACGTAACGATTTTGTACCGGCGCTGGCAACATCCTGGAAAGTCTCAGACGATGGTATGACCTATGAGTTTACTTTACGTGAGGATGTTAAATTCCACACAACGCCATTTTTTCATCCAACACGTAAGATGAACGCGGATGATGTGGTGTTCTCATTTGACCGCATTGTCAACAGCGATAACCCTTTTCACAATACTGCGTTACGTGGTTTCCCTTACTTTGAAAGCATCGGCTTCGCCAAATTGATTAAGTCGATCACTAAGCTAGACGATTATCGAGTGCGTTTTGTTCTTAACCATCCAGACGCCTCGTTTTTAGCCAATCTCGCCACCGACTTTGCAGTAGTGCTATCAAAAGAGTATGCCGAACAGCTGTTGCAACAAAAAAAGCCACAGCTGCTTGATTCTCAGGCGGTTGGCACAGGGCCATACCAATTAGTAGAGTATGTTAAGAACGAATATATCCGCTATTTGCGTAACCCTGACTATTGGGGAGTGCAACCAGAAGCTACTCAATTAGTCTTTGATATCACTCCACGCAGCACCGTGCGGTTATCAAAATTAATTGTAGGTGATTGCAGTATTTCAGCCCTGCCCAAAGCTGGCGAACTGCCAGTCGCCAGAGAGCACGATGAGCTTGAAGTCGATAGTCGTCCAGGGATGAACGTGGCCTATTGGGCGCTTAACACACAAAAGCCGCCGTTTAATGATATTAGAGTACGCCAAGCACTTGCCTACGCAATTGATAAACGCAGTTTACTGAATGCTGTTTATCACGATACCGCTGTAGTAGCCTCCGGAATTTTACCGCCCTCTTCTTGGGCCTACCCTAACGACGCAACAGAGCTCAGTTACGATCCGCAAAAAGCGAAAGAGTTGTTAGCTAGCGCTGGCGTAAAACATCTAACCATCGATATCTGGGCCATGCCCGTCGCGCGTAGCTACAACCCCAATCCCCAAAAGACAGCAGAACTACTGCAAGCAGACCTCAACGCTGTTGGTATTCACGTGAATATTATCAGCTTTGATTGGAGTGTTTTTACGCAGCGACTGGCGAATAGTGATTACGATTCCGTGATTATTGGCTGGAGTGCCGACAACAGCGATCCTGATAACTTCTTTACGCCGTTACTGAGTTGTGGCTCGGTTAATTCTCACAACAACTGGGCTAAATGGTGTAACAAGGATTTTGACCAGCTATTAAGTCAGGCCAAAGACATCACAGATAAAGAAGGCCGCAAGCAACTTTATCGCGCTGCAGAGCAAATTGTTGGCGAACAAGTGCCACTTATTCCGCTCGCCTACGCGCAACGCATGTTACTTAAACGCAAAACCGCACCAGCGGTTACCTTAATGCCATTTGGCGGCATCTCCTTTGATGCCACAACGGCGGCAAACACGTCCGGGGGGCAACACTAATGGGTCGTTACCTCCTTAGACGCCTTAACCTATTTATAGCCACCTCCCTTGTGCTGATAGCGATTCTGTTTTTCGCAACACGGTTATTTCCGGCAGAACTTAACTATGCGCTCAGTGGTATTGCCCTGCCAACGTCTGAGCAGCAGTTACAAATCCAACATGATTTTGCCTTGGATAAAAGCACCTTAAGACAATTTTTTGCCTATAGCGCTGAACGTCTGAGTGGTAATTTTGGTATTTCAGTAACCTCGCAACGTCCAGTCAGTGGAGAACTGCTAGGCGTGTTGCCCGCATCCTTCGAACTGGCATTTGTCGCGGGATTGCTGGCGTTAATAGTGGGTGTCCCACTCGGCGTAATCTCTGCGCTAAGCCGCAGTAAGTCATTACAAAAGCTGATTATGGCGGTCACGCTTACTGGCTATTCAATTCCGGTATTTTGGCTGGGGCTGCTGTTATCGTTATGGTTTGGAGTGCAACTCGGTTGGTTACCTATCTCTGGACAGATCAACCTGCTCTATCAAATTCCGAAAGTCACCGGCTTTATGCTACTTGATACCCTGCTGTTTGATGGTACGTATAAATGGGCAGCGTTTATTGATGCGCTACAACACATCATCATGCCCGCGTGTACCTTAGCGGTATTGCCATTCACTGTTGTGGTACGTATTACTCGAACGGCCATGATCAGTGTAATGAATCAAACCTATATCCGCGCCGCTGAGGCCCGAGGCTTATCCAATACCAGCATCATCCTGAAGCATGCACTGCCAAATGCATTAATACCTTTACTCAAACACCTCGGCCTAATGTTAGGCCCATTTGCAAGTTACGCGATTGTAGTTGAGGTAATTTTCTCATGGCCCGGCATTGGCGCTTGGCTGGTGTCGGGTATTTATCAGCGCGATTATACCGTTATCCAAGGTGGTATTTTTGCCGTGGCACTGGTCATTATCTTCTTCAGTATCCTGATTGAAGTACTCTATACCGCTGCTAATCCGGTGAGCAGGAAGGACATGTATGGGACGAACTAAGCTTTATCTCGACGATGACATTCCGTCTCACGGTAAACGCATCTGGCGCTTATTCGCGGCAAAACCCCAAGCATTAGCAGGCTTGTGGGGCGTGGTGTTGTTATTGCTGTTAGCCATGTTTGGCGATTATATCGCCCCCTATGCTGCAGAATATCAAGATCAGGCCGCGCTACTGATGCCTCCGTCATGGAGCAATCAAGGCGACGTCAGTCATTTCTTAGGCACTGACGATTTAGGTCGAGACATTTTTAGCCGTTTGCTGCACGGGGCGCAGTACACTTTTGGCGTCGCATTTTCGGTCGTACTGACAGCGCTGATTGTCGGCGTGGTAATCGGTTCGATTTCTGGCATGATGCGCGGTCTCAAGTCCAGCATCTTGGGACACCTGCTAGATGCGCTGTTATCAATTCCATCGCTGTTAATGGCCATTTTGGTAGTGGCGGTCACAGGTCCAGGGCTAGAAAATGTATTTTGGGCGGTGGGCATATCGCTCACACCACAGTTTGTTAGATCGATTCATCAAACCGTGCATGATGAGTTACAAAAAGAATATGTCACAGCAGCGAGCCTCGATGGCGCCAATGCGCTACAGATTTTCTGGTATGTGATTATGCCAAACGTCTGGGAAACCGTGATTATTCAAACCACTTTAGCAATGTCAGCCGCAATTTTAGATATTGCCGCGTTAGGTTTTCTAAACTTAGGTGCACAAGCACCGATGCCTGAGTGGGGCGCCATGGTGCTACAGGGGTTGGATAACTTCCTCACCTCGCCATGGACCGTCACCATTCCGGGCGTTGCCATTTTGCTCAGCGTGTTATCGGTTAACCTTGTGGGTGACGGACTGCGATCCGCACTGGCGCCGATGAGAAACTAATTATGCCATTACTTGATGTTCGCAATCTCACCATTGAGTTAGATACCCCACAAGGACCAGCCAAAGCGCTGGAACGGGTGAGTTTAACGATTAACGCTGGTGAGATGCATGGATTGATTGGCGAGTCTGGCTCAGGCCGCAGCTTGCTGGCTCGGGCAATTTTAGGGATCCACGATCCAAGCTGGAAGATCACCGCCGACCGCCTGATGTGGGACGGCAAAAACCTGATGGATATGCCAAGACAAGAACGGCGCAGCCTGATGGGTGATGAAATTTCGATGATTTTCCAAGATCCATCAGGCAGTTTTAACCCAACGTATACTGTCGGCCACCAGTTGCTGGAAGCAATTCCTAAAGGCAATAAATGGACCTTTTGGCGCCATACTCGAGAGAAAAAACTACTGGCACAAAAATGGCTGCACAAGGTGGGAATTAAAAACCCACGTAAAGTGTTTTATAGCTATCCGTGGGAACTGTCTGAAGGTGAATGCCAAAAGGTGATGATAGCAATGGCATTGGCCAAGCAGCCGCGACTATTGATTGCAGATGAACCCACCGCCTCAATGGAGCCAAGTACTCAGGCACAAATCTACCGTTTGCTGACCCAGCTAAACCAATTGCAAAACGTTACTGTGTTACTGATCAGCCATGAGTTAGACACCCTTTCCAACTGGTGTAATCGCATGACGGTCCTATATTGCGGTCAAGTGATGGAGTCGGGGCCGACGGCTGAATTGATGTCTCAGCCAAACCATCCATACACCAAGGCGCTCTTGGACAATATGCCAGACTACAGCACCAATGTACGGCATAAGAAATTAATGCCTACATTGCCTGGGTCGGTACCTGCATTACGTCATCTACCGATTGGTTGTCGTCTTGGCCCCCGTTGCCCAGAAGCTAGAAGACAATGCGTTAAGCAACCCATGCTGAGTCACTACAAAGACCGCTATTTCGCTTGTCATTTCCCCTACCAAGATGAGGTCGATGATGACGACACCCTTACTTAGAGTTATCGACCTAAAGAAGCGCTATTTCGCAGGCTATAAGGGCTTTAGTGCACAATATAACGAGGCTCTGCAACCAGTCTCCTTTGATCTGCTGCCCGGCGAGACACTTGCTATTGTGGGGGAAGCTGGTTCAGGTAAGAGTACCCTCGCCCGCATCTTGGTTGGCGCCGAAAAGCGTTCTGGAGGGGAAATCTACTACCAAGGGCAATCGTGGGATAGTAAGAATCTTAAGCAACGTTGCCGCTTGATTCGCATGATTTTCCAGGACCCAACCACCTCCTTAAATCCACGTCTGACTATCGGTGATTTGTTACAAGAACCACTGCGGTTTAATACCAACTTATCGCCTAAAGCGCGTGAAGAACAAGTGGTGGAGACCTTACGCAAAGTTGGTCTGTTACCTGAACACGCGGAGTTCTATCCGCATATGATTTCAGAGGGACAAAAGCAGCGGGTCGCGGTAGCACGCGCTCTGATGCTTAACCCTAAAATTATTATTGCTGACGAGGCGCTATCTGCGCTGGATCTATCCGTTAGAGCGCAAATCCTCAATCTGCTGTTAAGTTTGCAGAAAGAACTGGGCTTGTCCTATATTTTCGTCAGCCATAATCTTAACGTAGTGCGTTATATCAGCGACAAAGTGATGGTGTTGAATAAAGGAGAAATGGTGGAGTTTTCGACCACTGAGGAACTTTTTACCAACCCACAGCACGAATATACGCAACGCTTATTACAAGAACAGCTGCAGTTAATACGCCAAAAAGCGTAATCAAACTGCTCCAACCACTTGGATAGTAGTACCAATTACAACGGAATTACTTATCCTAGTGACAATTTTTCTGGAACATAAAGTAGACGATGATTATTAAGCCCAAAATCCGTGGTTTTATCTGTACAACCACACATCCCGTTGGCTGTGAAGCCAATGTGTTAGAGCAGATTAATTACACTAAATCTCAGGGAAAACTCGCTAACGGCCCTAAAAAAGTATTAGTTGTAGGTGCTTCAAGTGGTTATGGGTTGTCCTCTAGAATTGCCGCCGCCTTTGGTTCTGATGCCGCCACTATCGGTGTGTTCTTCGAAAAACCTGGCACAGAGAGCAAACCAGGCACGGCTGGCTGGTACAACTCAGCCGCGTTCGATAAATTTGCTAAAGAAGCTGGTCTCTATTCAAAGAGCATCAACTGTGATGCGTTCAGCCATGAAGCCAAAGCCAAAGTCATCGAACTGATCAAACAAGATCTGGGCGAAATCGACATGGTGGTTTACTCACTGGCGTCACCAGTACGTAAGTTACCAGATACGGGCGAAGTGATCCGTTCTTCGCTTAAACCTATCGGTGAGAGCTATACATCGACTGCCGTTGATACCAATAAAGACGTCATCATCGAAGCATCGGTTGAACCCGCTACTGAACAAGAAATTGCCGATACTGTCACCGTAATGGGTGGTCAAGATTGGGAACTGTGGATCAACGCTCTTAGCGATGCAGGCGTATTGGCGGATGGCTGCAAAACGGTAGCATACAGCTATATTGGCACTGAGCTGACGTGGCCAATCTATTGGCATGGTGCGCTGGGTAAAGCCAAAATGGATCTTGACCGCGCCGCCCACGAATTGAATAGCAAACTGTCCGCTAACGGTGGTAGCGCCAATGTTGCCGTGCTTAAGAGCGTAGTGACTCAAGCAAGTTCAGCAATTCCGGTAATGCCGCTGTATATCGCCATGGTATTTAAGAAAATGCGTGAAGAAGGCTTACATGAAGGCTGTATGGAGCAAATCTACCGCATGTTCAGCCAACGTCTATTCAAGGCCGATGGCAGTGCCGCAGAAACTGACGATGACAATCGTCTGCGCTTGGACGACTGGGAACTGCGTGACGACATCCAACAGCATTGCCAACAACTGTGGCCGCAAATCACCACTGAAAATTTGAGTGAATTGACCGACTACCGTGAATACAAAGCTGAATTTATCAAGCTGTTTGGTTTCGGTATCGATGGTATCGACTACGAGCAGGACGTCAACCCTGCTGTTGAGTTCGATGTCATAGAACTGTAGGACTCATTATCCTTTAAAAAAACGTCGCTTAATGCGGCGTTTTTTCGTTTAACGCTGCACAACATCTATACTCTATCCTGATCTTTCAGCAAACAGACGAGGAATCCAAATGAAAGTCAGCGCACGGAACTGCCTCAGCGGCACAATCAAAAATATCGAAGTGGGTGCAGTTAACAACGAAGTCGCCATCGAACTCGCGCCTGGCGTCGTCCTAACCGCCGTGGTCACCAAGGCATCAAGTGAAAAGCTTGGTCTAAAAGTTGGCGATGATGCCTACGCCCTAATTAAAGCCAGTAATGTTATGATTGGTGTCGACGACTAACTAAATTGAACGCAGTGCCCGCTTCTGGGCACTGCAATATCGCGATGACATCAGATATCAGCTGGAAAACACTGCTCAACGACGAACGTCAACAACCCTATTTTCGCCAAGCTCTGCACACCATTAATGAACTCAGAGCGAGCGGGAAACATGTCTACCCGTCTCAGGTTGACACCTTTAACGCCTTTAAACTGACACCATTTGCACAACTTAAAGTCGTTATTCTCGGCCAAGATCCTTATCACGGCGCTAATCAAGCGCACGGATTAAGCTTCTCCGTGCCATTAGGGGTAAAGCCCCCCCCTTCATTGCAAAATATCTTTCTTGAGCTTCAGCACACCGTTAACGGCTTCACAATGCCACATCATGGCAACCTTAGTCATTGGGCAGAGCAAGGCGTGTTGTTACTTAATACTGTGCTAACGGTTGAGGCTGGCAAAGCACATTCACATGCCGATTTGGGCTGGGAGCGCTTTACCGATAAAGTCATTGAAGTTATCGATCAACATTGTCAGGGTATTGTCTTTTTGCTTTGGGGACGTCACGCGGGCGAAAAAGCCGCTAAGGTTAACCGTAATAAACATCTGGTGCTGAGAGCCGCGCATCCGTCCCCCTATTCAGCCGATAAAGGTTTTTTTGGCTGTAACCATTTTAATTTGGCTAATGAATACCTGCGCCAGCAAGGAAAACCCATCATCGATTGGCAGCTCTAACCTGATAAGCAGCCAACAAAAAACCGGCATAATGCCGGTTTTTTAGAGTGTTGAACTAACTTATCCTTCGGTTGGATAAGTCACTTCAGCTTTTGCTTTAAGCAATTCAATCAACGCACGGTAATCTGCTTGGCTGTATTGATTAGCCAAGCTTTGTTGGATTGAGCTACTCAACTCAGCTGGTACAGTGGCTGGAGTAGTGACTTTATCGACCACAACAACCGCGTAACCTTTAGCGGTTGCTACGGTGTCTGCACTGATGCCTTCCGCTGCTTTTGCCATTTTAAATGCCTGGCCTACGATAGCAGCATCAATATCCGCTGCATTACGACCGACATTTGCATGGCTCTCAAGCGCAACATCTGATGTACCCTCTTTAATTGCATTGAGCATGTCATCGGCTTTCGCTTTAGCCAACTCACCCGCTTTCTGCTGTTTCAACTGATTGACGATGTCTTCTTTCACTTCATCAAACGCCTTTAAACCAGCAGCTTGGTGTTGCTTGATACGAATAACCATCACATCGTTATCCGATACTTCCAACACGTTACTGTTCATTCCCGACAGCACATCGTCAGAAAATGCAGCTTTTAATACGTCAGGCGTATTAAACGGTGCAGGTGCATCCATTTTGCTGAATAGCTCTGTGGACTTAACCGATAAGTTTACCGCCTTAGCGGCTTCCTCCAAGGTGTCAGGCACTTCATAGCTGGTGTCTGCGAGTTTTTGCTGCAAACCGTAGAATTCGTTGACCGCCTTGTCCATTTTCAGCTTTTGTGCAATTTGTACTTTCACATCGGCAAATGGTGATGCCGCACTTGGCTGCACGTCTAATAGCTTAATGATGTGGTAGCCATACGGTGTTTTTACTACATCAGAAATCTCACCTTTATTTAACGCAAATAGCGCCTTATCAAACGCAGGATCCATGACGCCAGCTTCAAACCAACCTAACTCCCCGCCTTTTGCACCACTTAGCGTGTCTTGAGAGTCTTTCTTGGCAAGCTCAGCAAAATCAGCACCAGCGTTCAGTTGCTTGAGAATATCTTCAGCTTTCGCTTTGGCTGCGGCATCATCTGCAGTAGCGTCGATTAAGATATGAGCGGCTTCGCGCTTCTCGTTAGTCTGGTAATCTGCAATATGGTCTTGATAATAGGCTTTGGCCTCATCATCACTCACTTCAATACCGTCGGTTAACGCACTGGCACTTAACTCAACATAATCGAGGCTTACCATCTCTGGACGTTGGAATTGCAGCTTATTGTCATCGTAAAACTTCGATACTTCGTCGTCAGTGACGCTAACGTCGGCAAGGAACGGGGCGGACTCAACGGTCGCAAAGCGAATATCACGAGTCTGAGCTTGCAGCTTGGCCAGAGCATCACTTTCACCTTTCAAGGCAAAATCACTGGCAACCAGAGCTGTCACCAGCTGATTGCGCGTCATATCTGATCGCATCGCATCACGGAAACTCGCTGCGGTATACCCCATTTGACGCAAAACCGCCAGATAACGTTCGTTATCAAAAGTGCCAGCGGTTTGGAACGCAGCTTCTGTGCGAATCGCTTCTTTTACTTGTTCGTCAGAAACACGTAAACCAAGCTCTTTTGCTGCTTGGTCAACTAAACGCTGTGCTACAAGGCGTTGTAAAACACCCTGCTTAATATTATTCAAATAGGCATCGTTGGCTGATAACGTATCAAACATATCACCCAGCTGTTGCTGTAAGCGGTTTTTTTCGCTTTGATATGCCTGTTCTAATTCAGCTTTAGAAATCTCTTCACCATTGACGGTTGCGGCTGGCGCTTGAGTCGAACGGCCCAAATAGCTGCTCACCCCGGCAAATGCAAAAGACAGAATGACCAACACCAGAATCACTTTGGCTACGGCACTCTGCGCTCCGTCACGCATCTTATCTAACATCAGATGTCTCGCTATGCGATGTTAATTAAAAAAAAGACGCATCGCTTAAAGGATGCGCCTATCGCTTGATTTACTGCAGTTTTAAAACACTGCTGTAATTGTTCACTTGATGGGCTCTTAACCCGGTAAGGCCAAATGCCTTACAGGACAAGTGTCAATTAGTTAACAGCATCCTTCAGCGCTTTACCTGCTTTGAATGCAGGAATTTTTGCTGCTGCAATTTTGATTTCGTCCCCAGTTTGTGGGTTACGACCAGTACGCTCTGCACGTTCACGTACTTCAAAAGTACCAAAACCAACAAGAGAAATCTTATCGCCGTCCTTCAAACTTTCAGTTACAGCAGCGATGAAAGAATCCAGTGCGCGGCCTGCAGCGGCTTTAGAAATGTCTGCACCAGATGCGATTTTCTCAATTAGTTCAGATTTATTCATGTCATCCCCTTGAATGTAATTTTATGCGCCGCAACCAAGTCCTTCTCTCGAGCGGTCTGCGGAGGCTTTTATAACAAGCTTGATTTTAAAGTTCAAGCCCAGTTGGAAACTAGGATTATGTAATTGGATACAGCTCAAAGCCAGTCACCTCAAGGGCTTGAGACGACTGGCTCTCCACGCAACTTAGGCTATCACAGGTCGAGACTTTGTTAAGCCCTTTTTTTCAGTTTTTTTCGGTGAATGCTGTATTTTCTTGCGTTAGACCAAATTTTTAACAACTTCGAAGCCTTCGACAGGCTTTTCAAGCGCTAATTTCAGTACCTCATCGACCCAACGTACTGGTTTAATTTCCAAATCCGCGACCACGTTTGCTGGAATTTCCTCCAGGTCACGCTCGTTTTCTTTTGGAATTAACACCAGTTTGATACCACCACGGTGGGCAGCCAGCAGTTTTTCTTTGAGACCACCAATTGGCAATACTTCACCACGCAGGGTAATTTCACCAGTCATTGCCACATCGGCACGTACGGGATTACCAGTCAGACTCGACACCAACGCTGTGCACATAGCGGCACCGGCGGATGGACCATCTTTTGGTGTTGCACCTTCAGGTACGTGTACGTGAATATCGCGTTTCTCATAGAAATCGCTGTTAATACCGAGCTGCTCAGAACGCGCTCTGACTACTGTCAACGCCGCCTGAATAGACTCCTGCATCACATCGCCCAACGAACCTGTATAGGTCAATTTACCTTTGCCAGGCACTGAAGTTGCTTCGATGGTCAACAGATCGCCACCGACTTCTGTCCACGCCAACCCCGTGACTTGACCGATTTGGTTGTGCGATTCAGCTTTTCCGTAGTCAAAACGTTGTACGCCAAGGAACGACTTCAAGTTATCCTGATTCACTTCAACGTGTTTGCAGTCTTTGTCGAGCAAAATTTGTTTCACGACTTTACGGCAAATCTTGGACAACTCACGCTCAAGCGAACGCACCCCAGCTTCACGAGTGTAGTAGCGAATGATGCCGATAATGGCGCTATCATCCACTGTGATTTCGCTTGCTTTTAGGCCATTACGTTCAACCTGTTTGGGTAACAAGTGCGCTTTGGCAATATTGAGCTTCTCATCTTCGGTATAACCGGATAAGCGAATCACTTCCATACGGTCAAGTAACGGACCGGGAATGTTCATTGAGTTAGAGGTCGCCACAAACATTACGTCAGACAGATCATAATCGACTTCTAAGTAATGGTCGTTAAAGGTCGCGTTTTGCTCCGGATCCAAGACCTCCAACAATGCCGATGACGGGTCACCACGCATGTCTGAGCTCATTTTGTCGATTTCATCCAGCAGGAACAGCGGGTTTTTCACACCCACTTTTGCCATTTTCTGAATGATTTTACCCGGCATAGAACCGATATAAGTACGGCGATGTCCGCGGATTTCCGCTTCATCACGTACGCCGCCCAAGGCGACACGAACATACTTACGGCCGGTAGCTTTGGCGATTGATTGGCCGAGGGAAGTTTTACCCACCCCAGGAGGGCCCACCAGACACAGGATAGGACCTTTTAGCTGTTTAACTCTGCTCTGTACCGCCAGATATTCCAGAATACGTTCTTTGACTTTCTCAAGCCCGTAATGGTCGGTATCGAGCACGCCTTCCGCTTTAGAAAGGTCGCGTTTAATTTTAGAGCGCTGTTTCCATGGTACTGAGGTCATCCAATCAACATAGCTACGTACGACCGTGGCTTCAGCTGACATTGGCGACATCATGCGTAATTTATTCAGTTCAGCAGACGCTTTTTCTTTGGCATCCGCAGGCATGCCAGCATCTTCGATTTTACGGCTTAAAACTTCAAACTCATCATGGCCTTCATCGAGATCGCCGAGTTCCTTCTGAATCGCCTTCATTTGCTCATTCAGATAGTACTCACGCTGGCTCTTTTCCATCTGCTTTTTAACGCGCGAACGAATACGTTTTTCAACTTGCAGTAAGTCGATTTCCGCTTCCATCATCGCCATCAAGTATTCGAGACGTTCAGCGACATTGACCATCTCAAGCACAGATTGTTTATCTTGTAGCTTCAACGGCATATGCGCTGCCATGGTGTCGGCGAGGCGGTCTGCTTCTTCAATCCCGCTCAGCGAAGTCAGCACTTCGGGGGGAATTTTCTTGTTGAGTTTGATATAGCCTTCAAACTGGCCAATGGCACTGCGCACCAACACTTCTTCTTCTCGGTCTTCCATTGGCTGGGATTCGAGATATTGCGCAGTAGCAACAAAGTATTCTTCTTCTTTGGTGTACTTATCGATTTTGGCGCGCTTACCGCCTTCAACTAATACTTTTACTGTGCCATCCGGCAGCTTCAGCAGTTGCAGGATTGAGGCGACAGTACCGACATCGAAGATATCGTCAGCAGTAGGTTCATCCAAATCAGCATCGCGCTGGGCTACGAGGATAATCTGCTTATCCTGTTCCATCGCCGATTCCAGACAACGGATGGATTTTTCTCTACCGACGAATAACGGAATTACCATATGGGGGTAAACCACCACATCTCGTAATGGCAGCACGGGCAATTCGATTCGCGCTTCTGATTCTATGGTCATAGCTTGATTCCGTTCCAGTTAATAGTATTACCCTGAGTATATTGGGGCGTGATCCTTGCTTTCAATGGCAAAAATAAAAAAAGGAGCCAGTAAAGGCTCCTTATTTTTCAAACTGATACTCGGATGGACAATTAATGCTCACCTGATGCTGCTTGAGACTCGTTGCTTTCGTAAATCAAAATTGGGTCTGATTCACCATTCACCACTGACTCGTCCACAACAACTTTGGTCACGTTCTCGAACGATGGTAAATCATACATGGTGTTTAGCAGAATCGCTTCGACGATAGAGCGCAAACCACGTGCACCGGTCTTACGCACCATCGCCTTTTTAGCAATGGCTTGCAGTGCATCTTCGCGGAATTCCAGCTCAACCTTTTCCATCTCAAACAAGGCGCCATATTGTTTGGTGATCGCATTTTTAGGTTGTGACAAAATTTGCACCAATGCCGCTTCGTCCAGTTCACCCAAGGTAGCAACCACTGGCAGTCGACCGATGAATTCAGGGATCAAACCAAATTTCACCAAATCTTCCGGCTCGACCTGCAGCAAGGTATCTGAGATGCTTTTCTTATCTGCATCACCTTTTACTGTCGCGCCAAAACCGATACCACTGCCTACATGAGCACGTTGCTCAATAACCTTCTCAAGCCCTGCGAACGCACCGCCACAGATAAACAAAATTTTAGAAGTATCAACTTGCAAAAACTCTTGTTGCGGATGCTTACGGCCACCTTGTGGCGGTACTGCAGCGACTGTGCCTTCAATTAGCTTCAACAACGCCTGTTGCACACCTTCACCAGAAACGTCACGTGTAATTGATGGGTTATCAGACTTACGACTGATCTTATCAATCTCATCAATATAAACGATGCCACGCTGCGCCTTTTCGACGTCGTAATCGCATTTCTGCAGCAGTTTCTGAATGATATTCTCAACGTCTTCACCCACGTAACCCGCTTCAGTCAGCGTGGTCGCATCAGCCATGGTGAATGGTACGTCGAGGAAACGTGCTAACGTTTCTGCCAGCAGCGTTTTACCACTACCGGTTGGACCAATCAGCAGGATGTTACTCTTGCCGAGCTCAACACCATCTTTTGGTGCCGGATATTTCAAACGTTTGTAATGGTTGTAAACTGCAACCGACAGCACTTTCTTTGCCTGCTCCTGACCAATGACATAATCGTCAAGGTGCGCACGCAGTTCATGCGGCGTAGGCAATTTTTCTTGATCGCGTTTTGGCGAGATATCTTTGATCTCTTCGCGAATGATGTCGTTGCATAACTCTACACATTCGTCACAAACATAAACGGACGGACCGGCAATCAACTTGCGCACTTCATGCTGACTCTTACCGCAGAAAGAGCAATACAGCAGTTTACCGTTATCACCGTTTTTATTGTCAGCCATTACTGTTCCTCATCTGCAGCGCTTCATTAGCGCTGCTTAACACATCCTACTGAGCTTAGCTCAGATAGCGGCATATTTCAGCCAAAAAATCTTGTTATTCCCGTTGTGAAATAACGGAATCGACCAAACCGTATTCAAGTGCTTGCGTCGCACTCATAAAGTTATCGCGGTCAGTGTCACGTTCAACAACTTCAATAGGTTGACCAGTATGTTCGGCTAACAGGCCATTCAATTTCTGCTTGATGCCCAAGATCTCTTGCGCATGAATGGCAATATCAGATGCTTGGCCTTGGAAGCCTCCCAGCGGCTGATGGATCATCACCCGTGCATTTGGCAAACAATGACGCTTACCTTTAGCACCACCGGCGAGCAAAAATGCGCCCATACTAGCAGCTTGACCAATACACACTGTGCTCACGTCAGGCTTGATAAACTGCATGGTGTCATAAATCGCCATCCCAGCAGTTACTGAACCGCCTGGCGAGTTGATATACAAAGAGATATCTTTATCAGGGCTTTCTGATTCCAAGAACAGCAGCTGCGCTACGATCAGGTTCGCCATGTGCTCTTCAACTTGACCCACCATGAAAATCACGCGCTCTTTCAATAAACGAGAGTAAATATCGTACGAGCGTTCGCCTTTAGAAGTTTGTTCAACCACCATTGGCACCAGAGCATTCATAACTGACTGAGGTGTATGCATTCTTATGTTTCCCTAAATAAAAATGGCCCGCATGAGGGACCTCATACGAGCCATTATAAATGGCGATTGACCAATCAAGTCAAGTCTGGCTTATGCGCGACCAGCAGCCTTGTTCATAAATTCTTCGAAAGCGACTTCTTTGTCGGTCACTTTGGCAGATTTCAGAACTTCTTCAACAGCTTGCTCTTCAAGCGCCAGATTGCGCATGCTTTGCATTAATTCATTGTTGCTGTTGTAGTATTCAACCACTTCTTTTGGATCTTCATATGCAGAAGCCATTGATGCGATCAGCGCTTGTACACGCTCCTCGTCAGCTTTCAGCTCGCCACCTTTGATCACTTCACCCAGCAACAGACCGATCTTAACGCGGCGTTCTGCTTGTTCAGTGAACAGCTCAGCTGGTAATTCAGGCATTTGTTGTGGGTTCATTTGACCGCCAAAGCGTTGCAGTGCTTGACGACGCAGAACGTCTACTTCACCGTCAATCAATGCTTTTGGCAATTCTACTTCGTTCGCTGCCAACAGACCGTTGATAACTTGCTCTTTCACATTCGCTTTCAGCGCTTGCTCAAGTTCGCGTTCCATGTTCTTACGGATTTCCGCTTTTAATGCGTCAACACCGCCGTCTTGAACACCGAAACGAGTAGCAAATTCATCATTTACTTCTGGCAGTTCAGCGCCTTGTACTTCTTTCAAAGTGATGGCGAATTTAGCTGCTTTACCTTTCAGGTTTTCAGCATGATATTCTTCTGGGAAAGTAACGTCGATGTCGAACTCTTCGCCTGCTTTGTGGCCAATAACGCCTTCTTCAAAGCCAGGGATCATACGACCGCTGCCCAGTTGCAGTTCGAAGTCTTCAGCTTTACCGCCTTCAAACTCTTCACCGTCAATGCTGCCAACAAAGTTGATGATTGCTTTGTCGCCTTCAGCCGCTTCACGTTCAACAGCTGCAAAAGTCGCATGTTGCTTACGCAGAGTTTCAATCATGTTGTCAACGTCAGCATCATTTACTGTGGCAACAGGCTTTTCGATTTCGATAGCGTCAACACCAGCTACTTCAACTTCTGGATAAACTTCAAAAGTTGCAGTAAATTCGAACTGTTCGCCTTCAGTTGCACCTGGAGTCAGAGTCGGTGCGCCTGCTGGATTCAGTTTTTCGGCGATGATGGCTTCAACGAAGTTACGCTGCATCACTTCACCGGTAATGTCTTGACGGATGGCCTTGCCATAACGCTTTTCGATAACGCTTGCAGGTACTTTGCCTGGACGGAATCCAGGAATACGAGCGCGTTTAGCTTCACGTTGCAGACTTTCTTTTACCAGGTTTTCTACCTGTTCAGCAGGTACGGAGATGGTCAGGCGACGCTCCAGGCCTTGTGTTGTTTCAACAGAAACTTGCATTCTTTTACCTCGAAATGTGTCTAACTTCCTTTTTATAGCCGACATTTAATCAACTATTCAGGTATTCGTTTCTTGACGATAATGTTGACGCAGATGCCTATAAGAGTTGCTTTCGGCATTCGTCTTACAAATGTTGATGTTTATCAAGACGCAGCATTATAGCCATGCACTTTCAATGAGTCGAGCCACAATGGCCGATAAAAGGTACAAAAAAAGCGACTCAAGGTCGCTTTTTTTGAAATCGAAATAATGGGGTGACTGATGGGGCTCGAACCCACGACAACTGGAATCACAATCCAGGGCTCTACCAACTGAGCTACAATCACCATAATTTGGTACGCCCGGCAGGATTCGAACCTGCGACCATCCGCTTAGAAGGCGGATGCTCTATCCAACTGAGCTACGGGCGCAAGGGCGGCAACATCATGTTGCATCCTGATCGGTACTGACAATGTTTATAGCACACTGTCCAAAAATTTGGTCGGTGATAGAGGATTCGAACCTCTGACCCTCTGGTCCCAAACCAGATGCGCTACCGGGCTGCGCTAATCACCGAAATCGTTGTTAAGGATTATGCAGGCTACAACAATTTTATGTTTAACTTGCATCAACGGTCGTAAGAATTAGTTATCAAAACATACCGCTGCTTAAGAACGGAGCGCATGTTATCGATTCGACTTAACTGCGTCAACGATTTTTTTGGTTCCGCAATTCAGCTGCTGAAATTTAGTGCTGCCAACGGCAAATTCTGTGTTCTGGCGCACCTTTCACCATGACACTAAAGCGCGCGACTGTTAAAATATCGCCGCTTCATAGAACATCGCGCCATAACTAAGGAAACCCTACACCCATGACTGCCCAATTAATTGATGGCAAAGCGATAGCGCAATCCATTCGGCAAGAATTAAAACAAAAAGTGGCTCAACGCCAAGCCGCTGGTCAGCGTATTCCCGGTCTTGCTGTAATTCTGGTCGGTAGTGATCCTGCCTCGCAAGTGTATGTCGGCAGTAAGCGTAAAGCTTGCGAAGAAGTTGGCTTCTTATCGCGTTCATACGATTTAGCCGCCGATACCAGCGAAGAAGAACTACTTAACTTAATAGATTCACTCAACCAAGATGGCAGTATTGATGGCATCTTGGTGCAATTGCCGTTACCTGAACATATCGATGATGCCAAAGTCATTGAACGCATACAGCCAGATAAAGATGTTGATGGTTTTCATCCTTATAATGTCGGCCGCTTAGCACAACGTATTCCAGTGCTGCGTTCATGCACACCAATGGGCATTATGACCCTGATAAAATCGACCGGTGTTAAAACCCACGGGTTAGATGCCGTTGTCGTTGGTGCGTCAAACATCGTTGGGCGCCCGATGACACTGGAATTATTGTTAGCCGGATGCACCACCACAACTTGCCACCGTTTCACCCAAGGATTGCAGCAAAAAGTATCTCAAGCTGATCTGGTGGTCGTTGCCGTGGGTAAACCTGGCTTTATTCCGGGCGAGTGGATCAAACCAGGCGCAGTCGTGATTGACGTCGGTATTAACCGTTTGGCTGATGGCCGTTTGGTGGGCGATGTTGAGTTCGAAGCCGCTGCTGAGCGCGCGAGCTTTATCACCCCGGTTCCCGGCGGTGTTGGACCGATGACCATTGCCAGCCTGCTGGAAAACACCCTGTTTGCTGCTGAGCAATATCACGATTAATTGAGACTCGCACAACACAGCAAAAAGCCGACATTATGTCGGCTTTTTATTTGATACAAACCTTATGAGTTTGATTTGAATATGCGGCTTACTTTTTACGCCAAGTCGTACCGTTGGCGCCATCTTCCAGTACAATGCCCAGTTCGTTCAAACGATCACGGGCTTTATCCGCAGCGGGCCAATCTTTCTCAGCACGGGCGCGGTTACGCTCAACAATCAAGGCTTCAATTTCTGCCACTTCATCATCATCGCTTTCACCTTGGAAGAAGGCTTCTGGGGTGGATGACAAAATACCGAGTACATCTGCCAGCTGCTTCATTGCTACCGCTAATGCAGACGCTGCAGCAACATCGGTGCCTTTCAAGCGATTGATCTCACGTACCATATCAAACAGCACTGAATAGGCTTCAGGGGTATTGAAATCATCGTCCATGGCTGTGTTAAAGCGCGCAACGTATTCGCTGGCATCGGCCGCGGCAACCGTCAAATCAAGGTCTTTCAGTGCGGTGTACATACGCTCGAGTGACGCGCGTGCTTGTTTGAGGTTGTCTTCTGAGTAGTTCAATTGACTACGATAGTGACCCGACAGCAGGAAGTAACGTACGGTTTCAGCATCATAATGCGCCAACACATCGCGAATGGTGAAGAAGTTGCCAAGCGATTTTGACATTTTCTCTTTATCGACCATCACCATGCCGGTATGCATCCAGTAGTTCACATACTTGCTATCGTGCGCGCAGCAAGATTGGGCAATTTCGTTTTCGTGGTGCGGGAACATCAAATCAGAACCACCACCGTGAATATCGAAATGTGCACCTAAGTGTTTGCTGTTCATCGCGGAACATTCGATGTGCCAGCCCGGACGACCTGCGCCCCAAGGTGAATCCCATGTAGGTTCACCTGGCTTAGACATTTTCCACAACACGAAATCCATTGGGTTGCGTTTAGCTTGATCAACTTCGACACGAGCACCGGCTTGCAACTGCTCTAAGTCTTGCCCCGACAGGCGGCCATACTCTTTGAACGACTCAACGCTAAACAGCACATCACCATCATCGGCCACATAGGCATGGCCGCGTTCGATAAGCTGCTGCACCATTTCAATGATTTCATCAATGTGCAGGGTCGCGCGTGGTTCAAAATCCGGACGCTGCATATTCAGTGCGTCAAAGTCAGCATGCATTTCGCCGATAAGGCGTTCCGTTAATGCTTCACAGCTTTCGCCATTCTCATTGGCGCGCTTGATGATTTTGTCATCTACGTCGGTGATATTCCGCAAAAAGTTAACGTCGTAACCTGCGTAACGCAGATAGCGTACAATCATGTCGAACGACACAAAGGTCCTGCCATGCCCGATATGACACAAGTCATAAATGGTGACGCCACAGACGTACATCCCCACTTTTCCCGGTACTATCGGTGTAAATTCCTCTTTTTGGCGGCTCAGACTGTTGTAGATCTTCAACATCGAATTTTCTCTTGTACTCTTATAAGCATGGCTTGAAACTGGTTCAAGAGTTTAGCATCGCACCTAGCTCTTGAATACTGCCCTTTCGCCCCATTAACGGATAAGTTAGAATCCGCCCACGAAATTAGCTCAAAGGTACTACTTATGATCACTTTGCACACCAACCACGGCGACATCACACTTGCTTTAGATACTGAAAAAGCACCAGAAACTGCAGCCAACTTTCTGCAATACGCCCAAGAAGGCTTCTACGACGGTACTATCTTTCACCGTGTGATTGATGGCTTTATGATCCAAGGCGGCGGTTTCACTGAAGATATGCAGCAAAAGCCAACGAATGCACCAGTGAAAAACGAAGCTAACAACGGCTTAAGCAACAAAGTGGGCGCGATTGCGATGGCCCGTACACAAGATCCGCATTCAGCAACTGCACAGTTCTTCATCAACGTGAACAACAACACTTTCTTGGACTTCAAAAGTGAGTCAATTCAAGGTTGGGGTTACTGCGTATTTGGTGAAGTTGTCGAAGGCATGGACGTAGTTAACAAAATCAAAGATGTTGCGACTGGCAACCGTGGTATGCATCAAGACGTACCATTGGAAGCAGTGGTTATCGAAAAAGTGAGCATCAGCGAATAAGTCTGCATGCAAACTTTGTTCATCGGCGATCTGCACCTTAGTGCAGATCGTCCCGATATTATCGCCGCCTTCCTACGCTTTTTAGATAATCTAGCGCAAGTTGATGCGCTCTATATTATCGGTGATCTGTTTGAAGTATGGGTCGGCGACGATCTTGCAGAACCTTTTGCGGTCGAAATTGCGGATAAGTTGCACCAGCTTAGCCAGCAGATGCCGCTCTATTTTATTCACGGCAATCGCGACTTTCTACTCGGTAAACGCTATGCCAAACAGGCTGGCATGACCCTGCTCCCTGAAGTATTTACCACGGAAATTTATCAACAGCGCTGTGTGATACTCCATGGCGACAGCTTATGTACGCTCGATCACGACTATCAACGTTTCCGCCGTTTTCGGAACAATCCGATTGTGAGATGGGGTTTTAAGTGCCTCAGCAAGAATAAACGGCTAAAGATTGCCGCCAACATGCGCGCCAATAGTCAGCAGCAAAATCAAACTAAAAGCTATGCCATCATGGATGTGGAGCCTAACGCGGTGTTGTCATTAATGCACCAACAACAGGCGCAACTGATGATCCACGGTCACACTCATAGGCCAGCGATTCATGACTTGGGTAATGGTTTAACCCGAGCAGTGGTTGGTGATTGGTATGAGCAAGGTAGCGTCCTCAAACTCACCCCCGCAGGACTTGAGCTGCAAACGCTCCCATTCGCTGAATAAACGCCGCCTCGTCAGTTGGCTAGCGGCACCCCACTGTGAAAACGGAATTCACTATCGTGACTTTGTATCAATGCAGCTTCTTGCGCCACCAAAAAGGCTATACGCTCGCTGATATCTTCGCCGGCAATCGCCTCAGCCAAAATAAGATAATCTTGATAATGTCGCGCTTCAGAGCGCAGTAGTGACACATAGAAACGCCCTAACGCATCATCTAAATGTGGCGCCAGTTTGGCAAAACGCTCGCACGAACGCGCCTCAATCAAAGCACCGATAATCAGCTTATCGATTAGGGTATTAGGCTCGTGAGTAGTGACATGCGTCATCAAGCCTTTGGCATAACGGCCCGCATGGAGATTAGCGTATGGAATATCGCGTTCCTGCATCAGCTCCAGCACTTGTTCAAAGTGGTGGAACTCTTCTTTAATCAAGCGCACCATTTTTGCAATAAGCTCATCACCGTGAACAAAGCCAACTTTCGGCTTAAGCTGGGCTGCTAACTCGTTCTTACGGCTATCTCGTGCCATAAAAGCGTTGATGTTTCGATCACGATGATAAACAAACTCTTCATAGGGTTTAGCCCACTCCAGCAACAGCTGGCCACTGGCTTTATCAACGGCATATTTACGAATAAGAAACATCGCGGTCTGCGCCGCCTTAAGCTCGCAGTTACAGTGGTCAATCAACAGCAGTGACAAACGCTCAGGTTTGATGGCCTCGACAATCCACGCATCTGGCGTTTCGCAGCCAAGAAATGCGCGTACTGGCGCTAACAGTTGTTGGTACATAGCTACACACTAACGTTCAAAAATTGGCGCCGATTTTAACAATCGTGACTTTGGCTGCCTAGCAAAAATCGGCCACAGTAGCTGACGAACCGTCCGATAACGATAAATCCAGCAGCATAGCAATAGAAAAGGCGCCCTTAGGCGCCTTTTCTAACTCAAATATTGTGATTATGCGAAGGAATCACGCAGTGCTACTGTGCGGTTAAACACCAAAGCATCAGGCGTTGAGTCTTTGCAATCAGCGCAGAAATAACCTTCACGCTCGAACTGGTATGCTTTGCTAGGCTCAGCGTTCACCAAACCCGGTTCAACATAACCGTGCGCCACCACCAAAGATGCAGGGTTCAGCACTTCATCAACGGTTTCAGCTGCCGCAGGGTTTGGATCGCTACACAAGTTGTCGTACAAACGGAATTCCGCAGGTTTCGCGTGTGTTTGCTCAACCCAGTGGATAACACCTTTCACTTTACGGCCATCGGCTGGGTTTTTACCCAAGGTTTCAGGATCGTAGGTACAGTAAACGGTGGTGATGTTGCCATCAGCGTCTTTATCGCAACGCTCGGCTTTAATCACGTAAGCGTTACGCAGACGTACTTCTTTGCCCAGCACCAAACGTTTGTACTTTTTGTTGCCTTCTTCTTTGAAATCTTCCACATCAATGTAGATTTCGCGGCCAAACGGCAGTTCACGTTCCCCTAAACTTTCATCGTTAGGATGTGCTGCAGCGGTCAGTTTCTCGATTTGACCTTCTGGGTAGTTCTCAATCACCAGTTTCAGCGGTTTGATCACGGCCATAGCACGCGGCGCGTTTTCGTTCAGTTCATCACGAATACACGCTTCCAGCATACCGATTTCAATCAGGTTGTCCTGTTTGGTCACACCGATGCGTTCACAGAACAGACGAATTGACGACGGCGTAAAACCGCGACGACGCAAGCCTGCAATGGTTGGCATACGAGGGTCATCCCAACCACTCACCAAACCGCGTACCACCAAGTCGTTCAGCTTACGCTTAGACATCAAGGTGTATTCCAGATTCAGCCGTGAAAACTCATACTGACGAGTACGGTTAGGTTTGTTGAAATCATCTAAATGATCCAACACCCAGTCGTACAAACGGCGGTTATCTTGGAATTCCAAGGTACAGATGCTGTGGGTGATATCTTCCAGAGCATCAGAGATACAGTGTGTGAAATCGTACATTGGATAGATGCACCACTTATCACCGGTTTGGTGGTGATGGGCAAACTTAATACGATAAATCACTGGGTCTCGCATACACATGAATGGCGAGGCCATATCAATTTTAGCGCGCAGTGAACACTCACCTTCTTTGAATTCACCGGCACGCATTTTTTCAAACAGTGCCAAGTTTTCTTCAACGCTGGTATCACGGTATGGGCTATTTTTACCCGGCGCTTTCAGGGTGCCGCGATATTCACGGGTTTGTTCACCATTGAGGAAACAAACATACGCTAGCCCTTTGTTAATGAGTTCTAGCGCGTAGCCATACAACTTATCAAAGTAATCTGATGAGTAATGAATATCACCACTCCATTGGAAACCGAGCCAATGCACGTCTTCTTTAATAGAGTTAACGTAATCGATATTCTCTTTCTCAGGGTTAGTGTCATCAAAGCGTAAGTTACACTGTCCCTGGTAGTCACGAGCAATACCGAAATTCAGGCAAATTGACTTTGCGTGACCGATATGGAGGTAGCCGTTTGGCTCTGGCGGAAAACGGGTGTGCACACTCGTGTGCTTACCGCTAGCCAAATCCTCATCAATGATATTGCGAATGAAGTTACTCGGACGAACTTCAGTGTCCACCTGACTCATGTATTTCCTCTTTGCGAACCTTGCAAGCCTGATAAAACGGGCATGACGTTAGATCATGCCCGCTGTTAATTCTCGTAGGATAAGAATTGGTGCGTAAGCCGTCAACGGCTCTAGAAAAGAAAAGCAGCCTTATCGGCTGCTTTTCGCGCATAACATGGTGTTTATTGACCGGCTATCACTTTTATACCGGGAATAATTTGTTGCGCACGCTTGCCTTTACGTTTGAGCCATTGGTAAAAGACCGCCAACGCAATTGCAAAACCACCTATCCAACAGGTTGAAGAGACGGGATGCTGACTAAACGTCGCCGCTTGGTACACCACTGTCGCCGAGCCGTAAGCCAATGAAAAGGTCCAAGTCGCCGCAAATGATGCCCAGCGTGAACCAAATTCGTTTACCAAGGCGCCCATCGCCGCCACACAAGGCGTGTAAAGCAAAATAAACAGCAGATAACAAAACGCTGATAATTGGCTTGGGAAACCCTGCTGTAAAGCACCAAAGGTTGTTTCGTTAACCCCCTGCTCTTCTGCCGCCACATTCAAATCTTCGACATGGCCAACGGACAAAGACAAAGGATCATCCGGCGCAATTCCCAGTAAGTTCTGCGGAATTGTCTGCAACGCCGCAACAAAACTGTCTGTTAGCGGCGGCAGTTCCCCTGCTTGTGCAGATGGCGTGCTATACAAGCTATTGAGCGTTCCGACCACGGCTTCTTTAGCAAATAGACCTGTGATAATCCCAACGGTAGCCGGCCAGTTATCCTGCTGAATCCCCATCGGAGCGAACAGCGGCGTGACTTTCTGGCTACCAACACTGAGCAACGATTCCTTACTGTCTTCGTGGCCAAAAGTACCGTCAGTGCCAATCGCGTTGATGAAGTTGAGTAAGGTCACCACAATCACAATGGTTTTGCCTGCCCCAAGAATAAAGCTCTTAGTTCGCTTACCAGTACGGGAAGCCACTGCACGCCACTTTGGCAATTCGTAAGTAGGCAGTTCCATCACTACGGCGCTGCTGTTCCCTGGCAAAATAGTCTTGCGCAATAAGAAACCAGTACCGATAGCGGCCAAAATGCCTAACAGGTACAAACCAAATACCAAGTTTTGACCAGAGGCCGGGAAAAACGCCGCGGCAAACAAGGCATACACAGGCAAACGGGCACCACAAGACATAAAGGGTGCCATCATGCCAGTCACAATACGCTCACGCTGACTGCCTAAGGTACGCGTTGCCATAATCGCTGGTACGGAACAACCAAAGCCAACAATCATGGGGACAAAAGCTTTACCCGGCAGGCCAATGCGGCGCATCAGCCCATCGACCACAAACGCTGCTCGCGCCATATAGCCAGAGCCTTCCAATACAGATAACGCCAAAAACAGCGCCATAATCACTGGAATAAATGTACAAACGGTTTGAATCCCTTGACCGATACCGCCAGCAACGAGGGTCACCACCCATTCCGGCGAACCAATATCCGTTAGCCAAGCGCCAAGGTGATCAACAAACAAGGCACCAGCGGCGATATCAAAGAAATCGATAAAAGCACTGCCGATGTTAATGGCAAACATAAACATCAGGTACATCACGCCCAAGAAGATTGGTATGCCAAGGATAGGATGTAGAGTGATCTGATCGATGCGGTCGCTGAAGGTTAACTGCTCTTGTTGCTGAACCGATTGCGCAAACACCTGCTCAACAAAATTAAATCGCGTTGTTGCGGCAACTAACTCAATATCTTTACCGTTGGCGGCCAACGCCGCCGCACATTGCTCAACAAACTCATCCTGTTGCCCACGCTCGCAAGTGACACAACCAATGCCATTTGCCAGCATTGCCAATGCACGACCGCGATTGGCAGCGTGATTATTGTTGATGAGTTGAGCAACGCTACGCTCCACTTCCGGGCCGTAATCAAGCAGCAGCGGTGCATCGGAAACACTACCTTCAAGGAAACGCACAACTAAGGCTTTAACCTTTTCAACATCCTGGCTATCACGTGAGGTCACCGCTATCACTGGACAGCCTAAGGCATCTGCCATGGCTTCAGTATCAATACGGACACCGCGTTTCGCCGCCGCATCGATTTTATTCAGCACCACCACCATTGGAATGCCCAGCTCACGCAGCTGAACCGTCAAAAATAGGTGGCGTTCGATATTGGTGGCATCCACCATATTGATGATGCCATCGGTATGTTGGCTGGCGAGATATTGCTGTGCAATTTGTTCATCGAGTGAACAATCACAATCTTTACCTGCGGGCAAAATATCGTAAATGCCTGGCAAATCCGTAAGGTAAACGTCGGTATCATTGATGGTGAACAGACCGGTTTTCTTTTCAACGGTAACGCCGGCCCAGTTGCCCACTTGTTGGTTTGAACCGGTTAAGGCGTTAAACAGAGTTGATTTACCGGCGTTGGGATTTCCTACGGTGACGCAATGAAACTGCTTAGTCATTCGTCCTCTCCACATCGATGATTTTCGCCAACTCTTGGCGCACACAAAGTTTGCTGCCACGGATATCGAGCTCTAAACCGCTGCCTAGCGGGGCTCGACGAATAAGCGAAAAACGGGTGTTTGGCGTGATTCCGAGTGACAGCAGCTTGCGTTTAACAGATGAGGGAAGATCTAATTGGCCAACATCGCTGATAATGGCCTGATCGCCTGGCTTCAATTCATTTAACTTCATTCTACCTACCATCTCTATTATCACCAGCTAAGTGGCAGACTCTTTGAGAGCCGCGCTGAAGATGCGGTGATACGCCGTAAACGAGAATAGTTTTCAATTGTGTTCTGTATTATGGGACAAAAATCTACAGGAATAAACAGGCGTTGCTAAATAAAAGCTAAAATCTGTCAAGTTTGTGTGTTGGGTTCAAAAATCCGCTACTGGCTTGATATTTAAAGGAGCGCCTAGCTGTGCAGACAACACAAATTTCACCCGTTTTGCAGGCCGGAAACATGCTTAAAAAGTAGATAACATTTGCGACGTGAAACGCAGATAGGGAGCTGAGGGTTAGGTTCATCTGTGTACAAAAAAACAACGTACTTTAACTAGCTTACGTCAATAAGTTAACTATCTCTTTTTAAATAGTCAGATCTTAATCACATAACATATCTAAATTAACTGAATAAAAGTTAGCTATTGGATAGCCTAATATTTGGGAAGCTAAATTCCACACACCGGTCATGTCTTTTTCACTCTCTTCACCGGTGATGAATACAAAATTTTGCAGGGAAAACTATGATGAAACGGTTTAAGTTCAATATCGCTAGTAAAGCGTTGTTGGGAGCCGGAATACTGACTCTCACCCTTGCCGGCTGCGGCAGCGACGGCGAGGATGGTCAAGATGGTATCGGTGGTGAACCAGGATTAACCACCGTCAGTATTGATCAGGCGACTACACTCAATGCCGCCTTTACCGACGCCAGCATTACAGACGGTACTGTAACTGTTAATTTCTCCTTGACCAATGCCAACGGCGTTGCCGTGACCGGTCTAACCAATGACTACGATATTCGTTTCGGTATCGCTCAATTGACCCATGTTGAAGACGCTGCAACTGATGACTCAGGTGTCGGCTTCGACCACGGTTATCAATGGCAGTCATACATTAACAGCGAACGAGCACCCAACAACCCACCGACGGATGTCGACGGCCTCAACCCGCAAAATGAATATCAAGCAAGTATTGAAGCAGCGTCCGGCTGCGATACTTGCTTAGTTGACAATGGTAACGGCAGTTACACCTATACCTATCAACAAAACGTTGCCAATGTCACTACGCCATTAACTGTCACCTACAGTGCTGATGACACCCAACGCGTCACCTTAGAATTACGCGCTTCATCCACGCTGGTTGCTAATGCGCATTACGACTGGCAACCATCAAGTGGTCAAACTGATGGCATTCAAACGCGTGATGTCGTATCAATCAATGCCTGTTATACCTGTCACCAACCCGACAGTCTGAAAATGCACGGCGGCCGTCGTGTCGATCTACAGAACTGCGTTGTGTGCCACACCTCAACTTCTGGTGATCCAGAATCAGGTAACAGCATCGACTTTACTTACATGATTCACGCGATTCACCGCGGTGAAGAACGTCATACGTTTGATGCTGACGGCAATCAAGTCGCGGAACCATACAAAATTGTTGGTTACGGCGGCAGCGTTGAAGATTACGGTAATGTTGCCTTCCCACATCGTCCTGCAGCAGACTGCTCGGTCTGTCACGTAGAAGGTAACGGCGCCCCGGCAGATGCAGCACTGTTTACTGCAGAGAAAAGCAATACCGCATGTATCGCGTGTCACTCTGAGAAGCCTTCTGCACATCACAGCAGCACCGACTGTATGTCTTGCCACAATGCAGAATCTCCATACAGTGGCACTGGCAGTGCGGTGAAACGTCATGGTGATGTACTTAAAGCCTACACAGAAGCACAATCATTGAGCGTAGCAGTGTCAAATATTGCAGCAACTGACGACGGCCATATCACCTTCAACGTTCAAGTGTTGGACCAAGACGGTAACCCAATTGAGCAAAGCATGATCAACCAATCAAGTCGTATGGTTGTGGCATGGGATGTGGATAAAGACTTCCCTGCTTATGCAGATGCGTCATACAGCCAACGCCGTATCGCGCTGAACACCGGGACTTATGACGAGGCAACTCGCACCTACACCTTGACAGGTTCAAGCTTCACCTTACCGACCGATGCTCAAGGTAAAACCTTCGAAATTTGGTCGACCTTGCAAGCCTGTTACAACAATGGCGGCTATGGCGTAACTGATATTGCCCTGACGGCTTGTGGTGATGACACCCGCACAACCTACATCCAACAAACGCCATATCAGTTTGTTTGGGGTGAATCAGCACCTGATACTGCCGCTAGCGTTGCTGAACGTCGCAGCATCATTGACTCAACTAAGTGTCAAGGTTGCCATGGTGCCGAAATCCATCACTACGACAACGGCGTAAACTGCGGTACTTGTCATACACCAGATAAGACGCTGCGTAGCGACAGCAGCTACCCAGGTGGTCGTATACCAACCAGTTTTGCCTTCAAAGCACACCACAGAGAAGGCCATGAGCTGAATCACAACGGTGTTGAGTCAGGTACTGTCATTAAGAGTGACTGTATGACCTGTCATGCCAACAACGGCATCGAATTGGGTCGCGCTCCTGATCGTGTATGGCGTTTTGGTGATTTAACCGATGGTCATGACATCTGGGTATCTTCTGATGCGGGTTCTTGTATGTCATGTCACCAGCAATATTTGACTGAAGCAACTATCAGCCATATTGAAACCAACGGTGGCATTATCGATGGCGCTAGCATTGATGATGTTAAGCAACGGGCAGCCGAAACGTGTAAAACCTGTCACACCGTTTCGCAACTGCTTGAAGCACATGGTAACTAACAGGTGTTAATCCGAGTAAAAAGGGGTCGTCTTCGGGCGTTCCCTTTTTGTCTTAGATTAACTGCGGGAATGAATACAAAATCCTCAAATTTACGTTCAACGAAATTAGGGATTACTTCTTTAGAAATAGACTGATCAAAATCACACATTAATTGCCGCCGAGCGGAATAAATAAGTGATCTACGTTAGCCTTTTCTACAGGAGCTTGTTTTCCAGCATAGGTTGATGGCGCATTTTAACAATAAGTTCGACTTTCGCTTTTTCGCCATTAGCTAAGTGCACAAAATTGCAGGGAAAAATGATGAACGCATTAAAATCAAAATACGCACGGTGGTTCGCCTCTGGTGCGTTAACGTTGGCGCTGGCCGGTTGTGGTGGCAGCGACGGTTCGGACGGTTCAGCCGGTTCCGATGGTTCAGCAGGCGGCGCGCCAGCGATGACCATCAGCAGCATGAACGTAACCTTTTATGAAGAAACCATCGCCGATGGTAGCGCAAGCGTACGTTTCTTGGTGACCAACCAAGATGACGAAGCGATTGTGGGGCTGCAAAGAATGCGCTTTTACGCGCTGCAACTGGCTCCTAAAGGTGCTTTAGGCGTTGGTGATGCCGCAGCATGGCAGTATCTGGTGGATGAAACCTGCACTGTAGGCGGCAGCTGCCCAGGCACTCTAGAAGATAAAAAGAATGGTGTTTACACGTACACCTTTGCAGCTAACCTTGCCGATGAGAACGCTACTCGCTCCTCGTTCAATCCTGAACTGGCACAGCGTTTTATGATCCGCCTTTACAATACTCCATTGCCAGATGGCACCGCAGTTCCTAACACCAACGCGCTAGTTGATTTTACGGTAGACGGTAATGCCCCAAGCTATTCCCGTAAGATTGTGGCGACTGCAACTTGTAACAACTGTCACGGTGACGTCAGTACTGCCCATCACGGTGGTTCATATAACGACGTTAACTTCTGCGCCAGCTGCCACACGCCAGGTCGTGTGAGCGACGGTAAGCAATTCAGTATGCTGATCCACGAGAAGCACTTCACTACCAGTGCAGAAGGTGATATCGAGCCAGCATTTGAAAGCGATGCACTGATGACATGTAACAGCTGTCACACCAATGCAGGTGAAGCAACACCTGATTGGAACAACTGGGCCCAAGTCCCAACCGCTGAAGCTTGCGGTAGTTGCCACAGCAATATCGATTTCGCCGCGGGTGTCGGTCACACCGTACAGCAAGACAACTCTAGTTGTGTTGCTTGCCACACTGCCGAGTGGACTGAAGAAGTTCACACCACCAACATCGCTGAAAAACGTGCCGTGATTAACACTCGTGGTATGAACGTCACGTTGACCGCCAACGACGATGATTCAGCTACGTTACGCATCACGCTGGTAGATGGCAGCGGTAACGTGTTGGATGCAGCCAACGAATTGCCAAAAATCAAACGTTTGGAAACCATCACTAACGTAGGTCCTAACTTCCCAGTGATGGGCTACAACGTAAGTCCAGGTAGCGGTACCGCACATGTCACTAAAGATTTTGTCTCTGACAACGTGTTGCAAGAAGGTGTGACCATTGATGCTGGCGCATTAGTGTTCACTACCCCTGCTCTGCCTTTTGGTGCGGCTAACACTGATACCGACACTGCTTTTAGCTTCATCGGCTTAGAGATGTGTTCAAGTGGTGACGCTTTGATTGCTTGCACCGAAGACGCGCAAACCACCAGCATGAAAGCCGCACTGGCGTTCGGCACTAAATCTGGTAGCGCGGCCTCACATCGTCACACCGACTCAGTGAACTTCGGCGCTTGTCAGCAATGTCACGGCGATACTTTCTCGCTGCATAAAGGCTACCATGCTGGCTTTGCGATGACTGAACAGCTGGCACGTAACAACGTGGTAGGTCTGGACGGTTGTGTAGCTTGTCATACCCCTGATGGTACTTATGCCAGCGGCGCGAACAAAGGCGCATTTGAGATGAAACTGCACGTGGTACACAACGAAGTTGGTGTTATCACTCAATGTACTCAATGCCACAGCTCATTCAACTTAGGCGCATTTGAAAACAAAGGCGCATTGGCGACAGCTGCGGGTCAGTACACAACACCAATTACTGCAGTTTGTACCTCTTGCCACACTCTGGGTTCAGAAGGATTACACAGCCAACAAACGTTGGAAAGTTATGGTGCCGTAGTAAACGGTGACTACGATGCTGCAAACCAAGCAGCTCAGTCAGAAACCTGTTTCTACTGTCATAAACCAACTGCTGCGGATCACACCCAAGTGAATTTGTAATTTGCCCGAACGGCAGGGATACAACGCCCTGCCATTTTCCCGTTTGGACAAATCAAGGATGCCAATGATGAAAACACAACAAAAATTACGCTCTGTACTGAATACCGTTGTTATGACTGCGGTTCTCGCGCTGAGCGTGTCACATGTAGCCAATGCCGCTGTATGGGACAAAAAGATGACCCCCGCCGAAGTTGAAACGGCGTTGGATAAAAAGTTTGAAGAAGGCAAATACTCGCCTAAAGGTGCTGATACCTGTCTGATGTGCCACAAGCGTAACGACAAGGTTATGGCCATTTTCCAAGGCGTACATGGCGCTATCACCTCAACTAAGAGCCCAATGGCTGGTTTGCAGTGCGAAGCGTGCCACGGCCCACAAGGTAAACACCGTGGAGCCAACGAACCGATGATCACCTTTGGTAAGGACTCTACCCTGCCCGCTGAAAAGCAAAACAGCGTATGTTTGAGCTGTCACCAAGACGACAAACGTATGAACTGGCAAAGCAGCCACCACGCAAGCGCTGATATTGCGTGTGCATCTTGCCACTCTATCCACGCGGCTAAAGACCCAATTCTGTCAAAAGAGACCGAAACTGAGGTTTGTACCAGCTGTCATACCAAGCAAAAAGCCGACATGAACAAGCGTTCTGCTCACCCGTTGAAGTGGAAACAAATGACCTGTACTGATTGCCATAACCCTCATGGCACCAGCACAGAGGCCGATCTCGTAAAGCCAACAATCAATGAGACTTGCTATAGCTGTCACGCTGAAAAACGCGGTCCAAAATTGTGGGAGCACGCGCCAGTAACTGATAACTGTGTTAACTGCCACAACCCACACGGCACCACTAATGACGCCATGCTGAAAGCACGTCCGCCACAATTGTGTCAGCAATGTCACGCGGGCGAAGGCCACACAGGCGCAGCCTATCTGGGCAACACCAGCATTGGTGGCATGGTAAATGGTTCAGCCTTCACTGGCGGACAAAGCTGTATGAACTGCCACAGCCAAGTTCATGGTTCAAACAGTCCATCAGGTAAGCTGCTGCAGCGCTAAGGAGACAGCAAGATGAAATTCAGCCTTAATGTAATTACCATCGCCCTGCTGGCTCACGCAGGATTCGCTATGGCAGCCGATGGCTATGGTCTGGCAAATGCCAAGACCGACGGTGTTAAATTTGATAAATGGCAATGTAAAGCTTGTAAAGTAGAAGCAGGCACTGAAGGCAGCGTATCTGTCGGTGTTGGTTATCTAAATGATGGCGATGACATCCATTCAGCAAACGCACTGGATACTGAAAACGATATCGCCACCAAAGTAGATGCAGATGTTACTCATATTGCAGAAAGTGGCTATCGCCTGAGCGTAGAAGCACATGATCTTGGTATGGATAGCGGTAGTGCTGTCATCAGTGCTAGAAAGCCAGGGAAATACAATTTCTCGGCTGGCTTGCGCCAAATTGCCACCTACGGAAGTGATGCGGGCAGAACCCCGTTTACACGTGACGGTGAATATCTGTCATTGTCTGATGACTGGATCAATGCCGGTAACTATGCCGATTTAAGCGGCGTTACCACCCATCTGGTTGACCTATCACTGAAACGTAAGCGTTATTCCATTGGTGGCGAATACACCAGTGATAGCCTGTTCACGACCTATGTGAACTTTCAACGCGAAGATAAAACCGGCACCAAAGCGACTACCGGTGTCATTTTTAACCAAGCGACCATGCTGCCTCAAGATGTCGATTACACCACAGATATATTAGAAGCGGGCGTGAAGATGAGCGGCGATCATTGGTTCACAGCACTGAGCTACAATGGCTCACGCTTCAGCAACAACAATGACAGCCTAGGTTACGACAACCCATTTGGTGTCACCGCTGGCCAAACCTCAGCGTATCTTGCAGAAGATCCAGATAACCAAGCGCACACAATTTCGTTGAGCGCGTTGTACACCGACGCTGGTGCAATTGTTTCAGGTCGCGTATTGGTTGGTCGTATGACACAGGATGATGAGCTGCTGACTGCGGGTTACAGCTATAGTCTGCCGGAAGAGTCTATTGACGCTCAGGTGGATATTCTGGGTGTCGATCTAAAAGCGTCTAAACGCTTTGGCGCTGTGCGTGTGAACGCCAGTTATGACTACTATGACCGTGATAACAAAACCGATGTTGAAGAGTGGACACAAATCAGCATCAGCAATGTTTCTGGCCAAGTGGCTTATAACACGCCATATGACAGCACCACTCAAAAAGCCAAGTTGGAAGCGGACTACCGTATTACTTCTGGGGTCAAGTTAAGCGGTGGTTACAACTTCAAACGTGATGAGCGCAGCTATCAAGACCGCGAATCAACGGATGAGAACAGTGTTTGGGCACGTTTGGCAGTGAACAGCTTTGATCACTGGAATATGTGGCTTAAAGGCAGTTACGGCGAACGTGACGGGTCAAACTATCAAGCATCTCGCTACACATCTACCGAGTCTAACGCATTGCTGCGTAAGTACTATCTGGCAGATCGTAAGCGCAGCATGGTAGAAGTGCGCGTATCCCATACGCCGATCGACAGCCTGACAATCGATTTCGGTGGCCGTTATGCTTATGACGACTACGACAACACCGAAATTGGTCTGACAGAGTCACGCGATGCCAGCTTGGATGCAAATGTTAACTACCAAGCAACCAAAGATCTGAACTTCAACCTGTTCTACAACCATCAGCGAATTAAGTCTGAGCAAAATGGTAGCAGCAGTTTCAGCACCACAGACTGGTATAGCGAAATTGAAGACACGGTAGACGTAGTTGGCTTTGGTACTTACTACGACAATCTGATGTCGAAAAAACTGCGTTTAGGTCTGGATTACAGCTATGCTGACTCCGACTCAAATACTGTCGTACATCAAGCGCTGACGGGTGATTACGGTACCTACTACGCGAAACAACACGACCTGAATCTGTATGCCAACTATCAAGCAACAGAAAAAGTCGGTGTGCGCCTTGATTACCGTATGCAACGTTATGAAGATAACGACGCTGCAAACGACCTAGATCTGAACAGCATCTGGAACGTCGTGAGCTTAGGTAATACCGACCACGATTACACCGCTCATCTGATTATGCTGAGTGTTAATTACAAATTGTAATCAGAATGCTGTAATCAATCGTAATTGACGATAAAACCCGCAACTTGCGGGTTTTATTTTGGCCAAAATTTGCGCCAGATCACTTTTAACTATCTGAAACAAAAAGTTTCTATATTTTGCTTGTGTTCCTTAGCTTAAGCTCCTAAACTCATCGCTAACGTTGCATTTTTGTTAATTTTGTATTAACAGGCACTATTTATAACTGCCGTGTTTTTATACAACTTGCTAATTTTTTGGTGGTTTTCCAACCTAACCTCCAACCGCAACAACTCTATTCCATTACCTTGTGATACTTCGGCGGAGGGATCCGCCCATTTTTTTATTTGCCTCTCAACCGAGCACACAATTTGTCGCAAATTCGCTTGCATGGAGCTGGCGATTAAGACAAGGTACTTTCACCGAAAAAACATTTCTTAATGCCATGAAATCCAGTCGTTTACTTACCTCAGTCTGCTGTTTATTTACCAGTAATTTCATTTTTAGCGCTCACGCCGCAGAACCGAGTGGCATGGTGACCAGTATCTATTTTCTGATGCTGCTTGGGGGTTTTACCCTATGTAATATACCGCTGCAGGCGTTGTTCTATTTTAACGGCCAATATTGCAGTACAAGATTCCCGCTGTGGCATACGGCTATAGCGTTAATCGTCAACATCGTGGGGGCGGTGCTGGTAATTGACCAACAGCCATCAACGGCCTATTTATCGATGTATTTGGGCATCATCATCGTTGCCATAGCGCTGGCATTATTACCTATGTGGCTGCGTCAATCCGCTAAGCCTCAATCTCAACACGCCAGCCGCAATCTGCTTATTGGCGCAGTGATCTTTGGTTTAGTTTCGTTGCTGGCATGGCCGGTCGCGATTTTTTCAGCGGCCCTTGCCATAGTGGCAAAGCAACAAAACAGTGAACAGCAAGGTGTCATCAATGGCGTTTGCTGGCTAGTCGCCCTCGCCACAATTATCTGGTTCGGCTATCAGGCAAGCATGCTCTGGCAGCATATTCCAGCAAACTAACGAGTTTTAACATGGCTGACGCTTGCCAACAGCTTCTAGGAAAAATAGCCAACTGCCGGCTCTGCGAGGCGCAATTGCCTTTGGGGGCAAAGCCCATACTACAGGCTGATAGTGCAGCGCGAATTCTGATTGCTGGGCAAGCTCCCGGTAGTATAACCCACCAACGTGGTCGACCATTTGATGATGCTAGCGGCGAACGACTGCGGCGTTGGCTCAATGTGGATAGCGATACATTTTATAATCCATCACTGTTCGCCATTGTCCCAATGGGCTTTTGCTATCCTGGTCGCGGTAACGGTGGCGACGCACCGCCACGACCAGAGTGTGCTGCAACCTGGCGCCAAGCATTACTCGCTACACTGCCCAATTTTCAATTGACCTTGCTGTTAGGCCGCTATGCTATTGAGTGGCACTTGGCTGGCAACCCGCTTGCCAAAGCACCGCTCTCGACACTCACTGAACAATGGCAGCAAATGTGGCCAAATGTGATGGTGCTGCCCCACCCTAGCCCACGCAATAACCGCTGGTTAGCTCAGCACCCGCTATTTGAAACCGAACAACTACCGCGATTACAACATCGCATTGCCGAGTTGCTGTACGACGCATAAGTGATCTCAGGAGCTTAACCATGTACTTTCTTGACGCTGCTATCGCGCAAAAAATTGTCGACCGTACCATGCGAATTATTCAGCACAACATCAATGTGATGAATAGTCAGGGCATCATCCTCGGCTCAGGAGATAAAAGCCGCATCAACACCGTCCACGAGGGAGCGCTTCTGGCGATAAGTCAGAACCGGGCCGTGACCATAGACAGCGGTAGCTTACAGAGCCTGCAAGGGGTTAAGCCGGGGGTAAACTTGCCGCTGCATTATCGCGGTCAAATCATCGGCGTCGTCGGTATCACAGGAGAGCCGGCCGAATTAGGGCACTACGGCGAATTGTTAAAAATGACCGCCGAAATGATGGTCGAGCAAGCCAATTCACTACAGCTTGAGCAGTGGCATAAACGACAGCGAGAAGAATTCATCTTACAGTTGCTGCGGCATGAAGGAGAATTGCCCGACAGCATGCATGCATGGGCCAAACAACTCGATATTGATTTAACCCTGCCACGCGTTGCAGCTGTGATCGAACTCAGCAGTGCAACACAAGCGCCTACGACGCTCAAAGATGTGCAGATGTTGCTGGAGTATCCGCAGCGTAATAACCTCGTGGCAATGACCGCAATGGATCAATTAGTGATCCTCAAACCCGCTTTTTTAGATGGCAAAAGTTGGGACCCACAACTTGAAGATCAACGGATTGAAAAGTTGTTAGTTCGCTTACCTCCTGACACTAAAGGCCGGCTAAAAATCGCCCTAGGGCATTATTTCTCAGGTGCAGGCGGTCTGCAGCGCTCCTACCAAACCGCTTGCGAAACGCTGACATTAGGTAAACAATCCGCACCTGAGCAGACCAAGTATCTTTATCAAGAGCATGCGTTATCAGTGCTGTTATCTGGGCTCAGCCATGATTGGCGTGGACAGGAACTTGCCACCCCGTTTATCAAGTTACAAGCACAAGACCGCCGTGGCGTGTTAGTGAAAACGCTGCGAGTTTACTTACAGCACTTTGATGACCAGCAACGCTGCGCCGAGGCGCTCTATATTCATCGCAATACGCTGCGATACCGGTTGGAGAAGATTGCTGAAATCAGCGGCATCGATATTGCGTCACTGGATGGATTGCTACAGCTTTATCTTGGTGATGTTCTCAGTCGTTTAGAATAATTCTTTAATTGTGCACACATACAAAAAATGTGCATTAAACGCCCCGATTTCGGTGTTTTTTTCTAAAGCTAAACACAAATCGCCTCGCTCATAATGGCTAAGCTGATGTCTTGCTACATCAGCGTAACAAAACGCCAATAAAGCAAACCCAATAACAAAAAATTAAGGGACACACATGAGCCTGGTATTGATCTTACTAGGGGTAATCATCTTTATCGTGATTGCCACTTCCAAACTGAAGTTACATCCATTTTTAACACTGCTACTGGCAGCCTTCATCGGTGCCTTTGCCTTTGGCTTACCCGCCAAAGATATTGCTAAAACCATCAGTAATGGTTTTGGTGGCATTCTGGGATATATCGGTTTAGTAATCGTTTTGGGGACGATTATCGGGACTATTCTGGAAAAAAGCGGCGCGGCCATTACCATGGCGGACACGGTTATTAAACTGATTGGTAAACGTTTTCCGACCTTAACCATGTCGATTATCGGCTACATAGTGTCAATTCCGGTGTTCTGCGACTCTGGCTTTGTCATTCTGAACAGCCTAAAGCAATCGATGGCAAATCGCATGAAGGTTTCGAGTGTCGCCATGAGCGTGGCACTGGCGACGGGTCTTTATGCGACCCACACTTTTGTTCCGCCGACGCCGGGTCCTATTGCGGCAGCAGGTAACTTAGGTCTGGAATCGAGCTTGGGGTTAGTTATCGCTATCGGCTTGTTAGTTTCGGCGGTGGCAGCGTTCGCTGGGATGCTGTGGGCAAACCGCTTTATGCAGGATGAACCGAACGGTGAAGGTGCAGACGAACTTGTACACCAAGCGGAAGAATTCGATAAATTGAAAGCCAGCTACGGTAAATTGCCGAGTGCAACCGCCTCTTTTGCCCCGATCTTCGTGCCAATTTTGTTGATTTGTCTGGGCTCCATTGCCAACTTCCCATCAAAACCGGTTGGTGTTGACGGCTTCTATAGTTTGCTCAACTTCCTTGGTCAGCCGCTTAACGCGCTGGTTATCGGTTTGGGACTGTCGATGTTATTGCTTAAACCTGAAAACCGCATCAAAGAGTTTACGAACCGTATCTCTGAGGGGTTAATCGCTGCAGCACCAATTTTGCTGATCACCGGTGCTGGCGGTGCCTTTGGTGCAGTGATTAAAGCGACGCCAATTGGCCAGTATCTCGGCGCCACTCTGTCAGCCTTAGGCATTGGCATCTTCATGCCATTCTTGGTCGCTGCAGCGCTGAAATCAGCTCAAGGTTCTTCAACCGTCGCGCTGGTGACTACTTCAGCCATGGTTGCGCCGATGCTTGGCGATATTGGACTCGGCTCAGAAATGGGTCACGTGTTGACGGTAATGGCAATCGGTGCAGGGGCGATGACAGTCTCTCACGCCAATGACAGTTTCTTCTGGGTTGTCACCCAATTTAGCCGCATGAGTGTGTCACAAGCTTATCGCGCGCAAACGATGGCAACTGCGATTCAGGGGATTGTTTCTGTCGTATTCGTCTGGATATTAAGTTTGATTTTGCTTTAATGCCTGTGAAGCCACCTATGGTGGCTTCACGTTGTAACAGGACACTAGCATGAAAATTGTAATTGCACCGGATTCCTTCAAAGAAAGCTTGAGTGCACTCGAAGTGGCGGATGAAATTGCTGCCGCATTCGCGCTGCACTTGCCAGATGCTCAATTTGTCAAAGTACCGGTTGCCGACGGTGGTGAAGGCACAGTGCAGTCGATGGTTGACGCCACTGGGGGCCAAATTATCCACAAAACGGTCACGGGTCCCATGGGTAAGCCCGTCAACGCACACTATGGCATTCTGGGCGCCGACAGCAGCTTTGGCGAAAACACCGCAGTGATCGAAATGGCCGCGGCTTCAGGTCTGCATCATGTCCGCGCCGGGGAGCGTAATCCGCTACTAAGCTCCACCCACGGGACGGGCGAACTTATCTGTGACGCACTCGATCGCGGCATACGCCATATCATTCTGGGATTAGGTGGCAGTGCCACCAATGATGCCGGAGCCGGTATGATCCAAGCGTTAGGCTATCGTCTTTTAGATAGTGAAGGCCGCGAGCTTGCGCCGGGTGGCGCAAGCTTGGCGACACTACAGTGTATCGACGCGTCAGGACGCCATCCGGCATTATCTGAATGTAGCTTCGACGTTGCCTGCGATGTGGATAATCCGCTATGTGGCGAACGTGGTGCCTCCGCGATTTTTGGTCCACAAAAAGGCGCGACACAAGCAATGGTGCAACAATTAGATGCTGCATTGGCCCATTTTGCCGATACCGCCATCGCCCAAGGTTTTTCTGATGCAAGTCAAGAAGCCGGTGCCGGCGCGGCAGGTGGCATGGGCTTTGGCGTGATGACCTTTTTACAGGGGCAGTTGCGTCCAGGGGTCGATATTGTCATGCAAGCCGTCGGGCTCGCAGAAAAAGTGGCTGGAGCAGATTTAGTCATCACAGGCGAAGGGCGCATCGATGGCCAGACAGTCTTTGGTAAGACGCCGATGGGCGTGTTACGCGTCGCGAGGCAGCATCAAGTCCCCGTAATTGGGATTGCCGGATGTCTTGGTGATGGCGCCGAAAAAATGCTGGAACAAGGCATGAGCGCCATCTTTGATATCATTCCCGCAGCATCGGATCTGCAACAAGCACTCGCGAATGCCAAACCGAACTTACACCGAGCCGCCAGTAATGTGGCCGCAGTTTGGTGTTTAGGAAAACGGGGCTGCTAAGCGTTAGACATTAGTCTAATTTTCAATAAAGGCTGGGTTTTCCAGCCTTTATTTTTTCGCCATTCAGCGTCCTGCTTGCTATTGCAACGCTTGTATGGGTAAATGGCTTGCAGTAAAGTGTCCCCCCATTCTTAGGCCTCACAAAGGCGCTATTGCGAGAACAGTTCAATCCATGTCTGCCAGCAAATCACGTAAAGCAACGGCTTCTGAAGAAAGCTTGTTGCGTATTTTTACGGTGCCTGAAGCGCCGGAATCAACGCTGAGTAAGATTGAACAAGCGCTTTCTGAGGATCTCGAAGGCTTTCTCAGCCAGAGTATTGTGGCGTTAGAGAAGCCGCTGCATCAGGTGGAAAGAGATTTCCGCGCCTTTGAAATTCCCGATGATCCTAAGTTTGTCTCGGACTATACCGAAGAGATGATGCAAACCTTGATTGCCCATTCGGTCCATACCGCGGCGCCAAGTTTCATCGGCCATATGACCTCTGCTTTACCCTACTTTGTGCTGCCATTGTCAAAGATGATGGTCGGGCTCAATCAGAATCTGGTCAAAATCGAGACCTCGAAAGCCTTTACACCGTTAGAACGACAAGTACTCGGGATGATGCACCATTTAATTTATGGTGAACGAGAAAATTTTTATCAGCGTTGGATGCACAGCGCAAATCATTCTCTTGGTGCGTTTTGCTCCGGTGGTACCGTGGCGAACATCACTGCGCTTTGGATTGCCCGTAACCGTCTTTTGAAGGCCGATGGCGATTTTGCCGGCGTCACAGAAGATGGTCTACTCGCAGGACTACGCCATTATGGTTGGCAAGATCTGGCGATTTTAGTGTCTGAACGTGGTCACTATTCGCTAGGCAAAGCCGCCGATCTGTTGGGGATTGGCCGCAAGAATATCGTTGCCGTCGCGACCGACGCGAATAACCGCGTCGATGTCACTGCAATGCGTGAAACAGCGCAAACACTGCAGCAACAAGGTGTACGCGTCATGGCAATCGTTGGCGTTGCTGGTACGACTGAGACTGGCAATGTTGACCCGCTAAATGAGCTCGCCGAGCTAGCGCGAGAGTTACAATGCCATTTCCATGTCGATGCGGCATGGGGCGGCGCCAGCCTAATGTCCACCAAATATCGCCAGCTGATGGCAGGAATAGAACACGCTGATTCGGTTACCATTGATGCGCATAAGCAGTTATATGTGCCAATGGGTGCAGGCATGGTGATATTTAAAGACCCAGAACTTGCGCGAGCGATTGTGCACCACGCGGAATATATTTTACGTCGCGGTTCCAAAGATTTGGGTAGTCAAACGTTAGAAGGCTCGCGGCCAGGAATGGCAATGTTGGTGCATGCTTGTTTGCAGATTATCGGCCGGCAAGGCTACGAGATTTTGATTAATAATTCGCTCGAAAAAGCGCACTATTTTGCCGAATTGATTAAACAGCATCCTGACTTTGAACTGATAAGTGAACCTGAATTATGTCTGCTCACCTATCGTTATGTGCCACAGAAAGTTCAGCAAGCACTCAATGATGCGGTACAGCAACAACAATGGCAAAAAGTAGCGCAGATAAACACGCTACTCGATGAGTTAACCCAAACCGTGCAAAAAGCACAACGCGAACAGGGTAAATCGTTTGTGTCGCGCACCCGTTTGCAACCAGCTTATTATCAGCGCCAGAGCATCACAGTTTTACGGGTAGTGCTGGCCAATCCACTTACGACTGAGCAGATCCTAAAAGATGTGCTAAGCGAACAGATAGCGATTGCCGAAAGTAAATCACATCTGCTAAATCAACTCGCTAAACTCTGCTAGGTGTATGTTGCAACAAGCGCTATCCAGCGTTTGTTGTTCCTCACAAACGAGACTGACACCCTTACCGACACATAGTTAGCTAAGTTGCGACAGCTGCCTCGCCATATCCGTTTTACGGGCAAGGAGTTTATCGACCAGTTTTGCGCTCGCGTCACATTGAAGCAATGTGGCGCTAATCAGTTCATCAGCCAAGTGAGTAACCACTTCTATGGCGGAGATTAATTGTTGAACGCTCATATTGGCGAACAGTAACTTTGCCATCGGGTTATCGGTTGCAAACCGTAGCGATTCAATTTCCCCGACCTGCGCAGTAAAGGCCGCACCTTTGGGATCGCCACCCGCTCGAAATAATAATGCGCCACCTAAATCCAACGTCAGCACACTACCATTATCGTCCACGCCCTGATTATCACCGTGAAGCCCTACTGCATCCCAGTTGGCCGTCCAAGCATGCACTCCGAACCAGTGGCACGCCAAAGCCCGTTCTTCTGTATCAAAATGTGCTATCGATTTCTTTTGTAATGGTCGCCAGCGCGTTACAACCTGACAGGGATCGCACGCGTGTAAATAGGTTAAGGTCGGCGCGCCCGTTAAACGATAAAGCTGTGCGGCTAACCATTCATTTTTAGCATGTAGAGGTGATTCAAGGGTTTTGACATAGTAACGAGCGCCTAGTGCATCCTGATAGACGCCTGCCGGATTACTGCCAAGAGCGCTGCCGATTCGCTGCCATTGTAACGTATCGATGCGATCCTCTTCAGAGAAGGAATTAGCGCCCAGCATCAAACATCATCCGATAATGCAGAGTAACTGCGTACTAACGCCAATTGCGCTGACGTTTCTATTGCTCCAGGTCGTTGCTGTCTCACCTGTTTAATCGCCTCGTCTACCGGAGTGCCAAGTTCAATCAACAGGCGTGCAGCTATCATTCCTGCTCGCCCCAAACCGCCCTTGCAATGCACCACGATATCCCGCTGCTGTCGCAATAACTGGCGTAAATGCAGGCCCTCGGTTTGCCAACTCGTTTCAAACGCCGCGCCGGGAACCGAATAATCAGCAATCGGAAGATGATGCCACTGCATATCGCGCCTTTGTACCTCAGCGCCTAAATCTGCCACCTTAAGACTGATGAGCTCATGTTGCTCCACCAGCGTGAGCACAGCTGCTGCGCCCCAGTGTTTAATGGCAGCGATATCTAACGACAGATCTCGCTGCCAGCCACCTGTCGCAGCCCACGGATCATACTTGCCCGGACAAAAGGTAATGCCAATACGGCCGACATCAGCGCTCGCTTGGACAGTGGCGATCTGCAGCGGATGAGTCAGACTGGTACGTAATAACGCCATAATGATTTCCTGATAGCACCTTAAACCAGCTTATGACGCTCGTCGCTCAGCTCGTTGATATTGCGCAAAAATCAGCCATTCAGTGACAAAAAAACAGAGCTGAAGCTCTGCTTTTTGCATGATGACGATGAGTGACTAACCCAACAAGGAATGTTGATGTTGACTAATCAACTTGTTCAGCCGCTCACTACCTTTGACCTCAGCGACCGCGTAAGTGTCATCCCCCAACGTCTGTACCACTTGGTAATAGCATTTGAGCTTAGGTTCAGTTCCCGATGGGCGCACGACAACGCGAGATTGATCCTGCAAGTGGTAAACCAGCACATCACTTTTGGGTAAATCTAACGCTTGCTCGCCGTCGACATCGATACGGACGCCACGTTTGATATCCTCAATGGCCACCACCGCAATACCAGCGATTACGGCTGGCGGTTCATTACGTAGCTTAGTGCCGATGTCGGCCGTATCAGCTGATAGGGCGATACTCACTTGTTTATTGAGATACATCCCATGCTGGCGATAAATTTCGTCCAAGTGCTGCCATAAGGTTTTATCCTGTGCGACCAATTCTGCCATTAACTGTGCAAATGCCAGCAATGCGGTTAAGCCATCTTTGTCGCGCACTAATGTGCCAATGGTGTAGCCAAGCGCCTCTTCGTAGGCAAACAAAAATTGCTGCTCAGCCGTTTCTTGCTGCATCGCCACATTGGTCAGCCACTTAAAGCCTGTCAGCGTGGTAAAACACTTGCCGCCAGCGGCTTGTGCGACCGCAGCCAACATAGAAGAAGACACAATCGTCGTCCCCACCAAACGCTGCTGTGGCGTCGCTTTACTCAGTAGATAATGCCCAAGCAATAAGCCGACTTGATCACCGGTGAGCTGCTGATAATCACTACCACGCTTCACCGCGACCGCTAAGCGGTCGGCATCAGGATCATTCGCACATGCGATTAACGCATCATGTCTGCGCGCTTCATTAATCACTAAATCCATTGCCCCTGGTTCTTCAGGGTTAGGAAACTTTACGGTAGGGAAGCTACCGTCGGGCTGTTCCTGCGCGGCGACTGAATAGACCTTGTCAAAACCAGCCTGCGCTAACAATCGTTTTGCCATATCGGCACCGACACCGTGCATGGCCGTATAGGCAATCACAATCTCATCTTTCTGCGCAGTTGATTGCAGCAATTCGGAACTGGCGACCGCCTGCTGATAAGCACTAAAAAAGTCATCGTCCAACCACTGCAATAGTTGCTGCTTTTCCGCTTTCTCGAGCGCGAGTGTGCGGACTTCAGTCGTCGCTGCCATTTCAATACAAGCCGCAATGCCAGCATCGTGTGGCGGAATAATCTGCGCGCCGTTTTCCCAATAAACTTTAAAGCCATTATATTCCGGTGGATTATGGCTTGCCGTGACAACGACGCCTGCCGCCGCATTGAGATGCTTAACGCCAAACGCCACCAGCGGCGTTGGACAAACTTGATTAGTCAGATAGACCTTGATCCCCAACGAGCAAAGCACTTCTGCTGTGTTATGAGCAAACCGCAGAGAATCGGGACGGCCATCGTAACCAATCACCACGCCGCGATCCGCGGCATCTGCCAATTGATTAAGCAAATATTGCCCTAACCCGGCAGCCGTTTGACGTATGACCAATAGGTTCATACGCGTTGGTCCAGCGCCAACGACGCCTCGCAACCCGGCAGTACCGAAGGCCAAACGCCCATCAAAACGCTGACGTAATGCCTGTTCATCACCAGCGTTGATTAATTTGGCCAACTCCATTTTTGTGGCCTGATCAGGGTCAAGCGCTAGCCAGTTTTTCAATACCAGCGCTAATTGGCTATCCATAGAAATACCTTACTAAACCTCATTAAGGGAATAAGGGTATGCAAACCGCTGTAATGTCACAAGGAAAACCTCTACAGCGGTTGCTCCCCTACTTTTTTGGCGATAAAAAAAGCCGCCCTCAGGCAGCTTTTTATCAAACATCAAACTTACTGTTCCGCTTTCACATCTGCTAAAGATTCAGCAGCGGAAGTTGCATGTGAATGGTGAGTTTCAGTCAAACGGCGCATCAATGGCAGTACCGCCAGCGCGATACCAGTACACACTACCGCAGCAATACCTAGCTTGTTGAACAGGCTGGTATAGATTTCCAGGGTTTGTACTGGGTCAGTCACATCTTTTGGTACGCTAGCGAAGTTTGCGACTACACCACCCAAGTATTGAGAAATACCAGAAGCCACGAAGTACGCCCCCATCATAAAGCCGCCCATACGAGCAGGTACATAACGTGCGATCATCGCCAGCCCCAAACCAGACACCAACAACTCACCTAATGAGTAAGCACCGTAACCCCAGATCATGATCCAAGATGAGGTCTTACCATTAACGGCAAATTGACCAGCAACACCGTAGATGAAGAAGCCCAATGCCACGACCGCAAAACCCAGTGCGAATTTACCGGCAATCGACAAATCTTTGTTATTACGACCCGCGGTGGCATACAACCACGCCAACAATGGGCTCAACAACATAATCCAGATTGGGTTCAGCGCTTGGAACTGTGCAGGTGACCATGTCCACAAGTGAATACCAAACATTTCGAATTCCCAGTCCACGTTACGCAGAGCGAACAGCGCCAGAGAAGTCGACATTTGTTGATAGAAGACGAAGAAGAACACGGTTTGTACTGTCAGCACTAACGCCGCAATCAAACCCGCACGTTCGCTTGGCTCACTGTTACGGATCAAGTGAACAAAAATCGCCAATACCGCAATACCGGCAATGTATACGAAGATACGTGCCAATGTTTGGTATTCGAGGATGATGGCAGACAAGGCAACTGACGCCAGTGCTAGAATCAGCACAGTCCCCAGTTTCTTCTTGTCTACTGGACGAGTATCAGGCTCAGAACCGTACATTTTCAGCGTTTTTGCCATTAATGCATAGTTCGCTAAACCAACCAACAAGCCCACACAGCAAACAGCAAAAGCGGCATGCCAACCGTAATGAGTACCAGCGTAGGCCTCATTGACATAGTCTTTGATCCAAGGAGTCAACAACATGGAAATGGTAGAACCAACGTTTACCGCCATGTAGTAGATAGTGAAGGCACTGTCGATTTTAGAATCATCGCCTTCATAGATTTTACGAACGAGGTTACCGGCATTAGGTTTAAACAAACCGTTACCAACCACGATGACACCAAGTGCTGAAAATAGGAACCAGGTATTTTCGGTAGGGACTGTCATCAGTGCATAACCGAGAGACAGGATACCAGCACCTAACAACATGGTACGTTTGGTGCCTAAGATTTTGTCACCGACCCAACCACCAATTGCTGGCGACACGTAGATCAATGCAGCACAGGCACTCCATACCAAGTTAGCACGTACATCATCAAAACCTAACCGTTGTACCATGAAGTACACGATGAGGGCTTGCATGCCGTAATAACCGAAACGTTCCCACAATTCGATAAGCGACACCGTCATAAACGAATGCGTCTTGCTCACCTTAGCTGAACCAAGAGTCATATCACTTGCTTCCATAGTTGTTGTAATACTTAAAGTGCAAAGTATATTGGCTCAGGCGGGTCAAGCCAATGACCGACCTCAGCAAAACAGACTTTGTTACAAAAACTCTGCCCACTTTTCGACCACAACAACTTAAAACGTGATACAGACCGCTCTAATTGCGAAGAAAAGTGCTGACAGAAATATTATGTTTAGTTGTTTATCAATTACTTAAATGTAATCTCGTTATTTTTTAGCCAACATATCTTTTAAACCCGCGAAAGGACTGTAAGTCGCAGCTGACTGAGCCGATTCGCGGGTATCGCCATATTGCACTAACTCTTCGAAACGCGCATGTTCGTTATCATGGCAATACAAGCACAACAATTCCCAATTAGAACCATCACTTGGGTTATTGTCATGGTTATGATCTCTGTGGTGCACAGTCAACTCACTCAAGTTTTTATGAGTGAACTCGCGCGCACAACGGCCACACACCCAAGGATACATTTTCAGCGCTCTTTCACGATAGCCCTGCTCTCGTGACGCTTTGTATTCTCTGGCTTGTGCCAACACTTGATCTAACTTACTTGTTGCCATGTAAAAGTCTGTCCTAACAGCGATGGATTATAGGCTCACATATTCTGCACTCGAAAGATGCAGATAGTGGCGGTATTTCTCGTACTGGGTGACAACGTCAGCCTGCAGCTGTTCCGCAGTGTATCCCATGACGTCATAATACTGCCCGCCATGCTCAAGAAATACCTCGACGCGATAATAGTTTTTATCGTTATCGTCAGACAACCCCGGTAAGGTATAACTTCTTACTCGCAAGGCGTAAACAAAAGTTTGCTGTTCAGAGCCGTCGAGAATAAGTCGAATACGATCATTATCGTTATCGTATTGCAACTCAGCTTCAATACCGCGTTGTTTAAACTCCTTTTCTACCACTGTTAGTGCCGATTCGGCAATCTTATCGAGATAAGCACGCGCTTCACTGTAGGTAGGATGGGAAATCAACACATCTAAATGTTCCTGCCAGGGTACGCTAGCTTTGGTGTATTGCACGGTCGAGTTATGTAACCTGACACTCATCAGTTTCAAGCGGTCATCTTTGAGCGCCTTAAATAACCCGATACACATCAGGATCATCACAATCAAAAACGGCATAGCACTGGCAATAGAGGCTGTTTGCAAGGCTTTAAGTCCACCCGCTAGCAGCAAGGCAGATGCGACAACACCCTCGCCCACAGCCCAGAATACGCGCTGCCAAACAGGGGCGTTTTCATCACCGCCGGAGGTCAGATTATCCACGACTAATGAGCCAGAATCAGAAGAGGTAACAAAGAAAGTCACCACCAGACATACGCCCAGAATCGACAGTAAGCCAGATAGTGGCAGATGTTCAAAGAAGGTAAACAGAGCCACTGACACATCAGATGACACGGCATCAGCCAGATACTGCGCACCTTGATTCATAATTGCATCAATGGCGGAGTTACCAAAAATAGTCATCCATAGGAAGGTAAAACCTGTGGGGACAAACATCACCCCAACAAGGAACTGACGAATGGTACGGCCACGAGATACACGTGCAATGAAGGTTCCGACGAATGGTGACCAAGAAATCCACCAGCCCCAATAGAACAGTGTCCAGCCACCCAGCCAGTCATTCTTCTGCTGATAGGCATACAAGTTGAAAGTCTTGTTCACGATATCGCTGAGATATGCTCCGGTGTTTTGTACAAAGTGTTGCAACAGATCCACAGTAGGACCCACTAACAGCACAAACACCATCAGCACAAAGGCCAGTCCCATGTTGAGTTCGCTGAGGATTTTAATCCCCTTATCAACACCAGTTACCACTGAGATAGTGGCCAGACAGGTAATGATGGCAATCAACCCAACTTGAACGCCGGGCGAGATCGGCAAACTATCACCAATCAGATAGTGCAATCCAGAGTTTACCTGCGCTACGCCAAAACCAAGCGAGGTCGCGACACCAAGCACAGTACCAATCACGGCTAACGTATCTACTGTATGTCCAATAGGACCGTAAATTCGATCACCAATCAGCGGATAGAGTGCACTACGCGGCAGCAACGGCAGTTTATGCCGATAACTGAAGTAAGCTAGGCTCAGCGCCACTACGGCATAGATAGCCCACGCATGCAGGCCCCAGTGGAAGAAAGTGATCTTAAGCGCTTCTCTGGCTGCTTCTAAGGTCTGTGGATCTGCATCCGGCGGCGCCAAGAAGTGCATCACTGGCTCACCAATACCAAAGAACATCAGACCAATACCCATACCAGCTGAGAACAACATGGCAATCCAGGTACCATAGCTGTAATCGGGTTCGGAATGGTCTGGGCCAAGCTTAATGTCGCCGTAGCGACTGACCATAATGAAAACGATAAAAATTAGAAATCCGGCTACGCCAAGGATATAAAGCCATCCGGCTTTTATTTGTAGCCAACTTTGGACACTGTCAAATACTGCTTGCGCTGAGTTCGGCCAAATAACACCGATCATCACTAGCGCAAAAAGACATATTACCGATGGATAAAACACCGGCCCATTAATACTGGTTTTAAAAGACATGAACACTCCCATTAGTTGAAAGATCGCCCAACTTGTCTCAAATACGGCTGGCAAGCCCTATTTATTAAGTAAAGCAAGGCGACCAACTTTCTGCCTTTTGGGTTAATCGTTTTTATGTGCAACCGCGACGACATCCTCTTTCCCGCGGCAGAGCTATCGCTCCAGAAATGGGAAAGAAAGCCAACCGTGGATTGATGTTGGCGGTCAGGAGCCAAGGTCAACAGGTCGGCTCACAGGCGTAATTGCACGCATTTTTTTAAATAATACGTAGCGGATTATACACATTTTTGCGCTAATTGGGGCGGTTGATACTACAAAAGCGCCAATTGACTAGCGTTGGCTCATGTTAGTTGCGTACTTTTACAGCAATCTGTCAGCACAGCAAACGCTCGTTGGCACTGTTCGCAAGCATGTGGAAATGGGTTCGATATCAATGTTGCTCGCCGTTTTCATCCGCCGGTTTCGATATTCCCGCCGTCAGATTAAAGCGCATAGCTTCTTCGAACGACCAGTCCACCATAATCAAATCTTCACGTTTGACCAGACTGGTAACCCCCGCCATTTGATAAGAGAGCTGAAACAACACCGGTACCCATTCCCCCTCGGGTAATGCATCCAGCAAGGGCTGTGGTGCCGTCTCGGTCATAATAAAGCCGACGACATAGCCACCATTCGCTTGCTTCACCAACACTGTTTGCTGATTTTTGGGTTTTGAAGGGTCGCGATTCATCAGTGATGCAATATCGCGAATACTGCCATAGACAGATTTAAACAGTGGAAAACGCATCAGTTGTCGTTCAACCCAATTCCACAGCCAGACAATGGGGCTAACCGAGAACAGTAAACCGGCAATAAACACTAGCATCACGACCAACAGGAAACCGGCCCCGGTAAATAACGACTGCTGCCCTACGGTAGACAACATCAGCTTACCCAGCTCATCCAGCGATGCAAACAGACTCCAGAACAACCACAGACTAAGTGCCATAGGCAGTACATTGAGTAAACCGCGGATCAGGGTACGCTTCATGAAAACCTCAAAATAGAATGAGCAAGATGCTGGAACGCTATCTTAGCATTGCCGCTCAAATTGACTATAACGCTTTTATGTCAGCACGTTATTCCGCACAAATGATAACGCCGCCATAACGGCGGCGTTGCAATTAGCAATTGCTGAACAGCAGGATTAGTCCTTTTCCATCTCTTCATAAGAGACATGGCGGACATCACGCCCTTTGACGTAATAAATGACGTATTCGCAGATATTTTTACAGCGGTCACCGACACGCTCTACAGCTCGTGCCGCCCACAGAACATCTAAAATCCCTGGGATTGAGCGAGGATCTTCCATCATGTAGGTCATCAATTGGCGAATAATGCCTTCATATTCACTATCAAGCTTGGCATCTTCTTTATGCAGTTCAATCGCTGAATCAACATCCATACGCGCCAACGCATCAAGCGTTGCATGCAGCAAGCGTGTGGCATGACGCCCCATACTTTCAATGCTCACCAATAAAGGCTGCTGATGATTGCTGCGTTTTTCCATTGCCGCTTTGGCAATCCGCACGCAAGCATCACCAATGCGCTCTAAATCCGCAATGGTTTTAGAAATCGCGATCACTAAGCGTAAGTCGCTTGCGGCTGGTTGGCGTTTGGCAATAATGCGGGTGCACTCTTCGTCAATATCGACTTCCATGCCGTTGACCCGATGATCGCCTTCAATTACCTTTTGTGCCAGCTCTACGTCCAGCGAGCCTAAAGCATCTAATGCCTGCTCTAATTGCTGTTCAACCAGACCGCCCATCGCCAGCACTTTATTGCGAATGTCTTCCAGTTCAGCATTAAACTGACCAGAGATATGACGGGTGAGTTGTTTATTATCCATGTTGTTGTTCCTCTGCCTCTGTCATCAACACTTAGCCGTAGCGACCAGTGATGTAATCCTCTGTTTTAGATTTTTTAGGGGTGGTGAAAATGGTGTTGGTATCGGCGTATTCAATTAGTTCACCGAGATACATAAACGCCGTTTGATCTGACACCCGCGCCGCCTGTTGCATATTGTGGGTCACAATCACCACGGTAAAACGTGATTTTAGCTCAGTGATCAACTCTTCAATGGTCAGGGTTGAAATTGGGTCCAACGCCGATGTTGGTTCATCGAGCAGCAACACTTCCGGTTCAATAGCAATCGCACGGGCGATCACCAAACGCTGCTGCTGACCACCAGATAAGCCAAAGGCATTATCGTGCAAACGATCCTTCACCTCGTCCCAAATGGCGGCACCGCGGAGTGACCGCTCACATGCTTCATCCAATTCTCGACGGTTATTAATGCCTTGCAAACGCAAGCCATACACCACGTTTTCGTAAATTGATTTTGGAAATGGATTTGGACGCTGAAACACCATACCAACATTACGACGCAACTTTGCGACATCCACCTTTTTGTCGTAGATATTGTGGCCGTTAAGCAATACCTCGCCGCTGATTTTGCAATCGTCGACCAGATCATTCATGCGGTTGATGCAGCGCAGCAATGTCGATTTACCACAACCGCTGGGACCGATAAAGGCGGTGACCTGCTTGCGCGGAATTTTCATCGACACATCAAACAACGCCTGCTTATCACCATAGTGCAAGTTCAGGCCGTTGATCTCCAACGCCGTTTGCTGTGGCGTAAGGTTGCGTAGATCCACTTTGCCAGTATGGGTCAATGCGGAATCAATTGAGATCATAAGCGGTTTTAATCCTATCCAGTTGGCTCACGCCAATCAGTTTTCCAGCGAGCGATATTTCTCGCGTAAATGGTTACGAACGCTAATCGCCGTTAGGTTTAGCGTCACAATCACTGTCACCAACAGAAACGAGGTGGCGTACACTAATGGCCGCGCCGCTTCGACATTGGGGCTTTGAAAGCCGACATCATAGATATGAAAACCTAAGTGCATGAATTTTCTTTCTAAATGCACAAATGGGAAGTTCATATCCACCGGTAAATTAGGTGCCAGTTTCACCACCCCGACCAACATCAAGGGGGCGACTTCGCCCGCAGCCCGCGCTACGGCCAAAATCAACCCGGTCATAATCGCCGGACTCGCCATCGGTAAGATGATGCGATACAACGTTTCGGCCTTTGTGGCACCAAGCGCTAAGCTGCCCTGCCTTACCGATGCCGGAATGCGACTTAATCCCTCTTCTGTCGACACAATTACGACCGGCAGTGTCAAAATCGCCAAGGTTAACGCAGACCACAACATGCCGGGCGAACCAAAGGTTGGCGATGGCAATGCTTCGGGATAAAACAATCGGTCGATTGAACCACCGAGCATATAAACAAAGAACCCTAAACCAAATACGCCATAAACAATCGACGGTACGCCAGCGAGGTTAATGACTGCAATTCGAATAATACGGGTCAACCAACCTTTATGAGCGTATTCATGCAGGTATACAGCCGCTATCACGCCAAAAGGGGTGACAATAACTGCCATCAACAGCACCATAAACACAGTGCCGAAAATCGCCGGAAATACGCCACCTTCGGTGTTTGCTTCTCTTGGTTCATCACTAACAAAATGGCCAACGCGGCTAAACCATGTCGCTAACTTCTGCATGGTAGAAAGACGATTAACATAGGTAGCATCAAGTACAGTATCCAAGCTCAGGGTGACGTCCTGCCCGCGCATGTCCTTTACCACCACGGCGTCACGCGCCGCATCTGCCCGCAGTGCAAACAATTGCTGCTCGAGCTGTTGATATTGCTGTTGTAAAGTTTGCTGTTCAGCGGCAAGCTCGGCTTTACGCGCGTCGGTCAACTCGTTGTTGAGTTCATATTTACGCGATTTAAGGCGTAAACGTTCCATTTGGTAGTTAATCGCGCCGATATCGTGTTTCTGTAAATCAACCGCCTGCTCATTTAATGCCACTGCACGTGCAATATGTTGTTCAAGGACAGTGGCAACATCATCGCTGGCAATCTCCTTGCCATTTTCAAGCACTCGCTGTGGCACACCGTAAAAATTACCGTTCTTACTGCGTTCAAATACCGCCACATTTTCGGGCGCACTGCGACTGATAATATTGCTGGCCAGAATCCAACGAAAATCGAGGCTGACAAATTCGCGGTTACCTGTTTTGACCAAATAGCGCGTAATAAATTCACCGCTATCATCGTCGAAGTGATACCCCGCCGCTGTGAGACGTTCGACAGGCACCTGCTCCTGATCATGAATCTCCCCAATCAAGGTGTAGGCCTTGCCCGCATCATCCTGCATCTGCCATTGGTAGATAGTGGCCGGCCAAAAATAGCTTAAGCCGCGCCAAGCGATCAGCAATAGCAATCCCAGCACCGCGATTAAGCTGACGCTGACGGCTGATCCTGTCATCCAGATCCAAGGGGAACCAGACTTGAACCATCTACCCATTAAGCTTGCTTCCTAGTATCGATAAATTGGTTAAACATAGGTGGCCTTTTAATTACCTCTTGTATTACAAGGAGCTATAACGTTCGCGCAAGCGCTGACGGACAAGCTCGGCAATGGTGTTGAATACAAAGGTAAACAGGAACAACACAAAGGCCGCCAAAAACAGCACGCGATAATGAGAACTGCCAATGGCAGACTCGGGCATTTCCACCGCAATATTCGCCGCCAAGGTGCGCATCCCTTGGAAAATACTCCAATCCATAATGGCAGTATTCCCCGTCGCCATCAGTACAATCATGGTTTCACCGACTGCGCGCCCCAATCCCATCATCACCGCAGAGAAAATCCCTGGGCTCGCGGTCAACAACACCACGCGCGTTAACGTTTGCCAAGGGGTTGCACCCAACGCCAAACTGCCGTTAGACAAATGTCGTGGGACGGAAAAGATGGCGTCCTCAGCAATCGAGAAAATGGTTGGAATGACGGCAAAGCCCATCGCAATACCCACCACCAACGCATTCCGCTGATCAAAGCTCAGTCCAAGCGTATTGGTAATAAACAGGCGGCTATCACCATGGAACAGCCACAGCTCAACAAGCGGGCTTAAGCTAAAGCTTAGCCAAGCCACCACACACACCACGGGGATCAACAATAACTCTTGGTAAGTATCTGGCAGCCATTGCTTTACAACGGCAGGCGCTTTCGACCAAGCAAACGCGACCGATAGCACCGCTATTGGCTCTAAAATCAGCAATAACAGAAGCCCAGGAAGATGAGACTCCACCAGCGGTGCCAGCCATAATCCCGCAAGAAAACCGAGGATTACCGTTGGCAAGGCTTCCATAATTTCAATCGTCGGTTTAACCACGGAACGGATCCGCGCCGACATAAAATAGGCGGTGTAAATGGCGCCAGCCAGTGCAATGGGGGTCGCAAATAACATGGCATACAGGGCTGCTTTTAGCGTACCGAATGCCAGTGGTGTCAGACTTAGCTTGGCTTCAAAATCATCTGAACCAGACGTCGACTGCCACACATATTGTGGCTCTGGGTAACCTTCATACCAGACCTTTTGCCACAGCGCACTCCAGGACACTTCCGGATGTGCATTGCTCACTGCATAAAGACGCAGGCTATCCGCCGTTTCCGCTATCAGCGCATCAGCCCGAGGGCTGAACGCTAACGCTCGTACGTGTTGCAACGGCAATTTTTCGGCTAATAGTTCACGTTCACTGGTGGTGTATAGCAGCTTAAGCGTGCCATCATCTGCCACCGTGGCAAAACTGCGGCGGTAGTATTCGCTGGCGAGATCGTCAATCTTGCCTAAGTGGGTAAATTGGCGAATGAACTGGTAACGACGTCCACTATCGCTGTTTACTTGAAAATATTGAGCTACCACGCCATCGCTATAACTTACCAGCACCGAACTCGCGCCAGCGAGCAGCTCAAAATCGGTGACCTTGGCATGGGCGCGTTCAAGATTCAGCACCTGTAGCAAGCTAACGTTACTGGCGTCTTTGACATCGTAAACAAAGGCTTTATTGGTTGACAGCAACAGCGCTTGCTGTTGATCAGGCGTCACCAACTGGCTGGTCACATGGGTAGGCGTGTCGGGCAGTTGCGCCTTTGATGATTGCCATTCGACTTCTTCGGTCAGCAGGTTCTCTTCACCATCCATGCGCAACAGCTGCCAATGCTGAGTAGCATCAAGATAAATAAAACTCAGGCGCTGTTTGTTATAGGCAAAAGCGAGCTGATTGAGCGGCTGCTGCTCATTTGCAACCGTCAATAAAGGAGCCCCAAGCGGATAGCGAATATTAGGCGACACCACGCGCTGATTATTAGGGTAACTGACACTGAAATCGACATTACCCAGTAATACTTGGCCGTTACTCAAGCCGAAGGCGAATAGCTGCTGGCTTGGCATAGAACGCGCGCTGCTGACAATACTCACACCATCGGGCACAGGCAATTGTTGATGTGACACCTGTTGTTTCGCCACATTAACAAAATCGACCGCAGCATCTTCCGTTACGCGGTACATAATGTGGTGAAGTTCGTCGCTGCCGACCATCAACACCTCACTCTCGCTTTTAGGCAGTGTAATATTTGCTGCTGGCGTAACTGACGCTGAGGCAAAAATCGGTTTTATGACATAAAGTAGATAAAAGAAGATCAGCAGCAAGGCAACAAACACCATGATGCCGCCAAGAGACACTCCTAGTTGTGTGAGTTTATCCTTAATTGCCCGACGGTTAGCCCGCTTGGCTTGTAAAATGTCATGCTTTAAGGGGGCAGGCTCAGAAACCTGACGTTCCATTGAAAACCTCAATTATAAAACTCGTGAACGTTGCCACTGTGATTCATCGCCAGCCTGTGGTAACAATGGACGCCAGCAAAACTTGCACCCATGTTGGTTAATGTGGGCAGGCTAAATTATATGACGCAAAAATGACAGTAATGTTACAGCGTCTAACGCTTTGAGCATACAGGAGTTCGCAAAACATGGGCCGATATCTCATTACATTACAAGTTCCTGACCGAAAAGGCTTGGTTGAGCAAATCGCGAACGCCGTCAATCACCATGGCGGCAACTGGCTCGACTCGGAATTACGTCATATTGACGGCATCTTTGCCGCTATCGTGTTGTTAGAAGTCGAAGAGCAGCATTGGGATGACTTAGTTGAAGCACTAGAAACGATTGAAGGCATGAATCTGACCAGTGCAGCAGCCGGTATCGTCAGTAAACCCGGCAAGCGACTCACGCTGAGCTTAGTCGCCTATGATCGCCCTGGTTTAGTGCGCGAGATATCCAACAAAGCGAGTAGCTTAGGTATCAACATCGAACAGTTTAGCAGTAAGTTTGAAAGCGCAAGTCATACTGGCATTGCCCTCTTTCGTGCGACCATAAGCCTCAAGCTCACCGATGCGATTCAAGAGGAACAACTCACTGAAGCACTCTATGCCATTGGCGATGATGTGGTCATCGACAAATTGCGTAGTCGCTAACCAAAGCGGCAAAGCTAATCGTTTTTTTCTATCACAATGCTGTTTGAAGCCTGATAGACTGCGCAGTTTCAACCATCACCATTGAGCCTAAACATGATTGGAACGCTGGATAAAATGGCAGTAAGCCTGAGTGACGACGGTATTGCGCAATACCATCTGCGCGTCGCAGAGCAGTCACTCGCACTTAACCCCTTAATCGGTAGTCAACTGACGCTAATCCATACCGGCAACATCTATTGCTGCAATTGTGGTAAACGCACCAAGAAAAGTTACTCCCAAGGCCATTGCTTTGTCTGCATGAAGAAACTTGCCAGCTGTGACATGTGTGTGATGAAGCCTGAAACCTGCCATTTTGAACAAGGCACCTGCCGTGAACCAGAATGGGGCCTAAGCCACTGCTTTGTGCCACATTATGTTTACCTAGCGAATACCTCTGGGCAGAAAGTGGGCATTACCCGCCACACGCAATTACCGACGCGCTGGCTGGATCAGGGCGCTACTCAGGGTATGCCGTTGTTTAAAGTTAATTCGCGTTATCTATCAGGGTTAATTGAAGTTACCTTAGCTCAACTCATCGCCGATAAAACCAATTGGCAAGCCATGCTCAAAGGCGACAATCAACCGCTGGACTTAGCGAGCTTGGCCGCAGAGTTAATGCCGAAAATTCAGCATCGCATTGATGAGTTAGACGACAATGCCAAATTTGCTATCGAGCCACTCAACGCCAACATTACGGACATTCAATACCCTGTCACCCAATTTCCGACAAAAATTAAATCACATAATTTTGATAAGGCGGCGGAGGTCTCCGGAACCCTGCTCGGCATAAAAGGCCAGTATCTGATGTTTGATACAGGCGTGATTAATATTCGTAAATTTACTAGCTACGAAGTCGAAGTTAGCCATTAAAATCCGATTTTGCCGCGATTACTTTTCATAATCGCGGCAACACCACCTCATTTGATGTAATAAACCACCAATTTCCCTCACTGGTTACAAGTCTACTCAGCAGCAAATCTGCAACTTTTTCATTAACATTTAGCATTTGCTAATTCACCTATACTCTATTATTGAGATCAATATCTTAGCGAAATAGTGAGTGTTCGACCTTGGTCGGATTCTAGCCACTAAGGAGTATTCGTTAACATCATCTTTGATAACCAAAAAACAACACTCAGAGGTAAATACCGATGAACGCGATTTTTCTCATGTTGATGGGTTTGGGGGCAATGGCATTAGGCTACTTTGTATACTCCAAATTTATCTGCCAAAAGATATTTAAAGTTGATCCAAACTTTGTCACACCCGCTCATGAAATGAGTGATGGCGTTGACTATGTTCCTACCAATAAATATGTCCTATGGGGACATCACTTTACTTCAGTAGCTGGGGCAGCACCGATTATTGGGCCTGCCATTGCGGTGATCTGGGGTTGGGTACCCGCATTTTTATGGGTGACACTCGGCACCATTTTCTTTGCCGGGGTGCATGATGCTGGGGCGATTTGGGCGAGTAACCGCAACAAGGCAAAATCGATAGGTGCAGTCACCGGTGATATCATCGGCAGCCGCGCGCGTTCAATCTTTATGATTGTGATTTTCCTCGTGTTGTTGATGGTTAACGCGGTATTCGCAGTCGTAATTGCCAAGCAGCTAATTAACTTTCCAAGTGCGACGATTCCAGTCTGGGGCGCGATTGTGGTGGCCTTGATTGTGGGTCAGTTGATCTATCGCCGTCTCATCAATCTGTTGGTGGTTTCCATCGTTGGTGTAGTCGCTTTATACGGCATGATCTATATCGGCCCAATGATGCCGATTTCATTGCCGGAAACCATTGGTGCACTAAGCGATAATGAAGCTTGGATTATTTTGCTGTTCGTCTATGCCGCTATCGCTTCACTGTTGCCAGTGTGGATGTTGCTGCAACCGCGTGACTACATCAATGGTATCCAGCTGTTTATCGGTCTAGGCCTGCTCTACGGTGCCGTGATTATTTCTGGTCCTGAAGTCGTAGCGCCAGCATTCAACACCGATGTGCCCGCCGGAACACCGTCCATAGTGCCGCTACTGTTCGTAACCATCGCTTGCGGTGCAATTTCTGGCTTCCACGGTTTGGTCGCGTCAGGTACCACCTCTAAGCAGTTGGATAAAGAACCTGACCTACGCTTTGTCGGTTACTTTGGTGCCATCGGCGAAGGCTCACTGGCATTGGCTGCCATCATCGCAACCACTGCGGGTTTTGCCACACTTGCTGATTGGCAGAGTGTCTACCATGCCTTTGGTCAAGGTGGTGTTGGCGCCTTTATCCGTGGCGGTGCCAATATTCTTGAATCTGGGCTTGGCCTAGATGAAACCATGGCACAAACGCTACTGACGGTAATGGTGGTGCTGTTCGCCGGGACCACAATGGATACAGGTCTGCGTCTGCAGCGCTATATCTTCCAAGAATGGGGCAGCATTTATAACATGCCATGGATGAATAAAGGCTCAGTTGCTACCCTGCTAGCAGTAGGTAGCTGCTTGTTATTGGCCTTTGGTGCTGGCGGCGACGGTTCTGGTGGTTTGTTAATTTGGCCACTGTTCGGTACCACTAACCAGCTACTCGGCGGTTTAACCCTGTTGGTTATTACCGTTATGCTGGTGAAACTGGGCCGCCCAATGATCTATACCTTAGCGCCATTGGTGTTCCTGTTGGTGATGACCATTGCCGGCTTGGTGATCCAGTTAAAAGGCTTCTATGTTAAGGAAGACTGGTTCCTGTTTACCCTCGACTTAGTGGTGCTGATTGCTGCGATTGTGATTACGTTAGAATGTGTCGCAACGCTCACCAGCACGATTAAAGAGCGTAAAGCCGCAGAAGCAAAAGAGTAACGTTATATGAAACTTGAAAAGATCCGTCGTCTGATCCGCGATGCCAGCCAGTTTGCGGAAGAAGCCTATAATGCGCCATTTCGTTCGGCAGTGGCTCGCGCACGTCGTGAGCAGGACGATCTTTTCATGTTACTCATTTTTTCAGAAATGATGGGCGTACCCAATCCTGCGAGTTATTACACGCTGGAATTGCAGCCCATCATGCTGGAAAAGTTCCATGATTGGCATAAACGTATGGGGATGCCCCATTCTCCGCTTGATCAATTTAAGTGCTGTTAATTGAAGGTAAAGCTAAGCAATGGATTCGTTGACCAATAAGCAGGTAATTTGGGTAGGCGGCAAAGGTGGCGTCGGCAAAACCACGGTTTCAAGCTCCTTAGCGCTACTCGCCGCTAACCGCAATAAAAAAGTCCTGTTAGTGTCGACCGATCCGGCTCACAGTCTGAGCGATGCCTTTGGCCGCCATATTGGTAATCACATAACCCGTATGGCACCCAATTTAGATGCACTGGAAATCGACCCGGACGATGAAGTCGAACAACATCTAGCGCAAGTCACCAGCCAGCTAAAACGCTTCACTCGGCCGGAAATGTTTAGCGAGATTGAACGTCAGATGCGTTTAACCCGCCAGTCGCCTGGTGCGCAAGAAGCGGCATTGCTGGAACGCATTGCCAAAACCATAGCACTAGCACAACAGCAGTATGATTTAGTGATTTTCGATACCGCGCCGACGGGCCATACCTTGCGCCTGTTAAGCTTGCCGGAAGCAATGGCAGCATGGACTCAAGGGCTGTTGAAAGCCAACGAACGCTCCGAAAAACTCGGTGCGGTGATGGAACATCTGACGCCCAAAAGCGGCCGTGATGTGACCAATCCCTTTGACGATCCAACCGAGCACGCTACAGCGGGCATGGACCCACGTAACAAAGCCATTGCGGAGACGTTACTGACCAGACAACGCTTATTGCAGCGTACCCGTGAAATCCTGTTAGATAAGCAAAAAACAGCGCTGTTATTTGTGCTGACGCCGGAAAAATTACCGATTTTAGAAACGAGTCGTGCGGTCGCCTCACTACAACAGGAGCATCTGCCATTGGCTGGACTTGTGGTAAATCGTATTCTACCGGAAAGCGCCGATGGTGAGTTTTTAGCGCAGCGCCGCATTCAAGAGCAGAAACATCTGGCAGATATCGATCAGCGCTTCAGTCAGTTACCGCTGTTCAAATTGCCGCTGCAGCCGACCGACATTGAAGGTATTGATGGGCTAGCAGCCATGTCAGAGCGATTAGCTAACAGCGGCATCTAAACGGCTTGCGTAGTGCGTAGATAGATGTTCTTCGATCGTTAGCCTCACAGCGCTAGCTGGTGTCACGATTTAGTTTTGATTCAATGAGATGACTATTCTGGAAACTTCGTCATTTTCATGGTTTGACACGTTTTCAAATCGCTCCCCTTTTTCCCCATCGCCAAGGTCATCTCATATGACGAATCAGGGGTAAATCTCAAGCTCATTGCCACGCTTAATGTTGGCATTCCTTCGGTGTGTTCTGGAATAAAATCAATTCCTTTCTCTGGTGGTTCAGCCGCTTTGACTATGAATGTATTCACAAAGCCCTCACTAAGAAACTGATGGAATCTGAGAACACGCTCTGAGTCGCTCCAACTGATATAGCCAACATCTTCATGCTTTTCAGACTGCCCAATAGCATTGCTTGTTACTGAAATCGTCGTAAGGCGAAGGAAGTTGTTATCCAGCACAAACTCCCATTTATGCTGGACTTGGGATGTCTGACCAAACCCTGTACTTTCACCTCGCCACTCACCTTGTAGCTTTGACACTGTCGTCCATGCTTTGCCTTTGGGTGAATCGTTTGCAAGTGCGGATACTGACACCATGAATAAGACCGCTGCGACGCATCTAGCTAAAAACTCAGTCACTTAAAGAGCCCACTATTGTTTTATAAAAAGGATGAAGTCACTTTGTAGCATTGCAAAAATTTGGTCAATTTTCGCATACAAGAGTGAGCCTGAACTCACGTTGTTGCCGTGGAATACGACGCATCAGAGCGCTTCCAACGAAAATAGAGATATCTGTAAGATATACGCGCAATGAAAACGAGCGTCGTTATTTCCACTCAAGAGGAAAATAACCGCTGCATCTGTATTGTGATTCGTATTATGCAAGGCGTTATAAATAATTTTTCGCTGCCCATGCCTTCACTAAACGTTATTATGCGTGGCGTTGCTAAGCGGCGGTTGTATTTGGTTGCGACCGTTGGCTTTAGCTAAATAAAGCTGCTCGTCGGCATGCTTTACCAGCAATTTCATGTCATCTTGTTCGCATGGACAGATACTGGCGTACCCCAGACTGATGCTGACCACGCCTAACGCTAAATCATCACGTCGCAATGCTTTTTCCACAAGAGTTTGCCGCAGCTTTTCAGCCAACGCCCCCGCCTGCACTACATCAGTATTGGGTAACAGTAACGCAAACTCTTCCCCACCGTAGCGCGCCACTAATGCGCTGCTGTCTTGCACATAAGATTGCAGGTGCTGCGCAACCGTTCTCAACGCCACATCTCCGGCCTGATGGCCAAAGTTATCGTTGTAAGCTTTGAAGTAATCGATATCGCATAAAATCACGCTCAGTGGTTGCTGCTGCACTAAGGCCTGCTGCCATAGCGCTTTTAAACGTTCACCAAAGACCCGCCGATTGGCGATGCCAGTCAGCGGATCTTGCTCAGATAGCTTCGTCAGTCGCTCATTTGCTTGTTGCAATGCGAGCGTACGATGATGCACTTTCTGCTCCAGCATTTGGATCGAATTTAACTGTGCCTTCGCCAGCATCGCCAGACTATCGCGCAGATATTCCACTTCAATATAGGTCGGCTTATCAGTGTGATAGTCCGCTAACTGCTTGAGCGTGTTGTGACTGGCCATAGCCGCAATATTTTCAATTGGACCGGCAATTTTACGCGCCAATGCTGCGCCGATAAACATCAGCAACAACAGTAACAATGCCGTGATGAAAATCGTTGCACGTACCTGTGCCATAATCGGTGCGGCAATGTTGTCAACCGGCAGCAGTACCACCAATTGCCAACTGAGTTGCAGACCTAAATCTATCTGCTTCACCTCCAAAAGATAGCTAGTACCATCAACTTCGATGCTATTGGGAATGTACGCGGTCGCCGCAATTGACGGAAGTTGCCGCAACAAAGGCGATGGATGGTTGGCAATACGGTAAGGCTCACCATTAGTGGCATTGACTGGCAGCAGCGCCGTGTTAGACGATGCAATCAACTTACCGTTGTGTTGTTCGGTTAAAAAAGCTAACCCGTTATAGCCAATATCCAGTTTGGCCATAAATTGATTAAGGCGATTCAGCGCAATATCCACCGCTACCACAGCCAACAGCTGCCCATCGGGCTGAACCACAGCTTTGGAAAGGCTGATGCCATAGTTATCACTATCAAGGTAGTGATAGATTTCCCCCCAACACGCCTGCAGCGGTTGAGCAATCGCGCACTGCATAAATGGCCGCTTTCGCGGATCGTAACGACCAGGTATATGATTTTCAGCTAGGCCAAAATGGTCATCCAAGCTCGGCGCATAACCGATAAGATGCCGGTCATCACTCTCTATATTGCTGGCGATCTGAATATTTTCAGGTTCATTGGGAGGCCTTGATGCCGCAATAAAACGGCCATCCATCATGGCGACACTGACAAAACTCAGCTGCTGGTGCTGACGGAGTTGACTCAGCAACCAAGGGGCATTCTGTTGCAAGTTAGCTGTCGATAAATTGCCATCTAACAGAGCGGCGGAGTTGATATCACTAATGGCCGGCATAACTTCGGTGAGGCTTTCGACGTATTGCTCTACGCGTTTGCCCAGCTCTTGAGCAACACTATGGCCCATGGAGCGCGCGAGCGTTTCGCTATTTTGGTAGGACACAAAACAAAAAACAGCCGCTGCTATAAAAAACAGAAATGAGAACGGCAAAATAATCATAAGACGCAATGGGTAGGTGCGTGCAAATAACATAAAAAGCGTTACCTATATTACAGATTGTTCATATTTTTAGGTTTTGCTTTGGAGTTTAATTCAGCATCCATTGCTGCTCTTGAAAAGCGGCTAGAAGCATAAACACTCTGCGGCCTTGATGCAATCAATGTTCAGTTTTGTAGCTAAATTGTTAGCTGTACTGAATAAGGCCAAGTTAAAAAGGCGACTTTGTATACCAGAATCCGCTGATTGTCTCACTAGGAAGCAAAAAAATCCCCGCTCAATGGCGGGGACTTTTCTATCAAGGTTAAGAATTAACCTTCAATACCTTTGCTGGCGAGGAACTCATCATAAGAGCCTTTGAAGTCACGGACGTTACCATGCGCAATTTCCAGAATACGGTTCGCCAGTGACGATACAAACGCACGATCGTGCGATACGAAGAACAAAGTACCTTCGTACATTTCCAGCGCGTTGTTGAGTGATTCAATCGATTCCATATCCAAGTGGTTGGTTGGTTCGTCCATCACCAAAATGTTCGGTTTTTGCAGCATCAGCTTACCGAAGATCATGCGACCTTGCTCACCACCCGACAACACTTTAACAGACTTCTTGATGTCATCAGCGCCAAACAGCATACGGCCGAGTACCGCGCGAACGGCTTGGTCATCATCACCTTCACGACGCCACTGGCTCATCCAGTCAAACAGGTTCAGGTCGTTTTCAAAGTCATCAGCATGGTCCTGCGCGTAGTAACCAATTGAGCTGTTTTCAGACCAGTGAATGGTGCCTGATTTTTGTGGCAGTTCGTGGATCAGGGTGCGTACCAGCGTGGTTTTACCAGCACCGTTCTCACCCAAAATGGCGATGCGTTCACCCACTTCAGCAATCAAGTTGAAGTCTTTAAACAGCGGCTCATCGTAACCATTAGTCAGTGCTTCCACGTTCAAGGCATTACGGAACAGTTTTTTATCTTGTTCGAAGCGAATGTAAGGGTTAACACGGCTAGACGCTTTGATTTCGTCCAGTTTGATCTTATCAATCTGACGTGCACGAGATGTGGCTTGTTTCGCTTTAGAGGCGTTAGCCGAGAAGCGCGCTACGAAGGTTTGCAGTTCAGCAATTTGCGCTTTCTTCTTGGCGTTTTCAGCTACCAAACGCTCACGCGCTTGTGACGCAGCGGTCATGTATTCGTCGTAGTTACCTGGATACACGCGCAGCTCACCGTAGTCCAAGTCTGCCATGTGGGTACAAACTGAGTTCAAGAAGTAACGGTCGTGCGAGATGATGATCATGGTACTGTTACGTTGGTTCAAGGTTTCTTGCAACCAGCGAATAGTGTCGATGTCCAAGTTGTTGGTTGGTTCGTCGAGCAGCAGGATATCTGGATCAGAGAACAGCGCCTGCGCCAACAGCACACGCAGCTTCCAACCAGGGGCCACTTCGCTCATTGGGCCAAAGTGTTGTTCCAGCTCGATACCAACACCCAGCAGCAGTTCACCGGCACGAGATTCAGCGGTGTAACCGTCCATCTCAGCAAATTCCATCTCCAGCTCAGCCACTTTGATGCCGTCTTCTTCGGTCATTTCAGGCAGAGAATAGATGCGGTCACGCTCTTGTTTCACTTTCCACAGCTCTTTGTGGCCCATGATCACTGTATCAATCACGCTGTATTCTTCATACGCGAATTGATCCTGATTCAATTTACCTAGACGTTCGTTTTGATCCAGCGACACGTTACCAGCAGAGGGCTCCAACTCACCGGACAAAATCTTCATAAAGGTGGATTTACCGCTGCCGTTCGCCCCAATCAGGCCGTAGCGGTTACCGTCACCAAATTTGACGGAGATATTTTCAAACAGCGGCTTAGCGCCAAACTGCATGGTGATGTTAGCGGTTGTGATCACGTTAGGGATTCCCAGTTTCTTGCTGCAAAGTGTGCGTAATGCGAAGTTTAAAGCCAACCCCGCACAAAACGCGCCACTATAACAGCCCTATATGAATTATCAACTATGCCGGGCCATTTGCTGCGCTTAGCAGAGTTCATTTATCACGCGCTTATGAAACAGCAAAACCCAGCGTTGGCTGGGTTTTGCAACCTTGGCGCTATGGCATTTAGTCCAGCTTTTTAAACCTTAGACGATTAGCGTTGGTCACGACCGTTAAGGATGACAGCGCCATGGCAGCCCCCGCAATCACAGGACTCAGCAACACACCAAATAATGGGTATAACACGCCAGCGGCGACCGGAATCCCGACACTGTTATAAATAAAGGCGCCAAACAAGTTTTGCTTAATATTACTGAGCGTCGCTTTTGATAACGCAAAGCCTGCGGCAAGATTTTCTAACCTTGGCGTCAGTAGCGTCATATCAGCACTTTCAATGGCCACTTCTGTACCTGTTCCCAGCGCGACACCAACATCAGCCGCCGCTAGCGCTGGCGCATCGTTAATGCCATCCCCCACCATGGCGACAACCTCCCCCTGCTGCTGGAATTTCTGCACCCAAGCCTGTTTTTCATCTGGGAGCACGCCAGCAATCACCTGGTCGATATCCAGTTGCTTAGCCACTGCGTTAGCGGTGTGTTCGTTATCACCTGACAGCAATACGAGCCGTTTCCCTTGCTGCTTCAGTAGTTGCAAAGCCGCTTTAGCATCTTCCCGTAGCGGGTCACTGATTGCGACTAACGCCGCCAGTTGACCGTCTTTGGCCACTAGCACCGGCGTCTGTCCAAGCTCAGCTGCTTGCTTCAGCGCGTCATTGGCTGCGTCATCCAGCTCGATGTCGAACGCTTGCAGTAATTTTTCATTCCCAATTAACCACTGCGCCGCATCAATCTCGCCAACAATTCCCTGTCCTTGACGATATTCAAACTGAGCCACCTCAAGCAACGGCTGTTGCTGGCGTTTCGCCGCTTGCAGCATAGCTTCCGCTAATGGATGCGACGATTGCTGCTCAAGACTAGCCACTGCCTGTATTACCTGCGCCTCAGCCACATCACTAAAGCAGTTCACTGCCATCACGCGTGGTTTGCCTTCAGTAACAGTGCCAGTTTTATCCAGCACCACACAGTTCACTTTAGAGGCGGTTTGCAGCGCTTCACCGTTTTTAATCAATACGCCCATCTGCGCTGCGCGACCTACCGCCACCATAATCGACATCGGCGTTGCCAACCCTAACGCACAAGGACAGGCGATAATCAGCACACTGGTTAAGACCACCAACGCGTGAGATAACGCAGGTTCGGGCCCGATGAAATACCACACCACGGCCGCCAGCAAGGCGAGTAACATCACCACAGGGACAAACACCCCAGCAATTTTGTCGGTAAGACGCCCGATTGGCATTTTCGAGGTTTGCGCTTCCTGTACAAGGGCAATGATTTTAGCTAAGCGTGTGTCTTTCGGCTCCGACGTCACGCGATAGGTTAAACTGCCATCGCCATTAATCGTGCCGGCGCTGACCATTTCGCCAGCGGTTTTACTCACGGGTAATGGTTCACCAGTGAGCATGGCTTCATTGAGCAAAGATTGCCCGCTCACAACTTCGCCATCGAGCGCCACTTTATCGCCAGGACGTAAGCGCAACACATCGCCGACTTGTACGCTGTCAATCGCGACTTGCTGATCGCCATCATCCCCCACCAACCAGGCAGTATTGGCTTGTAAACCAATCAGTTTTTGCACCGCTTCACTGGTTTTTCCGCGGGCGCGTAACTCCAACGCATGACCTAAGTTAATCAACCCCAGAATCATCAAGCTGGCTTCAAAATAAACATGCCGAGTCCCGTCTGGAAACCACTGCGGCGCCATTACCACCACGGTAGAGTACAGCCAAGCAGTCCCCGTGCCCACGGCAATCAAGGTGTCCATATTGGCACTTTTGGCTTTAAGCACCCGCCAAGCACCAGAGAAGAAATGACCGCCGCAGTAGATTAACAGCCCTAAGCAGATAATCGCGGCAATGCCCCAGCCAAGTCGTGAAGCATCGCTTTCAACGCTCATCTCACCGCCAAACCAGCCCCACAACATCATCGGCAATCCCACGCCAAGTGTCACAATCGCTTGTATTACACGGGTGCGGTATTCCTTGGCATCATGTGCGGCCTTATCGGCCATAGCATCCGAAGCGTTTTCAATCACTTCGCCACGATAACCGGCAGACTGCAGAATTTGCTGCGCTTGTTCGGCCGCAATACTATTGGCAACCGACACTTGCTTATCCGCTAAATTGACTCTCGCAGCTACACCCGCGCTGTCAAATGCCTTTTCAATTTTGGTGACACAACTTGCGCAGCTCATATCCGGTACAAACAGCAGTAACTTTTCTTCGTTCGCCACAGCTTTTGCTGCAGTTGAAGATGGGGTGTCTGCGCTGGCCGCTTCCTCGCTAGCGACTTCTGCGGCCGATGCGGTACTGGCAGTGATGTTGCCTGCACCATCTGACGTTGGAGCGGAATTTTTCTCGATGCGCTCTGGCGTATATCCCGCCTCGCGTATCAATGTCTGCAGTTGCTCGGCATTCTGATCGGAAAGCACGGTTACCCGTTTGCTATCCAAATCCACCTGCACCTCGTCCGCTTGTTGTAGTGCATTACGAATCGATTTTTCGCAATGACCACAGCTCATGTCAGGCACCAAAAACTCATACCATTTTGCTTCGGTTGTTGGCGCTACTAACGGTGACGGTGTGAAACCCGCCTCTCGAATAAGCTGTTGCAAGCTATCGGTGGATTGCGTGCTGAGGACATCAAGCTGTTTAGTATCAAGATCGACGTTCACTTCATCGGCATCAACTAGCGCCGCTCGAATCGACTTTTCACAATGGCCACAGTTCATGTCGGCAACAACAAAATGTTGCCATTGCGGCGCCAATGTAGTTTCAGAAGGCATTTGCGCTTCGGCTTGATAATCTGCCTGCAGTAACCGTTCTCTGGCTTGTGCCTGTGTCAGCGTGGCTTGCTCGCCGAGCTCAAGTGTAAGTGATTTAGCGTCAACGTCAGTGCTGACATTCACATCCAGTTCATCAGCAAAAAGTGCGCTGATTTTGCGCGCACAGCCGCCGCAATGCATATTCGCAATATGAAATTGATAGGTCGTCATGGTTAACCTCCGGAGTCATCAGGCTCGTTAGGCAATATTTGAAACTTTGATGGATTACAGGTTAAAGTCTCCAGTAACAGGAGAGTCAAGCACGACCTTGTGCTGCGAGTCTCAACTTATGCGTCAGTTCGCATAAAGCTTACGCTTGAGGAGTCAAATGATGAAAATTGGTGATGTCGCCGAGCAAACCGCAATGTCGGTCAAAAGTATTCGCTATTACCACGATATTGGCCTCGTGAAAGGCAACCGCGGCGCCAATGGCTATCGTGAGTACAATGCGCAACAAGTGTCGTCACTGCTGTTTGTACAACACTGCCGTGAATTGGGCTTTAGTATTGAAGAATGCCGCAGTTTATTGCTGCTGAAACACGACCCTAAGCGCTGTGCCAGCGATGTTAAAAAGCTCGCCAGCGAACACCTGCAAGCGCTTGAACAAAAAATGCAGCGCCTGCAGGCACTGCATCAGGAGTTGAGCGGTTTAGTGGCACAATGCCAAGGTGGCGATTCACCCGACTGTCCCATCATTGACGGGCTTTCTGGTAAATGCTGCCACGATAACTAGTGAGGCAGTACCGCCGCATTTTTTAGTGGTACAGGCGGTAAATCACCAGCGGGCGTAAAACCAAACACCTTGCCATAAAACGCCAGTTCGGTTTCCAGTGCCAGTTCATTGTTCTGTGGTTTTCTAAAGCCATGACCTTCCCCTTCAAAGGGAATAAACGCCGTTGGTACGCCCTTTTCCACTAAGGCGTTATAGATCATTTCCGATTGATTCGGCGGTACCACCTTGTCGTCTAAGCCTTGGAACAACAATAACGGTTCGTTCAAGCCATCCAAATGATACAGCGGCGAACGATCATGATAAGTCTGTTGCTGCTCAGGATAAGGGCCAATGAGCTGGTCAAGATAGCGCGATTCGAACTTATGCGTTTCCTTCGCCAACACTTCGATATCACTAATACCGTAATAACTGGTGCCCGCCTTAAAGGTGTCGTGAAACGCCAACGAAGCTAACACGCTAAACCCCCCTGCACTACCTCCGCGAATGGCGAGCTGCTGCGGATCTGCTAACTTCTGCGCAACGAGATATTCCGCAGCGTGCACAGCATCTTCAACATCCGCGATCCCCCATTCGCCATAGAGACTACGACGAAATTCACGACCATATCCGGTGCTGCCGCGATAATTAAGATTGAATACCGCAAAACCACGACTGGTCCAAAATTGGATTGCACCGCTGTAGGCAGAACTCGCCTCCGCAGTTGGACCACCGTGCAACATCATCAACAGCGGCGGAAGACTGTCCGCTTTGGCCCGAAACTGAGGATTGGTGGGTGGATAATACAAACCATAAGCCGTTTTACGTCCTGCAGTGGTAAAGCTAATACTCTGCGGCTTGGCGATATAAGCAGGGTCGACAGGGGCTATCTCGGGCGTATACACCAGCTCAGTGCCCCGGCCCGCAACTCGATAAATTCCACGTTCAGGGGTCTCTTTGGCGCCCACAAAGTACACCCGTCCCTGATGGCTGATCAGTTGATTGACTGAGGCAAAATCGGTCGCCAACGCCTCACTAACACCCGAGTCTGGATCGATGCGCATCAGATCCAAACGCCCTTCATGGTGCAAATTAAAGATAATGCTATGGTCATTTTCAAATGCGTAAGCATGCAAGCCCAACACCCAAGCCGGGCCACCAATCTCGCCGTGCAGGTGCGTCACTTGTTCGACCTTACCATCAGCTTTGATGCGATAAAGGTTCCACCAGTTGTCAAAGTCAGCAATGAAATAGAGGGTTCCATCGGGACTGAACTGCGGCTGCATAATGGCGCCGCTACCTGGCATTTGTGGCTGGCGGATGTTGGCAATTGCCCCTTTTTTATCGAGATCCCCTAGCCATAGTTGAGTGTTATCCCACGGCATATTGGGGTGATCCCAGGTAATCCAGGCTAACTGAGTATTGGCTTGATTAATGGCGGGAGAACTAAAGAAATCATGGCCATCAGCGTAGACATCACCTTCTCCTGGCTGATTGAGATTAATCGCCACTAAACTGGCTTTAGCCTCTCCTTCAGCGCGATGATCTTCACGCACGCAAATAATGCGAGACCCTTTACTAAAAAACACACAATCAGCCTGACGTGTGCCAACGGGGGTGAGCGCCACTTGTGGTTGGTTCGGCGCGATGCGATAGAAACGCTGATCTGCACGTTTAGTGGCAAAGACACTGCTGCCAATCGCTAAAAACGGGGCGCCGCCGTATTCATGGACGCGACTGCCCACACCAAATTCAGCATCCACAACATCTGCAACTGTATCGTTACGGTCAAGACGTTTAATACCTGACTGACCTTGCGCGGCTGGTTCGGACTGAATGAAATACAGCATCTCGCCGCTGCTTTGCAGCTCACCAATTGAGGTATGGGCGCCATAGACCGCACTCGCCGTTAACGGTGATTGCCAACTGCCATATTGAGCCACTTTCACTGTCGTTTTTGCCTCGTCTGCTTTGGTTTGTTCCGGCACTTTCGAACATCCGGATAACAACACCACTGTCGTAAGCCCTACGAATCGTACCACCGCGCCTATGGTGATCATTCTTTTTCCCTCAATGCTCCGCCTGTTAGGCCAAGCTATTAATGCTATGTCGTTATTTGAATTTTTTAAAAAACCAACGCACTACGCTTTGCTGTTGCTCGCTTGGCAAACCGAAATAGATACATAACCAAGGTGACACTAAAAAAAACCAATGAATCGGCGCAGTTGATTGGCCACTGAATAACAGATAGAAGAACCCAGCATAGATGACCACCACCCCCGCATAGCCAAACCACAACAAACACTTTTTACATCCGTTTACGAGCCAATGCGCCACCCAACAACCACCTACCACTTGGAACTTCAGTCGCAAGAATTGTTCAATGTGTGTTGATGCTTGTCAACTTTTGTCACCTTTACGGGGTTACGATGGCAATAAAAAACGCCCGCGACATCATCACGGGCGTTTTAACCGACAAAAGTGCCAAAAATAGGTCAGAGTGACAAACCACCGTCTATCTCAATCACTCGCCCATTGAGGTAACTATTCTCGATTGCGAAACAGACAGTATTGGCTATCTCTTCTGCTTCACCAAGGCGACCAACTGGCACAGCTTTTTCTAATCGCTGCAGCGCTTCTGGCTTCATCGCCGCCGTCATATCCGTAGCAATCACACCGGGCGCGATTGCTAGCGAGCGGATCTGATAGCGAGCCAACTCTTTCGCCCACCCAACCGCCATTGCGGCAACACCCGCTTTTGAGGCAGCGTAATTACTCTGACCGATATTACCGGCACGGGCGATGCTGGAAATATTGATGATCACTCCCGGCTGAGCCGACTCAATCATGGCTGCTGCGGCTTCGCGGCCGCACAGGAATGAACCGGTCAGATTGACGTTAATCACCGCTTGGAACTGCTCAAACGACATGCGCTCGGTCACTTTGCCTTCTTTGGCTTTCACCAGCATGCCATCGAACAAAATACCGGCATTGTTCACTAAGACGTTAAGCTGACCAAAATCTTCCAGAATGAAACGAAAGGTCGCCACCACATCTTCTTCATCGGTGATATCGACGGCATAACCTTGCACATCGACTTCGCCAAGTAAGGCACAGGCGTGCTCTAATTTATCTTGGTCGACATCTATCAGTGCTAACCGCGCACCGCGTTTTGCCAACATCTGCGCCATCGCAAATCCCAAACCACCGGCGCCACCGGTAATGGCAACGACTTTGCCTTTAATCTCCATTGAATATCCTTTTTATTCCGACTTAGGGCGGAACTGGGTAAATAAGCTAGAAAAATCTTTACCACCATGCCCCTGCCGTGCATGGTGTACAAACAGATTACGTGCCAATGCGCCCATAGGTGTGGCTGAATGGCTGGTTAGTGCAGTCTGTGTTGCCAGACCAAGATCTTTCACCATCAAATCCACCATAAAGCCGCCTTGGTAACCTTTGGATGCTGGCACACCCGGCATCACACCAGGGCACGGATTGTATTTTTCCAGGGTCCAATTGCCGCCGCTGCTGGCCTTCATAATATCCGACAGCACAACCGGATCCAAACCGTTATCTATGCCTAAGCTCAAGGCTTCACACGTTCCGGCCATTAATACACCAAGCAACATGTTGTTGCAGATTTTAGCAACCTGACCACTGCCAACAGGGCCGGCATGAAAGATATTGCGCCCCATCGCTTGCAGAATAGGTTTAGCACGGGTCACGGCCTCCAGCTCACCGCCACAAATAAAGGTCAAAGTACCAGCCGCCGCGCCCGCAGTCCCGCCCGATACGGGCGCATCAACAAAAGCTAAACCACGCGCTTCTGCAGCCGCACCAATCACCTTGGCGGAATCCACATCAATCGTCGAGCAATCGATCAATAGCGTGTCGCTCGCAACTGTATCTAATAAGCCTTGGCCACTGTCATCTCCGAGATAGAGAGACCTTGAATGACGCCCCGCTGGCAACATACTGATCACTATGTGAGCACCTGCCGCGGCGCCGCACGCACTCGGACAGCTAAACGCCCCCTGCTCTGCCAATGTACTCACCATTGACGGCATTAAATCAAACACTCTGACGGTCAAGCCTTGTTTGAGCAGATTGGCCGCCATTGGCGCGCCCATATTGCCTAATCCGATAAATGCTACCGTTGTCATCGCAATCACCTCGTTATTCGCTTGCGCGCCCGAAGGCCGCGGTTATAGATCGGCCAAAGGGTGGTTACCAGCAAAGGGAGATTTCAGCAGAGCATGCAGTTGCTCATCTGGCGGCAATTGCTCCGTACCATAGGCCCATTTAGGCATGCGATCTTTATCCACTAACAATGCCCGTACACCTTCACAAAAATCGCCGATAGCGCAGCAGTTAACGCTCAAGCCCAGCTCAAAGCGAAAGCATTCCGCCAAACTCATCTCACGTCCTAACTGACATTGTGCATAAGCCAATAACCAGCTTTGCGGACTGCCAGCCAACATGCTGCTGCGCGCCTGCTGCAGCCAAGCTTCGCTGCTATCAAGTTGCTGCATCCGCACCACGATATCCGGCAATCGCCCCGCCATCAGGTTTTCAATAATGGCTTGATTGGCTTTCAACCGACTTTTACCGACATGTTCCGTTGAGCTAACTTCTAACTCATCCAACACATCGTGCAGTTTCTGCTTGTTGAGGCTGTGATTGTCGCCCCACGTAATCGACGTTAAGGCATGCAATAGACGCTGCTTTTCCGATGATGCGAGAAAGTGATTGGCAATGCCGGTGTAACGAGCGTCCGCGGCCGTTAAGTTGTAGGCCGTCAGCCCTAAAAACAAACCCGTTTTGCCCTGCATGCGGCTGAGAAAATAGGTGCCGCCCACATCTGGGTATAAGCCGATAGTGACTTCCGGCATGGCTAACCGAGAACGTTCGGTCACCACGCGATGGCTGGCGCCCATCAACACGCCCATACCTCCGCCCATAACAATGCCATCGCCCCACACAAGCACAGGCTTACCAAAGGTATGGATCTGGTAATCCAGCCGATATTCCGCTTCAAAGAACTGTTGTGCCAGCGGTACATAGCGGCCCGGCTGCTGTTGCTGCGCTTGATACAAGGCGCGAACGTCTCCGCCGGCACAAAATGCTTTATCCCCAACAGAGTCAATCATGACCGCGGCAATCTGCTCATCGTGCTGCCAACGCGTTAGCTGCGCTGCCAGTGTAATCACCATCTCAAGACTCAAGGCATTAAGCGACTTCTCGGCGTTGAGGGTTGCGATACCAATCTGTTTATCCTTGCTGCTGGCAAGGGTCGAAAATAATACCGATTCCAATCGGAACTCCTTAGGAGCTGTTGCCCTTTTTTATCTTTGCTGCTGAAGCTAATACTATTTGGCTAAGCAGGCGTTAGCTGCTACGCCATTGCGGTGCACGTTTTTCTAAAAAGGCATTGACGCCTTCTTGCTGATTCACACCATCAAATAGCTCAATAAATAGCTCTCGCTCTCGCGGCAGCGCTTTGTTACGCGGCACGCTACGCCCAGCCTGAATAAGCTGCTTACATGCATGTACGCTGCTCGGGCTCTGGCGCTCAACCAGCTGCGCCAGTTTAAGCGCTTCATTGAGCGCGTCTCCGGTTTCAGCTACTTGCTCCACCAAACCTATGCTAAGCGCTGCAGTGGAATCCAGTCGCTCACCACAGAGGATCATTCGCTTGGCCCAACCTTCGCCAACCAGCGCGGTAAGGTTTTGCGTGCCACCTGCACATGGCAGTAATCCTACCGATGCCTCTGGCAATGCCATCTGCGCTTGCGTCTCTGCAATACGCAAATCACACGCCAATGCCACTTCTAAACCACCGCCCATGGCATAGCCGTTAATCGCGGCAATAGTAACGCCACGAAATGAACTTAAAGTTTCAAACGCCTCGCCAAAAGCGAGCGCCATACTGGCGGCTTTGGTTTTGTTTCCATCAGCAAACAGGCGCAACTCTGCACCCGCCGAGAAAAATTTCTCACCTGCGCCCGTAATAATCAGGCTATAGACATCCTTGTTCTGCGACAGCTGATGCAGCAATTCGGTGAGCTGCGCCAAAGACTCAGCCGTCCAAGTATTGGCTGGCGGATTATCAATAGTGATGATGGCGCAATGGCCTTCAATGCGATGATGTAATCCTGACATGAATCGATTCCTCCGCCCTATAGTGCTAACGCTGCTGCACCGTTTTCCAACAGCTTGCGAGCGATGATCACCCGCATGATCTCATTGGTGCCTTCCAAAATTTGATGCACTCGTGAATCACGGAAATATCGCTCTAATGGATATTCGCGAATGTAGCCATAGCCACCGTGAAGCTGCAGCGCGTTATCGCACACAGCAAAACCGACATCGGTGGCAAAACGTTTGGCCATTGCACAATAAGTGGTGGCTTGAGGGTGTTGCAAATCTAGCTGTGACGCGGCCAGATATACCAACTGCCGCGCCGCAGTGAGTTCGGTGACCATATCCGCCAGTTTGAACTGCAATGCCTGAAAGGCACTGAGTGGTTTACCAAATTGTTGCCGTTCGGCCATATATTCAAGCGAACGGTCAATGGCGGCTTGCGCTGTCCCCAGCGAACAGGCAGCGATATTAATCCGTCCGCCATCTAACCCCTTCATCGCCATGCAAAAGCCATCGCCTTCTTTACCAAGCAATGCGGCTTTCGGTACTCGTACATTATCAAAAGTCACTTCTCTGGTAGGCTGCGCATTCCAGCCCATTTTATCTTCTGGCTTGCCATAGCTGATACCGGCGGCATTTGCCGGAACGACCAAGGCTGAGATGCCTTTAGGCCCCGCGTCACCAGTGCGCGCCATCACCACCAACACATCGGTAGCGCCAGCCCCCGAGATAAACACTTTCGCCCCATTAATCAGGTAGTCATCACCGTCCACTTTCGCACTGGTGGTTAAGGCGGCCGCATCACTGCCGGCATTTGGCTCGGTCAGGCAATAAGAAGCGAGTTGTTCGCCGCTGGTCAGTCCGGGCGCCCATTGAGTTTTAATGGCTTCAGTGCCCCAACTGGTGATCATCCAGGTTGCCATATTATGAATGGTGATCATTGCCGTGGTGGTAGTACAGCCCTTGGCTAGCGCCTCAAAAATCAGCGCGCTATCTAGCCGTGATAAACCCAGTCCGCCAGCTTCTTGCGGCGAATATAAGGCGCAGAATCCTAACTCGCCCGCCTGCTGAATAACCTCTTTTGGAAAATAGTGCTCCGCATCCCAGCGCGCAGCGTTCGGCGCCAATTTTTCAGCGGCAAATTGCTCGGCCAGCTCAACAAACTGGCGTTGTTCATCGTTTAAACGAAAATCCATCACATCACCTCGTCTGCTACTTTAGGGCGATTGTCATATTAGGCGAGCTGACCACATCGTCAGCAAACCAGCGGCTAGTCACCGTCTTGGTTTCGGTATAAAAGCGCACTGCTTGCTTACCGTAGGCATGTTGATCTCCGTAGAAACTGCCCTTCCAGCCAGTGAAGGAGAAAAACGGTAAAGGGACGGGAATCGGCACATTGATACCAACTTGGCCAACATCTATCTGTTGCTGGAATTGATGCGCAGCCGCACCACTCGCGGTAAAAATTGAGGTGCCATTGCCATAAGGGTTGGCGTTGACCAGCGCGATGGCCTCTTCCAGCGTATCAACCTGCATACAGCAAAGTACCGGGCCAAAAATTTCCTCGCGATAAATAGGCATATCGGCAGTCACATCACTAAACAGCGTTGGCCCAACCCAGTTACCACTTTCGTATCCAGCGACACTGCAATCTGCGCCATCGAGTAAACAAGTTGCACCAGCCTCTTTGCCCGCTTGAATAAGCCGCAATACCCGCGCTTTAGCAGCGGGACTGATCAGCGGACCAAATGCTGCCCCAGGGCTGTCCCAGAGACCGGGGGAAACCTGACTTAACGCCGCCCGCAACTCGTCAATCCAACCTTTGCTGTCGCCAACAAATACTGCCACTGAGATTGCCATACAACGCTGTCCTGCAGCCCCCACCGCCGCACCGACCAATTGATTAATCACTTGAGTTTTATTGGCATCAGGCATCACAACACAGTGATTTTTAGCGCCAGCAAACACCTGCGCCCGCTTCAACTGTTGCGTCGCCATGCGATAGACCTGTTGTCCAACAGCGACAGAACCGACAAAAGACACTGTCTTAACTTTGGGTTCCGCGATTAAGCGTTCCACTACGCTTCTATCACCATGCAATACTTGCAAAATCCCTTGCGGCGCACCGGCTTCAGCAAACAGCTCGGCTAAACGGGTTGGCGTAATTGGATCTTGCTCTGAAGGTTTGAGAATAAAGCTATTACCGCAGGCAATGGCCATCGGGAACATCCACAAAGGGATCATTGCCGGGAAGTTGAACGGGGTAATGCCAAGGCAGACCCCCAGCGGCTGTACAATGCTATAGCTATCAATTCCGTTGGCGACGTTTTCCAACGTTTCGCCCATCATCAAAGATGCTACGTTAGCGGCATGCTCAACCACTTCGATACCGCGCCACACATCACCTCGGGCATCCTCAAAGGTCTTCCCCGTTTCCTGCGATAAAATTGTGGCTAGCTCATCGTGGTGTTGCTTCAATAGGTGTTGGTAACGCAACATTAACCGCGCCCGCTCAGAAACCGGCACTCTGCGCCAATGTTCATATGCCTGCTGAGCACTATTAATCGCCTGTGTTATTTCTGTTTCTGTGGCGATATTAAGTTCAGCAATCACACTGTTGTCGGCGGGGTTAGTCACAGCGATCTGCTCTTGACCATCTCCGGCCATGAACTCGCCATTAATAAAATGATGTACTTGCACTGACATTTTCCGCCTCCGTTACACTTCTATTGCCACGGCAACGGCTTCACCACCACCGATGCAAAGGGTTGCAATGCCGCGTGTTAAGCCGCGCAACCGCAGCGCATGGATCAAGGTCACGAGCAGCCGAGCGCCAGAACAACCAATAGGATGCCCCAACGCGCAAGCGCCACCGTTGACGTTGACCCGCTCGGCATTCAACGCCAACTGATCAACCGCTAGCATGGTGACCATGGCAAAGGCTTCGTTTATCTCGTACAAGTCGACACAGTCGGCCGTCCATTCAAGTTGTTTGAACAGCTTGTTGAGTGCGCCGATAGGCGCTGTGGTAAAGAGTGCAGGTTCTTGTGCGTGTGAAGCCGTGCCGCGAATGGTAGCGAGAATCGGTAGCTGCAATTGCTCGGCCTGCGAACGTTTCATTAGCAGTACACTGGCGGCGCCATCGGAAATCGAGCTGGAATTAGCCGCTGTAATCGTGCCGTCTTTGGTAAAGGCAGGCTTCAAGGTAGGGATTTTTTCTGGCTTAGCACGACTCGGCTGTTCGTCGACGTTGACCACAGCTTCACCCTGACGTCCGGCGATCACTACGTCAACAATCTCCTGCTGAAAATCGCCCTCAGCAATCGCCCGGTTAGCTCGTGCCAGCGACTGAATCGCCCAAGCGTCCATCGCTTCACGACTGATCCCAAATTCATCGGCCGTTTGCTGCGCGAAACTGCCCATCGAGCTACCGGTGTAAGCATCCTCTAAACCGTCAGCAAACATATGGTCATAGAGTTTGCCATGTCCCATACGCTGTCCGGTGCGCGCTTTATCCATGATATACGGTGCGCGACTCATGCTCTCCATGCCGCCAGCAATCACCGTATTTGCACTGCCAGCCTTAATCATGTCATACGCCTGCATAACGGTTTTCAGACCAGAGCCGCAGACCTTATTCACTGTGGTTGCGCCCACAGACAAAGGTAATCCAGCAGCCAAAGTGGCTTGCCTTGCGGGAGCCTGACCGATGCCAGCTTGTAACACACAACCTAAGAGCACCTCATCAATCGACTCAGGTGCGATAGCACTATCTTCCAATAGTGCTTTGATGGTGGCAGCGGCAAGCGCTGGGGCGGGAACGGAAGCCAGACTACCTAAAAAGCTTCCCATCGCGGTACGACGGGCGGCCACAATGACCACATCGTCAGCCAACTGTTGTTTCATTTGACGCTCCTGTTCACCTTGTATTGCACAAGATGTCACTAATAAACGCACACAGAATTACGTTTACGCTAACGTAAAGCAACTAACCATTGGTCTAATATAGTTCAATCGGCCCCAAGTTGCCCAAAAGGTAAAGTCAAATTCAGCCAATAAAAAAGCCACCCTAAGGTGGCTTTTCTTAACGCGATAGTGCTCAGGCTTTTTCCCAAGGGGTAATAGCACTGAGATCGCTCAAATCATATGGCGTCAACTGGTAGACGTAATAGTTGAGCCAGTTACTGATCAACAAGTTGCCGTGGCCGAACCAGCGCCCTAGCGGCTCTTTCGTCGGATCATTATCACGGAAATAGTTGGCCGGAACTTCTGGATTAATGCCGGCTTCCAAGTCGCGGAAATATTCATCTCGCAAAGTGCCTTTGCGATATTCAGGATGCCCCATCACAAACAGATTACGGTTGTCATTGCTGATAACAATATAAGCACCGGCCGCTTCAGACTCCGCCAACACGGTCAAATTAGGATCTGCTTTCAGTTCATCAACGTCCATCTGCGCATAACGTGAATGCGGTGCATAAAACACATCATCGAACCCACGCAGTAACGGTACGTGCGCTTTAATCCGCTGATGTTCAAACACACCAGAACACTTACGCTCCATGATTTTACGTTTGAGGCCATAGAGATGGAATAGCCCCGCATGCGCCGCCCAGCAGAGGAACAACACCGACACTACGTGCGTCTGCGACCAGTCAATCACCTCTTTGATGTGATCCCAATACGTGACCTCTTCAAAATCGAGTTGGCCGAGTGGCGCTCCCGTAATAATCAGACCGTCATAATTCTTATGTTTGATCTCCTCAAAATCACGATAAAAGGTGTTGAGATGATCCATAGGCGTATGTTTCGAGACTTTGTCGTGAATGCGCAGCAGGTCAATATCTATCTGCAGCGGCGAGTTACTCAACAAGCGCAATAGCTGAGTTTCGGTCTCGATTTTGTTCGGCATCAAGTTGAGGATCAGTACCTTCATCGGTCTGATATCCTGATTAGCGGCACGCGTTTCTGACATCACGAAGATGTTTTCAGATTCGAGAATACTCGCGGCAGGTAAATCATCAGGTATTTTTACGGGCATCTTTCGCCTCTACGACATCGATAAGCGCTATTGCGCTGGAAAACACATATTCCGGTGTGCAGATGACACATCACGACTGCAACAAAGAACCACCAAAACTTTCTAAGCTTAGATCATACATAAAGACTTCTGGATGTCTATACATCCATGTTTATTTCTTGAGGTGAGCTGAGCTAACTTCTATCATGTCACTTTATTCTCTATCGCGTTGAAACCATGACTGAAACTACAGCGATTCTGGTGGGCGCCAGTTCTATGTTAAGCAAGGAAATTGCGAAACGGCTTTCAGCTTCCGGAATGAAGTTAGTATTACTGGCACAGGATACTGCCAGCCTTGACGATGTACTCACACAATTGCCAGAAACAACCCAAGTGTTTCCGCTCAATATTGCCGATGCCGAGCAAACAATCACGCAACTGCAGCAAGTATGGCAGCAAGTCGGCGGCGCACAACTGGTGTTGGTCAACACAGGCTTGAACTCCTACCACCCTGACCTGCCGTGGCAGTTGGAGCAGGAAATCATCGACGTCAATGTCAAAGGCTTTGCTGCTGTGTGCAACACCTTTTTCAGGCTGTTTCGTGAGCAGGGTTATGGTCAACTAGCGGCGATTAATTCAATTGCCGGTCTACGAGGCGGTCCAAGCGTAGCGTTCCACGCTGCAAAAGCCTTCGCTATTAACTATTTAGAAGGTTTGTCGATGCATGCACAGCGCTTAAAGCTACCTATCGACATTACCGATATTCAGCTCGGTTTGCTGGATAAGGCGGCCATGCAACACTCACAATTATGGCTGTCGCCGGTTGAGGAAGTCGCTCGGCAAACGGTTAATGCATTGCTACGTCGTAAGCGCCGCGTAATTGTCACTAAGCGTTGGGTAACCGTCGCTTGGCTTACACGTTGGCTACCAGAGTACATCTACAATACTCGCCACTGGAAGCAGAAGAAAAAACGCAGTAAGTAAAGAAAAAGGCGCCAATTAGCGCCTTTTTTAATATCGCCCCCGCGACATTAGAACACGTAGCCAACGCTCACCATGTAAACCCATGGGTCGATATCTGTGCCGATAGTCACTGCTGCGGTGTTTTCGTTGTTATCACCGTAAGCATAGTCAAAAGACACGTCAGAATCGATTTGCGCATACCAAATAGAGGCATTAACCAGCAGTTTGTCGGTTACCTGGTAGTCGATACCAACTTGGCCCGCTAAACCCCATGAGTTTTCCATCGACAGGTTAGACAGCTTGCCGCCTAAATCGTTGGTAAACTTAGTATCAAAGAAATTGGTGTAGTTAACACCCGCACCAATGTACGGACGCACTTTAGACTGCGCATCACCGAAATAGTATTGAACCACCAAAGTTGGTGGCAGGTGCTTAGTTTCAGCAATTTTACCCACGCCAGCCAATTTCACATCATGGCTAAATGGTGAAGCTGCCAACAATTCAACCCCAATATTGTCGGTCAACATATAGCCAAAGTTCAGGCCAAGTTGCGTGTTGTTGCTAACATCAAACTCACCCAGATCGCCCAAATCTGGGGTAACAACGTGGTCACTGGACTCATTTGGCGCAACCACTGCCGCACCTGCACGTACGATGATATCACCTGCTTCATGTGCAGTTGCTGCTCCAGCAGCAGAAAAAAGTGCAGCAGCAATGATTCCTGAAATGATTTTCTTGTCCATTGTTTCACTCCGTAGCGACTCATGTTCGCATTATTTATCATGTTTTTTGTAACAAACGCCGCTACCCTGCCAGCTATTTTTAGTAACATCGTTGATCTGGATCAATTTTTATATTTGTCAAAAAAAAGCCTATATTACAATGAATAGTTGATCACAAAACCACTAAGATCCATTCTAAATATCGCTTATAAATTAAGCTTTTAGACTATTAAAATGACGTTTTTCATAACGATTCGTTATTTTTAGCAGGGTCAACAGTAAGCAAGTTATGACAGAACTTCTAATACGCTAAGCCAGTGAAAAACACTAATTAAATACTATAAAATCAGTTTTAAATGTTGATAAATTTCAAGCCAACCTCTATCCGCTACACGCTGTTGAAATGCGCCGTCAACCGCATGAGGATTTCTTGTCAGTTGCAACGCCAACAATGAGCGCAGATAACCCGTATGGATAATCTCTACTTGCCCTTGTTTTAATCTGGCGGCAATCGCAGTTTCATGCTCAGGCCAGTAACGCATCGCTTGTAAAACGCCAGTGTAGGGTTGATGCTTATGTTTAAGATGCATACGCGCTTGGTTTTTAACTGACCACGCAATGGGCAACCATTGCTTGAGTTGTTGTTGGTAATGCGCTTCTATCCCGTCACTCACATCATTTGGGTCAAAATAGATAAGATCTATGTCGTTTAACGCGGTGGTAATGCCGTGGAAACGGTCCCAGACGAGATTTCGAATAAATCCTGCAGCTATGTAGCCTTGAGGCAGGTTAAGCCTTGCTGCTACGGCTAACGCCCGCATACGAGATTCGCTTTGCCGGAGCCAGCTAATTAACATCTGTTCCAGAGCGGTATCACTGATGTCACTCAGTTGCTGACGCCATTGTTGAATTTCAACCTCCGTCATTGCCTGTGGCATCAATTGTCTCCTTAGCCAAGCGCGATTAATTTGCGTCAAATAAGCGCTGGTTGAAAAACAATAAAGGCCGCCCATGGGCAGCCTTTATGTATGTTACGATGACACGCGTTTACTCTTCAGAGCTGCGGTCCATGTTCTCAGTATTCTCAAGCCAAAGGGCGTTGATGATACCGAAAGCACATGCTAACAACAGACCCAGTATCCAAGTGAAATACCACATATTGTTTTCCTCCTTAGTACAGTGAAGTGCTGTTAGCTTCAATGTGTTCGCGGCTTACGCGGCCAAACATCTTGAAGTAAGTCCACAGAGTGTAACCCAGTACAATTGGTACGAATACAATCGCCACATAGGTCATTACCGTCAACGTCATTTGGCTTGCAGTCGCATCCCACATGGTCAGGCTGACATTAGGTTCCAGTGATGATGGCATCACAAATGGGAACATAGCTACGCCACAGGTCAGGATCACACCGGCAATCGTCAGAGAGCTGAACAGGAACGCAAAACCAGCACGATTCAAACGACTCGTCAGGAATGTCAGCGCTGCGGCGACAACACCTAGAATTGGGAAAATCCAAGTCAGTGGGTATTTATCGTAGTTCGCCATCCAAGCGCCAGCTTGTACTGTTACTTGCTTAACCGTTGGGTCAGAAACCGCATTGCCATCAATAGCTGATGTCAGTACATAACCGTCCATACCGCTTACCCAGAAACCAGCAACAACGAACAGTACCAATACTAAGATTGACAACAGCTGTGCCATTTTAGAAGCACGTACGCGTACTTCACCTTCTGATTTCATTTGCAACCAGCAAGCACCTTGGGTCATGAACATACCAGCGCTGATCAAGCCTGCCAGCAACCCGAATGGATTGAGCAGATAAATCAGGTTCAGTAACCAGTTGCTGTCGGCGCCACCGTAGTAAGCACGCAGATATTCGTCAAACTGGAACGGTACACCCTGCAGCAAGTTACCAAACGCAACACCGATAACCAATGGTGGTACGAAACCACCTGCAAACAGACACCAGTCCCACGTTTTACGCCACGTTGGGCTTTCGATTTTTGAACGGTAATCGAAGCCCACTGGACGCAACCACAAACATGCCAGTACCAGAATCATCGCCACATAGAAGCCAGAGAAAGATACTGCATACACAGTTGGGAACGCGGCAAACAGTGCACCACCCGCGGTGATCAACCAAACTTGGTTACCATCCCAGTGCGGTGCGACGGTGTTAATCATCACACGGCGCTCGGTATCGTCTTTACCCACGATAGGCAACAACGCACCAACGCCCATATCAAAGCCATCTGTCACGGAGAAACCGATCAGCAGTACGCCGAGCAGAGCCCACCAGACAAAGCGTAAAATTTCATAATCAAACATGGTCTAATCCCTCTGCTCAGGCGTCTAGTTGTTCAAAGTGATAGCGGCCGGTCTTAAGCGAGCTAGGACCTTTACGGGCAAACTTGAACATCAAGAACAACTCGATAACCAACAGCACGGTGTAGATCAATGTCGCCAGAATGATACTGAACCACAGATCACCCACACTCAGGCTGGAAGCCGACATGAAGGTTGGCAGCATCTCAGACACAGTCCAAGGCTGACGACCATACTCAGCAACAAACCAACCACATTCGATCGCAATCCAAGGGAATGGCAAGCTGTACAGTGCCGCTTTAAGCACCCATTTTTTCTCTTCGATTTGATGACGTGTGCTCTGCCAGAATGCAGCAGCAAACACCAGCAACATCACGAAGCCCAACGCTACCATCACGCGGAAAGCGTAGAACAGCGGTGCAACGGCAGGGATTGAGTCTTTCGCCGCTGATTTGATCATCTCTTCAGAAGCATCAACCACTTTGTCGGTATAAGGTTTCAGCAACAAGCCATAACCCAAATCAACTTTCTTCTCTTCAAATGCAGCGACCAGAGCAGCATCTGGTTGTTCACCAGCTTTCTTCGCCGCGCGCAGTTGTTCCAGCAGCGCGTAAGCTTTCATACCGTTACGGATACGTGCTTCGTGCTCAGCCACTAAGTCGTGAATACCGGTCACTTGTTCATCGATAGAACGCGTCGCGATGATACCCATTGCATAAGGGATCTTGATAGCGAAGTTCGTTTCCATCTCTTCTTGGTTAGGGTAACCAAATGCGGTAAACGATGCTGGCGCTGGCTCAGTGTGCCATTCAGCTTCTACAGCGGCCAATTTAACGCGCTGCACTTCACCCATACGGTAACCTGATTCGTCACCCAGAACGATAACAGACAGGATTGACGCCATACCGAAGCTTGCGGCAATTGCGAATGAACGACGGGCAAATGGCAGATCGCGTTTTTTCAAGATGTAGTAAGCAGAGATAGCCAGTACAAACATAGCGCCAGTCACATAACCAGATGCAACGGTGTGTACAAACTTAACTTGCGCAACAGGGTTCAGCACCAACTCAGCAAAGCTGGTCATTTCCATACGCATAGTTTCATAGTTGAAGACGGAACCGACAGGGTTCTGCATCCAGCCGTTAGCTACCAGAATCCACAATGCTGACAGGTTAGTCCCCAAAGCAGTCAACCAGGTTACCGCTAAGTGTTGACGTTTTGAGAAACGATCCCAACCAAAGAAGAACATACCCACAAAGGTAGATTCCAAGAAGAAGGCCATCAAACCTTCAATTGCCAGCGGCGCACCAAAGATGTCGCCTACATAGTGAGAATAGTAAGACCAGTTAGTCCCGAACTCGAACTCCATGGTCAAACCGGTAGCAACGCCCAAGGCGAAGTTGATACCGAATAATTTTCCCCAAAACTTGGTCATGTCTTTATAAATTTGCTTGTTGGTCATTACATAGAGAGACTCCATGATGGCCAACATAAAAGTCATACCCAAAGTCAGAGGTACAAACAAGAAGTGATACATGGCTGTCAACGCGAATTGAAAGCGTGAAAGCTCAACAACCTCTCCAACTATCATTTGTGACTCCTTACATGGTGTACCGTCTATCGTCGTTCATCCCCATCGCAGCGATAGACGGTGAGCAGGATAGCGTTAGTGTGACATTTTGCTTTTTTTAATTTCGAGTCATAACACTCGAAGAAACATCTCAAAATGATTCGTAGGCGTTCGATACGTTAGACCAAAGTCCAAAATCGCAATTCGCCCGCAAAAATTTGCTTAAAATCACATTGAAATAAAATTTTGCGTTATCGGTCACATTAATCACTTGTTCAAAAACAACTTTTTAATTATTTTTCAGCAAGTTAAAACTTAATCAAACCTGAAAACTGCCATCATTTTATACCACCCAGCTTTGACTCAAATCAATCAAAGCCTCGAGTTTTAACGGGTTTTGCGGGCAACGACACAGTCAAAATAAAGTCCTATTGACATAGTGTGCCATCAATGCTAGGAAAGCACGAAAAGCGATGAAAAATAGGTAAAAACAAGCATTACAACCAATTCACACACCAAACCGCCATAAACACCACTTTTAGTGCGAGATAGTGCAAAATAAAACGCCACATTGAAAACCAGAACAAATCACAACCTATTGTAAATAAGAATATTATTTAAAAATTTATGACAAATTATCTGCTGCTATCTAAAAACTAGACCTACTTTCAATTGAGTCTATCTATTAATTTTTTCTTATGTATAAGCGCCACAGAATTTGCTGCTGAGATGGAATTAATTACTGGCCATTTTTAGCGATTGTCGCCAAGTACAAATTATTAACATTATCAATCCTGTGTATTATTCCGTGCAGCCAAAACCAATCGACAACTCCCATAAAAAATAAAAAACAATATTATTCAATAGATTATGATTATTTGACTGCTACAAATAAGTAAATTAACACAGCCAAATACACCATTAACTAATGTATAACCTACTGAATCAGCAGCGCTAAATTTAAGAAACGGAAGTAAATTGGAAAAGACGATAAAACGCGTAAATAAGGCGAACAAAGATATTAATGACGAGATATGCCGAGTTAACACGGTTCCGCAATAAAGCTTTAGATCTAACCTAATAAAAAATATGGAAAAAGATGGATCTGTTGGAGAAATAAAAAAGGCAGATAAAAATTTTATCTGCCTTTTTTGTGACGATATTTAAAATGTTAGCAATTAGCCAAGATTAACTCTGGCGTTGCGGAACATACGCATCCACGGGCTGTCTTCACCCCATGCATCTGGGTGCCAAGAGTTGGCTACAGTGCGGAAAACACGTTCAGGATGCGGCATCATAATCGTTACTTTGCCGTCTACTGAGCTAATACCTGCCAAACCGTTAGGTGAACCGTTCGGGTTTTGTGGGTATTGCGTCGCAATATCACCGTTACCAGTCACATAACGCAATGCCACAGTACCGGTTTGCTCAGCTGTTTGTTGTGCAGCAACTGATGCAAACTCAGCACGGCCTTCGCCGTGACTTACCGCGATTGGCATACGTGAACCCGCCATACCGTTAAAGAACAGCGATGGACCCTGTTGGATTTCCACCAAGCTAAAGCGTGCTTCAAAGCGTTCTGAACGGTTACGCACAAAGTGCGGCCAGTGTTCAGTGCCAGGAATGATCTCTTTCAGGTTAGACAACATCTGGCAGCCGTTACACACACCGAGCGCGAAGCTATCAGCGCGTTCAAAGAAGCGACTGAACTGTTCGCGAGCATGGGCGTTGAACAGAATGGATTTTGCCCAACCTTCACCGGCGCCGAGCACGTCACCGTAAGAGAAGCCGCCACACGCCACTAAGCCGTGGAACTCTTCCAGTGACAGACGACCAGACAGAATGTCTGACATATGTACGTCAACACTGTCGAAACCAGCGCGGTCAAACGCAGCTGCCATTTCAACGTGCGAGTTAACACCCTGCTCACGCAGAATCGCCATTTTCGGTGCAGCGCCTTTGGCAATATAAGGCGCAGCCACATCTTCCGCTGGGTCAAAGCCGAGTTTCACCGTCAAACCTGGATCTTTAGCATCCAGCTTGAGGTCGAACTCTTCTTTGGCACATTCTGGGTTATCACGCAGTGCTTGCATGCGGTAAGTCGTTTCTGACCACAGCTGACGCAGTGCCACGCGGCTAGCTGCATACACTTGGTGCTCACCATCAAGCACGGTGATTTGATCATCATCGCTCAGCTCAGCCACGGTATGACAGGCAACGCCCGCTGCTTGATACGCCGCGATAATCGCAGCAGCATCAGCCTTCGATACTTGCAGTACTGCACCCAGCTCTTCGTTGAACAGACGCGCTAAATCAGAGCCTGCCAGCTCAGCCAGTTGCACTTTTAAACCTGTGTTACCAGCAAAGGCCATTTCGGTCAGCGTGGTAAATAAACCGCCGTCAGAACGGTCGTGGTAAGCGATCAGTTTGCGCTCAGCCACCAGCTGTTGGGTTACGTTGAAGAAACCTTTCAGCGCAGCTGCTGCATTCAGATCCGGAGCTTTATCGCCCAGCGCTTCAAATACTTGCGCTAAGCATGAACCGCCCAAACGGGTTTCACCGTTGGCGACATCAGCCAGCAACAATACGGTGTCACCTTTATCGGTGCGCAGTTCAGGCGTTACTGTGTTACGCACATCGCGCACCGCACCAAAGGCAGTGATCACCAGCGACAGCGGCGCAGTCACAGCTTTATCAGCGCCGTTATCTTGCCATGCGGTCTTCATTGACATTGAGTCTTTACCGACAGGGATGGTCAAATCCAACTCTGGGCACAGCTCTTCACCAATCGCTTTTACGGCTTCATAGAGACCGGCATCTTCACCTGGGTGATTTGCGGCAGACATCCAGTTAGCTGACAGCTTGATGCGTTTCAGCTCGCCAATGTCGGCACCGGCGATGTTCATGATTGATTCGGCTACCGCCATACGAGCAGATGCGCCAAAGTCCAGCAGTGCCAGCGGAGTGCGTTCACCCATCGACATCGCTTCACCTGCGTAAGTGTCGAAAGTCGCCGCAGTCACAGCACAGTCCGCAACAGGCACCTGCCAAGGGCCAACCATTTGGTCACGGTTAACCAGACCGGTCACGGTACGGTCACCAATGGTGATCAAGAAGGTTTTGTCAGCAACGGTTGGCAGCGTCAGAACGCGTTTTACTGCTTCGGCGATATCAATCTTGTCTTCTTCAAGCGCTACGCCAGTTACTTTCTGAGTAGTGGCTTCGCGGCTCATTTTCGGTGCTTTACCGAGCAACACTTCCAGCGGCAGATCGATAGGTTTGTTATCGAAGTGCTCATCAGACAAGCTCAGGTGTTCTTCTGCAGTCGCTTCACCCACTACCGCGAATGGCGCGCGTTCACGCTCACAAATCGCTTTAAAGGTATCGAGGTTTTCGGCCGCAACAGACAGCACATAACGTTCTTGTGATTCGTTACACCAAATTTCCAGCGGGCTCATGCCCGGTTCGTCTGATGGCACGTTACGCAGTTCAAACTTACCGCCACGGCCAGCATCGCTCACCAGCTCAGGGAATGCATTCGACAAACCGCCCGCGCCCACGTCGTGAATAAATTGGATTGGGTTGGCATCGCCCATCTGCCAGCAGCGGTCGATCACTTCCTGACAGCGGCGTTCCATCTCTGGGTTTTCACGCTGTACTGAAGCAAAGTCGAGATCTTCACTTGATTGGCCAGATGCCATAGAAGATGCCGCACCGCCGCCGAGGCCGATGTTCATCGCAGGGCCACCGAGCACGATCAGTTTCGCGCCGATTGATATTTCACCTTTTTGCACGTGATCTTCACGAATGTTCCCCAGACCACCAGCCAACATGATTGGCTTGTGATAACCGCGCACTTCTACACCGTTGTGGCTGCAAACTTCCTGCTCGTAAGTACGGAAGTACCCCACCAGCGCTGGGCGACCAAATTCGTTGTTGAACGCTGCGCCGCCGAGTGGGCCATCAATCATGATGTCAAACGCTGAAGCGATACGCTCTGGCTTGCCGTAGTTACCTTCCCACGGTTGTTCAAACCCTGGAATTTTCAGGTTAGATACGCTGAAACCGGTCAAACCTGCTTTGGGTTTAGAACCGCGGCCGGTGGCGCCTTCGTCACGGATTTCACCGCCAGACCCGGTAGCAGCACCTGGGAATGGGCTGATCGCGGTTGGGTGGTTGTGGGTTTCCACTTTCATCAGAATGTGGACTGGCTCATTGTGATAACGGTAAACGCCGTCAGTATCAGCAAAGAAACGGCCCGCTTCGCAACCTGTCATTACCGCCGCGTTATCTTTATAAGCAGACAACACGTTATCCGGCGTGGTTTCGAAGGTGTTTTTAATCATTTTGAACAGCGATTTTGGCTGCACTTCACCGTCGATTGTCCAATCGGCGTTGAAGATTTTATGACGGCAGTGTTCAGAGTTTGCTTGGGCAAACATCATCAGCTCGATGTCGTTCGGGTTGCGACCCAATTTGACAAAGTTTTCCACCAGATAATCGATTTCATCATCGGCCAGCGCCAAGCCCATATTGCGGTTAGCGACTTCCAACGCGCGGCGGCCTTCGCCGAGAATATTGACGCTGATAAACGGTGCGGGCTCAGTGCGAGCAAACAGCACATCCGCAGCGTCAAAGCTGTCCAGCACGATTTCCATCATGCGATCGTGCAACAAGGCTTTAACTTGCGCAAATTGCGCATCGGTTAATTGTTCAGTGGTGATATAATAAGCAATACCACGTTCGATACGTTTGATTTGGTTCAGACCACAGTTATGGGCAATATCGGTCGCTTTCGAGGACCAAGGAGAGATAGTGCCTGGGCGTGGAGTAACAAAAAGCAACTGCCCTTGAGGTTCATGAGATTCGATGCTTGGGCCATAGGTCAACATCTTGGCCAATTTAGATTTTGCATCGTCATCCAGTTGCGCCGTTAAGTCGGCAAGGTGGATATACTCAGCGTAAATGTCACTGACAGGAAGTTCGGCAGCAGCACACGCTTGCAATAGTTTTTGTACCCTGAAAGCAGAAAGTGCCGGGGCTCCACGGATGATCTCCATCACGTTAAATCACCTTTTTTGAAATATTTACGGGGTCAGAAGTGGCGCTATTATAGGGAAATCGTCCGGCTAAATCACCTGACGAATTGTCGAAACGCGCCTTTACTATGCTATAAACTATACAGCTCAAGGAACAGTGCGTTCATCATGGTAAACAACCAGTCATTGATGAAAAATATTTAGCTGCGTTATTTTTTTAACCATATGAATAATATTGATTTTTAATATAACCCAGCAACTTTTAGCATAAATACGATTGATTAGTACCATAGAGATTTAATTTTTTAATATGAACAAGCTGACCTTTACCTTTGCAGCCCTACTACTGCTCGCCGGATGCCAAAAGCTCAACGACGAAATGTCCGTTGCGCCGGAGACTGATGTCGGCAAAGAACTGCGTGTTGGCACTCTCTATGGCGCTCAAATTTATGTAAATTCCAGCCGTGGCAATAGCGGCTTTGACTACGAGCTGGCGGAACGTTTTGCTGACTTTCTCAACAAGCCACTCAACATTACGCCCTACGGCAGTATTGACGAACTTTATCAAGCGCTGGAGCAGGGCGACATTGACGTGGTGGCCGCTGGTCTTTCTGATACCCAACAACGCCGTAGCGAATTTCGTCTTAGCCCACCTCTTTATTATGTCAATCAAGTGGTAGTTTACCGCGAAGGCGCTCGTGTACCGACAACGCCAGATAGCATAGATGGCCGTATTGCGGTGGTCAGTGGGTCATCCTTTGTCGAAACCCTGAAACACTTACAGCAACAAAACCCTGCAATTGAATGGCAAGAACTCACCGACAAAGACAGTGAAGAAGTATTGGCGATGATTGATGCGGGTAGTTTGGACTATACCATTTCTGACTCAACCACTTTTGAAATCAGCCGCCGCTTTATGCCTGAACTCAGACTTGGCCCCACCTTAGTGGAAGATCAACCGATCGTCTGGTTAATGCGTCATGACAACAGCGACCAGCTCATGAGCCAGCTGCTGCATTTTTGGCACGAAGAAAAGCGCGATGGCACTTTAGATCATTTAGTTGAGAAATACTTTGGCCACGTTAAGCGTTTTGATTATGTAGATACCCGCGCTTTTATGCGCGCGGTTGAAAGTCGTCTTCCTGAATACCGTCACTGGTTTGAGCAATATGCCGGAGAGCTTGACTGGCGTAAGCTGGCCGCCGCCAGTTATCAAGAATCGCACTGGAACCCGCGGGCGCGCTCACCCACTGGCGTGCGTGGCATGATGATGCTGACCATTCCTACGGCTGAGCAATTAGGCGTGACAGACCGTTTAGACCCCGAGCAAAGTATCAAGGGCGGCGCGCAATATCTCAGCAGCATTCTGCAATCACTGCCTGAATCCATTCCAGCAGAAGAGCGCATGTGGTTCGCACTAGCCACTTACAACATTGGCTATGGTCATGTGGAAGATGCACGGGTTATTGCCGAGCGAATGGGCAAAAATCCCAGCGCCTGGAAAGATGTGAAACAGGTATTACCGCTGCTGCAACAGCGCAAATATTATCTCAATACCCGATACGGCTATGCTCGTGGCAGTGAGGCGGTGCGTTACGTTGGCAATATTCGCCGCTATTACGATACCTTGGTGTGGATGGACAACCATAATAGCCAGCAACAACTGGCAGACAGCACTACGGTAACCGAAAGTGATGAAGAAAATGTCGAGGCGAGTGAAGCGGCTAACGCAGGCTCGCCTGAATAATGAACTGACTATCGGTCAGTTTACGTAATTCACAATCTTGGTATTGAGGCTAGTCGATGCGCAATGAAGATGTTACGGTAGAATCCACTGTTCGCTCGTCGGCTGAAGACCTCTACTATGAAGCAGCGTACCATTAACCGCAGTGCCGCCCGTCGTCGTGTTGTAAAGAAAGCCCATCGTAAGCGTCAACACGCTCACCATCGCTTATTTAACTTTTTCCTACACTTTGCTGACTAGCGTCTTGTAGCGACTCGTCTTGGCGCTGCTGTTTAAGCGCCTTTTGCTCTTGGCGGCGTCGCTTAAAAAAGTTGCTCAGTCGCGTCGCGCATTCGTCGGCTAACACCCCTGACGTCACCTGCACTTGGTGGTTGAACTGTGGCTGTTGTAGCAGATCTATCACACTACCGGCAGCCCCCGTTTTGGCGTCAAAGGCACCAAACACTACGCGCTCAATTCGGCTATGCACCATAGCGCCTGCACACATAGCACAGGGTTCTAGCGTGACATACAAGGTGGTGTCCAGTAGCCGATAGTTTTGCAGTGCCCTGCCCGCTTGTTGTAAACAGCGGATCTCCGCATGCGCCGTAGGGTCGTGATCGGTGATTGGCAGGTTCCAGCCTTCAGCAATAATCTGATTATCTTTTACCAACACCGCGCCCACAGGTACTTCACCCGCCGCTTCGGCATTTTCTGCCAGTTGCAACGCATGGCGCATCCAGCGTTCATCATCAGCGAGTTGTTGTGGGTTAAGGTTGGCAGTATCAGTCATCAGGCCGTCTTTCTGAATGGGTGGTTCAATTGCGCTGGAGTATAAACAGAAGGGGCTCAGATTGGTAGTTAACCGCCGACGATGGCGCGCATAGCAAACACGGCTAGCTGCCGCGCCACCTCAACGCAGGTGTTCCCACCCAAATTATTGTTTGAACAGGTGAGGAAACAGCGCTTGGCGTTCAGTATCCGTCAACGCTGACACTCGTGCGATATTGGTATCAGGGATCGCTTCGGGGTTTGGGTAATGCTCCAGCACTTTGCTCATACTGGCTTCGCGGATCAGATGGAAAATCGGATAAGGTGCGCGATTGGTTAAGTTGGCTGGATCATCTGCGTCCGCATTAGCAAAGCAGTAATCTGGGTGGAACGTAGCCACTTGATAAGTACCATCCCACTTTTCTTGCCGCAGCAAAGCATCAATCCAATCGATGAATTGGTTGTAATCGAAGAAGTCTTGCAACATGCCGGGCACCACCACCAAGGTGGTTTCCAACTCGTCAGCGCTGTTGTTATCTAACTCAGTGAAACATTGAAACAGCTCACTCAGCAATTCTTCTTCAGTCGTCGCTTCACTGACATGAATTTGGATCTGCTTATTGCGCTGTGGCTTGGCCGCAAACGGACACAGATTTAAGCCAATAACCACCTGCTCAAGCCAAGTGTTTACTTCGGTCTCAATCGCATCAAGATCAAATGTGTTGCTCATAAATATCATCTATTGCTTTCAATGGACGGAGCATAGCACAGCAATCGAATAGATGACGAAAATCACCGTGGGGATTCAAACAGTAACCGGCTTTGCTCGCTTAACGTATGTGCTAAGGAACAGTTGGTACGCTTGCGCGCCCAATGCAACTTGCTAAATCAGGCGCTTAGTGAACTGTTTTCAAATTAGACAAAAAGCAAAAAAGCCCGCAATGCGGGCTTTTAAAGAGTAAAACGCTAAGGGATTAACGCGGGACTATTCCCACTCGATAGTTGCTGGCGGCTTGCCAGAAATATCGTAAACCACGCGCGAAATACCGTCGATTTCGTTGATGATGCGGTTGGAAACGCGCCCCAAGAAATCGTATGGCAGGTGTGCCCAATGCGCTGTCATAAAGTCGATGGTTTCAACTGCACGCAGTGAAACAACCCAATCGTACTTACGGCCATCGCCCATTACGCCCACTGAACGTACTGGCAGGAACACGGTAAAGGCCTGACTGACTTTATCGTACAGTTCCGCTTTACGCAGTTCTTCGATGAAGATGGCGTCAGCGCGGCGCAGCAAGTCACAGTATTCTTTCTTCACTTCACCGAGTACCCGCACGCCCAAACCTGGGCCTGGGAAAGGATGACGGAACAGCATGTCGTATGGCAGACCGAGTTCTAGACCGATGCGGCGCACTTCGTCTTTAAACAGCTCGCGCAGCGGCTCAACTAAGCCCAATTCCATATCATCTGGCAAACCACCCACATTGTGGTGTGATTTAATCACGTGGGCTTTACCAGTGGCGCTACCCGCAGATTCGATCACGTCTGGATAGATGGTACCTTGTGCTAACCATTTAGCATTAACGCATTTAGTCGCTTCTTCATCGAAGATTTCAACGAATACACGGCCAATGATTTTACGCTTAGCTTCAGGGTCGTTTTCGCCTTTCAGCGCGGCTAAGAAGCGGTCTTCAGCGTCAACATGCACAATGTTCAGCCCAAAGTGGTCACCGAACATTTCCAGTACCTGATCCGCTTCGTTCAAACGCAACAGGCCGTTATCAACGAATACGCAGGTCAGTTTCTTACCAATCGCGCGGTGCAGCAACATCGCTGTCACTGATGAATCCACACCACCTGACAGACCAAGAATCACTTCATCGTCGCCCACTTGCTCTTTGATGCGAGCGACAGCGTCTTCGATAATAGATGCTGGTTGCCACTTGTTGTCACAACCACAGATGTCCAGCGTAAAACGCTCCAGAATACGTTGACCTTGGCGAGTATGAGTCACTTCTGGGTGGAATTGGACACCGAAGAATTTTTTCTCTTCGTTCGACATAATCGCGAACGGACAAGTTTCAGTTTTCGCCACAGTTTGGAAACCAGCTGGAATTGCCGAGACTTTATCGCCATGGCTCATCCATACGTCCAGCAAAGGCTTGCCAGCGTCACTGATTGAATCTTCAATACCAGCAAACAGGGCTGAGGTCGCTTGCACTTCCACTTGCGCGTAACCAAACTCGCCTTCACCAATGCCTTGGATCACTTTACCACCGAGCTGTTCGCTCATGGTTTGCATGCCATAGCAGATACCCAATACTGGCACGCCAGCATTGAACACATATTCTGGTGCACGCGGTGAGTTTTCTGCGGTCACACTTTCTGGACCACCGGCAAGAATAATACCGTTAGGGGCGAACTCACGAATTTGCGCTTCGTTAACGTCCCATGCCCACAACTCACAATAAACGCCGATTTCACGGATTCGACGGGCGATCAACTGGGTATACTGAGAGCCAAAATCGAGGATCAGTATTTTGTGCTCATGAATATTGCTCATTGAAAACCTTTATTTCGATTTAAGTGAAGCCGCGGCCAAGCTGACCACGGCTTAAAATCATCACATGCTGTGAAACGGATTAATCCAGCAGATTAACCACGATTATTATAGTTCGGTGCTTCTTTAGTGATGGTCACATCGTGTACGTGCGATTCGCCCATACCCGCTGCGGTCACTTTCACAAACTGTGCTTTTTCGTTCAAATCTTTGATGGTTGGGCAACCAGTCAAGCCCATGCATGAACGCAAGCCGCCCATGTGTTGGTGAATAAGCTCTTTGATTTTGCCTTTGTAAGGTACACGACCTTCAATGCCTTCAGGCACCAGCTTGTCTGCCGCGTTATCAGATTGGAAGTAACGGTCAGAAGAGCCTTTTGACATTGCGCCCAGTGAACCCATGCCACGGTAAGATTTGTATGCACGACCTTGGTACAGTTCGACTTCACCTGGCGCTTCATCAGTACCCGCAAACATAGAACCCGCCATGATGCATGATGCACCGGCAGCCAGTGCTTTTGCCAAGTCACCAGAGTAACGGATACCGCCGTCAGCGATAACTGGAATGTTCAGGTGTTTAACTGCTTCAACAGCGTCAGATACCGCAGTGATTTGTGGTACACCGACACCCGTTACGATACGGGTAGTACAGATTGAGCCAGGACCGATACCCACCTTAACCGCGTTCACACCAGCTTCAACCAGCGCCAAAGCACCTTCAGCAGTCGCAACGTTACCGCCTACGATTTGCAGGTCTGGATATTTTGCACGTGCTTCACGAATACGTTGCAATACGCCTTCAGAATGACCGTGTGAAGAATCGATAAGCAGTACGTCAACACCGGCTTTTACCAATGCGTCGATACGCTCTTCGTTACCTGCACCAGCACCAACTGCTGCGCCCACACGCAGACGACCAAACTCGTCTTTACAAGCGTTTGGTTTACGTTCTGCTTTTTGGAAGTCTTTAACGGTGATCAGACCTTTCAGCTTGAAGTTGTCATCCACTACCAACACTTTTTCGATACGGTTGGCGTGCATCAGCTTTTGCACTTCATCAAGCTTGGTGCCTTCTTTGACGGTGACCAAACGCGCTTTAGGCGTCATTACCGCTTCAACAGTTTTGCTCCAGTCGGTCACAAAACGTACGTCACGGCCAGTGATAATACCCACCAATTCGTTGGCAGAGTTGACCACAGGGAAACCTGCGAAGCCGCATTTTTCGCTCAGTGCTTTCAGCTCAGTCAGGGTAGTTTCTGGAGTCACAGTCACAGGTTGCTGAACTACGCCCGCTTCATAAATTTTTACTTTGCGAACTTCTTCAGCCTGAGCTTCGATGCTCATATTTTTGTGGATAAAACCAACGCCGCCTTCCTGTGCCATTGCAATGGCCAGTCTGGCTTCTGTTACCGTGTCCATAGCGGCAGAAACCAATGGGATATTCAACTCAATGCTGTTGGTCAGACGAGTTTTCAGGTTAGCAGTATTGGGGAGTACAGTGGAGTGCGCAGGAACCAGTAGAACATCATCAAAGGTCAGCGCTTCTTTAATCAAACGTAGCATTGCAACATCTCCCCTTGGGTAAGGATACAAGTCAAATAGAGGTGAAATATTGCGGCGGCATTATACCTTGCAAGCGAGGTGCCGTAAATGGACAATAGTGAAAATTTTTTACGCACTAGCGCACACTTTTTATGGCTGCCAGCGAACAACAAATCTACAGCGTCTCACGTCTTAATGGCGAAGTACGCCACCTGTTGGAATCTCAACTGGGCCGCATTTGGCTTTCTGGCGAGATATCCAACCTCATTCAGGCCAGTTCAGGTCACTGGTATCTCACCCTCAAAGATAATTATTCGCAAGTGCGCTGCGCCATGTTCCGCGGTAAAAACCAGCAGGTACGTTTTCGCCCGGCGAACGGCCAGCAAGTGTTAGTGCGGGCCAATATCAGCGTGTATGAACCACGTGGCGACTATCAGCTGATAATTGATTCGATGCAACCTGCCGGTGATGGCTTACTAGCGCAGCAGTTTGAAGCATTGAAAATGAAGCTTGCTGCTGAAGGCTTGTTTAGTGTTGAACACAAACAACCGCTGCCTAGTCACATCCGGCGCATTGGCGTTATTACCTCGCCGACAGGGGCGGCTGTGCGCGATGTGCTGCATGTACTGAAGCGCCGCGATGCGTCGCTGGAAGTGGTTATCTATCCCACCCAAGTACAGGGCGATGCCGCCATTGGCCAAATTGCCAATGCCATTCGTTTAGCAAATCAACGCGATGAAGTTGATGTTTTGCTACTCACACGCGGCGGCGGCAGCTTAGAAGATTTATGGTGTTTTAACAGTGAGACGGTGGCACGGGAAATATTTGCCAGTCAACTGCCGATTGTGTCTGCAGTAGGCCATGAGGTTGATACCTCCATCAGTGATTATGTCGCTGATGTAAGAGCACCTACCCCTTCTGCAGGTGCGGAACTGCTTTCCGGCGACAGACAAGACAAACTGGTGCGCCTCAAGCAGCTTAATCTGCGTTTACGCCAAGGTTGGGCGCACTATCAACTCAATACCCAGCAACAGCTGAAAAATCTCGACTACCGCTTACAACGGCAAGATCCACAGCGACAGTTACAGCTCCTTACACAGCGGTTTGATGAACAGCAATTAAAACTCAGCAATGCCATGCAACATCTGCTCAATCGTCGTAGCGTAACGCTGCAACGTCTCGATGGTCGACTGACGGCACAACACCCCAAACATCAACTGAATTACAGCCAGCAGCAGCTACATCATCTTGAGCATAAGCTTAAGCAGTTAATGCAGTCCCAACTGGCACAGGCGGAAAGTCGGGTTAAACAGGCGGCACATTCACTACAGAGTGTCAGTCCTTTAGCTACGCTGAGCCGCGGCTACAGCATCAGTAAAGATGCAGAGGATCATGTGATTAGCGCAGCCTCTCAGCTGCGGGTGGGGGATGAAATGAAAACGCTGCTCAAAGACGGCGTGGTCTATTCCAATATCAGCAAAATCGAACCATAAAAAAACGCTGCCTTAGCCAGCGTTTTTCTCATCGCGCTTGCGATTAGCCGTTATTACGGTTTTTAATCGCACCCAGCATACGTTTCCGCTGACGTTGCTGACTCAGCGTTAGTTTCTCAACTTTGCCTTCAAATGGGTTATCCCCTTCTTGGAAGCGCATCTGAATAGGTGAACCAACCACATTCAATGATTTGCGATAGTAGTTGGTCATATAACGCTTATAAGAATCTGGCAGTCTAGAAACCTGATTACCATGGATCACAATCACTGGCGGGTTATATCCGCCGATGTGAGCATATTTCAGTTTCACGCGGCGACCGTTAATCAGTGGCGGTTGGTGATCGTCCTGCGCCATCTGCATAATCTTGGTCAGCATGGAAGTACTGACGCGACGGGTTGCACTTTCGTAGGCTTCGTTAATCGACTCAAACAGATGACCAACGCCAGTACCATGTAGTGCCGAAATAAAGTGAATACGGGCAAAATCGATAAAGCCAAGACGACGGTCAAGCTCGCTCTTGACGCGATCTTTGATATCGGTGTCGATACCGTCCCACTTGTTTACTGCAATCACCAGCGCACGACCTGCGTTGAGTGCAAAGCCAAGCAGGCCTAAGTCTTGCTCAGCGATACCTTCACGGGCATCAATCACTAGCAGCACCACGTTGGCATCTTCCACCGCTTTTAAGGTTTTCACCACCGAGAATTTCTCGACGGTATCGTGCACTTTGGCACGACGACGCACACCCGCGGTATCGATGATGACGTATTCCTGCTCGTCGCGCTGCATTGGAATATAGATAGAATCACGGGTAGTGCCGGGTTGGTCATATACCACCACCCGCTCTTCACCGAGAATACGGTTGGTCAGCGTTGATTTACCAACGTTAGGCTTACCAATAATCGCAAACTTAATCGGCAGTGCTCGTAAGCGCTCCTGCTCCGATTCCGCTTCTTCCTCGGTATAAAGACGTTCATCAACCGCATCGTCAGTATCGTCGCTATCTTCGTCACTCACAGCTTCTGCAAAAGGCGCTAACACGTGTTCAATCAGTTGGGTAACCCCACGGCCATGAGCAGCTGCCATTTGGTAGACTTCACCCAAACCTAAGCCCCAAAACTCTGCCGATGCAGAATCGCCGTCAATACCATCAACCTTGTTGGCCACCACAAAGGTCACTTTCTCACGCGCGCGCAAATGCTGCGCAATCGCCTGATCGGCCGCCGTTAAACCGGCACGCGCATCCGTGATAAACAACACTACGTCTGCTTCTTCAATCGCCGCTAGCGATTGTTCAGCCATCTTGGTTTCGATACCTTCTTCGGTACCATCAATACCACCGGTATCCACCACGATAAACTCATGCCCAGACAAAAAGGCACGGCCATATTTACGGTCCCTGGTCAGTCCTGGAAAATCGGCCACCAACGCATCCCGCGTACGGGTCAGGCGGTTAAATAAGGTCGATTTACCGACGTTTGGGCGCCCTACCAGGGCAACGACAGGAATCATGGATTTCCTCTTAATCTTTAAAACAACAAAAAGCCTTCGGAATAACTCCCGAAGGCTTCGTAATCGAGCAAGGTGCTCCTTACGGGAGAGTAATCACGGCAATATTGCCGGAACGTCCTTGCACATAAATTTTATCATCAACCACGATTGGCTGGCTAAATAAGCCTGAGCTGTCTACCGAAATGCGGCCAACCAGCTTACCCGTTTCGCGGTCAAAGAAGTGCAGATAACCTTCAAAATCACCTGCCACAATATAGTTGCGATACGCTGCTGGTGAAGTCAGCTCACGGTTCAGTAAGTCTGAATTACTCCACAACTCCTGACCATTACGACGATCCACGGCATAGACACGGCTGTGGTCATCCACCAGATACAGCTGCAGTCCTGAATGCGCTAACTCGTGATAACTTGAGTATTTACGTGACCAAACCACACGGCCACTGCGCATCTCAATACTCGCAAGGTTGCCATTGTAACTGACCGCGTAAATATTCTCACCCAAAAGCAGTGGCGTCATATCAACATCGGCCATTCGCGCAAACTCATTACCACCTTTTGGTGTATAGATTGGCGCTTCCCAAGCGGCTTGACCGTTGGCTTTCACAATCACGACGACTTTGCCATCAGCTGTGCCCACAAATACACCACCTTCAGCATAGGCTGGAGAACTGGTGCCACGCAGGGTCAGGCTTGGCATAGTGGACTCATAGCTCCACTTTTTCTCGCCAGTATCGATATCAAAAGCATCTACCACGCCTTTGCCGCTGTTAACGACAACAACGTCTTCGGCTGCAACCGGAGTAGATAATAACTCACCGCTGGCATGTGCTTTCCAAACAAGCTTGCCATCATCAGCGTTCAGCGCGACAAATAAACCGCTTTCATCGCCGACAAACAGTTTGTTCTGTGCCGCATAAAGACCGCCAGCGATACGTGCGCCTTGGGTTTCTTTCAGTTCGCTATCACCAAATAGATCGTCAAAATCTACTGACCATACTTCATAGCCAGTTTGCTGATCAAATGCGGTAACTTTACCGTCACGTGAGGCAACAAATACTTTGCCGTAACGCACCTCAGGATGCAGACGCGAAAAATAATCACCAACGCCGTCACCGACTGAATCACTCCAGACAACTTGTGGGTCAATCGTCTGCTGGATGTCCGGCAGGTCATTCACCACAATCTCTTCATCGTTTGAAGCACATCCGCTCAATACGCCAACAGCTAAACCACAGGCGATCAGTGTCTTACACCATAACTTCATTGGCGATTCCTTAAGCCTGAGTCAAATTGTCGAGTTTCACTTGCAGGGCTGGACTGTTAACCACCCCACCTTTCTCTACAGCTTCCTGATAAGCGGTTTTAGCATTGGCTAAGTCGCCTTTGCGAACCAGAAAATCGCCTTTTAATTCGGCCTTTTCAGCAGCAAATGCAGCGCTGCTTACTGTGTCTAAGGTGCTTAATGCACTGTCAATTTGCCCTTGTTCAGCCTGCACCCGCGCCAGACGCAAAGCAGCGATAGTTTCTACCGCTTCACCTGGTTTAGCTGCAATTGCTGCCTGCAGAGCTGATTCAGCCTTTGCTAAATCACCAGCTTGTACGGCGGTCTTAGCAACCACCAGTTGCAACAATGCTGAGTAACCTACTTGAGAATGTGTTTTATCAAATTCGGCAGCTGCAGCGGTTAACGCTTTTTCGTCTTGGCTGTTTTGTACGACTTGGTTAAACGCCTGTGACGCGGCTTCCGTCTGTTTAACTTGATGATCTGTGTACCAGTTCCAGCCATACAGCGCACCCAAACCAATCACTGCACCAGCAAGGATTGAAGTTCCATAGTCTTGCCAGAACTTTTTGATCGCTTCAACTTGTTGTTCTTCTGTGCTGTAAATTTCCACGCGCACTTCCTCTAAAAATTATTTTTTAATATGTTCTGCCAAATAAGCGGCCAACGCGGCACGATCAACTGACTGCTGTTCGCTATCATCACGCAATGGTTTTACGACCACCTGATTCGCTGCCAGTTCATTTTCGCCGATAATAAGTGCATAAGCTGCACCGCTTTTGTCAGCACGTTTCATTTGCTTTTTAAAGTTGCCACCACCGCAGTGAGTCATCACACGCAGTGTGGGTAATGCTTGACGCAATTCTTGCGCAATCTTCATTGCTGCTGGCACACACTGCTCGCCCATCGCGGTTACATAGGCATCTACAGTCGATGCTACGTCAGCGTTCAATTCGAGCGTTTCCAGCAACAAAACGATACGTTCTAAGCCCATGGCAAAACCAACGGCCGGCGTATCTTTACCACCTAACTGTCCCACCAAACCATCGTAGCGACCACCGGCTAACACAGTGCCTTGCGCACCTAAGCTGTCAGTGACCCACTCAAATACAGTGCGGTTGTAGTAGTCCAAGCCACGTACCAAGCGTGGATTAACCTTGTATTGGATGCCTACTGCTTCAAGTAGTTCACACAGGCGGGCAAAATGTGCTTTTGAGTCGTCTTCGAGGTAGTCAGCCAATACTGGAGCATCCCCCAACAAGGCTTGTACTTGTGGGTCTTTGCTATCCAATACGCGCAATGGGTTGCTATACATGCGGCGCTGGCTGTCTTCGTCGAGTTTGTCTTTATGCTGTTCTAAAAACGCCACCAATGCATCGCGATACGCCGCACGCTCGTGGTTATCACCCAGCGTATTCAGCTCCAGCGTTACATGATCGGTAAGGCCTAATTTTTCCCATAAAGATGCAGACAGCATTAATACTTCAGCATCGATTTCAGCAGAGGCAATACCGTAGACTTCCACCCCAAATTGATGGAATTGGCGATAGCGGCCTTTTTGTGGACGTTCATGGCGGAACATAGGACCGATATACCACAGGCGCTGTTCTTGGTTATACAGCAAGCCGTGTTCATTACCAGCACGCACAGTCGACGCGGTACCTTCTGGACGCAAGGTCAGACTGTCGCCATTGCGATCAGCAAAGGTATACATCTCTTTTTCAACGATATCGGTCACTTCACCGATAGAACGTTTGAACAGGTCAGTACTTTCTACGATAGGAGTACGGATTTCACTGTATCCGAAGGAAGCCACTGAAGCGCGCAAAACCGCTTCAACTTTCTGCCATACGGGGCTCTGGGTCGGCAGAATATCGTTCATGCCGCGAATCGCTTGGATCTGTTTTGCCACTGTTAAACTCGTATTATTCCGCGCCGGAAAATCAAAAATGCCAGCATTATAGGCGGTTCGCCATTAAACTCAAACCGCCGAACGCTAGGCACTTCACATTCAGCATCATTTGCCGTTACTTGTCTTGTTGCACCTCGATGCGATTTGCAAGTGTCGCCGCTTTCGCGCGGATCTTTGCTTCCAATGCATCAATCAAGTCGTTGTTGTCGAGGCGTTCCTTCTGACGTACACCATCTTCGTAGAGGCCGCTTTTATTATGACCACCGGTCAAACCAAGGTTTGACACCAGCGCTTCACCTGGGCCGTTCACTACACAACCAATAATTGACACATCCATTGGTGTGACGATGTCATCTAAGCGTTGCTCCAGCGCATTTACAGTACCAATCACATCAAACTCTTGGCGAGAACACGAAGGACAGGCAATAAAGTTAATGCCACGAGAGCGAATGCGCAGCGATTTCAGAATATCAAAGCCCACTTTGATCTCTTCAACCGGATCGGCCGCTAATGAAATTCGAATGGTGTCACCAATACCTTCTGCGAGCAGCATTCCAAGGCCTACGGCTGACTTAACAGAACCTGCACGTGCGCCACCAGCTTCGGTGATACCTAAGTGCAACGGTTGTTTAATCTGCTTTGCCAGCAAGCGATATGACTCAACCGCGAGAAACACGTCCGAGGCTTTAACTGACACTTTGAACTGATCGAAGTTAAGTCGGTCGAGAATCTCGACGTGGCGCATGGCAGATTCCACCAAGGCTTCAGGCGTTGGCTCTTTGTATTTATCCATCAAGTCTTTCTCAAGACTGCCGCCGTTTACGCCAATACGGATTGGAATATTGTGGTCACGGGCCGAATCCACTACTTGGCGGATACGCTCTTCGTTGCCGATATTGCCTGGATTGATACGCAAACAATCAGCACCGTATTCAGCCACTTTAAGGGCGATGCGATAATCGAAATGGATATCGGCCACTAACGGGATATGGGTTTGTTGCTTAATCAATTTGAACGCTTCAGCAGCGTCCATGGTCGGTACAGACACGCGCACGATATCAGCACCCACTCGCTCTAACGCATGAATTTGCTTGAGCGTGGCTTCAACATCTGTGGTACGGGTGTTGGTCATCGATTGCACGGCAATCGGCGCGCCGTCACCAATGGGAACATTGCCAACATAGATGCGGCTTGACGGGCGACGTTTGATTGGAGATTCACTGTACATCGTAATTGCTCTTACTCATGTCCGGTATCTTGACCGGCAGAATGGGGTTCAAATATCAGGCTTGCGGTAACGTCAGTCGTGCGACCCGCCCTGCCGGATATTTATCAAGACTCACTTGGGCGCCATTATACGTCATTGTGACTGATTCAGGAGCGCCAAGTACGACTTTGATTGGAGGAATTCCGGCCACCTGAATGTGGCGGCCAGCATTTTTGAGGCCATCAGCTAACACTTGTCCTTGCCCATCAGTAATTTGCAGCCAGCAATCACCCGCCAGCGATAACTCAAGCGCAACGCTGCTGGCATGGCTAGCAGTCTCTGCGGCGCTTGATTCAGTCTCGTTGGTGTCAGAAATTGCTGGGGCGACTGAGGTAGCACCAGCTTGTTCGCTGGCATTGGGCACATCGGCGTCATCAGCGCTCACTTGGCTATTATCAGTATTCGATGGCGGTTCTTCTACTTGCGGCTCAGCGGCTGGCGGTGTTGTTTGAGTATCATTGCTCGCTGGCGTTTGTTCGACAGGTGTTTGCAGTTCTTCAATAGTAGGTTCAGATAGATGTTCATCAACGCTTGCGGGCTTTTGCCACCACCACCACACGGCCAAGGCCAACGAAATCAACACGATTAAGTATGTTAGCCACATCCAACGCGTTTCACGTTTTTTAATACTGGTTTTTCGCGAAAAGCTTTGCATTGATGGCGGGGTAACGGTTGGCACTTGGTGCGCCAAACATTGCTCCACAAGCGCATGGTCAGCTTCTACTAACCGCGCATAATTGCGCACGTAGCCGCGAACGTAGGTTGCAGAGGAGATATTACTAAAATCATCCTGTTCAATCTCTTCAACTACAGCAACGCGCAGGTGCAAACGAGTAGCCACTTCGGCTACCGACAATTTTTTTGTTTCGCGAGCTGCTTTGAGCACCGCGCCGAGCAGTTCCAGTTGCTCTTCAATTCCTTCTGACTTTTGCACTTCCTTGTCAATATTATTATTCGATTCAGTCATCAGTGCATGTTTGTCCGGTATGCTTTTGCTTGGGGTGATTGCGGGAATTTTGCCAGCAACAAAATGCCATTACGTTTGGCTGCGTCAGTGTTGCCGAGTCCCGTTTCTATTTTTACCGCGAGCGCCAAGCTCTCAGCAGACATGGTAGCCACCTTGTCGTAACGCTGCAACATCACCTTGGCAGCGCTGTAATTGCCGATACCCTCTTCTAACGCTGCCATTTCTAATAAAGATACCCGCCGACGCGGCTCATACTTCAGCGCCATCCCAAAATATTGGCGAGCCTTGTCAACACTGCCAGCTTTACGCATGCAGATGCCCAGATTCTCATAACTGGACGCTGTGCGAGTGTATTTAGGATTGTTGATCGCACGCAAAAACATACGTTCGGATTTTTCGTATTTGGCTTCTTTACAGAGGAATACACCGAAGTTATTGGCGGCATCACCAGAGGCATCACGGGTATCAATTGCGCGGTCGTAAGTGTCTTCTGCTTTTTGCATTTCGCCGACACTTTCGTAGTAGTAGGCCATGGCAAGATTAACCTGCTCCAGCTCGGGAGCATATTCCATGGCGCGGTCAAGATTGGCTTTGGCTTGTTCGCTGTCCCTTTTTTTGAGGTAAGCAAGCCCTAGCTGACTGCGCTCAAGCGCGGCAGCTGTGCGGTCAAATTTACGTTCGGTAACAGGTGTATCGGTACCGGCATAAGTGCGCTCGGTGACACAGCCCGCTAATTGGGATGATGCCACCAGCAGCAAAAGTATACCGGGCAATCCATGCTTCATCGGTAAACCTATTAATTTGAGTAACAAAGAGTTAGCTCATTGTGACCGAAATTTGATTCTGTTGCATTTGTTTTTTTGCAAGACGTTTAGTGCGGTCGCGAATATCGCCAGCCAGCTGACCACAAGCCGCATCAATATCGTCGCCGCGGGTCTTACGGACAACCACTGTCAGACCATATTCCATCAGCACTTTAGAGAAACGGTCGATACGTGAGTTGGAAGAACGGCCATAAGGTGAGCCCGGATATGGATTAAACGGAATCAAATTCACCTTACATGGGGTGTCTTTCATCAGCTGAGCCAACTCGTGCGCTTGGTCGGTGCTGTCGTTGATGTGATCGAGCATCACATACTCCAGCGTTACTCGGCCGCGGTTAGCATTGGTTTTAGCGATATAGCGGCGAATGGCACCAAGGAACTCTTGCAAGGGGTACTTTTTGTTGATCGGTACCAGCTCGTTGCGTAGCGCATCATTCGGTGCGTGAATACTGACGGCCAGTGCGATGTCGAGCGATTCACCCAACTTATCTAACGCGGGCACCACACCTGAGGTAGACAAGGTCACACGGCGTTTTGACAGGGCAAAGGCAAAATCATCCAGCATGATTTCGATTGCCGGAATGACGTTGTTCAGGTTCAGTAACGGCTCGCCCATACCCATCATCACCACGTTGGTGATCGGACGGTCACCGGTATCCTTTTGGAAGCCCAAAAATTGCGCTACACGCCAGATCTGGCCGATGATTTCAGACACTTTTAGGTTACGGTTAAAGCCTTGCTGTGCGGTTGAACAGAAAGTGCATTCCAGCGCACACCCCACCTGCGAAGAGACGCACAAGGTCGCGCGATCTTCCTCGGGAATGTAAACGGTTTCCACTTCTTGGCCATCACCCACGTTAATCGCAAACTTGATGGTGCCATCGGTAGATTTTTGATATTGCGAGATTTCTGGCGCGACGATTTCGCAACGTGCCGCTAATTTCTCACGCAGTTTTTTATTGATGTTGGTCATCTGCTCAAAATCGTCAACGCCGAAGTGATAGATCCACTTCATCACTTGATCGGCACGAAACGGTTTTTCGCCCCACTCGGCAAATAACTCACGTAGCGCTTTACGATCTAAATCAAGCAGATTGATTTTTTTGTCGCTCATTACTGTTCCTCAACACCAAAACCCGCAACAGGGCGGCGAATTATACAGATCGGCCGGCAGATGTGCCAGTTATATCCTAGCGCTTAACTAGGTTTTTCACTCCGATATTTTGCCGCTCACGCTATGCGGACGTCTAAAATTAAGTTTTGGCTCATTTCGACCATGATACTCTGCCCTTAGGCCAATGTCGGCCACAATATGAGGTGTAAAGCTTTCCGTTATGTTAACCCTGATTGTGATTATTCTTTTGGCGCTGAGCTTTTCATTTCTCTGTAGCGTATTCGAAGCAGTACTGCTATCGGTAACACCGAGTTATATCGCAAATTTACGCCAGCATCACCCGTCTGCGGCGGCACGCTTGTCGCAGCAAAAAGACAACGTTGAATCCCCCTTGGTGGCGATACTCACCATTAACACCATTGCTCATACCGTCGGAGCGGCAGTAGCTGGCGCGCAGGCAGCCAAAGTATTTGGTGACGAAATGCTGGGCGTATTTTCCGGTGTATTGACCTTTTTGATCCTGTTCTTCTCCGAGATTATTCCCAAAACTATTGGCGCCAATTACTGGCGATCTTTAGCGCCCGCAGTGTCACTCATCTTATTGTGGATGGAACGTTTAACGCGGCCGTTGATTTGGATGTCGAATAAAGTCACCCGACTATTAGGTAAGGGTGAATCGGGGCAGTTTGTCAGACAAGAGATTAGCGCCATGGCGGCAATCGGGTTGGAATCTGGAGAGTTAAATAAACAGGAAAGTAAAATTCTCACGCAAATGTTAAAGGCGCGCGATATCTCAGCTCATACCATTATGACGCCGCGCATTGTGATGTTTTCCTTGCCTGTCGACATGACCGTCAGTGAGTTTGCCCAGCAACATCGAGCGCAACCCTTTACCCGTATTCCGGTGTACCAAGATGAACCCGACAATGTTATCGGCTATGTCACGCGTACCGATGTATTGCTTGACGCCCATCATCACCCGCAACGGCCAATTGGAGAACTGAAGCATAATCTGTTGGTCGTGCCTGAAACCGCTAAGTTGTTGCCGCTCTTTGAACTGATGATTAAACGCAATACGCAAATTGCCATGGTGGCTGATGAGTATGGTAGCGGTTTAGGCCTAGTTACGCTCGAAGACATCATTGAATCTTTGCTGGGACTGGAAATTGTCGACATCAATGATCCCGCCATCGATATGCAACAATTAGCGCGTAACCTTTGGAAAAGACGCATGAAAGACAAAGGCATACGTCTATCTGAGGATAATGACGACGCCGACGCTAGCGCCAAGTAAACGCATTCGCTAACAAGGCAAGTCTACAAGGCTCCCTTGTTCTTCAGTGTTGCAAGTGTACAATCGTGTGCTTAGTGAAGAGGATGTCCATGAATTACCGATTAACACTTGCCCATATCAACGATACTCACTCCCATTTTGATGCCAGTCTCGTCCGGCTTAAAGTTCAACTAGGTCAGCGCCAGTTTAGTTTAGCCAGTCATAGTGGCGGCTATCCGCGCATTGCGGCGCAGGTGCAGCGACTACGAGCCGAAGCTGAGTTGAATAACCAGGAGATGCTGTTTCTTCATGGCGGTGATAGCTTTCATGGCACCCTGTTTTACAGTCATTTTAAAGGCCAAGCCAATGCACGAGTGCTGGACTATCTACGTCCTGATGCAATGGTGATCGGTAATCACGATATCGATGACGGTAACGCCACCCTCGCTAATTTTATTGCCAAGGTGTCATTCCCGGTGATGGCGGCCAATATGGATTTAGCCCGCGAGGATTTGCACAAGCAGCCAAGGCTCACGCCGCTAGCTAACCTGCTTCGCTTTGATAACGCCGCAGGTATTGGGCAGCCCCTGATCAAACCGTTTTATGATAAGCAATTGGCCATTATTGGTATCACGCTCGATCAAATGAAACGCGTTGCGAGACCAGATCCTGACACCGAGTTTTTGCCCGCATTTGATACCGTTGCTAACACCATTAAGCAACTGCAACAGCAAGGCATACGACACATTATTGTACTGAGTCACCTCGGCTACGATATGGACAAATGTATGGCCGATGCTGTTGACGGGATCAGCTTAATTGTCGGCGGTCACACTCACACATTGATGGGTGATTTTGCTGAGTTTGGCTTACCTTGTGTGCCTTATGGTGAATTCATCAACGGCGTTCCGGTATTACAAGCGGGCAAACATGCTGAAGCATTGGGTATTGCCGATATCGCGTTTGATGCTGACGGCAAAGTGACTCAGCTTAACGGCAGCAGTTGCTTAATGTTGGATCGCCACTTTATGCTCAGTGGCGATACGCCAGCGACCGAGCAGGATTATCGTGATGCCACCGAGTTACTACACCAACACTCAGGCATTCTGTGGGATGAACAAGACGAGCAACTCAAAGAGCTGATTGACACCGAGTTCCACCCAGCGCTGCGCTCGATGGAGCAGCAAGTAATCGCCATGGTACCACGAACATTGGCACACACGCGTTTACCAAGTCAGCGCTTACCCCATGGCAGTGAAATTGCGCCGCTAGTGAGCCAAAGCATGTACATGGCAGCCAGAGAGCAACTGCCGAATTTGGATTTTGCGCTGCACAATGCCGGTGGCGTGCGCCAATCTCTGGAGCAAGGTGAAGTAACCTTTGCCGATATTATGGGACGATTGCTGCCGTTTGAGTTGCCGTTGGTATGCTATGAAATTCAAGGCGTTCATTTGAAGCAGGTGCTGGAATCCGCCATTAACGAAGCCACCAACAACAGTGTCATCGGCACTGGCGCCGGCAGTTTTCCTTACACCCACCGACTACGTTACTTTTACGATGGCACGCAAGCATTAGGGCATCGCCTCGTGAAGTTAGAACTGCTACGCGACAACGGTGATTGGTGTGAAGTGATCGAACAGCAAAGCTATATCGGCGTCTCCACCAGTTATACCACCAGCGGTAAAGAGGGTTACGATGCCTTGCTGCAAGCGCAGTGGCAACGTTCACTCACCGATATCACCCTGCCGGGGGCCTTTATTCGCATGCTCAGCCATGATGATATACCGCTAGAGCCCGCCATACCGATGGTAAATTACATCAGTCATCGAAATAGCTAGTTTGGTAATTAAGTAACTAAAAATCCGCCTATTTGAGTTAGAGTTTGAAGTTACCAATTGATTATAAAAAGATATTAGATAATAAACTCTGGGCTAAGATTCAAAAAATACTAAACGTTTTTTTTCATTATTGAGTAACTTATTAGCAGAATTGTATTGTTGCACAATCCATTCTGTTCTTTTGGAATGTTTCTCCAACCAAACCGGAGACACCCTTTCCGGCTGCGGATATTTGAGTCTGGCAACAGCACCTGCGTAAAAACTTAGCTCAAAAGACTCAGGGGATAATTGTTCTATGAGCTCGCTCAAACCACGCATTTGCGAACCAAAAAAGGCAATAGACAGGTAACTTTCAGCAATTTGCTGTTTTTTCAGTCTTAAACAAACCAGATGGGACAGTAACTGTTCAAAAAACTTCCTTGTTAAAGTTCTTTCATAGCGTCCAATAACTGTACGAACAAACTGTTGCTCAATAGTACTAGCGCCCTGTATTCGACCTTTTATAATCGACCAAATTGCTCTTACGATCCCAAAATAATCGACACCAAGATGGCTTTGACCTCGTTTATCTTCCCCCAAATAAAGGCATTGAATAAGTTCTTGAGGGTAGGTTTTATCGTTTTCGCGAACAGTATTAATGCACAGGTTATAATAAAACCGCACATTCCCAATGTTAAAAAAATAACATAAGACGGCCATTACAAGCATTGGAAGCGACAATAATATATACACAAACTTCAAAAAGGCTCTCTTTGCCACCTGGAAACTCCTTCTTGATCTGCTACAAATGAGCAAAAATTGCCTCTTAATCGCCGCTTATTTACTGTCAATGTGAAATAGTTTGTTGACTCACGACCTTTTCCTTGCTCGCTAACATGAATATGGACCCTGTCTTTGCTGAAATAGTTTTTCTCGTACGTGCCTGTCAATTTACCGCGAGAACGATGTTCTCCTATATAGGGACGTTCACCTGTACTAGATTTCTCATAGACTTTTTCAACTGAACCATGAAGCTGATTACCTTCACGCCAAATAACTCCAACGTAATGCAATTCCATATCTTTATAGGGATTGTATACGGTTTTTTGGGTAATCATATTAAAGTGCCATTTGCCTGTTACATCAGCGACTCCAAACCACTTTTCTCGCACCCAAAAGAAAAAAATAGCTAAAACAATACCCCCAAAAATTGTAGAAGCTGACCCAATCCAAAAGCTTTCCCAAATGCCCATGTGTGCTCCATTTTGCTAACTATTTATATGTGCCAATACATGCTTTCAAAATCTGACGACTACTCAGTAAAAATGTATAACCAATTAATAACAAAAAACTTTATTTTATAAATATTTGGAAAGACGCACGTATACAAACTTAATATCTTTGCATGTGCTCAGCATTTTGCTTTACCTATAATCCCAAACTCCAATTCGAATTCCGTAATCGCTCAACAAACCACGCGAGAGCCTTGCCCTGCTCGCCTTTGCGCCACGCCATATAGAGCGGTAGCGCTTCGCGTGGTTGCTCGACTTCACGCGCAATCAAGTTGCCGGTTTGAAGTGCAGTTTGGATCAGGTGTTTTGGCAAAAAACCAACGCCGATGCCTTGCTGCTGCATCGCGATTTTATCCGGCATCGACGAGACACGGATCACCTGCCGGCTGGCAAAGAGCCCACTAGAACGCTGGCTTAGCGCCTGCGAACTGTCAGCCACCACTACCGCGGGGTAATCTAGCAGCGCCTGCATCGGCACAATCCCCTTGCGTTGGGCTAACGGATGATGACTTGCCACCGCAAACACAAACTCCACCGTCGCTATCTGTTCAAGCTCGTACTGACCCCGCGGTAGCTCGCCAGACACGCCAATGGCGATATCAGCGCGCTTTGAATAGAGTGCATCCCAGCCACCACCGAGTGCCTCCTTGGAGACATTAATCGTGACCTGTTTGCCTAATTCAGTAAACTTGGCAATCGCCGTCAACAAAGGACCATCAGCCAGCACAGTATCAAGCGCTAACGAGATACTGGTTTCCCAGCCAGTCTCCAGCTGACGTACGGCGTTTTCCAGCCGCTGCGCCGCCGCCAAAATCTCCCGTCCTTCAGCCAATACCAACTGACCGGCATCGGTCAGGATAGAGCGTGTGCCTTGACGTTCAAATAGTTTGCTGCCGAGGTCTTGCTCAAGTTTTTGCACCGTATAAGTTAACGCTGAAGGAACGCGATAAAGCGACTCTGCTGCAGCCGCAAAACTTCCTTTTTTATCGATTGCATCCAATACCTTAAGTGCATCAAGACTGATAATAGATGACATCAAAACCTCTTGTTCAATTTTTTTGAAGTTAGCATTCAAAATGTTCCGATTTTCAAATCACTGAGTCAAGCCTAAACTTGCTTTCAACGAACGGAATAACGCATTCCAAACAAATTTCGCAATATCAAAATCACTGAGGAAAACATCATGAAAAAGTTCATTAAAACATTAGTCACTAACAACGCCGGTTTCGCACCATTAATGTTACGTGTCCCTGTCGGATTGATTCTGATGGCGCACGGCAGTCAAAAACTGTTTGGTTGGTTTGGAGGTTACGGCATCGCTGGCACTGGCCAATGGATGGAATCTATCGGCATCGCACCCGGGGAACTAATGGCATTTTTGGCAGGTTCCGGCGAATTTTTTGGCGGTCTGTTCTTGTTGTTAGGCTTGTTGATCCGCCCAGCCGCCGCAGTGGTAGCCTTCACCATGTTAGTCGCGCTGTTTACCGTCCATATTCATAACGGCCTGTTTATGGCTAACAATGGCTATGAATATGCGCTGACCTTGGCTGTAGTCGCAGGTTCATTACTGATATCAGGTGCCGGAAAAGTATCGTTAGATAACTGGTTGAGCCGTAAGCTATAAGGAGCACCACCATGATTACTATTCGAGCAGCAGCAGACCGTGGTCGCGCTAACTTTGGCTGGCTACAGAGCAAACACACCTTCTCTTTTGGACGCTACTACGATCCAGCATTTATGGGAGTATCGGCACTGCGCGTCATCAACGATGACACCGTGGCGCCAGCCGCCGGGTTTGATACCCACGGCCATCGCGATATGGAAATTATTAGCTATGTGACTGAAGGTGTCATTCAGCACAAAGACAGCTACGGTCATGAAATGACCTTACCTGCAGGAGAATTTCAATTGATGTCGGCGGGTAGCGGGATTACTCACAGCGAATACAACGGCTCTGACAAGGCGCCATTGAAGTTCCTGCAGATTTGGATTCAACCGAATCAGACAGGCACTACGCCAAGCTACCAACAACGCGAGTTTGCGCAGACTGCGTGGTTAACAGAGGTTGTCACCCCAGATGGGCGTAATGGTACCTTGCAAATTAAACAGGATGCCACAGTGTCGAAACTGGTGTTGGGCGCGGAGCAGCAACAAAGCCTAACGTTAAACGCTGAACGCACTTACTACGTGCATATCATCAGCGGCGAACTGCAGGTCGATGATATTCAGTTAACTGCGGGAGACGGCGCCACGATCAATGCTCAGACAGCGCTGCAATTTAACGCACTGACGAATATTGAAGCTTTGTTTTTTGATTTACCATAACCATGAACAATCAAGCCAACAGCCAAAAGCGCTGATGTTATAACGTCGGCGCTTTTTTAATGGGCGCTCAAATCACAACTCATTTTAAAACCCAGAAGTTGCTGCCCGCGTTTTTCCTGATAGCTTTTATGGCGCCTGACAAAGCCTTGCCGCGCAAATACTGATTGAGATTGTAACGACGCATCTGTGGTCAACCGCAGCCAGCCTGCAGTTCTTGACCAGGCTTGTGCTTGTCGAATTAATGTCGCCGCCACGCCACGCCGTTGATAGGCAGGTGCAACGTACAAACAACTCACATAACCACGATCGTGATAGCGACGCTCTAGCTGAATAAACCCAATACACTGCTGATGATCCAGCGCTAGCCAAGCTTCGGCGTGTTTGAGCCTTAGTTGCCAAAACTTATGAGAACGGGGGGCACTCGACCATGCGGCGCATTGCTGCTGACTATAAAAGCCGCCCGATTGGGCGTGGACAGCCTGATGATAAAGCGTGGCAATTTGCGCTGCGTAATGGCGATGGTGCTGATGAGCATAGTGAACGTAACTGAGCGGCATGACCCTAACCCACAATCAAATCGCAGTAATATTCTGAGTAAACCTGATGAAAATCAAGCAAAAAATCTCATAAAAAAGCAGCCACTGACAAATACGCAGTGGCTGCTTCTATGGTGTTTAATGAATCAATATTGACCCGCTTACTTCATCACAGTTGACCCATGCGTAGGATTTGTATCTGAAGGGCCGCTAAAGGTTTAAATATGACTCTGCAACACGATTATTTCTTGGCGATTTCACCAACAAACATAATTTTGTCGAACGTGCGGTTTAAAGTTTTGCTAGTAAAGTTGCTCATCCACATCTGTTCTGCTAACTGCACTTTATCACCTTTAGTAACAGTCACTTGAGGACCTGCTGCCCAATAAGTAGTGTCACCTTCTTTTACCTGCACATAGGTGTAACCACCGCTGTCCATAGTATCCACGACAACCGCGTCGTGAACTCGGCCTTGCGCCCAAGCAGAAGACATACCAACCATCAGAGCGGCTGCAGCGAGAAGTTTTGCAAGTTTAGCCATTGCTATCGAATCCCTTAGTTAATAAAGACAGAATATTTAACCACGTGATACTTCGTATTTCACTAATACGCGTCACAGTTTAGCTCGGAGTAACGGACGTAACATCGACTCTAAGCCATTTAGTTTTACTTCATAAATCAGCGCCAACTGCTCCCCGAGTTTACCTTCGGGAAAGCCCTGCTTATGAAACCAGACAAGATAAGGCTCTGGAAGTTCCAATAATCGCCGTCCAGCATATTTGCCGAATGGCATCGTCTGGTTAATCGCATCCAATAATGCTTGTTGTTCGAATTCCATCTGAAGTATCTATCACTTACGTTAATTGAAGCTGATGCCATTAGCATACGGTTGTGCTATTAAGGCAAGAAAAGGCAGCGCTGAACATCTCTCTTTTATATCATTTTTGTATTTTAAAATTATTTATATTCCACATGAGAATATAAAAATCACCCGCACATGATTTAGATACAACTTAATTACATTTTCTGTTTTTCGTTACAATTAATCGTCACTGTCAAATTATAATTACCTTTAAAAATCATATTGTTAAATGTAAATAATCAACAATTTCCAGTAGTGTCATTATTCCGCCACCATTTAAGCAAAAGCCAATTTATCGTCACCACAAATTCATTAAAACCCATTAAAAACAAAGTGTTGACCAAACAAAATAGCGAAGTAACATGAATGTTAAACAAGTATCAGTCACTCTGAAATTGGCCTGTCTGCAGTAACTCAACTCATCAGTACAGCGCGCATTATTTCAGCGTCAGGGAGAAGAACCATGATTATTTTGATCGGTGGTGAAAAAGGCGGTAGCGGCAAAAGTTGTCTTGCACAGAATATCGCGGTTTTTTTAGCAAAAGAGTGTCAGGCATCGGTGATGATGGTGGATTGCGACCCGCAACGCACCACATCTGACTGGATCCAAGCCCGCAACCAACATCCTGAACTCCCAGCGATCAACTGTGTACAGCTCTACGGCAAAATTCGTAATGACTTGCTGAGCTTAGAACAACACTATGATGTCGTTATTGTCGACTGCGGTGGTCAGGACAACTTGGCACTGCGCGCCACCATGTCAGTGGCATCATTTGCACTTATGCCATTACGTCCAAAACGCCGTGACTTAAAAACCGTTAGCCATATGGATGACGTTGTCGCGACCTGTATGATGATTAACCCCAAAATGCGCGCTTCATTCGTAATCACTCAATGCCCTAACCTGCCAAGTCAGGCTAACCGTATTGAAGAAGCTAAAGAAGTCTGCCGCACCTACGACATCAATGTGCTCGACTCAGTGACATACAGCCGCAATATCTATGATGATAGTGAAGAATCTGGTCGCAGCGTGATGGAAATCGAACCATCAGGTAAAGCCGCCAATGAAATCCGCACCATCGCCTGTGAAATGTTAGCGCAGCAGAATGCCAAAGCGATTTCACAAATGTTCCAACAGTCTAAACCGATGAGCATGGGAGCAAATTATGGGTCTCGCCGATCTGAAGAAAAACGCTACGCGATCTGAGCGAGCGTATTCGGAGGAGGCATTTTCCCCCTCCATTGACGATTTTATTGATGACGCCATCTTTTACGCGATGGGGCAGCAAAAACTGCCGTCTTCGCAAAGCAAAAATAACGTGGTGACATTTCATCGTGCTGAACAATCATTAACACAGACGCCAGCGCAGCATCCGTTGAAGCGTGGCACCTACACCCTAGGTGATAGCACAGTAACTAAGCTGAGAGCATTGGCGGAAGAAGCGGGTATTTCTCGCTCGCGCATGCTGCGTTTTTTAGTGAATTACTACGAACACTTAAATCCGCAACAGCGGCGCTTACTGTATCGCCAGTTTATGATTGAGTAATGGATTTACCCCTGACGTTATCTTGCCTTCTTGTTTAAACCTCCCGGCTTGCTGACAGCGACTACCAATTTCCCTTTTGCTGTCAGCTTTTTTTCTTTGTTATTACCTGATTTTCCTGCCTGAAGTACTAGAAAAACATGTTTTTTGAGCGACACTTAGAACATCACTTGCACTAACAGACACTACGCCATGCCACGCTTTTACTTACCTATGTTCAGTCACGTTCTGATAATCCTGTTACTCAGTAACACTCCTCTAGCAATCGCAAAAGATGACATTCGCCCGATGGTGGTTGATGAAGCTGATGCAGTGCTAGATACACTGCATCAAAGTGCCGCAGATGCTGATTGGAATCGTTACTTTGCTTTATTTGTGCCACAGGCGAGCTTTTTAGGTACGGATATGACTGAGCACTGGAGTATTCCGGAATTTAAGCAATATGCTCGAGCGACTCAAGGATGGCGTTATACCAGACTAAAACACACCATCACCCAGATGGGCGATGTGGCGGTGTTTGATGAAATATTAGATCACAAAAAATATGGCATTAGTCGCGGGACAGGTACGCTAATCCACACGGCTGATGGTTGGAAAATTCTGCAATATCATCTCAGTTTCCCAATCCCCAACAGTGTGGTGACTCGTATTACCGAGCAAATAAAATTTTTTCGGAAACAACATAAATCGTCAACTGCGGTAAGCGAGTGAGAAGCAAACATTCGTTAACTGCACAAAGTGGCTAAAACTGTCGAATTCAGCCTGATCGATATCGCGACCAGAGCTGGCGCGATCGGCGTAGAACACCCCTATCACTTTATTTTCTACTTTCAGTGGGGCAAACATCCAGCCGTTTTCCGGCAGCTTTTTATCGATACTTTCAGGCAGTTTTTTAATGCCGTGACGATGCCCAAACCAAAAAGGAGTGCCGTGATCCAAGCAAGCTTTCAATTCCAGAAATTGTGGTTCTATTGGCAACAGCAATTCGGCTTTTAATGCGTCATCACCGTCACCCATAGCGATGCGTGGTTGCAGCATTTTGCGGTTAGGCGACAGCAGCAATACCGCGGCGCGATCTAACCCTACCCCATCCAGCATGCCCGTCAACGCGACTGAAACAACTTGGTTAAAATCAGGCTTGTTCATGGTCAGGTTGGTGAGCTCTCGCAGCTTTTCCAACTGAATGGCCATATTGGGTTGTCTTGGTTCCCAATGGGTTTGCTGTTGCAGTGTCTCCAATGCCGTCTTGCTGTCGGGTAAAAATGCCACCAGCTCTTTTGCACCATAATCCTCAGCCAACCGCGCTGTCGCCTCAATATTTTCCATCAACTTTTTCTGGAAGGCATCCGTGGGCATTTTCATCATCTCGGCGGCTTGCTGAATCCGTTTTTGTAACTGCTGCGGATTACTGTCTGAGCTAGCAAAGGCTTCGGACAAGCGATTTCCCAGATAAATGCTGCGAACTTCAGGCGTGCGCTCGTTCGGATTGGTCAACGACTTCATCAATAGTTCACCGAGGCCCCAACTGCGCGCAATACCTTGTGTAAGCTGGCTGAATGAAGCCCCAAGATGTTCTCTAACAATACTCAAGCGTTGAACGTTGTCGTCCACCTTATTGAGCTGTCTGTCTAACTCGTCGGCGACACTGCCTCCCGTGCTCCAGAAGGCACTTTCACCTAAGTGATATAGCAAAGCGGCAATGAAAGCCTCTTCTTGGAACTCTTCGTCATAATCCGCCAACATCATTTTGGTAAACATTGCCGCCTGAAAGGAGCGCGCCATCAACTTGATCAAACGCTGATATACGCTTTCACTGAGATTCTTGTTATTCAGCAAGCTGGTCAGCAATTTTGCGGTGATACACACGTTGCGGATGACATCGAACCCGAGCACCACGGCAGCACGACTGACGGTGGTCACTTGGCTGATGCCTTTGTTGTAGATAGCACTGTTCGCTACACGCAGCACTCTCGACGTCAGCGCATTGTCATACATGATACTGCGCCCAAGTACGCCCATTGACGACACATCGTCTTTGGCGAGCTGCTCTAACGTTCGAATCATCGAACACAGTGCCGGCATCTCCTGCTCACTAATTTTTTTCGTCCAGAAATCAACACCCATATTGTTTTTTGTTAATTCGTGCTTCAACGCGGACATCCCATAGTGAGCGATAGATGGAAGAGTAAATTGTTTGCCTCACAACAATATATTAACAAAAGAATTTTAATCCGCATGATTTTGTTCAGCTTTCCACGTTGTATGCATAAAAAAACGGCACACAAGGTGCCGTTCTAAACGAAACTGACTATTAAAACTGCGCTTCTTCCGTGGAACCCGTCAAGGCCGTTACTGACGAAGTTCCGCCTTGAATCACCGTGGTGACCTTGTCGAAGTAGCCAGTACCCACTTCTTGCTGGTGTGCCACGAAGGTATAACCTCTTTCAGCTGCGGCAAATTCAGGTTGCTGAACTTTCTCAACATAGTGTTTCATGCCTTCACCTTGGGCATAGGCATGTGCCAAATCGAACATGTTGTACCACATGTTATGAATACCAGCTAAGGTGATGAACTGATACTTGTAGCCCATATCTGAAAGCGCTTGTTGGAAGCGGGCAATGGTGTCATCGTCCAAATTCTTCTTCCAGTTAAAGGATGGCGAACAGTTGTACGCCAGCAGTTTACCTGGGAATTTTTCATGGATTGCCTCAGCAAAACGACGGGCTTCTTCTAAATCTGGCTTGGCGGTTTCACACCATACCAAATCAGCATATGGGCAGTATGCCAATCCACGCGCTATTGCTTGATCAAGCCCGGCATTGACGCGGTAAAAACCTTCTGACGTCCGTTCACCAGTAACAAAATCACGGTCGTATGGGTCGCAATCTGAGGTCAACAGATCAGCCGCATTGGCATCTGTTCGTGCAATCACCAATGTTGGCACCCCAGCAACGTCCGCCGCCAATCGTGCAGCCACCAGCTTTTGCACCGCTTCTTGGGTCGGCACTAATACCTTACCGCCCATGTGACCACATTTTTTCACCGAGGCTAACTGATCTTCAAAGTGTACGCCGGCCGCACCAGCATCAATCATAGACTTCATCAGTTCAAAGGCGTTTAACACGCCGCCAAATCCCGCTTCAGCATCGGCAATAATTGGCAGGAAGTAGTCAGTAGCACCTTCATCGTCACGGGATTTTCCGCTGCTCCATTGGATCTGATCGGCACGGCGGAATGAATTGTTAATACGGCTGACCACCGCTGGTACAGAGTTAGCTGGATACAAGGACTGATCCGGGTACATAGTGCCAGCTAAGTTGGCATCTGCTGCTACCTGCCAACCTGACAGGTAGATTGCCTCAATCCCAGCCTTTGCCTGCTGTACCGCCTGACCACCGGTCAGCGCACCCAGCGAGTTCACATATCCCTTTTTGGCTGTGCCATTGACCAGACTCCACAACTTATTGGCCCCCATGGTCGCCAAGGTGTTCTGCGGCGTCATCGAACCACGTAAACCCACCACTTCCTCAGCAGAATATGGACGTACAACGCCTTTCCAACGTGGATTTTCAGCCCAATCTTGCTTCAGGACGTTGATCTGCTGTTCACGGGTCATTTGGTTAATATCTGTCATGATTTACTCTCCTCGGTGCAAATGTGGTTGGTGGTATCGCCCCCAAAGCGCCACCGTTTTTTATCTGAAAATCGTGTTACTCAGTGAGCAGGCGATAGCCCGGTAAGGTTAAAAAGTCGACTAATTCGTCAGAGGTTGTGATCTCCTCTAGTAACGACGCCGCACGAATAAACTGACCAGCACTAAATCGCTCACTGCCCACCTCTTCCTTCACGTTTGATAGCTCCTCGGTGAGCATCTGTCGGAACAACTCCTTCGTCACCAACTTGCCGTTGGATAGACTCTTTTGATGGCGGATCCATTGCCATATTGATGTACGACTGATTTCTGCCGTCGCCGCATCTTCCATTAGGCCGTAGATAGGCACACAACCATTGCCAGAAATCCACGCTTCGATATATTGCAGTGCAATACGAATATTGAGGCGCATGCCCTCTTCTGTGCGTTCGCCTTGGCAGGGTTCAAGTAATTCGCTGGCCAGAATCGGCGCGTCAACATCACGCGTGATATGCAACTGATTAGGCCCGACGCCGATAAAATCGTTAAACACGGACAGTGCGGTTTCAGCCAGTCCCGGATGTGCGATCCAAGTGCCGTCATGGCCGTTACGCGCTTCAAGCTCTTTATCGCGAGTCACTTTTTCCAGCACCTGTTGATTCACTTGCGGATCTTTTGCCGGAATAAATGCCGCCATTCCGCCCATAGCCAAGGCGCCACGCTTATGACAGGTCTTAATCAACAAACGTGAATAAGCACTGAGAAAGGGCTGTTCCATCGACACCTGCTGGCGGTCGGGCAGCACGCGCTCTGGATGATTACGCAAGGTTTTGATGTAGCTGAAGATGTAATCCCAGCGGCCGCAGTTCAGCGCTACAATGTTGGAGCGCAATTCATAAAGAATTTCATCCATCACGAACACCGCTGGTAGCGTCTCAATCAAGCAGGTGCATTTAATCGTGCCGGGCTGTAAGCAAAAACGTTCTTCAGCATAGGCAAACACTTTGGCCCACCAACGCGCTTCAGCGTGGCTTTCAAGCTTGGGAATATAGAAGTAAGGTCCACTGCCTTTGGCTAGCAACTGGCGATAGTTGTGGTAGAAATACATTGCGAAATCAAACAGACAGCCAGGAATCGCATTCCCATGATGCAGAACGTGATTTTCAGGCAGATGGAGTCCCCGCACACGCGTGACCAATACCGCGGGATGATCATTGAGCTGATAATGTTTACCTGACTCTGGCGCTGTGTATTCAATTTCACCGCGCACTGCGTCCTGCAAATTCACATGGCCTTCAATCAGCTTCTGCCAACTTGGTGCTAATGAATCCTCAAAGTCCGCCATAAACACTTTCACACCAGCATTCAGCGCATTGATGACCATCTTACGATCAACCGGCCCGGTGATTTCTACACGGCGATCCTGCAAATCAGCAGGAATGCCACGGATCTGCCAATCGCTAGTGCGGATGGCTGCCGTATCGCTCGCAAAATCCGGTAACTGTCCCGCATCAATTTGTTGCTGGCGCTCACGCCGCTTGGCTAATAACTCTGGCACCTCTGCGGCAAACTCATCACACAGTGCCTGCAGAAAGCCCAAGGCGCCTTCAGTGAGTACACGCTCCTGCCCTGCGATGTCGTGACCGACAACCGTTAAGCTGCCTGAGTTAGGCGTAGTAGGCGTTGTTGTTGCTGTCTGCTGCATAAGGTTTCTCCTTTGAAATTATCGACACACTTTCATATGTGCCTTTTCAACGAAAAACCTAGCGAACTACTTTTGTAAAAACAATCGTGTAAAAAAACGGCAAAAGAAGCCGTCTGGTTAAGTTAAATTGGTTAACCCAAATAGAAATCTAGCGAAAAGATATTGATTAATAACAATTATTTTAAGTTGTGAAATTTTACACAAGTTAACAGGTAAAGTTGTCAGATCTATTGACCAAGCGACATCGCTGTATGTTAATTACGGCACAATATTTCACGTGCAATAAAATTATTACACCATTTTTAAGAGATGGAACTGCGTGGTTAAGCAAAAACTATTTAAGCCTTACCTGAAGGGAAATCTACTAAGTCAATTAAAACGCTAGAGTTTTGTAAAATTTCACAGCTAATTCATTAACCTCAGCCCAAATAAACCTTACGTGCGCGTCAACTTTTACAGTCTTTGTAAAATTTTACAGATAAAAATGTGATAAAAGACACACAAAAACAAAAATTATTTTGGTCAATCACAAAATTTTTTTCATTTTCTGCATTTTTTTACTCAAGCCGCCGCTGAAAAAGCAGAAAAGCCAGTGATCTTGTCAAAATGGCACTCAAGTCACTGGCTTTCGAGCAACACTTACAGCCCTTTATCGTGGTCTTGTTGCATCAAACTTGCGAGTTCAGAACGGCCACGATTAGAGATTCGGATCAACGCTTTTAAATCATCCCGATGCTGCACACTCGCATTCACTTGTGCTTTGTCATGCTCGGCAAAAATCTTCACCCGCTCGGTGGCTTGCAGTTGTGTCATGCCGAGCATGTGTAATACCTGCTCACTGGCACTGAGTGCCGAGCCAAGAGTCTCACGAAAAATTTCAGTCACGCCAAGCGCCATTAACCGGTATGCATGGTTACGGTCACGCGCCCGCGCAATTATGGTGACCTGCGGAAAATGCGCCTGCACTTGACCCACAATCTGCAATGAGTCTTCAACCGAATCCACAGCAATCAGCATCACCCGCGCTTTATCAAGCCCAGCCGATAACAACATATCCAAGCGCTTTGCATCACCAAAGTACACTTCACCACCAAACTGGCGCACCACATCAACGTGTTCGGCATCTTTATCCAGTGCCACAAACGGAATGCCGTTAGCCGCTAAAATACGCCCTGTAATTTGCCCCATGCGACCAAAACCAGCGATCACCACTTCACAGTCAGAACTCACTTTAATGGCATCTGCCGGACGACTCGTATCTTCGCTCTTACGCTTTTCGGCGCGCAGCAATTTGAGTAAAAATGGCGTCAACACCATAGATAATCCAATCACCAACACTAACGCTTGCGCCAACGACTTGGACATTAATCCAGAAAGCTGCGCCTGAGATAAGAGCACAAAGGCGAATTCTCCCCCTTCGGCCAATACAATCCCGAGCGTCATCGCCGCACGCCAACTGTGTTTGCGAAACTTGCCAACCACTAGCAATACCAAGGCTTTAATCAGTAGCATGGAGAACAACACGCCAAGCAACATCAACGGTTCGGTGAGGATGAGACTCAAATCCATCGTCATGCCCACCGCCATAAAAAACAGCCCTAGCAACAATCCTTTAAAAGGCTCAATATCCGTTTCGAGCTGATGCCGATAGCTCGAGTTCGCTAGCATGACGCCAGCCAGAAATGCCCCCATCCCGGCTGATAATCCGAGCCACGCCATCAATGAGGCACTGCCCATGACGAGCAATAGTGACAACGCCGTCACCACTTCTCTTACACCACTTGAGGCGACAAGAAACAGCACCTTGGGCAGCACGTAACGTCCAACGATCACAAAACCACCCAGCGCCAAAAGTGTCCAATACCATGGCACGGCTTGTTTCGATTCATCAGCCATATCCGGTGCTAAATAGGTGGTCAGCAACAACATCGGGATGACGGCGAGGTCCTGCATCAACAACACCCCGAACGCATCACGCCCAACCGGTGTCGCTAATAAGCGCTGTTCTGTCATCAGCTGCACAGAAAATGCTGTGGAGGACAAACTCAACGCCGCACCTATAACCACCGCTGGCGCCAACGCCACACCAAATTGCATGGCAAGTGCACTAATGGCCAACCAAGACACCACAACTTGTGCACTGCCAAGTCCAAGAATTGCACTTCTCAGTTCCCACAACTTACCGGGACTTAACTGCAATCCCATAATAAATAGCATCAACACCACGCCAAATTCGGCAAAGTGCAATACAGCTGTGGGCTCAGAAACGATAGCAATGCCACCGGGACCAAGGAGTACACCAGCGGCGAGATAAGAGAGGATGGGACCAATGCCTACACGTTTTCCTAGTGGCACTAACACCACTGCGGCGAGTAAAAACAATAAAACCGAAACAAATAAGCCATCCTGGTCCATCAGGGTTCCTCATTGCAAAATCTATCCGTCACCAAACAGGCACACGCGTGCCGCCAACATTGTGCGGATAAAGTAGAAAGTTGTGAAAGTTGAACAGCCGACACGGTGAAACGCGTCCGAAGGCAGTAGGGACTTTAGTATAAGCTTGCGCCAGAAGGGATTAAACGGTGAAATTGAAAAATCTGCGACTTATTTTTATCTGCGTTAGGTCATCATTGCCACGGTCAGCGGCTTTGTCAGGCCGGTCTCAATGGCCACTGCGTTACGTCCGCTTGCCTTCGCTCGATATAGCGCCAGATCCGCACGATTAATCAATGGATCTAAGCTCAGATCAGTGTTTATACAACCACTGACACCAAAGCTGGCACTAACATTGAACTGATGACCGGACTTACTGGTATTGATGGCGGCTAACAGCAGCCGGTATTGCTCGGCCAATGCTGCTGCCGTTTCCAGCTCGGTATTTGGCATAATGATGGCAAACTCCTCGCCGCCGAAGCGCGCAAAGATATGTGTATTGCGGACCTCAGCCTTAAGTACCTCAGTAACCTTACGCAACACCCAGTCACCCGTCGCATGGCCAAAGTTGTCGTTAATACATTTAAACTTATCAAGATCAAACAACACCAGCGCATAAGGTTGAGCACAACTCAGTGCCTTAATAAAACGTTCTTCCCCGAGACGTTGTCCTGTTTCGCGATTATAAATTCCCGTCATACCATCAAAGCGCGATAGTCGCATATAACGTCGCTTCTGCTGCAACCCTATCATCAACATTATCGCTAATAGCAAAACGCTGACCGCTAACACACTAATAAACAACAGCATATTGTGATGTGCCTTTTCCTGCAGCGCAGCATTCGCCAGATAAAACTCTCGCTCTCGACTCAGTTGCTGCAACTGCTCTTGCTGCTGTTGCGCCTGAAACTTAGCCGCTTGATAAGCTGTGGCTTTAAGTTGCCTCTCATCATAAAGCAGCCCACTGAGTTGTGCATACGCCTGCAGATAGTGAACCGCCTGCTCGTAGTCTTGTTGTTGCTCTGCGATTTTTGCGAGCACCTCAAACGCGTCTTTACGCGGTTGATACACCATTGGCGAACTTTCAGCATCAACGACCATTTTTGCCATTTCCGCAGCATCTTTGACACGGAACGCCGCCAAATAGACCTGCGCCAATAACGCTTGCGTACTGGTAATTTCAACTGCAAAAGCAAAGTGTTGATATTGCGCTAAGGCTTGCTGCAAATACTGCTCAGCGCTGGCTAAATCATCTTGCTTAAGTAATAGTCTGCCCAACAACTTATTGCTCATCGCAACCATGAGCGGAAAACCTTGTTGCTGACAATAGGCTTTCACCGACTGAACCTGTTCAACTAAGACAGGTAAAGCTTGTGATGACTGGTGAAATTCAGCATTGACCAAGGTAAATTGCGCATAGCAACGATCGCGGATGTCGGAATCACTGGTGAGCGCCAACATACGCCGCGCATAGCGTTCCATCTCCTCAAAAGCATCTAACTTTTCATAGATATCCGCAATACGCAGATAGGCATCCCGCTTCACTGCATCATCTAACTTAGGTAACAAGTTAAGTGTTTGCTGCACGGTTTGCAGGGCATCTTGAAATCGTCGTAGCGCCATGAACGTAGTGGCACGAAAGTTAAAAATCTGAGCTAATTGCCCACGATCTGTGGTACGCGCTTCTGCACGTTTTAGCAGTGTAAGCGCTTCGTCAAACCTCGCCGCGTACAAACGACTCACAGCCATTAATATCAATAACTTGCTCTGCTGAGAGGGTGTCAATTGCTCAAACTGCGGCAACAACTGGCTGATCCTTTCGCCCGACTGTGCCACATCGGTTTTAAACTGCAATTCTATGGCGTGCAGTTCTGCGTCGGCAGAGTTTGTCAGTGCTGGCTCTGGTGTACTGGCACTCGATGCTGAAGCACAATATCCGGTTAGCAACAGCAAGAACAAGAAGCGCACTAACATTACTGAGTCATCTCAAAAGGCAGAACGAGACGGAGAATTGCACCATAAATGAGGAGGTTTGTTTGATTTGAACAGAAAAGATAGATATTTGGTTGTTTTATAGGGAATAAACCACCTAAAAAGCAATAATTTAGTAAATATCCTTGGCCTAACATCGGCATCCCTCCAACAGATAGAATTGCGGTGTTTGGGTGTTTTACTAGGCCATAAGCCTTATTTCATCAATATCAGTTAGCACTCACTAAGATGTGCCCAACAACAATCTTCATCAGACTTATGACATAAATTAGCATCTAAGGCGAAAAATCTGCTAACCGGCTTATTTTTTATAGTTTGACAAGCACTATTCTGAGAGATGCTCACTCTTATTGCAACATACTGATTACATTTTATCCATTTATTTGCCGCGATAATCTGTTCTCTCACAACGCAAAATTTTTGAGAGATATCGAACTAGTTAACAATCTGTCTGTCGAAGCTTCAGCACCAAGTCTATTGTCCTTGTCACCATCAAGGGGCTTGGTTATCATGGCCGACAATTTTTCTGGAAGTAGTGCTGTCAATGTTGATTAAAAAGCAAAGTCTTACCCTGTTGGGCGCAGTAGCGCTCAGTTTATCCTTGAGTGCGTGTAGTGTGATGGACTGGCTGATCTATAAGCCTGATATTCCACAAGGTAACTACATGGAAAAACAACAGGTTGAGAAGCTGCGTGTCGACATGACCAAAGAACAGGTTGAGTTTATTCTTGGCCGTCCGGTACTGCGTGATAGCTTTGCCGATGACACTTGGTATTACGTTTACCATTACAAAAGCGGCCGCGATGCATCCATCATCCACAAAGAATTGGTAGCACATTTTGATGGTGATAAGTTGGCTTCAGTCACTGGCGACTACGAACTCAGCGCGGACTTTAAAACGCCATTGGATCAAAGCGCATTGCTGGCGCCCATCAATGCACCGCAAACAGACGATAACGCAGCAGCACCGCAAATCCCAGAACGTCGTCCAGATGCCAAACCATTGGTAGAAGAAAATAGCCCGATTGAGAACAACAATACTCAACCGGACGATAAACAATAAGTTTATCGCAACTAAAAAAAGCGCCTTATTAGGCGCTTTTTTATTGTCGGCAACTGTGGTTATGAGATTTTTGCACCTGTGGTTTTATTGATGCGCCCTTCTTCTTTCGCCTTATCTGCTCGGCGACGACGCACCTCTTTCGGATCGGCAATTAATGGCCGATAAATCTCTATCCGCTGCCCAGGCTTTACTTCATCTGTTGGCTTTACCTGATTACTAAACGAACCAAGCTTAAGATTATCCAGCTCAATCTCAGGGAAAAACGCCACAATACCGCTATGTTCAACCGCTTCTTTAAAAGTGGTCCCCTGGGTTACTGTCACCGTAATCACCTTTTGCTGATTCGGTTTCGCGTAAATCACATCCACCGGAAACATCTGCTCATCAGCCACCGTAAACCTCCTTGGCACGCGCCGTAAATGCCGACACCATTGAGTTAACTAGCTCTCTAAACACGCGACCAAACGCCATGCCAACCAAGCCGTTAGAAAATTCAAAATCCAACTCAAACTCAACCTTACAAGCATCTTCGGTTAATTCAGTAAACTTCCAACTACCATTGAGGTGGTGAAACGGGCCATTCTCTAGCTTTAACTCAATGCTCTTACCATCTACCACTTGGTTACGCGTGGTAAAGGTTTTGCTGATACCGGCCTTACTGATATCAACCGACGCCACCATTGTGCGGCCATCAAACTCGAGGACCTTACCACCCACACATCCCGGTAAAAACTCTTTGTACGACTCAACATCATTAACCAAATCGTACATCTGCTGTGCACTATAGCGCACCAGAATATTACGGGAGATATGCGGCATTCCGTCCAACAACCTTTGATGAAAATAAACGAGTGCGCGATTGTAACACGCAAACAGAAAAACGCACCTTTCGGCCCGACACTGCAATCAAAATGCGCAAAAAGCCAGCAGCCGAACAATCACTAATCGTGTTAACAACAAAAACTTAGCGAGCACAATTCCAAAAAGTTTATCGCTGCGTATAATAGCGGGCCTATGGCTAAGAAGAATGCAAACAAAAAAGGCACAACACCTGCGTCTATCGCGCGGAACAAACGTGCCACCTTTGAATACCGGTTCGATGAAAAAATCGAAGCTGGCCTTTCGCTTATGGGTTGGGAAGTAAAGTCAATTCGCGCAGGCAAAGTAAACCTGTCGGATACTTTCGTCCAAATCAAAAACGGCGAAGCCTACATGCACAACTGTACGATTGTGCCGCTGAATACAGCCTCTACCCATGTTATCTGTGATCCTACCCGCCCACGCAAGCTGCTGCTTAAACGCCGTGAACTAGACCGTTTAGCTGGTCTAGTTGAGCGCCAAGGTTATGCACTGGTGGCGATTTCGATGTACTGGCGTAAAGGCGCTTGGGTCAAAGTAGAAATCGGCCTAGGTAAAGGTAAGAAAGCACACGATAAACGTGACGACATTAAAGAGCGCGAATGGGCAATTGAGAAAGCCCGCGCGATGAAAAACAAAGGCTAGTTGACCGTAATTGCGCGGATAACCAGCAAACAGTTGTAACCTTCACTTGAAAAAATGGTCTAAACCCATATAACAGGTTACAATTGAGAACAATTTCGGGGGCGATTCTGGATTCGACGGGATTCGCGAAACTCCGGGAGCATGCCGAGGGGCGGTTGGCCTCGTAAAAAGCCGCACAGTTATAGTTGCAAACGACGATAACTACGCTCTAGCAGCTTAATGCCGCTAGCCATCTACCACACGTCTCGCACATGGGCAGTGGATCAGATGGTCACCCTACATCGTGCTAGCGAGGGAACCTTGTTCGGGGGTGAACCGCGAAGCAGTACCGGACTCACCGTTTGAAATCCTGTCTTTCGGAGTTCAACCGGTTAAACAAAAGAGAGACTAAGCATGTAGCGCCTTGAGCGTAGGTTTTTCGGACGCGGGTTCAAGTCCCGCCGCCTCCACCACACACCTAAAGGACTGATTTCGTTAAGATTTCAGTCCTTTTTCTTTATAGGGAACTGACACTTTTGTGCTACAGCAGTGTGCTACATGACTTTGCACGCAATTATCAAAATACGGAATGGTTCTGGCCTTACCCCAAAAACACATCATCGCGATGGTACGCCATAAACTCAGTGTTAAAACCGAGGTGTCTCAACTTCATCTGTGGGGTAATGCCCAAAACTTCGGGTTGTTCTAATTGCGAAGACACAATAATGTGGCCGCTATTTTCAAACGTAATAAGTCCTTTATCAAAAGCCTTGTCCAAGTTAGCCACCAGAAGTAAACCATTGCGCGGATCAAGTCTTTCACTGTTATTCGCTCTATTCCAAGGCTTGATGTGGCTGGCAATCAATAGGGCTGGCATTTGGTAATTAGTAACAGCGCAACCATGCCAGTGACTTATCAATTGCTGCCGAAACTTGCCCTGCCCCATACGCGCACTTACAAGTGTTGAACGTTCCGTTGGATTCAACGAATCATCTTGCAGTATTTCCTCAACATCGTGAGTCACTTCTATCTGGCTCAAATCAGCTAAAAACTCGGCAAAAGATTTCAATGCGCAGCTGTACATAGCATTGCCTCGTTTATCCTTTTCTTTAAACTCTGAGAGTTCTAGCAGTGGTGTTACAACACGCTGATATTGATAGAGTGATGGAATTTCATTTAATGGCTGTACGGTTAATCCAGCTTCTTGCGCCATCGTGGTAAGAGTACCTTTGACGGCCCCGAGGTAACTTTTTATTGTCCGTTCACTTTTGCCGAGTGATTTATACCAGCGAATATATAACTCATTTAATTGAGTCAGGTTTTGCGACAAGGCTAGTCGAAGATCAACACGCTGGAATGGCGATTTAAAAGCACAAAATAACGCCTCATCAAGTGATACATGGGAAATTTTTTCTCGGCTGTAACGGTTAATACTCGACAGTTCATAGCCTTTGTTGGGGTGAAGATGCCAAAAGCCTTCCGAACCAAGGTGAAAGAATGGGTTTTCAGGGGTATCTTTATCGCTAACGGCTTTGAGTCTTTGAAAATAATCACTAAAGCGACTCTTGAGCAATGCATTGAGTTCAATTTTGTTTTCAGTGATCAGTCCATCTTCAACTAGCGACATAACCGCCAGCAACATACAGACTTTATGCGGCTTGTTATGACCGTTAGCCCGCATTGTGTTGAGTTGCTGAAATTTATCGAGATAGCGCTCAAATGACATTAACCAGAAGTCCCTAATCCTTGGTAAGCACTATAGTCTGCCAACGCACATCATTTCGTCCAAGTTGATCTGTAACTAATTGTGATTGGAGAAGAAGTTTTAAATTGAGTGCTGCTGACAGCGTGAGTAAGGCATCGACATCTACCGGATAACTCACACGCCCATCGGTAAACACGCCATGGCGTAAAGTCATAACCAGTAATCCGCCGGGGATTAGCAGCTCGCTCAAATTCGTTAAAGACTGATATTGTTCAATGGGTGAAAGATGCATCAACACAGCAGAAAGTAACACCAAGTCATAGCGTTGGTTGAGCGCCTTTACGGAGGCTAATGCGGGTAAAGAATCTGCATACCAACTAATAGGATGATAAGACGCGGTAGAGTCGACCTGAGATATTGTTGCAGATTCGCATGCTAACTGACGCAAATTATCTGAAGGCTCCACAGCAATAACCTGCCAACCTTTTTCAGCCAAAAATTTTGCATCTCGTCCAGAGCCAGCCCCCACATCTAAAGCGACACCGCGATCGCGCTTATTTAGCTCCGCTAACCAAAATGCATGCACCTGCTCGGACGTAACGGATTCGTATTGTTCAAAAAAGACAGATGCGCGTTGCTGGTAAATATCTGTACTCATTTCATTCCCTTCTTTGCCATGCATCCACTCTATCGTATAAACAATGTCGCTATATATATCATTAAATACAGTCAGTTAACTTATCACAATCGCTTTAGTGTTAAACTTCAACCAGAGACGCCAATCCTGCTCAAGTCTGTGAATGCCACCGGGATAACTGGAGTTCAAGGTCTGAACAACATCTATTGGCTGACAGCGGAAATGCACAATCGTCGCCAACAGATCTTTAAGCGCGGTATTTGCAGTCGGTTGTGACATCAGGAAATAGATTAACGCATGGCTATGTTGATAGAACATCGCTTGATTCTGGCTCCATTCAAGGTCGCTAGCGTCGAACAACCTCTTAAGTGACATTGGTGCTCTACGAACCAAAGCCCAATCAACAGGATGAATGCTCACGTTAAATCCATCCATGTCGATGTTTTCGAAATATTCCGCCAATCCTTCATTAAACCAACGTGGTGTGGTACCAAACTGAGCCGCATTCATCACATGGACAGATTCATGTATTGCAGTTGAAAAGCCCTGCTCCACTGAGCGGTACCACACAAATGCCAAGTTATCTCGATGACTATAAAAACCTTGCGACGGAGACGTTATCGCATGGTAGCGGCGATAGAAGCCATCGTAGGAAGTTTTACTTGTCGTTAAACTGACATTTACTCTCACTGGCAGCAGAGCTTCAGCAGGCAACAAGCTACGATAAACCTCATCGATTTGCCGCAATGATGCTGCAAGTCGATCTTTAAAAAAGGGTTGGATGCCACTCGATAACGCTTTGATGCTTAAATCAAAATTGTAATGCGGCGACTGATACTGCGTTATTTTCGCAGATGAGCTCTGGGGTTTATCAGCAAAATGAACGGTACCGTTCTCATCAATCCACTGATAGATACGCGCAGAAGTTTGCGGCCTTACAGCATTCGCTTTGCTGGAGCAAAGGCCAGTGTGATATTCGATTTGTTGATTGTTAGCGCTTTGGGGCAATGGCTGTATGTCTACCTGAGTAGCGCGTTTGACCGTCGTTGAGCAAGTCGTCCATTGGTTTTGATAGCACAAGTAGTTAAGCCTAACATTCAATTGCGCTAGGTATTGCGTTATTGGACTTTGAATCCAACGGCTATCGATTTTCCACGCCACAAAACTTAATCCAATACAGCATACGAAAAACAGTAACCACCGCCATAAACGACGTTCCATGTTATCAATCCTTCAATCATCCTAGATAAATGCTACGGCAATGCTGTTCATCGATATCAGCATCTGCACGGTCAAGCTAACTGCTTCGCCAATATTACCGCCTGATTATTATTTGAACCATATTGCTTGGCACAATCGTTTTATCCAGTCACCTTTGCTTGGGCGACTCTCCAACGTGGTATTTAGTTAACGTTGGCAACGATGAAGCTATCAATATTCCTAAGCAACTGCTCAAAGGGTTGCCATATTCCAAAATAATAAATTAGCAATTTTACTTGATCTTCAACCCCAAAAGGATTTAAATCATCACCCGTTGACTTAAATTGGCGATATTACTCGCCAGCTCGTTACCAACATCCCTTAGCTCAAATTTAAACCACATGAAATATTCTTTTCTCACAGCTGTTAGCAGTTGTGGGTGAACTATTTTTTGATTTTAAAGAAGTGATATGTCCACCTTTTCAGAAAGTTACTTAAGCGCTCAGCCACACAAGCAAGCCATCAAAGCCTGGCTGGCAACCCAAGGCGCAAGCTGGATATATGTCGCAAAAGTGGTACTCGCCATCACTATTTCTTATTGGTTAGCAATGTTTCTGCAGCTGCCAAGCACTCGTTCTGCGGCGCTCACCGCACTGATTGTCATGCAGCCGCAAACGGGCCAAGTGCTGACCAAAAGTGTGGCGCGGATTATCGGCACCATCTTTGGCCTCGCGGTCAGCCTGATATTGGTAGCGCTGTTCCATCAGCATCCGGTCATGTTTGTGCTGGGAACCGTTGTCTGGTGCATGTTCTGTATCGCGGGTGCGGTGCGTTATCGCGATATGCGCAGCTATGCATTTTTGTTGGCGGGATACACTGTCGGCATGATTGGCATTCCCGCCGCGATGGACCCACATATCGCAGTTTCGGTATCGATTGGCCGCGCGCTGTCGGTGATTTTGGGAATTTTATGCGGCGGTATCATTACCGCGTTGGTGGTGCCGAACACCACCGAGGCAGCTTATAAATCCCTATTAGCGCAGAGGCTCAGTAACTTTTGTCAGCACTCTCTGGATTTATTCAGACATAGCACGACTGCGCAGGCCTACCAAGTCGCACGGTTGAAATTTGCCTCACAAGCTGTGATGACTGAGTCGGTGAGACAGGCGGCGTGTATTGAAGATCCGCACATGCATGCGATGCGCAATCAGTTGATCCGTTTGACTCACACCTTTATGGCGCTAGGCACTCGCTTGCATGCATTGTCGCGAGTGTTCTTTTCACTGCCAGCAAAACCCGAGCACTATCGTTTAGTTAGCCAAGCACTGGAAAAGATTAATCTGCCGTTAGTCGAACTGCTTGATGAGTTGGTGGCTGACAGCATGTCGAGTGCCCGCGCCGCACGTTATCTTCGCCGTATGGACATTATCTGTATGTCCGCCAAGTTATCGATTCGCGAGCAACGAACCCAGTTGGTTGAGCATGCCGAATATCAAGCGTTAGCAGCGGCTGAGCAGCAACAGCTATTTGAATTTTATGAAACCAGTGTTGAGTTGCTATTTAGGTTTACCGACCGCTTAAGCATCTATCTTGCGGAATATGCCGCCCTGACGGATAACGATAATGTCGACCTGCGCGACGTTGCTGCGCCTAAATGGTCGTGGCAATCATCGGTCAATTCACTGCATGCGATTTCCTGTGGGGTGCGCGCAGGTATCGTAATTTTTATTGCTTATGGCATGTGGTATCTCAGTGGCTGGCAGAGCGGCACCATGTTTTTTCAAACTGCTATTATCGGTCTGATGCTTAGCGCTACCTCGCCGGCGCCACATAAAATGATGGTGGGCCTCGCCCAAGGTGCCGGCTTAGGCTATGTGATTGGTTTTGTTATCACCTTTTTGTTGTTGCCAAAAGTGGATGGTTTTCCGCTGATGATGGCCTGTGTTTCGCCGATTTTTATCATCGGCACCTGGCTAACGTTAAATCCCAAATATGCCGGTGTGGGCATGGGCGCAATGATTAACTTCTGCTTTGTGGCCTCACCTGCAAATCCGGCAGACTTCACGCCCGAGCCCTTCGTCAATATGGCCCTATCCGGCTTTATGGGAATGGCAATTGCGGCGGTAATTCTAAGCCTGCTATTTCCGCCTTCCGGCCGTTGGTTATCGCGAGCACTCATCCATGACTTACGCATGCTAGTGCCACTTGCCAGTCATGACAAACTGCGCGATCTCAGCGCCAAGGTGGATAGTCGCTGTCGCGATCTGTTGCATCAAACCTATGGTTTCACCATGGGGCAATCCGCCGTACAGGGCCACTTACTTGAGTGGTACACCAGTGTCTCTTCTGTCAGTCATGCGCTGATCGAGCTACGACAACTGTTGGCGCATCTCGACACGGTTGCACCTCACCCCGATGCTGCCGAGCGCCGCTGGCGTAAGTCTTTACTTACGTTGAAAAAGGCATTGGAGCAGCTCTATCTAACCCCCGATGCACGCCGTTATCTGCATGCTCTCAATATTGCTGAGCATGTAATACAGATGACCCGCCGCCAATTGGAGCCTGAGAGTGCACTGTTTGAAGAATCGCCAAAACGACAAATGATGAGTTATTTACACTTTATTCATGCTGCATTAGTTGACCGCTTAGGCCCGTTTAATGCCTACAATAGTGAATTAATTACCACAACCAAGCCGCAGCTTGCGGCGGCATGATGTAAGACAGAGAGCCAATAATGACAACTACAACCACGCCAGCACGTCGCCGCGGCCGTCGTCAACGTAACGAAATTTCTGGCCGCGAGGCACTGCTTAGCTCCGCGATAACGGAATTCGCCAAGCATGGCTACGAAGCTGCCAGTTTACGTGCCATCGCCAGTGGCGCTGACGTTGATGTCGCGCTGTGTGCCCGTTTGTTTGGCAACAAGGCCAAACTTTGGCAAGCGGTGCTAGATACCGTCGCCGATGAATTTGAACAGCAACATCGCGCTACTTTTGAGGCAATTGATAACTTAGCCGATAACCAGCCTTATCAAGCCATGTACCGTTTTATTGAATTTCACACTCGCTTTACCGCTGAAAATCCCGAGTTATCTGCCTTTTTATTGCAGGAAGCGACCATGTCGGCTGAACGCACCAAGATCATTCAACAGCAGATCATTCAGCCGATGCAGCAACCAATGCTGAAGGTGGTTGCTAAGGCAAAAGCGGCAGGCGTGATTGATTATCACGAGCCAGAACTGTTTCTGCGCATGCTCGTCGCCGCCATTGTATTTCCACTGATGGTGCCAGAAGTCTCGCCAAGCAAGCGACCTGAAAGCCTTCAACAAAGAGTTATTACCGAAGTCAGCCGCATCTATTTAAATGCGCCACAACCAGAATAGATTTTTCACTTCATCACTTAGAGGAGCATATGAGTCATTATTTATTGGGCGTAACCACAAGGCGCAAGCGCTATGGCGGAGTTGTCGCCAGTATGCTGTTACCCTTGTTATGTAGTTGCGCTTCCTCTGATGGCATTGCGCCAACGGCGCACATGGCCAGCATTCCAACAATGAGCAAGACGGCCGATAACACCACCATCAATCCCCCGATGATTACTGAGCAGTGGTGGACCGCATTTCATGATGCGCAATTAAATCAGCTCATTAATCAAATGACTCAGCTCAGTCCAACGCTGCAACAGGCGCTGGACCGTATTCATATTGCTCAAGCCAGTGTTGGAGCGGTCGCCAGTGAAGGCCAAGCGCATCTCAATGCCAAAGGTGGTTTAAGCGTCGAACACTGGCCTAAAGATACTCACTACGGGGCGGGCTTAAATGGTGATACCACTTGGAACAACACCGCCGGCATAGCCTTTGACTACGATATCGATCTGTTTAACAAACAAGACGACCGCGATCAGCGAGCCTTAGCGCAACTGTCGTTAAGTGGCATTTCTGCGCAAGCAGCACAACTGCAACTGACCGCCAATATTGTCCGCAGCTATATCAATTTAGCGCTGGCATACGACCAACGCGACGTACAACGCCAACGCTTAGCGCAGCAGCAAGAGATCATTGAGCTGACTCAACAACAGTTTGATTACGGTTTAGGTTCGCGCTACGACTTGCAGCAGGCACAAGCACAACTACCAGTCATAAAAAGTGTTATTCGTGGCATTGATGAGCAAATTGCACTCGCCAAAAACCAACTGTTGACCTTAGTTGGCTTACCGCTGCAAGCCGCGGGAGAGCTCAAACGGCCGACACTGACACTGGCAACCACGCTGGAGCTGCCCACCGAACTGCCCTTGTCTCTGGTAGGCAACCGCCCGGATATCAACGCCAGTCGCTGGCAGATTGTCGCGGCCGCACGCGGCATCGATTTAGCCAAAGCGGATTTTTATCCCAACATCAACTTGCTGGCAGGTTTCAGTCAAGTGATGACCGTAGGCGGTTTGGCGGAAATTTTTAACGCGCAAAATCGCAGCTACTCTGCTGGTCCTGCGATTTCATTGCCCATTTTTGATGGTGGCGCGCGCCGTGCGCAACTCGGTATTGCCAGCGCCAGTTACGACGAGTTAGTGCATCAATACAACGCCACCCTGCAACAAGCACTACGCGAAGTATCTGACGTGCTGATCCAACAACGCGCAGCCAAAGACCAAGCAGGCTTTGCAGATGAAGCAGTTGCGCGCGCAACCCAAGTCTACCAAACGGCTGAAACCGCGTTTAAACAGGGCTTTAGAGATTATTTACACGTTCTGGATGCACAAACTCGCTTGCTAGAACAACAACTGGTGAAAGCCAGTGTGCACGCTCGGTTGCTGATAGTGGAAGCCGACTTAGCCATTGCCCTTGGCGGCGGAGTAGCGTTTCACGCACCACATGCTGAGCAATTGCTACCAAGCCGCGTTGAGCTAAAAGCTGAACCAGAGGCTAACGCCGTGCCACTAAGCTCTGCTGTCGCCAGTACACTATCGACGACCAATGCCGGTACTGGATACCATCAAACACATGAGAGGAACTAAGCATGCTCCGCGAAATCGCCTTTCATAGTTTTTACCTGCCCACCATCACAGTGATGTTTGCGCTGGGCTATTTTCTCACGCTCGCGCTTAACCACATTCTGATGGTCACCGGTGCTTACCGTCACATCTGGCACCCTACCCTGTTTCGAATTGCTCTCTACATCGCGATTAGCTGCGCGTTGTCGCTAACTATTTATCATTGAGGCTAAACATGACATTGAAGAAGTTTTACAGCATTTTCTTTACCTTGCTGATTGTGGTCATAGCCCTGTGCTTTGTACGCGCGCTGTGGTTGCACTATATGAATGACCCATGGACACGTGACGCCCGTGTGCGCGCCAACGTGATTAACATCGCGCCCGATGTCGCTGGCCTCGTTGATAAGGTGCTGGTGCAAGACAACCAACTGGTGAAAAAAGGCCAAGTGTTGTTTGAAGTCGACACCGCGCGCTATCAGTTAGCGATGCAACGTGCCGTGAATAACGTGATTGCCCGTAAAACCGATGTCGACTTGCGTAACGAAGAAGCGGACCGCCGTCGTAGCGCCAACGACTTAGTGGTATCCCGCGAAAACCGCAACCAAGCCAATAGCGCAGCGAAAGTAGCCGAGGCCGAATACCAACGCGCGCTCAGTGAATTAGCGGCTGCAAAATTGGATCTGCAACGCACCAAAATCCGCGCGACCGCCGATGGTTACATCACCAACCTGAACCTGCATAAAGGTGACTACATCCAAGTCGGTCAACCAGCAATGGCATTGATTGATAAAGATTCTTTCTGGGTTTATGGCTACTTTGAAGAAACCAAATTGCCGCTGGTGAAAGAAGGCGAAAAAGCGGAAATCACCCTGATGAGCGGTGAGCGGATGCAAGGCCATGTGAGCAGCATTGCCCGCGGGATTTACGACAGCGATAACCCAGATTCACAAGACTTAATCGCCAACGTGCGACCAACCTTTGACTGGGTGCGCTTGGCGCGGCGTATTCCAGTGCATATCAGCTTAGACAGCATGCCAGCCAATCAGATTCTGGCAATGGGTACCACCTGCACTGTGGTGCTGCAGACCGAGCATCCACGTCAATGGTGGAATATTTTCTAGCGGCCACTTACGGTGAATATGAAAAAGGCCAGTGAGCATCAGCGCTACTGGCCTTTTTTATGGTGATATTCTGTAAACCAGCTCGCTAGTCTTCGAGCTCAATGGTCTTAATAAACTTGGCTGGTACGCCACCAACGATGGTATTAGGTGCCACATCTTTGGTGACCACAGCGCCAGCCGCGACCACCGCACCGTCACCAATGGTCACGCCCGCCAACACAGTAGCATTGGAACCAATCCACACATTATTGCCAATGGTGATAGTCGCTGGAATGGTTGAGCCACGTTTACGGGGATCGATATCGTGGTTTAACGTCGCCAGCACCACGTTGTGACCAATTAGCGCGCCATCGCCAATATCGATGCCACCTTGATCCTGAAAGCTGCAGCCGCTGTTGATGAACACGCCTTTGCCCACGGTGATATTTTGGCCGCAATCAGAGTAAAACGGCGGAAACATGGCAAATGACTCATCCACCGGTTTATTGATGAGCTTGGCAAATAACGCCCGAACCTCTTCGGCAGTGTGATAGCTGTTGTTCAGCTCGGCGGTAATTTGCAGCGCCCGCTGCGACAGCTCATACATTTTTTGGTGCAGCTGAGAGCCACCTTCAACGCGGCCACCGCTGCGCATGTAATCTAAGTAAGTTTGGGTATCCATACGGTTCCTTACCGCTTAATTTGATTCTGGTGCAATTATGGTTGCGCTTTGTGTTGAGAGAGCAAGATTATTCGGCTAACGACAAAGTCACCGACAGTTGCTGGCCCGTCAAAATTCGCTTCATCTCCGCGGCAGATACATTGTTCACCCGTGCCAAGCGAGTCAAACTCCAACTGTTGTGGTCGTAATAAATCACAAAGGCTTTGCCGAGATACAGAATGATATCGCCCGCTTCGGTGTCCATCTGCTCATCGTTACGTGGCAGAGTAAAACCTAAATCACCCACCTTTTCCATACCGCCGTAATCACGCATATCGATTGTCACTGGCCCTTGTTGCAACTTTTGTTGCAGCGCCGCCGCAGAAGAGTTGTCGGCAAAATCGGCGGTAAGTGTATGCTCACCTACTTGAATAACTAACATGGAAGATGTCCTTGTTTTGACTACAGACGACTGCGCCGCCAGCAAAGAAAAACTGCAACAGCAGAGGATAACCAGCCATTGTCCCCAGCGCAGACGATTGAAGATATTCGACCACATGTGCCACGATTCCTTGTGTTGAAGTCTTTGAACGATAAGGGCGCTAGTGTACCGCAGCCAGCTGGCACCAAGTCAATACGAATGGGGCGTAGAAGTATTTAAGGTAGGAAGCAAAATTGAGTTGCTAAAGCTGATCAACCGAGTGGCGAAAGCGCAACGTGACCAATTCATCGAGCTGACGTTGTTCTTTTTTAGCGCGCAACTTTTGCTCAGCGAGTTGGCGTTGGCGCAGTAACTTTTCCAGTCCGAGATTAAAGCCAGCTTGTTTGTTACAGGCGAGCTGTTGCCGTCTGGCATCAACGGAGACTTCGGTGATCCTTTGTTGCTGCTGTTGATAAAGTCCCTGCATCTGATGCTTCATTTGCGCCATATTTTGCAGTAAAAGAGCACTGCTGCCAGTGTCGACTGCTAACGAATCGATATGGTCGGTGAGTTGTGCCAGACGTGTTTGCTCAAGTTGCTGCTGCTGTTGCAATTGCCGCCGCTGCTGTTGCATCTGCTCCAGCTTACGCTGCTGTAACTCCATATACTTAGCGAGCGACTTCATTGATGAGCTCCATTAATTGCTGTTGACTCTGCTGATAGCTCACCTGTTCATAAAGTCCCTGACACAGGAAGGCTTCCATTTTGGGATAGAGTTTCACTGCCAAGTCGAGTTCAGGATCTTCCCCCTCCTGATAAGCGCCCAGCGGGATCAGCTCCTGTACTTCGAGATAACGGCTGTAGAGTTTTTTCAGCCGATAACAGGCTTGCAGCTGTTTATCATCCACAATCTGCGGCATGACCCGGCTAATGGATGCACCAATATCGATAGCGGGATAGTGACCTTTTTCAGCCAACGCACGCACTAACACTATATGACCATCGAGAATGGCACGGGCGCTATCCACAATCGGATCCTGAGCGTCATCACCTTCCGCGAGTACGGTGTAAATCGCCGTCATAGTGCCGCGACTATGCGCGCTGTTACCTGAGCTTTCCACCAAGGAGGTTAACTTAGTAAATACCGACGGCGGATAACCTTTGGTCGCGGGCGGTTCCCCCAGAGACAGGCCAATTTCCCGTTGTGCTTGGGCGTAACGCGTCAGGCTATCCATCAGCAACAATACGTTCTTACCTTGATCGCGAAAATAGCTGGCGAGCTGGTGACTCAGCTCTGCAGAACGCATCCGCAGTAGCGGTGAATGATCAGCCGGTGCGGCGACCACAATCGCCTTTTTCAGCCCCTGTTCGCCAAGTGCATTCTCAATAAAATCGCGCACTTCCCAGCCACGTTCGCCAACCAACCCAACAATCACCACATCGGCGGCGGTGTAGCGTGTCAGCATGCCAAGCAGTTTACTTTTGCCGACACCAGAGCCAGCAAACAATCCCAACCTCTGCCCTTTACCGACGGTAAACAGGCCATTGAGCGCGCGAATGCCGACATCGAGCGGCTGCTCAACACCACGGCGTTGCATGGGACCAAGATGGGCTTGCTGTAAAATTTGGGTTGGCGCTTGCAGCGGCCCTAGATCATCAAGTGGCCGCATCAAACCATCAACCACCCGTCCCATCAGACACTCACCCACAGGCACCGCCGCGGAGTTATCAATTTGGCGCACGCGCGCACCGGCATAGAGCCCAGAGACTGCAGCCAACGGCATGAGAAAGGCTTTGTCTTCATCAAAGCCGATCACCTCGGCATCAAACCATTGCCCGCGGCCTTCGACCTGACAACGCTGCCCTAGCGACAAACGGCCACCACTCACGGTCAGCGTTAAGCCATTAATGCGTAACAAGCGGCCGTAGCTTTGATAAGCCTGCGGCACTTTGAGCTGGGCACTGACGGCGGCCAGTCGTTGCATCAAATCAGTTTGCATTGGCACTCAGCACAGGTTTAATTTGCGCTAATACTTCGTCTAAACGCTGTCGAAATGACAGCTGATGCAGCTGATGAGCGCCATCAAATTGCACCTGACCTTTTGGCAGGCTGTCATCCACGCGCACGGCCACACCATCTATTTGACTAATGTTCTGCGTTTGTAACCACTCACCATCAGCGACCGATACCTGAATGGCACTAATAAGGTCTCGTCCTTTCAAGCTTTCCAATACCTGCTGAATCGCGGCCAAATAGCGCTCAGGTTGCAGCTGCAATTCCGTATCAATCACCAACTGCGCGACGCCTTCTAACGAGCAAAACAGCTGCTCTGATAACGCCTGTTGCTGCAAAGATAACTGCTGCCTTAACCCCTGCACCAGTTGGTCAAGCTGCTGCTGATATTGCTGCGCCAATTCAGCCACCCGTAATGCGGTTTGCTGCTGGCATTGCGCTTCCATCTCGGCAGTTAACTGTTGCCTCGCGGCTTGTTGTCCCAGCTTCTCACCTTCAGCACGGCCTTTTGCCTGACCACGTTCAAACGCAAGCTGTAAGCGTTGCTCAGTTGTCAGTTGCAGTTCTTGACGATCGAGTGTCGGAAACGGTGATTGGCTGCTCATGATTAGCCCATCACTTCTTCAGCATAGAGACGGTAATCAATCGCGCCGTCGGCCATCATGCGTCGGATTAGCTGCATAATCTCAAAGCGCGCGGCTTCGACTTTGCGCACGGGTTGTGGTGCCAGGTTGTTCAGTTGTTGCTGATATACCTGTGCCAAACGTTTCGGTAATGACGACAACATGGCACTGATAAACTCTGGCTTAGCGCCTTTGAGCGCCACAATCCACAGTTCATCAGAGATCTCATTCATCAGTTCAGCACGAACTTCTTCCGTTTGATGCTGCAGCGTATCGAAGTCGAACATTCGCTCTTCGATGGCGTTGGCCGTCTCGGTATCATGTTGTTTCAACATGGTGATAATTTCGGCTTTGTTACCGTTGTAGCGGTTAACGATCTCCGCCACTTTCTCGACGCCGTTTAGGCGCGCACCAGATTGATTGCCGACAAATTCAATACAGCGCTCCAGCGTAAAGCGCAGATCATCAATGACGTGCTCACTGACTTCACGTAAACCCGCAATACGAAACAGCAGGTCTTCATGGCGTTCTTTGGGTAATAAGCTGATAACAGCCGAGCTTTGCTCCGGCGGTAAAAATGCCAGCATCAACGCTTGCATCTGCGAATGTTCCTGCTCGAGGAAGCGAGCGATCAGCTCGGCGGGGATCCATTCCAAACGGCGAATTTCATCCACCAGAGAGTTGCCATAGATATCATCCAGCATGCCGCGCGCCAGTTTGCGGCCAACCGCCTTATCGAGCGCCTTTTCCAGATAACGACGCGAAGCACCGCTCACGCCACTTTCAATGCGATAGCTATCAAAAAAATGGCTCAGCGTTTGTGTCATATCCTCTTGCGAGACATGGGCAATTTTCGCCATACGTTCCGACAATGCTTGCACTTCAGTGCGCCCTAAACGGCGGATCACATTCGCGGCATTATCTTCCCCCATGCTCAGCAACAAGATGGCGGCTTGATCCAGTTCAGACATCTGCTGTCTGTTGAGTTCAGGACTTTCTGGTTTCAATTTCGATTCCCCGTTCTACCCAAGTTTTGATAACAGCCGTCACACGTTCAGATTCTTTGTTGGCCAAGTACTGCATATGCGCGACTTGTTCTTCAAACAGCGCGCCCGCTTCAGGTAACGCCATGGTTTGCAGTTGCTCATCACGCGTCAATTCACCGCTTTTCGCGGTTTGATTATCAGGGGTTAACTGAGACTCAGCGCCGCCAGTTGACGTAGCCGAAGGCGCCGCGGTAACTGTGCGCTCATTGCTGGTGTCCGCAAGTTGCATCTCATGGCTGGCACGTCGTCCTTTTACCAAATGGTTAACCAAGGGGCGCACGCCGAAGAAAATCAATGCCAGCGCGATTAAGGTGCCAAACAGGTAGCGAGCATATTCACCGATCATCGGCAATTGCCACCAAGGCGTGACTTCGGCAACGGCGTTAATGTCCTGCTGCACAAACGGGAAGGTAGAGATATTGAATTTGTCGCCACGCGCTTCATCAAAACCAGTGGCGGTTTTCACCACATTGCCCAGAGACGCCAGTTGCACTTCTGTCCATCCTGAACTTTGGTTTTGCCCATCGGCACTCACAGTTTTAACGGCATCATTCACCAGCACTGAGACACTGATGGATTTCAGGCGTCCGACTTCATATTGGGTGTGAGTAACAGAGCGGCCACTATCGAACTTACGTTGCGATTCTTGGCGCTGATTGGTGCGCCCGGCATCATTCGTGGCTTGGCCATTCTGATTTTGTGGCTGTTGTGGATTGGCGGCTGCTGGCGGTTGGTTTGCCAAAGAACCGGGGATCCCCATTGCCAGTTGATCTTCGCTGGTGCCCGATTTGGTATTTTCCGACAGCACCACAGTGTTAGGGTCTAAGGTTTGTTTGGTTTCTTCTACGACGTTGAAATCGACGTCAGCGGAGACCTGAATACGGTAATTGCCCTCACCCACGATTGGCAACAGCATGATGGCGGCGCGCTGTTCAATATTGCGCTCCAGCTTGTCGATAAACTGCAACTTCTTACTGGATTCCTTACCGACGGGCGAGGTATCAAACAGTTCCGCCGTCAGCAGTTCGCCTTTTTGGTCGACAACGGAGACCGAGCGCGGATCTAGACCAGGCACGCTGCCAACCACCAAACTGACAATCGCTTCGACTTGCTGCTGTTTCAGTTCATAACCAGGCGCAAGATCCACCATCACAGAGGCTGAGGCTTGTTCCTCTTTGCGACCAATAAACAAACTACGTTTAGGAATGGCCAGATGCACCCGCGCATTTTGAATACCGGACATATTCATAATGGTGCGGGCTAGTTCGCCTTCCAACGCATGCTGGTACTGTTTAGTTTCCATAAACTGGCTAGCGCCCATTTTGACCTTATCAGACAAGCTGTTGAGGCCATCAGGTAAGGCAGCTTTGATCCCGCGCGCGGCTAAGGTAATACGGGCATCCGCGAGTTTCTCTTGTGGTACCATGATATTGCCGGTGTCGGTATCAATGCGGAATGGGAATTTTTCGTTATCGAGGATCTCAAGAATGCTGGCCTTATCGTAATGCTCCTGATTGCCATAGAGCGGCACGTAATTTTTGGCGGAGGTCCATAAAATAATCACAATGGCGGCGGCAACTAATGTCGCCAGTAAGGCAATCGAAGCCAGACTACGATCACCGTTTTGCGGCCAACCAAAACGTCCGGAGAGATTGACAACTTTCTCGCGCAAGCCGGTGTTATTGCGGCTAGCGCCAAAGTTTGCTGCGTCTTTCGTCGCGACTACGTCTTTCATCTACTCTTCCTACAGCGACATATGCATAACGTCGTCGAGACCATCAAGCACTTTGTTGCGAACTTCCATCAGCATGTTAAAGCTCAAGCTGGCCTTTTGACTGGTGATCATGGTGCCGACCACATCCTGTGACTCACCCGTGTCCACCGCGCGCATCATATCGGCAGCTAAGTTTTGCTGAGCATTGATATCGTGGATCACTGTCATAAAATCTTGTTTAAAACCACCATTCTGGGCTGGCGCAATCTCATCGCCTTTGGCGATCTGTTCCATGCTATTCATGCGGCTCAGCAATAAGCTCTGAGTTTCAATTGAATTCATTTTTTGTCCCTAATTAAGATGCGATGGCATCAATATCAATGCCCACTTCACGCATGGCGGCGAGCTTATAACGCAACGCCCGTGTACTCATCCCCAGCGCTTCCGCTGTGCGACTACGGTGACCATTAAAGCGTTGTAATAAATCGTAAATGTAATCAAACTCAGCTTGCTTTTTGGTATGACGTAAACGTGTACGCCCAGCATCAGGCTGCGGTACAACGGCAATCGGCAGCCCTAAATCTTCCGCCTGTAATTCCATACCACGCGCCATAACCAAGGCGCGCTGCATAACGTTTTCCAACTCGCGGACGTTCCCCGGCCAGTTGTAGGCCAGCAGAGTGTCGCGAGCGCCACTGCTTAACAGGTATTTATCCTGGCCATACTTTTTAATGAAGTGTTGCGCCAACGGCAGTACATCTTCCATGCGCTCCCGTAATGCAGGCCAACGCAGCGGCAGCACATCGAGGCGATAAAAGAGGTCTTCACGGAAAAGCCCCTGCGCCACGAGCTCACGCAGATCTTTGTTACAGCAGGCGATAATGCGCAGATTCAGCCGGATTTTTTGATGGCTACCAACACGTTCGACTTCACGCTCCTGCAGCACGCGCAGCAATTTGCTCTGCAAACCCAGAGGCAATTCGGAAATTTCATCCAGTAGTAAGGTGCCGCCGTTAGCCAGTTCGAACTTACCCGCCACCGCATTCACCGCTCCGGTAAAGGCGCCTTTAGCATGGCCAAACAACATGGCTTCCAGCATGTTCTCAGGAATAGCCGCGCAGTTAACCGCCACAAATGGCTTATCGCTACGCGGGGATGTTTGATGAATAAACTGGGCAAGCTTTTCTTTACCGGTGCCAGACTCACCCTGAATACAGATGGTAGTGCCGTTAGTTTGTGCCGCGCGGTTGGCCAAACGCAGCACCTGTTGGCTCACCTGCGATACCGCGACCATGTCACCGATGTTTTGCCGCATAAAATGGGCATCACGGATAGAGGTAAATAACTGAGATTCAGTAAATGGATAGAGCAAATAATCAATTGCGCCACAAGCCAACGCTTTAGATGCCAGCGCACTTTGACCAGATTCGACAATCACAATCATCGGTGTCGAAGGAAACTTAGCACGAACCGCGGTGACCCAAGTTTCAACATGCTCCGCTGAATTAACAAAATCGATAAAAATAATATCGGGTGTTTTTGAAACATCGTCTAATTGATCATGCTTTGCATAAATAAGCGATAAAGACTCTCGACTAAAACACTCCAGCATGCCTGCCTTTGGGCGTTTATTCGCTAGCCATAACACATATTGACTATTCATTTTTTCACCACATTATTTTTGCGAATAAGCCTTACTGTTACCCTTCGATTTAGATTTTTATTAACATCTTGATTATTTACGATGGGGTAACGGCTTCCATGCGCTCTTACTTCTAATAATGAGGAATCCATTCCATACTCCACTAATCGAGCCGCTACATCATCAGCACGTTGCTGAGATAACACTCGGTTAGCAGTATTATTTCCGACGCTATCTGTATAGCCATCAATTAACACTTTTGTTACATTTTCATCCAATGAAATATAACGAACAATATGCTGCAACATTTGCAGATCTTTATTTTTATCAATACTGCTTTTGCCAGTATCAAAATAAAAAACACTTTCTCTTGCGCTATTCCAAGAAATAGGAGCCATCTGCGCTAAGCATTGGCGAAAACTAACGACAGCATCGGCCCCATGAGTGTTAGTAAACACAATGTTTTTGGGTTGCTGTTGCTGTAAATATGAAAATGACAGCCAATCGCCAGCGGCAATCCCCTCTAACACATCACTGCTAACACCATAAAATTTAGCTTTTGAATCAGCAAATTGGCTTGTTGAAAGGATAGGCATTGGAACATCAGCATTGGCTTTCCAGTCAGCATGCTGAATGCTGACCGATGGCGATGTGACCTTAGCATCGGGATGATCAAGCTGTAACACGACAGCGGTTTCATCCTCGGGTTCACGAATAACGGAAACTGTCGCCACGCCTGCTATTTTTTGAATAATACGGCATTCGAAACTGTTGGTTTCAATGTCCCACGCGCCGCGCTCATATGCCTGTTTCCACTGTTCTACCGCATGAACATTGGGAATAAAAAGACAAACGAGAGCAAGCACGCCAACACATTTAGAATTGGCTGCAAACATCAATTTTCCATTGCATTTATTTTGAGCCTACCTGGCTCAATTTTTATTTTTAATACAGCAGAAGGGGAAAAAAGGAGAGACTCCAGATGACCACTTGCCGCTAAGTTAATGTAACCCCGCTATCGTATCTATCATTGAAAGACTTAGACCGGAGGTTTTGCGTCCCAAGCTTTCGCTTGGTTTGCTAGTTAATTTTCTTAGCAACCATCTTTGGCAGAAGGTTACAGACTGACAAATATTTGGCTAAATTATTATATTCGTCAGTTACGTTCAAGATTGTTACATCAAATTTTTACATTTTTAATTCAGATGTTTATTTTGTAAACCATTTATGTGATATCTATCCCAAATTCCCCAAAATATCGACGCGAATATTGTCGGGCACCTCGTTATAGGATAAGACCGCCAAATTATTTTGGGTAAAGGTACGGGCGTATCTTGCTAATAATGGTCGTAGCTGCGGTACAACGACTAATACTGGGTTAACCCCTTGCTGCTGCATTTGCTGCTGAATCACGGGCATCATACGCTGAAACTGCTGCAATAAATTGGGCGCCACCGGAAAACTATCCAATGCAACCTTGCCAGCCTGCATCGCTTGGCTTAACGCACTCTGTAAAGTTTGCTCCAATTTGCTATCCAAACTGAATGCCGCCAGCTCCTCACGTTCACCCATAAGTTGTCGGGTAATTGCGCGCTGTAGTGCACAACGCACATCGGCCGCCAGTAAAATCGGATCTTTGGTGACATCAGCACTGTCCACCAGCGTATTGGCGACCGTTACTGCATCTTTTATCGACACCAATTCCCGCAACAGATAACGAAAGACCTTGAGTTGAATGTTTTCGTTGAGCGCTTTTTCGAGTGCGCCAGCGAGATCCGGCGCAATCTCTTTCACACGTTGATTGAAGTGCTTAACATCTTCATAGGAGAACAACTCATCTAGCGCTCCTTTAATCACCTTTCCGGCATGGGTCGCAATGACAGTGGGTAAATCCACCACTGAGTACCCCATATTTAAGGCACGGGATTTCGCTTCCTCTTTAATCCATACCGCATTTAAGCCATACGCCGGATCTTTGGTGACTTCACCATCAATCTTGCTATAAACCTCACCGGTATCAAGCGCCAACATCTGATGCGGCTTAAGCACGCCGCTGGCAATCGGAATACCGGACAACAGAATGCGATATTCCTGCGGATTGAGTTTGAGGTTGTCTTTAATACGCACTTCCGGCAATAAAAAGCCAAGCTGCTCACACAGATTTTTGCGGATACCGCGCAGCGTCGTTACCAACTCTTCGCCTTTTTCTTTCTCAGCCATGTACACCAACATAAAGCCGAGCTCGATAGAAATGCGGTCAACGTGGGGAATATCGGTCCAACGCAGTGACTGATTTTCACTTAGAGATTCGGTGAGTTTTTCCACCTCGTCCAAGGCATCGTCGGGGCGAGCTCGATGGAGTCGCCACGCAACATAAAACAAAATGACGGCAAAGGTGAGAAATGCCAGTGTTGGCATCCCTGGCACTATGCCCAACGCCACCATAATAAAGCCAGCGGTGGCCACTGTACGCGGTGAAGCCAATAGCTGCGCCCCGACCGCTTCCGACATATCTTCATCGTCGTTCATGCGAGTGACGATGATGGCAGAAGCGACAGCCAGCAACAGCGATGGGATCTGCGCCACAAGGCCGTCACCAATGGTCAGCAAGGCAAAGCGCTGAAAAGCTTCGCCCATACTTAAATCATGCTGGAATACGCCGATGCTGACACCACCGAGCAGGTTAATCACCAGAATGATTAAGCCGGCAATGGCGTCGCCACGCACATACTTAGACGCACCATCCATCGAGCCGTAAAAATCGGCTTCGCGTGAAACCTCTGCACGGCGGGCCTTGGCTTGCTCAGGACCAATCAGGCCAGAGTTTAAGTCGGCATCAATCGCCATCTGCTTGCCGGGCATCGCATCCAGCGTAAAGCGCGCGGCCACCTCAGAGATACGCTCGCCACCTTTGGTGATAACCACAAAGTTCATCACCATCAGAATAGCGAACACCACAATACCGACGACATAGTTACCGCCGATCACCACCTCACCAAAGGCTTGGATAACTTTACCGGCAACGTCAGCCCCCTCGTGACCGTGCAGCAGCACCACACGAGTCGAGGCGACGTTAAGCGTTAGCCGCATTAACGTGGCGACCAGCAAGATAGTTGGGAAAACAGAAAAATCCAGAGGCTTACGGCTGGACACCGCCACCAACAACACCATGATGGATAACACGATGTTGAAGGTAAATAAGGTATCAAGCGCCCATGCTGGCAGCGGCAAAATGACCATGGCCAAAATGGCCAGCAGCAGCACTGGAATCGCTGTATAAGGTTTGGTGAGGTTACGCCAATTCAATGAAGATCTCCCACATACTAATTTTTAATGAATTTCTTCGGGATCTGTAATTCAGGAAGCGGCGCTGGCTTTCCGCCCCGCCCCGCTTTATACGCTTGTAACTGCACCACATAGGTCAGCACATAGGCGACTGCGGCATAGAGTCCGGCAGGCACCTCTTGATCAACCCGCGTAGACCAGTAAATGGCACGCGCGAGCATCGGAATTTCTAACACTTCTTTGTTATGTTGCTTGCCAATGGCACGGATCCGTAATGCCATTTCGTCCATGCCTTTGGCTAACACATACGGTGCTTTCGCCTGCGACTCTGAGTAACGCAGTGCCACGGCAAAGTGAGTCGGGTTGGTGATGATCACGTCAGCCTTGGGCACGCGCTCTTCAATACGGCGTTTAGAAAACTGGTATTGGATCTGACGAATACGGTTTTTAATCTGAGGGTTACCATCAGTCGACTTACGTTCTTCTTTGACTTCCTGCCGCGTCATCTTGATCTTGTCTAATACCGACTTCATCTGAAATGGCACATCAATCGCGGCAACCAACAGCAGTAGGCTCGACATAATCATCAACGTCAGAAACAGCAGCTGCATGCCTTCTGATAAAGAAATCTGCAGCTCTTGACGTTGTAAGTCGATTAAGCGGCCGGTGAGTTGCTGTAAAAACAGCAATAAGCAGCCAAGTAACAGCACAATTTTGACTATCGATTTCAGTAGCTCCATCAGACTATTTTTGCTGAGAATCTTGGCGAGTCCCGTTAACGGATTAAGTCGCTTGCCCTTAAAGGACACTAAGTCTCCGGAAAAGATAGCGCCGCCGGGCAAGGACCCCGCTACCCACATCGCCACAAACAGCACTGTTAGCATCGGCAGTAGTGTCAGCATCATGTCGTGAATTGCATCGCTCAGCGCAATAGTCATCATGCTTTTATCAAAAACGACAGTGTGATTGAGCTGCAGGCTACGCTGCAGCACAGTGGTAAATAAGGTGCTAAACAGATCGGCAAACCACAGCATGGATGCCACACCAATGATAATCAGCACTGCGGTGTTTAATTCTCTGGAACGCGCGACCTGCCCCTCTTTGCGGGATTCTCGCAGGCGTCGTTCGGTGGGTTTTTCGGTTCTTTCTTGAGCTGAGTTCTCGGCCATTTACACCACCATAAACCGACGCATAGTATCTAGCGCTTCAAACAGCAATTGCGAGAATACACTCCCCGCCTGTGCAAAGGTCAGATACACCACCACAAACCCCAACATCAAGGTCACCGGAAAACCAAAGGAAAACAGATTTAAGGACGGTGCTGAGCGGCTGGCAATACCAAAGGTCATATTCACCAACAACATGGCGATAACCGCGGGTAATGCCACCAATAATGCTGAGGCAAAAATCCAGCCAAACATGGTTAACACGGCATCAAAATTGAGCGCATACAGACTGTGCCCAACCGGCCACAACTGAAAGCTGTCGACCAACATCTGCAACCCCAGCAAATGGCCGTTTAATGCGAAAAACAGCAGTACCATCATCAGCCACAGCAAGTTGCCCAGAATAGACACCTGATCGCCTGAGGCCGGATCCATCACCATCGCCATCGACAGGCCCATCTGCATCGACAAAATTAGCCCAGCTTGATTGAACACCTCAAACAACATGCGAAACACGAGGCCCATACACAACCCAAACACCACTTGCTCAAGGGTGAACGCCACCATGGTGAGCGAAAACGGGTCGACCTCAGGCACCTCAGGTAGCTGCTTGGACAGCGCAAACGCGAGAAAGAACGCCAACAGAATACGACCGCGTACCGGCACGGCGGGATTATCCATTACTGGCAGTGCCCACAGAAACGTCGACAAGCGCACAAATGGCCACCAAACGGCGCCTATTAGATGCATAAGATCGGTTCCGAGTAGCGGGACTAATGCGCTCATCCAAACACTCCGGGGATCATCTGTCCGAGCCGAGTGAACCAATCCACCAGCGTCTCAATAATCCAGTGACCGGCGAAAATCAGCATCAACAGCGTCATCAACATACGCGGCAGAAAGGTTAATGTTTGCTCTTGTACCGAAGTTGCAGTCTGGATAATGGCCACAATCAAACCGACGACTAAACTCGGCGCAATCATCACCAACAGAATTTTGATAATGGTCAGCACCGCATCGCTGATTAACTGTACGGCTAATTCGGGACTCACCAGGAGCCTCCAAAGGTCGCCGCAAGCGTGCCCGCCACCATTGACCAACCATCAGCCAGCACAAACACCATCAACTTAAATGGCAGACTGATGATCAAGGGTGACAACATCATCATCCCCATCGACATCAGCACACTGGCGACAACTAAATCAATGATCAAAAAGGGAATAAACAGCATAAAGCCGATTTGAAACGCCGTGGTTAGCTCACTCAGCACAAATGCTGGCACCAACACATCCAGCGGAATGTCATCCGGCTTCATCGTTGGCGCTTCATTGGCAATTCGCAGCACTTGCTGCAGTTCGTTCTCCCGAGTTTGCGCCAGCATAAACTTACGCAATGGCACTTCCGCACGTTCAAGCGCCTGCTCAGTGGTAATTTGCTCGGCCTGCAACGGCTGGTAGGCATTGTCGTAAATATCGTGCCAAACCGGACGCATAATCAATAAGGTCAGCATCAAGGCGATACCCACCAAGACGCGATTGGGAGGGCTCTGTTGTAACCCCATCGCCTGCCGCAAAATCGCCAACACAATCACGATACGGGTAAACGACGTTGCGACCATTAAAATGCCTGGCAGCAAGGTCAGTACCGTCATCATTAGCAGGATCTGCAACTTAATGTTGTAGTCCTGTCCGTCGGTGGTGTTATGGGCGGAGAACAGCGTTACTTCCTGCGCATTGGCCCATAGCGGCAAGAAAAATGCCGCCAGCATCAGCGCAAAGCGCCAGCCTTTATTCTGCAGCACTGCTATTGTCCGATCCGTCTTTGGCTAAGAAACGAATGCCATAGTGACCATCAACCATGACCACTTCAGCTTTAGCAAAAGCAACACCATTAACCATCACGTCCAACGGCTCTCCCGCCAGTTTATCAAGCGGTAAGACATCGCCTTCAACCACTTTGCTGAGTTCACCTAAGGTCAACTCTGTACTGGCAACTTCTAGGGTCACCGTCAACGGCACATCATTAAAAAACGCCATATCGGGCACGTTAGCTTTCGTCGCTACGACCGCCTCTTCGGCAATATCATCAAACTCCATGGCATCCAATTCTGCCAATGCTGCATCCAAATTATCTGTCATATTGATGTGCTCTTATTTTTGGGTAACCTGAAATACTAATTTGCCGTCTTCTTGGGCGACTTTGCCGCTGAACATTGCGCGCTTGCCAATGCGAAAATGCGCGTCGTCCTGTAATGACAACGGCATAAATTGCCCAGCCAACAGCTGTTGTAGCTGTTTGACATTAATCTGTTTTTCTAACAAAACTGCGCGGCCTTTGATGGGATAGGCCAACCAATCGTCCTCATCCATCACGGGCGTTGGCTCACCGTAAGGTAGGGATGAGAAACTCGGTGGAATGACCATTGCCACGGGTAACCAGATAAACCAACTGATCACGTCACCATCAAGTAACATGCGTACCTTATAGATGATGGCGCTGTGGCTGGCGGGAAGCGTTACCTGTTTCATCACTTCGGCGACGCCACCTGAACGGCTGCCCTGGAACAGATATTCCAAACCTCGCACTACACGCTGAAATACGCGCAAGGCGATGCGGGTTTCGGTCACCGTCAACTCACTGATGTCGACATTTTTTGTCGCGCGCATACGGCCGCCTAGACACAGGTCAGCGAGCTGATGAATTGCGAGATGATCCATCGCCATATAAGCGTCACGTTCCACTTCGGCGAGGTCCATACGCATCATCAGTGGCGAACACTCATTCAACCAAGTGTCCATCGCACTGCCTTGACAGCGGACAATATCCATCTCAAAGCTGAGGCCATTGATGAGTTGCTGCAGCTCGACCATCAGCATCTCTTTAATTTCTGAGCGTAATCTGTCTGCCTCATGCAACGCCTTTTGCTGATCGCGCTGTTCATGTGTCAGGGGAAACGGCAAGGCACTGGCAGCGTGTTCGCCACTTAGTAACCGGTGATACTGCTTTCTCTTACTCAAGGTAAGGACTCCTCTTGTGCGGCTTGATTACGCTTTTTTCTTCGAGACTTGAGCTGCGGATGCAGCATGGCAACCTGTTTCAACATGCGACGCCGCTTGCTGTCAGGCTCTCGGCGCCAATCGATACCAAGAAAAAACAATTTTTCGCTGATCTGGCGACGGTGCACCACTTTGCCCTTGAGCCGCACGGTCTCATCCACTTCAATGATGATGTGGCTTGGTACCTTCTTTTCTAACGGCACTAATAAACCTGAACCGCCAAGGCCCACGTCTTTCATAATGGCATTACAACCAAACCATTCCAGAATGGCTGGCCAGTAGAGCTTGACGGCGATACCGTCATGTTGTTGTTCTTCGGGGGTTAATTCCCGGCTCAAAGGATGGCGTTTATACAGGCGCAGATTCTGTTGCCGCGAACTCATTGCTGCATCTCACTCAAACGGGTTACAGGTTGATTGGCCTGGGCATCTTTTGCCGCTTGTTGTACCGCTGGTGCGGTTTCTTCAACGGTTTTGGTGGCAAACAGTGCGTTCAACTGTTGCTCGGCCTTAGGCGTCAAAATCAGTAACTCAACGCGGCGGTTCTCACTGCTGGCCTGATCTTGCTGATTGAGTAATCGAGTGGAGCCAAAGCCATTGACCTGCTCAACTCGGTTGGCAGGCATGCCGCCAGCGACCAGCATCTGCCGCGCCTTCAAGGCCCGTGAAGCGGAGAGTTCCCAGTTGCTGTAATTACTGTTGTTGTAGCCAGTGACATCGGTGTGGCCGGAAATAATCACCGAGTTTTTAATCTGCTTAAACACTTCTCCGAGACAGAACAGTAAGTCTTCGAAAAATGGCGTCATCTCCTCTTGTCCACGAGGAAACATCTGGTGATTTTTGTCATCCTTGATAATGACTCGTAGCCCTGAAGGTACCGCCTCAACCAGCACATTACCTTCGGCGAGCTGCTGCTTCGCAATCTGTTGAAAGTTCTGCAGTAGTGCGGACAGTTCCGCTGGCGTGGCAGCCGTACCTTCAATCAGTGAATTGAGTTTATCGCCCCGACCTAACGCCGAATCTTTCTTGCCCTGCGGCACACTCAGATACTCACTCATGCCCGGTAACGGATTATCTGGCGGCAAACGGTTGGCGGCTTCATGGTCGATAATCGATGGCGTACCACCTAAATCAATTGGATAGGGACTGTTTTCAGGATCAAAAAACGATGGACTGCCGTCAAAAATCGAGTGGGTTCGCATATAATGAGCGGTTTGCACCCGTTCATCTTTGCTGGATACCTGCATCAGCCACATCACCATAAAAAATGACATCATTGCCAAGGTAAAGTCAGCAAAGGCCACCTTCCAAGCACCGGTATGTTTCGGTGCTTCATTGCGCCGATTTTGCCGCCGCACAATTACGCTGTCGTTATTGATACTCATCAAGCGGCCCTGTTGTTAATCCATTCTTCCATCATGTTGAAGCTAGGTTTCAGCTCCTCACGGATCAGTTTACGGCCGGCATCCGTCGCCACAATTGCCACATGGCCTTTAGCATGAGCCACTAACATGGCGCGGACACATTCAAACACCGCCACATTCTTTTTCACGTATTGCTCCATCGATGAAGCAAACGGTGCCATCAGACAGTAGCAACCAAAAATACCGATAAAGGTGCCCACCAGCGCCGCCGCCACGTGCATACCGATACCGCTCAACGGGCCATCGAGATGCTGCATAGTAATAATGATGCCGCCGACGGCCGCCAAAATACCGAAGCCGGGCATCGCTTCAGCAACTGACGCTAATGAGCGCGACGGCTTGAGTTTTTCATCTTCGATGCAATAGATTTCCTGCTCTAACATCACGTCAAAATCGTGGGCGGAGATTTTGCCCATACTGAACAAACGCAAGTTGTCGCAGATAAAGGTAACCAGTTGTGGGAACTCGGCCACGGAAGGATATGCAAGGAAAATTGAGCTGGTTTCCGGGTTTTCTACGTGCTCGTCCAGATCTTTGAGACCACGCGTGCGCGCCAGATCGAGCAAGGCATACATCAGCAACAGTAAATCCTGATAGAGCTGATCTTGCTTATTCACTGTTTTGAATTGGTATTTGAGCTGGGTCAGCATCTCGCGCAGCACATAAGGCGAATTCCCCACCACCAAGGCACCGATGGCCGCACCGAAAATAATGATCATTTCCGCGGGTTGCCACAGCGCGGCCACGTTACCGCCAGCATAGACAAAGCCGCCTACCACTGCGGCTAACACAATGATCAATCCAACAAATTTTTGCATGGCGTTTCCTGCCCCTAGCCTTTTAATTTTTCAGTTAATAACTGCAATGATTGCTTATGCAGCTGGCATACCCGCGACTCCGTTAACCCGAGTGTTAAGGCGATCTCTTTCATGTTTAATTCATGGGTGTAATACAACTGCAGCAGAATGCGGTGCCGCTCCGGCAACAGCGCCAATGTTTGCGTCATCAGTTGCCGCACTTCTAACTGCTCAATATCTTCATTGCTGTCGACAAAATGTGTCTGTTGCTCCAGCAACATCTCGAAACTCTCAACCACTTCGGCTTGTTCGAGATAGCGCATGTTGAGCAGCTGTCGTTCACTGATCTTCAGTGCCACACAGATCTCGGCATCTCTGGGCTCACGTCCCAGCTCGCGACGTAACTCGCGTACCGCATCGCGAAAATCATGCGCCTCTTTTCGTGACTGCCGTGAACGCCAATCAAGCCGACGGAACTCATCTAACATGGCACCACGAATCGACTTAAACGCATAAGATTCAAACTGTTCGTCCAACGAACGACCATAGCGACGAATCGATTTCAGCAGCGCCATCATGCCGATCTGCTGCAAATCATCGCGATCTGCCACTACCCCAACCTGCGAGCGCATATGGGCCACGACCCGGCGCACTAAATGCGCGTATTGGTTGAGCGCAGCCTGCTCACCGGCGACGGGCTGGTTTTCCAGCTGTTCACCAGCGGCTTTCCATTCGCTATGCGCCAGCATGGTTATTCAGCCCTATTGCAAATACACATTGGTAACCAGCACTTGCTCCAGCTTGCTGTCGATCTGCTGCTGCTCAAGCGCCTCATTAAATTTATGCAGTAACTGCTGTTGCACTTCAGACACGTTTTCAAAGGCCGTTTTAGCTTGTTCGCGACTGGTATTAGCGAAGTACTTCACCAACACGTTACGCAGCACTGGCGCTTGTTGTTGCAGTAACTCCAAAAAGCCACGGCTTTTGGTCGCCAATGACAATTCCAACACTAAATAACGTGAGTAGTTGTCATCACTGACGCTCACCACAAATCGCTCCATCGGGTAGAACAAGATGGCTGACTTGGCGATTTCAGCCTGCTCAGCTTGCTCTCTGTTCGCCTGTTTTTGCCCATTGGCGTAATAAATACCTCCGGCAACGCCAGCTCCGGCAAGCGCTAAAGCGAAAATAATGGCGATAACAACTTTCATGTAATGCTCCTAAAACGCTCCATTAAGCGAGTCGATTAATCCAGCCACGCTGCGTTTGTGTTGGTGGCACAGACGGGTCTTCGCCGATGGCAAGAAGGTTAGAATCAATTTGTTCTGCTGATTGAGGTGCTTGGTGCTGCTGCGACTGTCCGCCGCTATCAGCGTTGGTAAATACCGTAACGTCACTGCCGAGCTTGCCCGCCAGTGCGGTGCGTAATTGTTCGGTGGTATTGGCAATGGCATCGCGGATCGCCGCATGACTGGCATTGAGATGTACTACAGTGCGATCGCCTTCAATGCTGATACGTACATCAATGCTGCCAAGCCGCGGTGGATCAAGCCGAATTTGCGCCGTTTGCTGCCCATGTTCCAGTTGCAGCTGTACTCGGTCTTTCAACAGATTGGTAATTTGCTGGCCGATGCCAGCATCCAGTTGTAGCTGCTGACGATTTATCGTGCCTGCCGCACTGGTGGCGTTATCACTGAATGGCCCCAGATGCGCTGTCATCGGCGTTAAACTCGTCTCAACACGGGCGCTATTGCCGTCAGTTGTATGTTGCCCATTTAGTTGCGGTTGTACCGCTAAGGACGCGGTCAGCTGCTGAGCCAAACCACCAACGCGATTGCTGGTTGTCGTGCTGCCCACATCCACCGCGTTTGCTCCTTGGTTAACCGTACTGGCGCTGTTATTCCACCATTGTGTCAAGTTGCGATTGCTGTTTGGCGCGGAGCTTGGGGCACTAATCTGCGCGCTGATATCTGCGTTATCGGCGGCGGTCTGGGCGATGTCATTCGGCGTTGCCAACGGCACTGCGGTATTGCTCTGCACAGAATTTGCAACGTTCGATAACGCGACCTGCACGGCAGGCTGCGACAATGAGACAACGGCTTCAGCAGCCGCGGCCTGAATCGGTGAACCAGCGTTAAACGGCGCTGTTGCGTTAGCTGGCGCTAACCTTGTGGTTGTCGCTAGTGCATGGGCAACAATAATGTCATCAACGGTTGGCGATACAGCGCTGCCGGACAGCGAGGTTTCAGTTGCTGCCGCCGCCACCTTGGCTCCACTGGTGAAGGTTACTGCTAACGCATTTGCATCAGTATCTGTGCTTGCAGGAACAGGCGTGAACTCAGCTGATGGCACAGCTTCAGCCTTCATCTGTAATTGCGGTGGCAGTATAAATAACGATGCCCCCAAACTTGCTGGCAGCGTTGCTGGTGTCTGTTCAGCTGTGGCTTGCTGGCGTTCGGCATGGTTATCGGGTGCACTCTGGGTAGCTGCCGCGGTTAACGGCGCTAATATCTCAGCGTGTTCGTCATCTTGTGCGTTTGAGTCCGCGAGCGCTTGTGACGCAAACGGCGTAACAGCAGCAGCGTCTTCTGATAACACATCATGGCTGCGGCTGATTTTGCTATTGCCGCCGCTGGTTCCTGTGCTCGCTGCAACATTAAGTACATTCATTACCATGACTGGCCATCCATAGACGTTTGATACGCCTTAATCCCTTCCTGATCGCGCAGGTGTTGCTCCATCTTTTGTTTCACCTGGTTTTGTTCCGATTCCAGTTGCTGCAATATGCTGCGATAGTGGTGCTGCAACACAGGCTTAAGCCGCTGCGCTAAAGCAGAAAACTCGGGCGACGCCAATTGTTGTGAGAGTGCAGTGAGTTCACCATCCAGCATCCGTAGTTGATGCCACTGACGCTTGGTTACTGCGAGCTTCATCGCACTGAGCAGAGCCTGTACTTGCTGCGCCAACAACAGCTGCTTCCCTTCTTCTGTACTCATCGTTTTGCTTGTTCTTCATCCGTATCGCCGCTTTTGTCTGGGGCAATATGTGCTTGGTATGGTGACGGGCCATAGCGCAATATCTACAATTATTCCTGACATTTACAATATTCATGCCACAAAATAAACTCATGTTTTTATTTGATTTTATTTTTAAAAAGGCGGGAGTGCGGAAGTAGTTATTCCGCTTTATAGAGGAAGTGGAAAAGCGTGATTCCGCTAGTAATGCAAAAGCCACCCAGAGGTGGCTTTTAACATAAAAACGGCAACTTGATTAACCTTGGGAACCGATGCCTTTCCAACCCTGTTGTAGGTTGGTCATGACCTGACGCACGTTGTCCAATGGCTCGACCTGATTGCGCAAGCTGGCTTGCAGCACCATTTGACCACAGTGGTCATAAAGGCGCGCCATATTGTTTGCCAGCTCACCGCCTTTATCCAGATCTAACGAGGCTTCTAAACCGCCTAAAATACGCAGCATTTTTTCTACGCTATGGGCTTTGCGGTCAAAGCGGCGACCATTGATATGGCCGATGGCACGTTCCAACTCTTCTAAAAAACCATCAAATAGCATCAACACTAACTGATGCACGTCAGCCCCTGCGGCTCTGCCTTCGACCGCGGTGTTTTTGTAAGCGGAATACCCTGTATCAAACATTTAATTACTCCTAGGGTAGATACAATCTTAATTCTCAGAGAATGATGACATGCTTGATTGCAGTTGCGAAATCGTAATCTGCATCTGTGTAAACTGGTTCAAATAACGCTGATAAACATTCTGCATTTTGCTATCGAAGTCTTCTTGTTTCTTTTGCACTTTCGATAGTTGATTGGTCAGAGTATCAACTTTCGTTTTCAGAAATCCAAAACGGTCACTGTATGGCGACAGCGAGTTTGAAAGTTTGGCAAATACGCCAGTATCGCCCGACAGCATGGCAGAGACTTGGGTAGAATTAGTATCGAGTGCCTTTTGCAGTTTATCGGTATCAAGCTCCATTTTGCCATCGCGACTGAATTCAATGCCGATGGAGTACAGCGTGCTGCCTTCAAATAATCCCTGAAAACTGCTACGCATTAGGCTCTTAATATTGCGCGCCATACTGTCACGGCCAATATCATCGCCGCCTAAGTCATCCATCAGGCTGTTATATTGGTCGACGATATCTTGTAAGGCATCTGATGTCTTATCGAGATCTTCCCCCACAGTAATTCGAATTGCGCTATCACCACTGGCCTGTGCCTGATTAAGATCAATGGTTACGCCGTCAATCACGTTTTCTAATGAGTTAGTGGTCGAGGTTAGGGTGATGGAAGAACTAGACCCTAAACGAATTTGTGCATCTTGTGCGGCAGTCAGCTCTTGCTGATTGGTAATGCTATTAGCAAAAGCATCCCCTTCGGCAGTGCCATCGCTGCTATAACTGAGAGCAACCGTATTGGCGGCACCTGTTTCATTGCTGGTAAACACTAAGTAGTCACCACCGCCGCTGCGCATCACACTGGCGCTGACACCAGTATTATCGGCGCTATTGTTAATCAACTGCGCCACATCTGACAGAGTTGCACCTGCGCCTAAGGTAGATAGGTCCACAACAAATTCATTACCGGCGACACTGATACCAAGATCGCCGCTGGTTGGCATCGTCGCACCAGTACCAAAACTCAGCGCAATTTGATGTGCCTGTGCTAACTGGTCGACATAAAGCTCGTAAGTACCCGCCGCAGCGCTACTATCCGCAGTAACAGAGGCAATATCTTCATTAGAGACTGTCGCAGAGTTCACCAATACGCCACTATCACCCAGAATGTCCGACAGCGAGTCAGCAAAATCGGTCAGACTGGACTTTAACGCAGTGAAGGCTTTCAGCTCGGCATTCACTTCACTGTATTGGCTACTCAGTAGCTGATCTTTACTCGCTCTGTCCAGTTGGGTGTATTGCTCAGCTAAGTAAGCCGGATCCATGCTGGTGACGGATGAAGTGCTGGTCGCCATGACGATACTCCTGATGTTACAGCAAGTCCTAGTAAAGGACTTTCGATAGTGGCAAGACTATAAACATGAAAGGGTGGCGCTATGCCACCCTTGCTTTGAGCCTCTGCTAGCGAGACTCAAATAGGGCTAACGACTTAGCCTTGCAGCAAAGATGCAATCATCTGGTTAGTGCTGTTTGATACGCTCAGCACAGATACGCCTGAGTTCATCAGCAACTGCTGCTTAGTCATGTTAGAAGTTTCTACAGCATAGTCAGCATCCATCAAGTTAGACGCTGCAGCATCAGTAGATTCTTTCATGTTACTAACGTTATTGATGGTGTGGTCAAGGCGGTTCATGCTTGCACCGAGAGATGAACGAGCTGTACCGATATTGTTAATAAAGGTATCTACAGCAGCCATCGTTGTCTTAGCGGTTGCTTGGTCAGCTACGTTAGCTGCGCCGAAACCAGTAATGCCAGTGCCGATACTGGTGATATTGGCGCTGATATCAACTTGTAAAACTTCTGCTGCTGATGCACCAACTTGGAAGTCAACAGCTGCGGCAAACTTACCACCTGTCAGCAAAGTAGTACCAGCACCATAAGAAGTGTTGGACATGATGCTTGAGAGCTCTGATGTCAACGCAGTAAATTCACTGTTCATGGCAGTGTATTCGTCAGCGCTGTTGGTACCGTTGGCAGCTTGCGTTGCCAGCTCTTTCATACGGTCAGCAATGTTAGTCATTTCATCAAACGCGCTGTCAGCCGTTTGCATCATAGTCATGGCGCTATTGGAGTTATACAGCGCAGCTTTCTGACCAACAGACTGTGCAGTCAGACGGTTTGCAATCTGCAGACCAGCGGCGTCGTCTTTAGCTGAGTTGATGCGCAGACCACTGCCCAGACGTTCCAGTGCGGTACCCAATGAACTGTTAGTACGGTTCAATTGGTTCTGGATAGACAGCGATGAAGAGTTGTTCATGATAGATAAAGACATCTGTTATCTCCTGTGAATTCGATGTTCTTAATCAATAAGCGACGCTTGTTTTTAAAAACTGAAATATATTTTTTGAAAAAACTAAATTAATTTTCAAAGTTGACATAACCTACTGTTTAATAACTCTTAAATTCTTTATCGCCCATCAGAAAATTCAGATTGATTCACGATAGGTGTCCTAACTAAAGTGCAGCGTTTTACAGCTGAGGCTCATCATCGCGAATGCGGTGTCGCCGTTTGCGAGAAAACATTCGCCGCACTCAAATCAATGCTGCACTTAATTACCGGTGTGACTACATCAGCAACAAGCAGCTGATTCTCAACCAGGCGCAGACGAAAAGGATTAAGAGCCGAGACTGAAGGACACCAGATTGCGGGTGATATTGGCTTTGGAGATCAGCATTGGCACCGCATTTTGCTGCGGACGCTGCAACAGTTGCTGTACTTCACCATTGATTTCAGACAGATGCTCTTCACTCATTGGTGGACGTTGCACCTGCTGTAATCGCAGCATGATCTGTTGCCGACGGCTTTCTATGCCTTGCAGTGCTGATTGGATATTACGCTGCAATTTAGCAATTTCTTGAGAATACGCCTGATAGCGAGCGTCATTCTGCTGCGAAAGTTGCTGTAACTCGTCCAGCGCATGGGGTTCTTCACTCAGTGATACGGCGACAGGATTCCCGGCGGCGACTCGCACACCAGTGCCCATCATTAACCAGGGTTCTTTTAGCGCGGCACGGTTATCACCACTGGCGTGAAACAGTAATGCGTTGCGCTCGGTGACACCGACTTCAATATTGTGTCCCGCGAATGCCTCACTCACGGTTTGCAAATTCTCATTGCGACTTGCACTTGCGGGTAACACTAATGACACCGCTTTACCGCTGCGGCCCATGACAATACTGACAGTTTCATCCATCGGCTTAGGCGAGAGTAAATCCACTTTAGGGGTCAAGGCTTTGGTTAGTCGGCCAGACGTCGCCCCATCATTGCCTTGCAGGCGATTATCGACGCCACCTTGTTGCAACTGGCGCTTCATTGCGGTCACCAGCTGATTCACTTTTTTGCCAACATCTGGGCTTTGCTGTGTTTGCTGGATCTGAATATCGAGCGACTTCAGCTGACGCGACAGCTGTTGTAGCGTGCGCGCTGAATGTTCACTTTGGCCCATCGATTTTGCGATGGCGGCGAGCGATACCCAACGCGATAAAGCGGCATGCTGCGCCGAGTTGGATGGTTTGTTGAGCTTACTACTTGGACGAGCAGTTGCTGCATTCACCTGTGGAGTGGCCGATGTTGCCGCAGTACTCACGCGACTTTCGCTGGCAAGCTGTGATTCGGTAACCGCTGGTGAAGTATCAATCTGCATGATGTCGCGTTATTCCAAGTTATGGCGGATTAAATCAGTGAGAACAATGAGATCTCGCTGACACGATTGTAAACCTTAAGCGTTGATTCGTAAGAGGTGACAGTTTCATTCAACTTGACGTAGGTCTCGGCATAATCCACTTGACTGATATCGTCCTTTAACCCCTGGGTATAAACGCCGATATCCTGATTGCCGTTCTGGATCTGCTCCAAAGACGCCCGTGTTGCCCCAATCTGCGTGATTTGATTGGTCACCGATTGCAGAAAGCCATTAAGACCGTCAATCATGGCGCGAGACTGGTCGCCAACCGTCGCATCCCCCGGCGTAGTCGTCAGCAACTGCAGATAGCTGGTCATCTGATTGAGAAAATTGCCATTCGGGTCAATGGTATCGCCAGTGACGTTGCTGGTGACTTTGGAGTCTTCCGATACGGCCACTGAGCGGATGTTACTATCGCCCATATATTGGTAATTACCAGCCGCATCTTGTTGAAACGGCATAGTGTCAGTCTGACTGCCGGAAAAGTAATAGCGCCCGTCACCGTCTTTGGCATTGAGCAGATCCACCACAGCCGGGAATAACACATTCATCTGCTGTGCCAGCGCGGAGATTTCACTCTCACCCATGGAGGCATCCGCGGCGGTGGTGGTTAGATCAATCAAGTTGTACAACATATTGATGGTACTCGACAGCTGGGTTTCCTGCTGTCCGAGAGTGTATTCCACCTGATCCATATTGGATTGGTATTGATCTAGCGTACTCAACTGATTGTTTAACGTCAGCAACATCACTGAGCCTAACGGGTCATCAGAAGGCTTGGCAATACGCTGGTTAGTCGAGAGTTGCACCGAATATTTATTGTATGCCTCAGTACCGTTGTTGATATTGCGGATAATATTTTGGTGATATAGATGGGAACTGACTCTCATGGTCACTCCTTAAAACATATTCAACAACGTTTGAAAGGTTTGGTCGGCGATGGAAATCACCTTAGCGTTGGCCTGATACATCTGCTGGTAGTAGAGGATGTTCGACGCTTCTTCATCAAGGTTGACGCCGGAAAGATTATCGCGAGCCGTAATCGCATTATCATTCAAGGCTTGCGCGGTATCGACGCTGCTCTGGTTTTCAGCGCTTTGCGATGCCAACGCGCCGACTAACAACGAATAATTGTTGGATTGCGCGCTTAAGGTATCAATGACCGCTTGAATGTTACTGTTATCACCAACGCCACCAGCAGCCACTAAGCTGCCGCCAGCATCAACATTACTGCCAATAAAGGCGAGCTGAACAGTGGTGATATCTGAGTTAACAGCAAAGGTGCCAAGCGGGTCGTTGGCATCATAACTAAATAATGCGATACCTGCGTTGCCGTTCAGGTCAAAGCCTTGTGCCAACGCGTTGTTAACGTCGTCGGCAAGTTGGCTGAGAATATTGCCAAGCGAATCCACGGTGGGCGTTAGCACCTCAGTATCGGCGCTAATTAAACCGCCCAATGAGCCCCCCACATTGGTTGCTAAGCCAAAGATCTGCCGCCCAAACGTAATCGAAACATCAGTGCGATCAACGCTCATGCTTGCTGCTTGAGTACCCACTAATAACGGTGAGCCATTATTGGTCGAGATGTCGATGGTGCCGTCACGTTGTTCCGTAACAGCAATCCCCACATAGGATGAAAGTGTGGTCACCAATTGCTCGCGACTGTCTTTTAAGGTGGCGGTGGCATCACCTTTAGCGGTCGCAATCGCAATTTTATTGTTGTAATCGGCCAACTTCTGCAGCGTACTTTCGACGCTGCTGGCAGTTTCATTCATCTGCAAACTCAGTTGCTGACGTTGATCGCTAATAGCGCCATTAATTTGCGCCATTTTATTCACTAAGGATGCGGCAGAAGACAGTACTTCCTGACGATAAGCGGTCGATTCAGGAGCGGTTAACGCGGAACTTAACGCATCAGCAATACTGCTGACGGCGTCGTTAAAATTGAGCGAATCGGTTCCGAGTAACTCCTCGGCGTACCCCAGATAGCTCTGTTTACTGTCGTAATAGGACAGATCAGACTGAGTACGCCAAATATCTTGGTTGAAGTAGCCATTAACAATGCGGTCGACGTTATTCACCAGTACGCCGTTTAAATTACCTGCGGTACCAAATTGCGCGGCTTGGCGGCTGTAACCCACTGTGGCTGAGTTAGCAACATTGTTACCACTCACAGTCAGCGCGACATTCGCTGCATTCAAGCCCGACAGCGCATTAGACAACATACCCGGCATAGCTACCTCTCTTCAGGGAAATCAACACCATTGGTGTGCAATGGTTGGGAAAAAGCCGTTCCTTCTAAAGGTAAGGCGACCGTTTTTTCCGGTTCCTTAAATTTATTTTCAAGGTGTTGCAAGTGTCCGCTTAACTGCTGGTACATCTGCTCGGCTAAACCGACTTGACCCGACGCCGCCATGTATTGCGAAATCTGACTATTATAAATCCCTTGATACATGCGCTGTTCACGACTGCCGAACATGCCATCGTCACCACTTACCGCTTCGGTGGCACTGTTCATGTTTTTCAGCACCAGCTGTAAAAACATCGCTTCAAACTGTTCTGATGCCTGCTTTAAACCATCAGCTTCACTTAAGTTGCCATAGATTTGCTCGACCTGTTTCGGGTCGATCGCCAGCATATTAGTGAGTGCGGGCGACACTTGGGTAGTCATTGCAGTGGTTCCTTAAATCACGATCAGATCAGCTTCTAACGAGCCAGCTTTATCGAGAGCAATCAAAATTGACATTAATTCAGATGGGGTAGCGCCGAGGCTGTTAATCGCCTGCACTATGGTTTCCAGTGAAGTGCCATCAGGAAACACCATCATGTTGTGTTTTTGCTGCTCAATGCTGACATCACTGCTGTTCACGGGCACGGTTGTGCCGTTAGAGAACGGTGCGGGTTGAATGGCGCCCTGGCGCTCCGTCACTGTGATCGTTAAGCTGCCATGAGTGACAGCGGCCTTATGCACTCGCACTACTTCGTTGATAACCACGGTTCCGGAGCGGCTGTTAAAGATAACTTTCGGGCGCTGACTGCCCTGCTCAACCTGAACATCCTGAAGCATCGACATGAAGGTGTTGAAATCGTTAGGATCTTTCGGCGCGCTTACTACCAACTTGCCCCAGTTTTCTGCGTTAGCAACACCTGCCCCAAATAGTTTATTGATGGCATTGACGATATTACGCGCCGTTTTATAGTTAGGCGTTTTAAGGTTAAGCACCACCTCACCAACACGGCTGCTACGCGACAAAATCTCACGCTCTACAGTGGCACCGTTGGGAATAATACCGGCGGTTGGTACGTTAACTGTGATCGATGAGCCAGTGCTGCCAGATGCATTTACGCCACCGACCACTAAGTTACCCTGCGCCAATGCGTACACCTTGCCATCAACGCCACGTAGCGGTGTTAACACTAAACTGCCGCCCAACAGACTCTTAGCGTCGCCGAGCGAACTGATGGTGACATCTATGGTTTGTCCGGGGCTGGCGTTAGGCGGCAAGGTGGCCTGCACGCTAACCGCTGCGATATTCTTGGTGCGCGGTAAATCACCTTCATCCATTTTGACGCCAAACTGCTTCAGCATATTGTTAAGCGATTGACCGGCAAAATGGATCTGCGACTTGTCGCCAGTTCCCGCGAGGCCGACAACGAGTCCGTAACCGACAAGCTGGTTTTCACGTGTGCCTTGTACATCCACCAAGTCCAACAACGCGCGACTGCTGGCCTGCGTCAAAGGTGAAATAAGCGTGAGTAACAATGCGAAAAACGCCAAAAATCTTGAACACATACGCCAACCTTAAAAGGGGTTAAGATAACGAGTAAACAGCTTGGTTAGCCAACCTGGTTCTTGCGCATCGGCCATATCACCACTGCCTTCGTAGCTAATGCTGGCGTCGGCAATGCGCTGTGATGAGATCTGGTTAGTTACGTCAATATCTTCAGGGCGTACGATGCCCTCCAACTCTAAATACTCATCACCTTGGTTAAGACGGATCTGCTTGCGTCCTTTGACTCGCAGCGCGCCGTTAGGCAATACCTCAACAACACGCACCGAGATATAACCGCTCAGAGAGTTTTGCTGGTTGGCAGAACTTTGCCCGTTAAAGGCGGTGGCGGAGTTGGCTTGCAACGCCATATCGTTAGTGTTCAGAGTGCCCACTAACGGCACCCCCACATCCCAACTACTGTCTTTGCCCATGCTGGCGTCGGCGCTTTTACTGGACAGAGTGCGCTCAGCCAAAATGACCGTCAGAATATCGCCAACCGTGTAAGCACGTTTATCGGCAAACAGGGTGAACATATAGTTATCACTATAAAGTCCCCCCTCTTGACGACTCATCACCGCATTGCTGCTAGCGTAGTCGTCATCGGCTATATTCGTCTGCGCTGATTCTGTCGGCAGAGATTCACTGCTGCTACAACCAGCCAGCAATGTCAGCAGCAATATTCCAGTAAACTTACGAGGCAGCATTTTTATCACATATTCTGGTTAACGAAACGCAGCATCTCATCCGCTGCAGATACCACTTTGGCATTCATTTCATAAGCGCGTTGGACGGCAATCATATCGACCATTTCATCAACGACGCTGACGTTTGAGCCTTCCACAGTAAACTGCTGCAGTTCCCCGAGCGCATCCTGTCCAGGCACGCCTTCAATCGGCGCACCGGATGCAGCTGTTTCGCGGTACAAGTTTCCACCCAATGCTTCCAAACCCGTTGGATTGACAAAGTTTACCGTCTGGATCTGACCAATATTTTGCGGGTTAGCATTGCCCGCCACCACGGCGGTTACCGTGCCATCCTTACCTATGGTGACCTTGGTGGTGTTATCAGGAATGGCAATATTTTGCGCTAATGGCAAACCGTCGCTGTTGACCAGCAAGGATTCTGAATTGAGCTGAAACTGACCGTTACGGGTATACAAGATTTCGCCATCAGGGCTTTCAATCTGGAAAAAACCTTGGCCAGCAATGGCAACATCCAGCTGATTATCTGTGGTCTCAAATGAGCCTTCAGTGAACTGTTTTTGCGTACCATTGATGCGCACACCAGTCCCTAATTGAATACCGGAAGGCACTTGATTGAGTTCATCCGCTTGGGTACCTGGCTGACGTTGCACCTGATAAAACAGATCTTGGAACATAGCGCGGTCTTTTTTAAAGCCGACAGTACTGACGTTCGCCAAGTTGTTGGAGATGGTGGTCATCCGCAGGTCTTGTGCTTCCAACCCCGTTTTACTGACCCATAATGCTGAACTGCTCATCTGTTGCTATTTCCTTATCTTATGACTGACCACGGATCAGGCGATCGCCTGAACTGGCCAGTTCATCGGCCATCTTCATCATCTTGATGTTCATTTCAAACTGACGGCTGATATTCATGGTTTTCACCATTTCCGCCACCGCGTTCACGTTAGAACCTTCCAATTTGCCAGTGGCAACACTGACAGTGGGGTCAGCGGCAAGCTGCTGACCGTTGATATCGCGCAACAATCCATCCTGGCCTTTCACCAGATTGTTGTTGGCACTGACCAACTTCAGCTGTGCATCTTGTGCTATTAAACCTCCACCGACGGGGGTTAAATTGATTGTGCCATCAGCGCTGATATCGATATCGCCGTACTGCTGCAGTTGGATGGGACCTTGGTTACCAATCACTTGCAGGCCATTAACGGTCAAACGTCCTTGCCCATCGACCATCAAGTTACCAGCACGGGTGTAGGCTTCCTGGCCGTTACTGTCTTCCACAGCGAGATAGCCGTTTTCGCTCAGCGCCACGTCAAGCTTACGCCCCGTCTCCATCATTGGACCTGACGCCAAACTCGTGGCCACTGGCGTCAACTGCGCCTGATAGCGGGTACGAAAGCCGTCCCCGGCAACCATCATTGATTGGGCTTGTTCCAGATCCGCACGAAAACCATTGGTATTGACGTTGGCGAGATTATTCGCCACGACTTGCAGGGCTTTGTTATTGAGTTCAGCCCCAGATACCGCGGTGTAGATTAGTCTTTCCATAACCGCTTAACCCTTACACCGCGTTAAACAGCACTTGCATCATATCGTCGGCAGTGCTGATGGTTTTAGCGTTGGCTTGGTAATTCTGTTGGAATGAAATCAGGTCAACGAGCTGCTCACTGATATCCACGTTAGAGTTCATGTATTGGCCAGAAAGCAGTTGCCCGACATTCTCTGACGCGGCGGTGGCGTACAACGGCGTGCCCGAATCGGCGCTGCTGTGCCACATAGTGTCATTCACCTGTTCTAGGCCATTAACGTTAGCAAAGGTCGCCATCACCAATTGCCCCTGCAGCTTGCTTTCACCATTCGAGAAAGTGGCAAACAAGTTGCCGTTGTCATCTACCGTGACACCAGTGTATTCGCCGGAGGTGTATCCATCAGCGTCATTGTTATACATGGCAAAGCCGGAGCCATACTGAGTACTCTTACTCATATCTAAGGTCAGGGTGACATCACCTGCACCACTCGGATTGCCCTCGCTGTCGAGCGGAGCAAAGGTCAGATCCAATTTACGTTGATCATATGGGTCAGTGACATTGTCATCAGGTACACCGTTAGCTGGAATAGCCAATGTGCCCATAGGCTGTAGCTGACCATCAGTATCGAAGCTTATGGTGACGACCGCCGCAGCGTAATCAGTACCGTCAACATTTACCGTCTGGCTGCCAACGGTCGCGCCCGCAGGCGCCGTAATGCCCGTGGTCATCGGCGCACCATCGACAAAGTACATGACTTGCCATTGATTGCTGCCTGAATGGTTAAAATACTGCGTCAGCACATGGCTGTTACCCAATGAGTCAAACACTTCACTGGATTGAGAAAAGTTATAAGCAGTGCCATCGGTAGGCTCGAATGCATCTGGTGCGGTCGGATATTGAATGACATCGCTTGCTGAGCTGAAGTTGGCTGAAAATGCAATATTCTCAGTGGCCTGAGCCGCAATGTTTTGTCCTTCAATCTGCAGATTGGTCAGTACCCCTGGTACGATATTGCCATTGGCATCAACACCGTAACCTTGCAAATTGGCACCGCTGGCATTGACGATATTTAACTCATTATCTAAGCCAAACTGACCCGCTTGGGTGTAAGCTTCCTGACCGTCATTATTCATCACGAAGAAGCCATTGCCGACAATCGCCAAATCCAAATCGTTATCGGTCTGCACCAGATCACCAGAGGTAGCGAAGTCCTCTTTGATATCAGCCACTTTGACGCCGCCACGTTGACCGCCGTTGTACACCGCAGCAAATTCGGTACTACTTGATTTATAACCAGAAGTCGCAGAGTTAGCGATGTTGTTACTGGTCACTTCCAGTGCCGACTGAGTGCTTTGCAAGCCGCTCAAGCCAATTTGAAAAATAGACATACTCTTGATTCCCTATACTGTTATGACTTAGTAACCAACTGATTAATATCGGAAAGGTTGTAGTTACCCAATCCATTTACCTGCAGCAGAATATCTTCCGCACTATCACCAACCGACACACGTTCAACGGTGCCGTTTAACCAAGGCGTTAACTCAGCCGACAATCCGCTTTGTTGCTGGGCGCTGACTTTTACGCTGTACTGGCCAGCAGCTTGCTCAGAAAAATGAAAGTTCAGGGTTCCCACACCGCTGTATGACAGCTGTTGCTCTGCAACCAAGTCACCGTCAGCGTTGTACAGCTGCGCCGTCACAGCACTGGCTGGCGAGGTTAAATTCACTGCGCCGGAAACCTCACCATCTTGCTCAAGCACAACATTGGCGGCTGGCACACTCACTTCGCGCCCGACCAGCTGGGTGGTTTCCAACACTTTCATCGCATCCAGTGAGCTTTGATTGGCGGCAGTGTTTTCTTTAATCCCTTGCAGCGATTCCAGACTGCTGAACTGCGCCAGTTGGGTGACATACTCAGTACCGTCTGACGGATCGAGTGGGTTTTGATGGCTAATTTGTGCCACCAGCAGCTCCATAAACATGTTGGAGAGATCTTGACCATTGCTGGCGATATTGTTTGCCGCTGCAAAATTAGTCGCCGTGCTACCTTGAGAGATGCTATCGACCATGACCTACTCCTTAAGATTGTCCCAAACGCAGAATGCTCTGCTGCATGCTGTTCACTCGGCCGAGGACTTCTACCGATGTCTGATAGCTTCGCGACGCTGACATCATGTCCGCCATCTCTTCTAACGAGTTCACATTGGAATAAAATACGTAGCCATCGCCATTGGCGAGCGGATTGTTCGGCTCGTAGCGTTGTTCCACCGCGCGGTCAGACTCGACAATGCCCAGCATTTTGACACTGGCGGATACGCCATTGCTGTCGTCCGTCGCATCATTCGATTGCTGGTACATCGCCGCAAATACGGGTTTCAGCGCATGGTAAGCTTCAGCTTCGCTGCTGGCCGCAGTGTCAGCATTGGCAAGGTTTGACGCGATTGTGTCCAAGCGCATGACTTGGGCGTTCATGGCGCTGCCGCTAATGTCATAGATATTGTTGAAAGACATAGTTACTTACCTTTAATCGCCGAATAGAGGCCGTTAATTTTCATGTTCAGAAAGGTCAGACTGGTTTGAAAATCCATGTTGTTTTGTGCGAACTTGGCTTGTTCAACGTTTAATTCAACGCTGTTACCATCGGCAGAAGGTTGGTAGGGTACGCGATAGAGCAAAGGATGCTCGGCCGTGACGGACGTTTCGGCAGCATTTGTCATGCTGGACTGCACATCCTGCATAATGCTTTGGTAGTCTACGTCTCGCGCTTTGAACCCTGGAGTATCGACATTCGCCAAGTTGCTAGCGATAATTTCAGCGCGATCCAATCTCAATGCCATGGAGTAGGGATGAACGCCAAACGCTTTATCAAATGGTCCCACTGTCTGTGCCCTTTTGAATCTCAGGTATGAATATTGAACAGGGTTAAACAATTTTTATGCCAACAAATAAAATCTATAAATATCAATACAATGAAATCATTTGATGTAATTTTAGGCAAAATCAGGGAAGCATTTCTTCCGCTACGGAAGCACAACTACTGGCTACTTCCGCTGGCGATATTTTCCTGTCAGCTGCATGCCACCAATTCGCTGGAGCAAGCGCTCAACGCTCACGTGCAGCAGGAACTGAAGCAGTACCAGCAGCAACATAGCTTTACCGCGCACAAACAGCGTATTAGCTTTCGCATCGCCGATGCCGCGACACAAAGGCCATGTAACCATTGGCAATTTTCACGACCGAACGCCAATCAAGCACCATTAGGACGGGTCGGCTATCGCATCGAATGCGTAGACAATGAACGCTGGACCAGCCGAGCCATTGCCGAAGTTCACCTATGGGCGGATGTATTGGTCGCGACTAAAGCACTAGAGCGCGATACCCAAATTGCCTTGGCAGACATAAAACTCTCTTCAGTCGACCTCGCCAAAGTCAACGCGGAACCGCTGTTTGCACCGCTGGCTGCGGCCAATAAGTTGGTCAGACGCCGTATTCATGCTGGGCAAGTTATTTCTGCCTATCTGCTTGAAAATCCAATGATTGTAAAACGCGGTGATATAGTGACTATGGTGGTAGATATTGATGGTTTTAGCGCCTCAACGCGTGGCACCGCCATGGAGGATGCTAAGTTGGGTGAACGGGTCAAAGTGAAAAATAACAGCTCAGGCAAGGTAGTCGAAGGCAAAGTGCTTAAAGGCGGACAAGTGGCGGTAGATTTTATTGGCAATTGATTTAAGTTTTTCCTGAAAGCGGTCGCCTATAGTGATTAGTAAGGTTTAGTTCGAGAGTATTGAGCATGAAAATTCGCAACCAAGGTGTTGTTCCCATTGAACAACTGAAAGCGGACACCAAGAAAGCAACGGCTGAAATGGCAAAACCTGCCGTTAAACAAGCCGCGGCTGGCGCGAATATTAGTAGTACGAGTCTGGCCGCTGGCGCGTCATTAGATCACCTCAGCGCTCAAGACGAAGTCGATATGGACAAAGTGATGGCGATGCGCAGTGCTATTGAAAACGGTGAACTGGCGTTGGATGCCGATGCACTGATCAGTGCCGTGCTGGAGTTACACCGTCGATGAGCAAACAGATTAACGATCTCAAAAGCTTTTTCGGCAGTATGCGTCACGACGTCAGTCGCTTAGACGAACTGATCAAACAGTTTGAGCAGCAATATGAGCTATTAAGTAGCCGCGACAACCTGCATCTGCCCGACCTCAATAGTGATATGTTGGCGTTACTCAACAACTTGCGCGAGTCTAATGTTGAACGTGAACAGTATCTTAAGCAATTGGGATTACCGGGAAATAAAGACGGATTGCAGGCATTACAAGCAAAGCTACCCTCCCCTATGCGCGAAAAGATAGGGGAGTTGATAAGTGAGCTCAGTCTTAAAGTACAAACCTGCAATATGATGAACGAAAGATCTGGCAAACTGCTATCAGTTCAACGCAAAGTCATGACCCAATTCGGTGCGCTAAAAGACCAGCAAGCCTACCCAGATTTTCGCGCCTAGATTATCGCCCACTTTAACGCTCGACACGGTTACGGCCATTTTGTTTAGCGCGATAGAGGGCGCGATCGGCTTTGTTCAACAACTCGTCCATATCAACCGCATCATCACTACAGGCGACGCCGATACTGACGGTTATCTCAAGCTGTGGTGCTATATCGTTACAATCCATCGATGCAATGCGATAACGCAGCCGCTCACTCACTGCCAATGCCTGCTCTAAGGTAGTGGACGGCAACAACATTACAAACTCTTCTCCGCCCCAACGGGCACACACATCAAATTCGCGGCAGTGTTGTTTGAGCTGCTGACCGAGTAGTTCAAGGGCAAGGTCCCCCGCCTCATGGCTGAAGTTATCGTTAATGCTTTTGAAATGATCGATATCCAAAAATGCTAACGCTAATGGCTGCTGACTACGCTTAGCTCGGCTAAATTCGCGTTCAAAGGTTTCATCAAAGGCACGCCGATTTGGTAAGCCGGTGAGTTCGTCCTGCATGGCTTGCTTTTCTAACGCAATCGCCTGACGACTCAGCTGTTCTAATAACGCCGATTTTTCACTGTTGAGCTGCGCCAGATGATCCGTATGCCGCTGTAGCTCTTCTGTTTTTAATTCAACTTGTTGCAGCAGATTGGCACGGCTACGACGCAGTGAATAGGTACGCCACCATACAATAAGTACCACCCACAGAATCAACCCCAAAATAGCCAAATAAAGTGCCAACGAGGTTTGCCACCAAAATGGCAACTTGGTGATATTTAAGATTGCTGGCTTACTCCAGTCACCACTGGGGTTTTGTGCTTGGATCTGTAACTGGTATTCACCCGGCGCCAAGTTGGTAAATTCAATCTGATGCTGATTAGCGTTATCGCGCCACTGTTGATCAAATCCCTGCAAGCGGGTGCGGTAATGGATGCGTGAAGGCATGATGTAACTTAAGCCAGCATAACGCACCACCATCCGTTGTACGCCTGGCGCCATGGTAATCTTGTCATCCAGCAGTTGTTGCCTTTGCCCATCTAAAGTCAGACTTTCAATTTCCACATTTGGCGTATATTGGCTAAACAGATACAAACGGCTGGGGTCGACACGAGCAACGCCACGCGCAGTGGCCATCCATAAGCTACCATCGGTAGATTTGGCAATGGTAGGTGATGAGCCCCCATTTGCCTGAGCACTGACCATACCATCACTTTCACCGTAGAGAACCAGCGGCAACTTGGCGAGTTTCCCCTCCAGTACGGCATTGGCATCCGCTTCACTGAAACGCAAAATGCCACGGTTACTGCTCATCCAGATATCGTCATGATCATCGATAAATACTTGGAAATACTTATCGAATGGCAGCCCCTTACTGCGCCCAATAATCCCGGTTTCACCGGTGGCAAGATTACGGCGCATCAAGCCCCTATCCGTTGCCGCCCAGAGTAACTGCTGTTTATCTTGATAGAAAAAGCCAAACGCATACTCGGCATTATCAAACTGCTGAATCGGGACATTTTCGAAATGATCACCTTCCCAAATGCTGATGCCAGTACCGGTACCCACCCAAATCTGCTTGCCGACCTGCGCTAATGCCACAATAAAGTTGCCCGGTAAGCCACTATCTGTGGTGATACTGCGTAGCTGGCCATTTTGCAAAATGGTCAGCCCCTGTGAAGTGCCCATCCATAAGGCGCCATCATCGGCTCGCAGAATAGCGCGCACTTCATTGGAGATGAGGCCGCGCTCGCGATCAAGCAGCAGCTCAACCTCGCCATTTTTGTAAACGAACACCCCCGCGGTGTAGGTGCCGATATAGAGCGTGCCATCACTTTGTTGCTCAAGACTCAGAATCGATTGCTTAGGAATAAGGTTTTGTACCACCTTGCCTGCCGCAATATCGTAGCGGCTCAGACCATTAGACGTACCAATCCAGATACTCTTGCCATCTTTATCAGCCAACACAGTGCGTACATAATTACCAGCAAGCCCTTGCTCTTCGGTGAGCGTTGAAAACGGCACGTCACGCAGTCTTAGTAAGCCACCATTGGTGCCAATCCAGATACTGTGTTCTTGATCTTCCAGCAGACTCAATACTCGGTTACGCGGCAGATCGCGGCCGGTTTCCAAGTGTTCCAACCCATAGGATTTGCTGTAACGATAAACACCGCGCTCAATCGTGCCAATCCACAAGCTACCTTGATGATCAAACATCAACTTGGAGACCGCGATGTTGGTCAGTTCAGGCATAAATTGCTGACATTGCGCCTCAACACAGCGCAGTAAACCAAATTCAGTAGCAAACAACACACCCTGTTTTGTGGGTAATACATCAAATACAGGTGCCGCCGGAATATCTTTATTTACCCGCAGTTGTTGCTGTTCAAAGACGACCACGCCTTTTGAGGTTCCGACCCACAACTGACCATCAGGATCTTTGACTAAGGCGTAAATAGAATTACTTGGTAATCCAGTTTCCACGGTCCAATGTTCGCTGTGACCGTCGGCATATTCGCGAAACAGTCCATCGCCTTCGGTCGCCACCCATATGCTGCCGTCAGCTTCGGCCGCCATCGCGTTCACCAGACCGCCAACAGGCCGCAACGGCTGCCAATGATGATCTTTAACAGAGGTTAAACCGCCTCGTGAGCCCCCAATAATGAGTCGCCCATTGGCATCAACGTAGGAACTGCGCATCCCGGCATCGGGCAAACCTGTCGTATCATCGCGGCCGTAGACTTTAAATTCATTGCCATTAAACCGCGCAATACCTTCCCAGGTGGTGAGCCAGATGTACCCCTCTGGGGTCTGTGACAGACTATTTACTGTGTTGTGCGGTAAGCCATCGCGAGTGGTCCAGCTTTCTTGAAAGTAGCGATTAACCGGTTCAACCGCTTGCTTTACCTGATGCGCGGAGGCTGTGAAGCAGTGCAATATCACCATTGCACTGGCGAGGAAGGTTATGACCCTGTTTTGGGTTCTCAACGTAGTAACACCCTCAATTGGTGTTGATAACACGCATCTCAGTCACGAGGCGAGCGGACAGCGTTATCAAAGCACGTGCTAGCATTGTTCTCATTTGCGGACATATTGATGTAATTCGCGGCGACCGTGTTGCTGTCAATAAGCGTCCTTGTTAGCCGTCGCGGCGAATGTCCCTATTGGCGAACATTACACAATTTCCTAACAAGTTCAAAGTAGTAAAAAGATTGAAATGAAAAATAAACGTGTTAAAAAACAATTGCTGCAGTGCGACTCACTTTACCATTGACCGCAGAAAGCCTGCTGCTGAAACAGTTATATTCAGCGTTGTTGCGAGTCGCAAACAATTGTGTTCATCCCCCAGAGGATCGCGCTCCGTGGCCTCATGAACTAAGCGCAGCTTATTTAAACGGCAAGCGTTATTTCAGCTTCTATACTTAGCAGTGAGTCAGCGAAGGGATTCCAGACGTATTTCACCATTGGGGGAGACAGATGCTACTTCAGTCAAAACTACGTAAACGATTATTGCTTGCGGTAGCGGCGGCTTTTATTTGCATCTTTTCATTGCAAGCCATCATTCGTTACGTCTGGACACTTCCGCAACTTGATCAACTGGCGCATTACAACGATAAACTGGATGTACAACGCGTTAATAGCCATATCAACCAATTGATTATGCTCAATAAAAACTTTGCCTACGACAACGCTGTTTGGGATGAATCCTACTTGATGGCGAACACCAATAATGCACAATGGTTTCAGGATAACTATTTCACCAAGCAGACGTTTTCACATCAAATTGTCAACGGCATCTATTTTTATAACGCTAAGGGTGAGCTCATCACAGGTATGAGCGCCAGCCACCATTTTGAGAAAATGGTAACCCCGGAGTTTACCGAACCTAAACTGTATAATTCACTACTGATTAAACCGCAGGACGTCGAGCAAAATAACTTTATGCCACTGGTCAAAGTACGTTTTGTCGATGTCCTTGGCAGACCTGCCGTAGTCACCAGTCAGAGCATTGCGCCAACCAACGAATATGGTCCCAGTGCCGGCACTATGTTGTTATGGCGCTACGCAGATGAACAATTTACTGAATTGCTTGCCCCTTATGACAAGGATGATATCGAGATCCACAAAGGGCTTGAGTTAGCTAATATTTTTAAGCATCTATCGAGTGAACTTGGCAGCGACAGCAACGACCCAATTGTATATAAAGGCCGCTTGTTTATCGGCGTTCGCGATGTCTATGGTAATCCTTTGCTGGCTTTTTCTATTGTGCAAAGTCCGCGGCTGTACAACCAAGAGATGTTTGATGTGTCGATGTTAGCCGGTTTATTGATGGCCATGTCGATACTACTGCTGTTCTATTGGTTTATCAGCGTGCGCATGATCCAACCAGTAATAAAAATGCTGAAAACGGTAAGCTATGTATCACTCACCAATGATTATTCGCTACGCACCAAACTCTCAGGCAGCAGTGAACTGCATCGCCTCGGGCACCTTATCGACCAGTTACTCAGTGTGGTCGAACATCAACAACAAACATTGCACCAACAGAATGAACGCTTAGAACAACTGAGCAATACCGATCCACTGACCGGTCTGGCAAATCGGCGCTATCTGGACAGCTATCTTGATACCCTGTCATCCCATAAAGCCAACCAGCAACTGCCACTATCGTTACTGGTCATCGATATCGATTTCTTTAAATCATTTAACGATACCTTTGGCCATAGCCAGGGCGACCGAGTATTAAAACAGGTGGCCACAGCACTGGTACAACTGACCCATGGTGCCACCGATTTAGTCTGTCGCTTTGGTGGAGAAGAGTTTGTCGTGGTGTTGGAAAATACCGATAAAGATAACGCAGCTCACGTGGCTGATAATCTTTGCCGCGGGATTGCCGATTTGAAAATAGCGCACGGCGGTAAGAACGCCGCAGACTATGTAACTATTTCAATTGGGGTCGCAACGAAAGAAGCTACCGCAGCTATTGATACACAGAAATTATTCGAACTGGCCGATGAGGCGCTCTATCAAGCTAAACATCAAGGGCGCAACCGCTTCATTACGGCGAAAGTTGCCTAAAGTTCAACCGGTGCACTACCCTATTTCTGGGGCGCAACCCACGTATCCCCCACAGATATAGTTCTAAAAATTAGAAAGATATCTCCGATATTTAGCTGTTGTGGAAAACATAATCGAAACTAATATAGTTAGCGAACGACGGCGGTGTTCATTGCGCCTACTCTCGAGCATCGTCGTCACCCGAATGACTTTTATTGGCCAGTCAACGCACGCTAGGCCACAAGGATAAGCGAGGCTTTAATATGAAATCTTGGAAAAACATGACTCTGGGTTTGGCTCTGGTTGGCGTCTCAAGCTTGAGCAGTGTAGCGATGGCGGCAACTTACAACATCGATCCTACTCACACCAGCGTAGTAGCATCTTGGAACCACTTTGGTTTTTCAAACCCAACTGCTGATTTCAGCGGTGTTACTGGTACTTTGGTATTTGATGAAAAGTCACCTGCCAAATCATCAGTATCAGTCACTATCCCAGTGAAAACTGTAGATACTCATGTTAAAGCGCTGACTGATGAATTCATGGGCAAAGATTACTTTGACGTTGCAGCACATCCAGAAGCGACTTTCGTCAGTGACAAAGTAACTAAGACTGGCGATAAAACTTACGACGTCAGCGGTAAAATGACCATCAAAGGCATCACTAAAGAAGCTCTGTTGAAAGTGACCCTTAACGGCCAGGGTGAACACCCAATGAAGAAAGTGCCAGCTGTAGGTTTTGACGCAGTTACCACTATCAAACGTTCTGACTATGATATGGCGAAATACGTGCCATACGTGAGCGACGAAGTGACACTCCGCATCACCACTGAAGCAACTGAATAAGCATTAGCATCACGCTAATCCAATCAACGCCCGCTGCATGCGGGCGTTGTTATTTATGACAAAAAATAATATCTGTAGCCACTTCTGTTACCCCAGCAACGGCGCTATGCTGCCGCACATCACGCCAAGTTGCCCGGAGAGTAGCTTTGCATAAATTACAGTTTCCCCCAGAACCTTTTGGCACCTTATTAGGGTATGCTCCCGGCGGTGTCGCCATCTATTCCAGCGATTACGACTCCGTAAAACAACAGCAAGTCGACAAACCCAGCGATTATCGCAGCTATATTGGCAATGAATATATGGGTTACAAATGGCAGTGTGTTGAGTTTGCTCGTCGCTGGCTTTATCTCAACCGTGGCTTAGTGTTTACCGATGTACCAATGGCATATGATATTTTTGCCATTCGCCATTTGCGCCGTGTCGAAGACGATGCCTTACTACCATTGCAAGCCTTTGCCAACGGCGGCAAACGGCCACCTGAGGCCGGCGCTATCCTAATCTGGGCCGAAGGTGGCGAGTTTGAAGTCACCGGCCATGTGGCGATTATTACCGAAGTGCTTAACGATTGTGTGCGTATTGCCGAGCAAAACCTCGAACATTGCAAACTGCCCTTGGGACAACAGTGGTGCCGAGAGCTCAAGCTTGAAATCAGTCCCGAGCAAAACTACCGCATCATCGAAGGCTATCCTGATACCCGCATTTTAGGCTGGATGATTCAAACTGAAGATGCCACCAATGCCGAGCCTGCACATTGGGTGAACCCTGCGCTATTTGATATCAACTCTCGAATGATGCCTGCGCCGATAGCAACCGCAGAATGGCTTAATCCACAACAGCCATTACAGGCGGCATTTATCCGGGCGATGAATGGCCATTTCCTCACGGAGAATATTGCCGAGCAAACACGCTACTTCAGGATGTCAGCGACCGCCGAGCGCGAACTTATCCGCGCCACCAATGAATTGCATTTAATGTATCTGCACGCAACAGAGCAAGTGCTGCGCGATGATAACCTGCTGGCTCACTTCAACATTCCCAAAGTGTTGTGGCCACGGCTCAAACGCTCATGGCAAAGTCGGCGCCATCAGATGATCAGTGGCCGTTTTGACTTTTGCATGACGGCCAAGGGGCTCAAAGTGTATGAATATAATGCCGATTCCGCTTCTTGCCATACCGAAGCCGGCTTAATTCAAGGCTTATGGGGTAAGGCGATTCATTGTGAAGATGGAGAGGATGCCGGCGCTGATCTGTTGTCGGCGATGACGGAAGCCTGGCGTCATAGCGGCGTCACTGGCTTAGTGCATATTTTACAGGATAAAGATAAAGAGGAAGATTACCACGCCCAGTTTATGCAACAAGCGATGGCAAATGCCGGTATCGAAAGTCGTATTATTCGCGGTCTTGACTCACTGCGTTGGAATGCCAGTGGTGAAGTCGTTGATGCGCAGGGAAATGTGATCACATGTGTGTGGAAAACATGGGCGTGGGAAACCGCACTCGATCAAATTCGCCACGAATGCGAAGACGACCTCAACGCGCCACCAATCCGCACAGGCGCGCCAGAGCAAGCAGTACGCCTAATCGACGTATTATTGCGGCCAGAAATGCAAGTTTATGAACCACTGTGGACCTTAATCCCCAGCAACAAGGCAATTACCCCAGTATTGTGGCAATTGTTCCCAAATCATCGTTATCTGCTCAATGCGAGTTTTGAACTGACAGATGATCTTATCGCGCACGGTTATGTGCGTAAGCCGATTGCGGGTCGGTGCGGTGACAACGTTAGTCTAATCGATAAACATGACAGTATCCTCGGTGAAACCGATGGGCGTTTTGGTGAACAAGACTGTATCTATCAGGCATTATGGCGCCTGCCGCAGATAGATAAATATCGCGTACAGATCTGTACCTTTGCGCTTGGTGGCAGCTATGGCGGCAGTTGCATCAGAGTCGACGATTCGTTGATTATCACCACCGACAGCGACTTACTACCGTTAAGAATTGTTGATGATAACGAACTGTAGCTCTGTAGCCTAAAACGCAAAAAGTCCTGCAAATGCAGGACTTTTTTTTCGGTCAATTCGCTCGCTAGTGCTTACCACCGCGGTCGGCAATCGCATCTGTCAGCGCGAACAGCACGCCAGACACCACAAATGTCAGGTGAATACCCACCTTCCATCCCAGCGCGGCATTACTTAACGAATCAGACTCGATAAATGACTTCAACAACTCAACGGCAGAGATTGCCACAATGGCACCAATCAGCTTGAGCTTGAGGTCAGAAAAGCTGACTTTGCCCATCCAACCGGGACGGTCTTCATGATCACCGATCGCCATTTTCGAGACAAAGTTTTCATAGCCACTGAATGCAATAATCAGCAACAAACTCGCCAACAAAGCACTGTCCACCAGCGTCAAAATACTGATGATAGGGTTTTCCAACGAGCCGGTAATAACCCCAGCCATCAGGTTATACAACTCTTTGCAAAACTTAATCAGTAGCGCTACCACCGCAATCATCAAACCGAAGAAAAATGGCGCCAACATCCAACGCGCACGAAATAACAGATGTTCTAGTGTGGTTTCCAACTTCGACATATTCACAACACCTTTAGCAAAAGACTTATGTAAACAACCAGCTCATCATCTCTGATCTGGCATTTTTCAGCAAGCAGGCCAATGAAATAATGCGTTAATAACGACAGAGAACTGTATGATTTAAAATCGAAATGTGTAATTCGTGTGTTTTTACCGCAACGATACGATAAAGAATAGAAAGGCTGTGTAAAAAAGAGCTGTGGCGACCTTCAGCCACTAAAGAAAGGCAATGGTAGGCGATAAACAGATGGGCGTTGGCGCGACGGCATCCGCACCGGAGTGAATAGGGGATGCCGCGCAGACCAACAAGTTATAATACCGCTTTAATACTGTCGGTAATGGCAGTTGTTGGGCGGCCAATCAAGGCTGATAACTGATGACTGTCATCAAACAGGCCACCTTTGGCAGCACCTGTTTCTGAGTTACCCAGCACCGCAGCAAATGGACCAGGAACACCAACTTGCTCAAGTAGCGCCACATAGTCAGCTTCACTCAAATTACGATATTCCACGGTTTTACCGCTAGCATCGCTAATCGCTTGGGCAAATTCGCTCAGTGTAAAAGCATTATCGCCAGCAAGTTCGTATACTTTGCCCGCCTGATTTTCGCTGGTCAGTACTTTAGCCGCAGCTTCTGCATAATCTTGGCGAGTTGCGGTCGCCAAACGTGCATCACCCGCACAACCAAAGACCGCACCATGTTCGATAGCACCGGCAACGCCCATAGTGTAGTTTTCGCTATACCAGCCATTGCGTAACAACACCGCAGGAATACCACTCTCAGCAATATAAGCTTCTGTGGTTACATGCTCTTCAGCCAACACCAAAGGCGACACATCTGCATGCAGTAAGCTGGTATAAGCCAACAGACTGACACCTTCCGCTTTCGCCGCATCAATAACCGCTTTATGTTGTGGCGCACGTTGACCCACTTGATCTGATGAGATCAACAGCAACTTATCCACGCCCGCAAACGCCGCCTTTAAGGTCTCAGGCTGGGTATAATCCGCATGACGAACTTGTACGCCTTTCGCTTTTAAATCAGCGGCTTTGGCTTCATTTCTCACAGCGGCCACAATCTGCTCGGCAGGAACAGTTTTCAATAACGCTTCAACAACCAAATGGCCCAATTGTCCTGATGCACCAGTAACAGCAATCATAATCTTCTCCTAACTCACAATATTTGAAAGTGCGTTTTTTGTGGTAAAACGCCGTTGAGAGATATAATATGCCCAACACAAACTTTTAGTAAGTACATACAAAAAGGTAAGTATAAAATGAGTCAATCCTTAAATTCCCCCGGACTCGCTTCGCTAATGCAACGTGGCAACCTGTTCTCAGATAAATGCCCGTCTCGCGATGTGCTCAAGCACGTCACCAGCCGTTGGGGCGTGTTGGTATTGTTAGCCCTAATGGATGGCGAACAACATAGATTTAGCGCTCTTAAGCGCAAAATCCTCGGGGTTAGTGAGAAAATGCTGGCGCAAACGCTGCAACAATTGGAAGGCGATGGCTTTGTTAAACGTACCGTGTTTCCGGTTGTCCCACCCCACGTGGAATACTCACTCACCGAACTCGGCCATAAAATTGCCACACAAGTGGTTGGCTTAGCCGATTGGATTGAAGAAAACCTGCTACAAATTATGGATGCGCAACAGCAATACCAGCAACAGCAGACTTCAAACCTGCAGCACTGGCAGTCATAATGGTTTTAGTCTGGGGTAACGCACAAAACTCAACGGCACGGTAAAACAGGGTTTGCTTTGCTGCGCGCAGCCATTTATTGTCTTTGAACTTCACCGATTTATAACAAGGACGCTTTCATGGCCATCACTGCGCTTGATGCCAGCCAACTCTATCGTCAGGCAGAACTGCAACAACTGCCCTCCTCAGTAAAATCGACTAAAGATCTCGAACCGCTCGACGAAATTATCGGCCAAGAGCGGGCTCAGAAAGCCGTTGAATTTGCCATGTCGATCCGTGACAAGGGTTACAACATCTATGCTGTCGGCAAAAATGGCTTAGGCAAGCGCACCATGATGCTGCGTTATCTCAAGCGGCACGAATTCCAAGATCAGCCACTGTTTGACTGGTGTTATGTGGCCAATTTTGATGAACCACGTACGCCACAAGTATTAAAGTTACCCGCTGGCAACGGTGCACAATTTAAGAAAGATGTAGAAAAAGTGGTGCAGCGTCTGGTCAAAGCACTTCCTCTAGCATTTGATAACGAAGTCTATTATCGCCGCGCCGATAAACTGAAAGCGCAATTATCACAACGCCAAGAAGCGACACTATCAGAACTTGCTGCCGAAGCGCGTGAAATGCACATTCGCCTAGTTGTCAGTCCCGATGGTGACTATCAACTCATCGCACTCAACGGCGAAGAACCGCACACCGATGATTCTTATGCGGCATTATCGGAAACCGAGCGCAATCAGTTTGACGACAATATTCGCCATTTGGAAATCCGTCTGCGCGGCATCGTACGCCAACTCACCGAATGGGAAGAAGAGTTCAGTAATAAACAGCAGCATCACGATGAGCAGGTAGCGCGTGAAGTCCTAACCCACTTCTTCAAACCGCTGAAAGACGATTATCGCCATATCAGTGAAGTCCGCAGTTTTCTCTCCGCCATGCAGAAAGATATGCTCAGTAATCTGGATATCTTTTTGGAACAAAGCGAGGATCAACTTGGGCTGGCCTACGCCTCGCTTGAGAAGAAAATGCCACGCCGTTACCAAGTTAACTTGCTGGTTAGTCAGGAGTGTGAGCGCTTTCCAGTGGTAGTTGAGGAAAACCCTACTTATCACGGCTTGTTTGGCTATGTTGAAAGTGCAACTTATCGCGGCACTGTGTTTACCGACTTTTCCTTAATCCGCCCGGGCAGTCTACACCGCGCGAATGGCGGCGTACTGCTGATGGATGCCATCAAAGTATTAGAACGTCCCTATGTGTGGGATGGCCTCAAGCGGGCGCTACGCTCACGCACACTCGATCTGAATTCATTAGAGCGCGAAGTGAGTCTGTCAGGCACAGTATCACTCGCTCCAGAGCCGGTGTCGCTTGATGTCAAAATCGTGTTGTTCGGCGACTACGAAACCTACCAACTGCTGCAGCAGTACGATCCTGATTTTAGTGAGCTGTTTCGTGTTACCGCCGATTTTGAAGATGTGATGCCGCGGGATGATAAATCTGAAGCCTTTTACGTACGCTTTATCACCTCGATAGTGCACGACAATCAGCTACTGCAGTGTGATCGTTCTGCGCTGGCGCGCATTATTGAATACAGTAGCCGTCAGGCGGACGACCAAACCATGCTGTCGCTGCATTCAGCCGATATCGCCAACTTGCTGCGTGAAACCCATTTCTGCGCGAAATCGGCCAATGCGCGACGGATTCGTGAGACGCATGTGGAACAAGCGCTACAGCAGCAAGAGCAGCGAGTGAGTCGACTGCGCGATCAAATGATGCTGGGATTCGTGCAAGGAACCAACCTCATCGAAGTACAAGGTAAGGTTGTTGGTCAAATCAATGCGCTATCGGTACTGGCAACGACGGATCATCAGTTTGGCATGCCCAACCGCATTACTGCCACCACAGCTTATGGTCGTGGCGAAGTGCTGGATATTGAACACAAGGTACGTTTAGGTGGCCGTATTCACAGCAAAGGCGTGTGGATTTTAAGTGCTTATATTAACGGGCTACTCGGTAAGGATGCAGCAGTGCCGTTAACGACGTCGCTTACCTTTGAGCAATCCTATTCGGGTGTCGATGGTGATAGTGCGTCCATGGCGGAATGCTGCGCAATTCTATCGGCCATCAGCGGTAAAGCGCTACGACAAGATATCGCTATCACAGGCTCAATGAACCAGTTTGGCGAATCGCAGCCTATCGGCGGCGTCAATGAGAAGATTGAGGGCTTTTTTGATGTGTGTGTCATCAAAGGACGTAAGAACACCCAAGGGGTGATTATTCCTAAGCGCAACGCCCACAATTTGATGTTGAAAAAAGAGATTATCGAGGCAGTGAATAAAGGCCGCTTCCACATTTGGACAGTAGATCACGTCACCGAAGCGATGGCGATTCTGACCGATACCGAAGTTGCCAAAGCGAACCGTTACGGTCGCTTCCAGCCGGATTCACTGATTGGTATTGCCCAACTCAATATTGAAAAACTGCGCGAGCAGGCCAAAGGTAAGTTATAACTTTAATAATGTCGCTGCGTTTCTGTCTCTAACCTTGTCGGAGTCGTATGAAAAGGTTGCTGCTTGTCATCCTGAATATACTGCTACTGAATTTGGGCTGGCCAAATTCAGTACACGCTGATGATACGCGCTCCGACAAGGTTAGCTTCGCCAATGATCTTTGGGCACCTTATGTTGATGAAAATAAGGATGGCGGCATCGTCATCGAAATTATGCGTGCCGCTCTCGCATTGCATCACAAAACGCTGGCGGTCGAAATAACCCCTTGGGCACGCGCCTTTCATGATGTCAGAAACTGCCGTCGAGACTTGGTACTGGTCTGGTACGTGCCCGCCCGAGAAAAGTACGTCACTTACTCACATCCTTTCCTAAAAAATCGCCTTAGATTTATCAAACGCAGTGGTGATAGCTATGAGTATTCGGACAAAGACAGTCTCAAAGGCAAAACCATCGGCATCATTCGCGGATATAACTACGAGGATATTTTAGCCAACGATAGCCGCTACGGGCTGCAAGCCAACAGCAATTTTGAGTCCAATTTAAAGATGCTAGCGGCCGGCCGACTCGACTTAGTACTAGAAGATGAAATTGTGGCAGCCTCGACCATTTTTGAGCTGAATATGACCAGCAAATTCAGTTTTACCGGCCCCGCGTTAAATGAACGCGAACTCTTTGTGGCCACAGGCAAGTGCAATCCTGCTGGTGATAATTTAATTGCCGCCTTTAATGACGGTTTAACTCAGATTAAACACAACGGCGAATATGCGCGGATTCTGGCGAAATACGGAGCGCTACTACAAAGCCGCAACGCCCCCGCCATTATTCCCTCGTTAAGTCCACTCAGCCAAAATCCTCGCCCATTTGAGCTACCGCAACTGAGCTATCGACATCCAAATCTGCCGCCACTGCTAGCCGCGCCAGAGTAATGCCGCGTTCATGTAATGGCAGCATTACGCCTTAAAACCGATTCTGAAGCCGCCCCAATGTTTGCCATTTACATAAATTGGCACCGACAAATCATGCATCACCTCGCCGGTATCGCGCTTATAGGTTTGCAATAACATGCTATCGGTATGTTGTCCGCAGCGGATGCCTGTGGGGTCGTTAAACAGCCGTTTGGTACGATTGTTAGCAATATCCTGTTGTTTATTGCCGGTAAGCGGCTGGCTAAAACGCTTATTGTGGGTGGGGAAATAGCCTTTTCGGTCCACAGCGCCGGCATATATCACTTCGCGCAAGCGCGCGAGAATCGGCTCTTGTATTGCCGGAAACTGCTGATCGGTAAAGCGGTCAAATGCTGTTGAATACTTCGCAGGTTCAGTGGTGCCTACACGCTGATACTCTGGGCTAAACAACTGATGCTCGGTAAAAGTGCCCGTATGCAACCCTTGCGATAACAACTTGCCACAGGCCGCAGCAGCAGCTTGCGCTTCCTGCAGCACTTGCTGCTCAAAGGTATCGGTTTTCCAAGCCGTTAACGCACTAAAAATCCCCTCCGTTTGCTGCGAAAACTTAAATGCTTGCTGGGAAATCTGCTCCGAACGACTACCTGTGTCTTGCAATGATTGGCTGATCTGACGGATGGCATCGGCGATATCGGCGGTAGTGTCACGATAATCTCGCAGCGAGCTATCAATCTGCGCCAATGCATCCGCCGAACTTTCTACCCCTTGGGTGATGGTATCAAATCTTTGTTCCAAGGCTGACATCGCTTGCACCGTATCGGCCGTGCGTTCTACGACACGATTCATCAAGGCTGAGGTACTGTCGGTTTGCTGCCGAATATCCGTCAGCATCTTCGCAATATGTTGGGTTGATTCAGCAGTTTTAGCCGCGAGTGACCGAACTTCATCGGCAACGACCGCAAAACCGCGGCCAGCATCGCCTGCCCGCGCCGCCTCAATTGCGGCATTCAGCGCCAGTAGATTGGTCTGTGCCGCAAGGCTGTCGATCACTTCGGTGATCTTTTCGATGGCATCGGCCTTCGATTTTAAGTCGGTAACATGGCCAGCGGCAGCATTTACATCTTGGCTCAGAGTATGGATAGCGTTAAAGCCACTCACAGCAAAATCACGCCCTTCGAGCGAGAGTTGTTTGGACTGCTGCGCTTGTTGTAACACGGTCTGCGCATGATCGCTCAACGCGACGGTTGATTCAGATAAGGAAGATGCCGAGTGGTTAATACTCACAGCGGTTTCGCCACTGAGTTCTATGGTCTTTTTGAGTTCATCAACAAAGTGGGAAACTTCAGCACCACCTATCGCAATGCCACTGGTATCTTGCGCAATTTTACGGGCGGCGGCCCGCTGCGCCTTTTCTCCCGTATCTTGTGGGGATGCATCGGTAATCTCACGGGGCTGCGACCATAGCCGCCACAGCAACCACAGCGTAGGCAGTACCCACACAATCGCCCACAAGTAATCAGTTAGCTGCTGCGCCGACATCCACCAACGAATCGCCTGCATTAATGCCAAACCACACGTTACGCACACCAAGCTCCACTGCCAAGATTGCCGCTCGTTGAACGCCATTTGGGCTCCTCTACATGGGTTATTTCACTCGTGTCTAAAGAATAAACTATGCCGGCTAAGTTTGCCGTGGCTGGATTATTTTTGCTTCAAAAACAACAAAGGGACCTTAAGGTCCCTTCGCGATGCATGAGTGAAAATTACTTAGAAAGATCCATTTCCTGAATGATTTCATGGGCAATCGGCGGCGTAGTGCACACTGGCTTTTCGTGGAGATCCGCTTTTAGCTGGCCTTTGCGATGTTTAAGCGCAGAATCGAGTCTTTTAACTGCGGTCGCAATAGCAGGATACATAACGGCATCAGCGCCTGTAGCGGCAACGGCAACACCTTCATAATTGGTGCGCAAATCGGTCTGATATTCACCATGCTCTTTAGCAATGATGACATCAAATCCAATAAGTCCTGGGAAATGTTTGACGATCTTGGCGAGCTTTTCTTCTACGTGAGTGCGAACTGAATCAGTAACTTCAACGTGATGACCTGAAATCTGAATTTTCATAGGCTTTCCCTTTTTTTGTTGACTCATATATAGAGCTTGGGACTTTTCCTGCAAAACACAAGAGCCCGTAATGGAATAAATGCATTACGGGCTCATTTTGTGTGATGAATGGAGAAAATTTCAGCAAACTACACGTTGCGGCAAACACTCTGTAACCAAAACTGCTCAGATAAGTGCTGACTTTTAACAGAAAGGCGACTCACTTGCTCACTGCGTTCCTCGGCCGCGCGAATATTCAATGCACTTTCTGACGCCAAATCGCTGATCGTAATAATGGCCCGATTAATCTCTTCAGCCACCGTTGCTTGCTGCTGCACCGCGGCAACATTTGCCTCACTCATTTCATCTAAGCGATTGATAGAATGGCGCAGTGCCTCAAAGGCTTGACTGGCTTCCTCGGCTAATTCTACCGAGCGTTGAGCATCACTTTCACCGGCCTGCATCTTCTTACTGGCATCCAAGGTTGTTTGCTGAAATTTATGAATAATCTGTTCGATGCGGGTGGTCGATTCACTGGTACGGCTCGACAGATGACGTACTTCATCAGCAACGACGGCAAACCCGCGACCGGCCTCACCAGCACGAGCTGCTTCAATAGCAGCGTTCAATGCCAGCAAGTTGGTTTGATCAGCAATAGCGCGAATCACCTCAAGCACCTCAGTAATCGCTTCACTGTCTTGTTGAATCGCACCGACTACAGTGCCAAATTCGCCCACTCGCGTATTTAAGGCGCCGATGGCACCGACCACTTTTTTCAGGCTTTCATCGCCCATCGTAGTAGCCGTCAGGCTTGATTTCATTTCATCGGCGGAGAGCTGCAGATTCGTGCCAACCTCGTTAAAGCTGGCGGTCATTTCCGACATTGCCGCCCCCGCTTGCGTCGTTTGTTGGCTTTGACTATCGGCTCGCTCGGCATTGGCTTTAAGGGTTTCAAGCAAGTTACTGCTTTCATCACTGATCGATGTTGCAGAATCCGCCATGCGGCCAATCACACCACCCGTTTCGGCCGAAAGATAACTGAGGGCCAGACTCAACTGACCAATCTCATCCTGACGACCGCTATACACAGCGCGCGCGAGTGGATCATCCACAATCTCTTTAGAATGCGCCACCATCGCCATAAACGGCGTTAACCAGCGCTGACTGACCAGCAACCAACTCAGTAATGGGAGCAATGTCCACCAAGGCGAGATAAAGGCCAAAGCAAATGCCGACAGCAACATCAATGCTGCAAATACTTGGAGGCCGCGACCAAAACCGAGCATCGGCTTGCGCAACTCCTTGGGGGTTTTACCATCGTTAATCTGTTGATAGATGCGGGAGGCGGCATCAACCTGTTCGCGGGTTGCCGCATGACGAACCGACTGAAACTCATGCAACTTGCCGTTTTCCATCACTGGCGCGGCGTAGGCATTCACCCAATAGTGATCGCCCGATTTGCAACGGTTCTTCACGATTCCCATCCAAGCTTTGCCCGACGTCAAATTCCCCCACAAGGTATTAAACGCCGCAGAAGGCATATCAGGATGTCGGACAATATTGTGCGGTTGCTGGTGAAGTTCTTCTTCGGTAAAACCACTCACCTCAACAAATGCCTTGTTGACGTATTTGATTTTGCCTTTTAGATCGGTGGTGGAAAGCAAAATATCGCTATCGGAGAGACGTTGCTCTCTTTGAGTCACAGGTTGATTATTGCGCATCGACGGTGGGCCTCTTATTGCCTATGATCGCTCCATGTCCAACCTAAGGCAGTAATGTTAGCGGTAAGTTAATTACATTAGGCTAACAAAGTACGATGTAAATCACATGACAGCAAGTGCCTGATAGCCAGTTCGTCGACTCGATCAGATTTTGTCATTCCGCAGTTTTCAGCACTTGCTTTTTGACGCGAAAAAACGTTAGACGCATAAAAAAGCGCCATCACAGATAGCGCTATTTTTTCAACAAAAAATCGTTTTTCTTAGCGGCACTTTTTGCCTCGGCACGTCGTTCCGCCACTATCACCGCCGCCCCCTGTGGCGCTGGAATCACCTGCGCAACCAAAGCTCGTAAGGTAATCGACCGCAGCTTTCGCCTGAATCAGCCCGAACCCGGTCTCATTGTCGCGACCACTAGTCCCGAGGTCTTCAGCTGTTGCCTGCAATGCACTACGAATTTGACTATTACTGCATTGCGGGAAGTGACTCCATACTAACGCGGCAACGCCTGCAACATGCGGGGTTGCCATGGACGTACCATCAAAAAAGGCATAGCTGCCTACTGCTGTTGTCAGCGACGCATTGGCAGGTAATGACGCCAACAATGCAGCACCATCGCTGGCGGAGATACTCACCGACGGAATCCCCGTGACAACACCAGCTAAGGTGCCGGAAAAGTTGCCCGGCGCATTGTTGTAAATAATGGCACCGCTGCCGCCACTGGTTTGGCAGTTCAATACCTTGGCGGAAAAGTTGATGTTGCCACGTTCAATCAGACACAGCTTTCCACTTGCATCACAGAAGGACTCGCCAGTACCACAATCCACCATGGCCCCTGCGCTACTCAAGGTAGGAGAACCATCCATTGGGATAGCCTCATAAGCTTGACCGCTCGCTATCAAATCGGCCACTTCGCCCGTGTTCATCGGGACTGAAGATTGCACCAACACACCAGGCGCGGCCAACTCCACTTGGCTGTTGTACTGGGAGAAACTGGCACGTTGTTTATTGCTGTCTATCGCCGCAACAGAAACCACTGACGCATAAGATGCGGGATAGGAGCTACGACTATTGCCGTCATTGCCTGCTGCGGCCACGCTCAAAATCCCGGCTTTATCAGCATTACTAAAAGCACGTTCTTCAGCGCGGCTTTTAAAACTGCCGCCTAAGCTCATGTTAATCACATTTGCGCCAGCGATTTGGCATGTGTCTAAGGCATGAATAAGCGATGAAGAGTACGCCCAGCCATCAGCATCAAACACTTTCACGATAAAGAGATTTAGCTGACCACTGGGGTTAACACCAACCACACCGACGCTATTGTTAAGCGCGGCGATGGTGCCCGCCACATGCGTACCATGATGATTTTGGTCCTCAAACCAATTGCCGGTGCCATCAGGGTCATTGGCGCCGGAAACGTTATTCGCGGCGAGGTCTTCGTGTTCGATATCGTACCCTGAATCGATGATACAAACGGTCATATTGCCCGCTTCAGCATCACTGACCTGATCTGCCTGTACCATACCAATACCGTAGGGCTGGGTTTGCATCAGCGGATAACGCTTAACGTCTTGCTCGATAAACTCAATATTGGGGTTGTGCTGCAGACCTTTGAGTGCGTTAGCTGACATGGTAACAGCCGCTGCGTTATGTTTAGCCAAATCTAACTTCAATGTAGCGCCATTCGCCTTCAATAATGCTTTAACGGAGGGGCCAGCCCCCGTTTTATAAGAAACAATGTACCGTTCACTTTCTGCGGCAGATAACGACCAACTTAACAACAACGCTAGAGCCGCGACAGGCTTAAGAGAAATTCTCATCGCCAGAACTCCTAAAGGTTAAGATGAATTGAATTTTTACAATTCATTTACACAAGTAAATTTAAGTCGCAACTAATACAAACGCAAACTTGAATTTGCCGTGGTTAGCGCACATATCTGGAGTAATCGAGCTGGATAAAAATTAAGCGACATTAAAAAGTAAATTAAAACAATGCGATTATTTGTATTGAATTGGTCTATAGTCGCTTTATTAGCAATTCCGAGAACCGGAGCAATACTATGAGTTTTCATGTCACAGTCTCGTGGCAAAGTTCCCCCGCCCCAGAAGGGGAGTTTAACCGCGATCATCAAATTCACTTTGGAAGCGGTCAACAAGTTGGTGCTTCCTCAGCACCGGAATACAAGGGAAACTCGACGTTAGTCAATCCTGAAGAAAGTTTGCTGGCGGCGATCTCCTCTTGCCATATGCTGACGTTCCTGACGATTGCCCATTTAAAGCGACTACCAGTTGCCAGCTACCAAGACGATCCAGTCGCTGAAATCGGTAAAAAGGAATCGGGCAAAGTGGCCATCACCCATATCAAACTCAAGCCTAAGGTGGTTTTTGCTGACGGCGCCGAAGTGGATGCAGAACTCATAGAAAAGATCCACGAAAAGGCCCATGCCAACTGCTTTATCGCCAACTCGTTAGCAGAAGATACCGTGGTCGAAATCGACTTTTAACGCCTAGTGAACCGTATTCAGCCAATAAAAAAGCTCCAACACAGTTGGAGCTTTTTTTGTTTTCACTCATTGAAAATTAAGGGCGAACGTCCTGCGCTTCACCACGCTTCGGCATCGGCTGCGCTTGTAGCGGTGCAACCGGGGCTTTAGCGAGTTGCTGTTGAAGATAGCTGATTGCTTTTTGCAACTGCGCATCCTTGCCTTCAAACGTCGCCACCGGCAGGTTATCCACCTCAATGTTCGGGCTAATGCCCTGCCCTTCAACAATCCAACGACCGTCCATCGCGTATTGCGGATATTCAGCTACACGCGACATACCGCCGTCGGTCAAGCGGTTACGCCCAGACAGCCATACGCCAGCACCGGCTGTACGCTTGCCAATCAAGGGCGCAATTCCCAACGCTTTAATACCAGCAGAGAAAGTTTCGCCATCCGAGTAGGTTAATTCATCGGTTAACACCACCAGATGTCCGCGAAATGCCTGCTGCATGTTTGGATACGGCGTGCCATGGGTTGGCTGCCAGAACATCCAGGCTTTGCGCAGTAACTTCTCGATAATCCAGCTGTCAATATTGCCGCCACGATTGCGGCGTACATCGATGATCAAGCCATCTTTGTCATAGTTGGCATAAAACTCACGGGCGAAGTTCGCGATATCTGACGCACCCATGGCGTACAGATGCAAGTAACCTATCTTACCGTCACTGGCTTTACTGACTTTATTGGCGTTGCTGTTCACCCAATCGAGATAACGCAATTGACCATCGGCCCACAGCGGCACTGGCACTACTACCGTTTTCAGCGTTTTATCGTTGCGTTGCAGTTGCAACAACACCTGTTTATCGGCTTGATTACGCAGCAAAGAGGTCACTTCGGCGATGCTGTTAACGCTGCGGCCATTCACGCCGATAATAATGTCGCCTTCTTTAGCATCAACGCCCGGCGTCGCCAGAGGTGAGGCACGTTGCGGCAGTTCAGGATCATTACGATAGATATGGCTGATCGCTACGCCATCTGCGGTTTGGGTTAACTTAGCCCCCAAAGCAGCAGGCGTAGGCATTGCCTCATCTTTCGCAAAATCACCACCACGCACTTGCGAATGCAAAGCGTCTAGTTCGCCCATCATCTGGGTAAAAATATCGGCAAGCTCATGGCGGTCGGTGACGCGAGCGAGCAATGGCAAATACTTCTGTTTGGTCGCCGCCCAGTCGACACCGCGCATATGCTTATCAAAGAAGGATTCGCGGTGCATCAGCCAAGCATCTTCAAACATCTGCTGCCACTCTTGCTGCGGTTGAATCGCAAGCTTCCAACCATCAAAGCGTACCTTGGCATCATCCAGATCTGATGGCAGTTTGTCGCCAGCATCGACAATTAACATCTGCCCTGGCTTCGTCCCTTTATAGATGAAGATTTTTTCGCCGTCATTCGATAGCTGATAACCGCGTACATCTTTAGCGAAGGTTTCCACTTTCGCTTTATCGTGGTCGTACTTAATAAACTTGACACTGCGGTCGGTGTCAGAGGCTACATATAAGCCCTTCGCATTGATTTGCAGACGATTAAAATTATCGGCAGTTACCGGCACTTGCCATAGACGCGCTGTTATGCCTTGCCAATCAACCTGCACTTTTACTGACGCATTCTCATCATCATCGTTACTGGTTGATTTTTGGAAATCGGTCAGTTCATTCGGGTGAGCGAACGGGAACTGCGCATGCTTGTCCAACGCCAGCGCATAAATATCGGTACGCTTATCGAATACCGGCCCTAAGTTACGGTCGCCCCATGGCGAACTTGGGGTACTGTTAAAGGTACGATTGGAGAGGAAATAGAGCCACTTACCATCGGTGCTAAAAGCAGGAGAAAACGACTCATATTTATCTGACGTGAGCACCGCCGTCTTCCCATCATCGAGCGACAGCAACACAATTTGTGGCCGCGGTGTACCAATTTCCGTTTTGGTTAATGCCAAATAACGACTATCAGGTGACCAGACAATATCTTGGTATGGAGCTAAGCCCTCATTGTTGCTGGCAATCTTACGCTGCGTGCCTTTTTTCAGATCCAAAAGCCACAGATTGCCTTCGTAGTCATCACTGGCCAAGTAACGCCCATTTGGCGACAACACGAGACTCATGCGCATGCTTTTGCCGTCTTTGGTGAGTTGCTTGGCTGTTTCACTGCCATCTGCGGCATATTGCCAGATCTCTTGCTCACCCGACTTATCGGAAATGGCGTAAACATGCTTACCATCTTGCGACATCACCGCATTACGCATGCGGAAACTGCCATCAGAAGGTAACTCGACTAAACGGGTTCGGTCAGTGCCAGCGATTGCCACATGACTACGCGCCGTGAGCACCACTTTGTTACCACTAGGTGAGAGGTTAAAATCGTTCGCATATTCTAAAGGGTTATTCACCCAACGCTCATGGCGTTCAGGAAAATCGGATTGCAGATCGATAGCTTCAACAACATCTTTGCCACTGGCGATATCCAGCAGATGAATATCTGCGCCGAGTTGGAACACAATACGACCGTTATCCAGTGATGGACTACGAACTTCGTAATCTTGGTAATGGGTTAACTGCTTGGCATCTTTACCGTCTAGGCTCATCGACCAGATGTTGGCATTGCCGCTCTCATCGGACACAAAGTAGATGCGGTTTTGCCACAACATTGGCGCGCGAATTGAGCCGTCATGGGCATTACTTAAACATTGTGCCTCTTGCTTGCTGCCCAGTTTATATCGCCACAACTCGCCTTTAGCACCGCCGCGATACACGCGAGCATTATCACCGGTCACTTGCAGGCCAAAGCGCACAAAGTAAACATATTCGCCAGCAGCATCCACTGCACCCTGAACCGCATCAGCCAGTGGAATATCTTGGGTTACCAGCGAGCTAGGATTCACCGTTCTTAACACCCAAAAATTGGAAGGACCATCGGCATTGTCGGTGGAATACAGAATCTCGCCCTTGGCAGTCCAGCCTTGCACGCGCACGCGGCTATTTTCAAAAGTGACCCGTTTTGCGCTGCCGCCAGCCAACGGAATGGTATAGACCTCATCTACACCATCGTAGTTAGCAACAAAGGCTAAGCTTTTGCCATCGGGTGAGATTTTGCCGTGCAGTTCCTCAGCGGGCAGACTCGTTAAGCGCGATGCGTGGGCTTGCCCCAGCTGCTGTGTCCATAAATCACCCTCAGCGGTAAACACTAGCGTATTGCCATGTAAATCAGGGGCTCGATAATAGCCTTGTGCGGCATTGGCCACGCCAGTGATGGCACTCACCCCCAAAGCTAACAAACAACAGGCAACAGAATGACGAAGTTTCATGAAGGATTCTTCCTGTTTATGCATTATGGTTAATCAAGATAGTGGCAACAAACTAGCAAAGTCAGCCGCAAGAATCAGCTGCATCGGGGTTGAATAAGTTTTAGCAAATGTGTCGTTGCATAGCATTGACGCCAGTGCGCGCTGCAAGCGCCATCACAGCAATCGAATTTTCGCGAGTTGCATCACAACGAGTACGGGGTGGCAGTCTTAAAATATGCGCCCTTTATGCAAGGTAGATAGGAGCCCAAGGTGCCCAACAGTTCTGGATTTCGTCAGCAGTTATTTTCGCTAAGACTAGGCTACGCCATGCGCGATGTATTATTTCGCCAAGGCTACCATGGTCGCCAACTGCTCAATGATGTTATCGCGGGGATTACTGTTGGTATCATCGCCATTCCCTTGGCGATGGCACTGGCTATCGCGAGCGGCGTAGCGCCGCAATACGGTTTGTATACCGCCATTATCGGCGGGTTTATTATTGCGTTGTGCGGCGGTTCGCGTTACTCCATTTCAGGGCCTACCGCGGCATTTGTGGTGTTGCTTTTTCCCATCGCGCAGCAATATGGTTTAGCGGGCTTATTAATGGCGTCGCTGATGTCTGGCATTATTCTGATCGCCATGGCGCTGCTGCGATTAGGGCGACTGATCCAATACATTCCGCAGTCAGTCACCCTCGGATTTACCGGCGGCATCGGCATTGTTATCGCGGTGCTGCAAGTAAAAGACTTCTTTGGGTTGACGATTGCGAGCATGCCAGAGCATTTTATCGACAAGCTGAGCTTACTGGCGCAGCAGCTACCCAATTTTGATCTGCCAAGCACTGTTGTGGCGGTTGCCACCTTGGTCACTATGCTGCTGTGGCCAAAATTAAAATTGCCGATTCCGGCACATCTGCCAGCCATCATTATCGGTACTCTGCTGGCCATTTTACTGGCAGATGCCGGACATCCAGTGGATACCATCGGCAGCCGCTTTCATTACCTTCTACCCGATGGCAGTACAGGCTTCGGCATTCCAGCAGTATTACCGGAATTTGCCTGGCCATGGTTACGCGAAGGGGCCGATGGAACGGCGCTGGGGTTAAGCTGGCAAACCATTCAGACATTAGCTCCAGCGGCATTTGCTATCGCAATGCTTGGCGCAATTGAGTCACTGCTATGTGCTGTGGTGTTAGACGGCATGACCAACACTCGCCACAGCGCCAACAGTGAACTGCTAGGGCAAGGCATCGGCAATATTATCGCGCCGTTATTTGGCGGAATTACCGCCACCGCGGCTATCGCCCGTAGTGCTGCTAATGTGCGTTCCGGCGCCCAAAGTCCAATATCGGCCATGGTACATGCGCTGGTTGTGTTACTGGCGTTGGTAGCGCTGGCTGGCATATTGTCGTATTTGCCCATGCCCGCCATGGCGGCCTTGTTGCTGGTAGTGGCGTGGAATATGAGCGAAGCGCCAAAAGCAGTTGAGCTCATCAAAAAAGCGCCTCGCAGCGATATCTGGGTCTTTGCCAGTTGCTTACTGCTCACGGTGGTGTTTGATATGGTGGTTGCCATCTCTTTTGGCATCATGTTGGCGGCGTTGCTGTTTGTCAAAGAGATCGCCGATATGACCCGGCTGTACGATATCAGCAACAACCGCCGCTATGTTGACCGCGAGATTCCTGCCAATTGGGCCATCTTGAAAATTAACGGTCCATTGTTTTTCGCCGCAGCTGAGCAAGTCTTTGCCGACATTGCCACCCTGACACAAAATAAACAGGTGATAGTGCTGGACCTTGATGGCGTGTCGATTCTCGACGCCGGCGGACTGTCAGCGCTGGATAAACTGGTCAAACGCTGCCAGCAAAATGCAACTCAACTTTATATTGCTGAGCTACAGTTTCAACCTATTCGGACACTGGCGAAGGCGGGCGTACAACCAATTGACGGCGTTTTAAAATTCTATCCGACATTGAAAGAGCTGTTTAATGAGCAACTGCCATCTTAGCAAACCACAGTACAATGCTTGAGGTTAATCACCAAGCAGACGTAAGTTAGCGTCGCTGTAGAATCCAGCTCAATAGCAGCGGCAAGTGTCGACTAATGAACAAGCAAAACACAGCGTTTGCTCAAGCGCTGTTGTTCGCGCCGCTAAAAGGCAGCACATCTTTAGGGTTCATGTTATGATCCGCGCAAATTTTTTGAGTGGCATAAAATAATGCTGCTCGAACACCGATAATTACCCTACATCATATTAAAAACACCCGTGTTAAGGAGTGATCATGCAAGCCCTCGTTGCTGTCGTTATGGGGTCAAAAAGTGATTGGCCAACTATGGAAGCAGCCGCTGAGATCATGGATAGCCTGAAGGTTCCATACCATGTAGAAGTGGTCAGTGCGCACCGTACTCCCGATAAACTCATCGATTTTGCCGCAACCGCTGCCGACAAAGGCTTTAAAGTTATCATTGGTGGCGCTGGCGGTGCGGCACATCTGCCCGGTATGTTAGCGTCTAAGACCCGTTTGCCGGTACTCGGTGTACCAGTACAAAGCAAAGCACTGAATGGCATGGACAGTCTGTTGTCGATAGTACAGATGCCTAAAGGTATTGCTGTCGGCACGCTGGCCATCGGCACTGCAGGTGCCTTCAATGCAGGCTTGTTGGCTTGCCAAATTTTGGCAACACAAGATGACGAGCTGGCAGCGCGTCTGGAAGCCTTCCGCGAGTCACAAACTCGTGCGGTGCTGGATAATCCAGATCCTCGGGAGGCATGATGTCAAACAAAGTTTGGGTACTAGGTAACGGCCAATTAGGCGCGATGCTGGCACATGCTGGCCAACCTTTGGCGTTAGATGTCAGGCCCATCGACATCATGGTACCGACCGCTGAACAGCTTGCGATGCAAAGCAACGACATTGTGACGGCCGAGCGTGAGCAATGGCCAGAGTCAGCACTGAGCCTGCAACTTTCTGAGCACCCAAAGTTTATTAACGGTCCAGTGTTTGGGCGTTTAGCCGACCGTTTTACACAAAAAAGCCTGCTGGATGAGCTCAATGTCGCCACTGCACCGTGGGAGTTAGTGGACGATAATAGTGACGCTGCCGAGCTATACCGCAAATATGGTGAGCGGGTGTTACTGAAACGCCGCACTGGTGGTTACGATGGCCGTGGTCAGTTTTGGCTCAAGCAAGCCGAACAAACTCAGTTGCCAGACGACTGGCGTAATGAAGCGATTGCCGAACAAGCGATTAACTTTGATGAAGAAGTATCGCTGGTTGGTGCCCGCACCCACGATGGCCGTTGTGTGTTTTACCCTTTGACACTTAACCTACATCAAGATGGCATTTTGATGGCGTCTATTTCGCCGCTACCGCGTTTGCAAGCGCTGCAAGCTGAAGCCGAAGCTATGTTGACCACCATTATGGATGGCCTTGACTACGTTGGCGTGATGGCAATGGAATGTTTCCGAGTCGGTGAACACCTGCTGGTGAACGAGTTAGCACCACGCGTGCATAATTCAGGTCACTGGACCCAAGCCGGCTGCCATATTGACCAGTTCCAGCTGCACCTGCGGGCGCTGTGCGATCTAGCCGTGATGACACCACAAGTGAACTTTCAATGTGTGATGGTCAACTTGATCGGTATCGATAAAGATGATCGCTGGTTATCACTCCCCAACGCTGAGCTTTATTGGTATAACAAAGAGGTTCGTCCTGGTCGTAAGGTTGGCCACTTAAACCTGTCGGTCAAGGATAACGAGACACTTGCCAGCAGTATTGCGCAACTACAGCAATGGATGCCGGCACAATATCAAGCACCACTCGCTTGGATTTTGCTGCACTACCAAGCCTGACGTTGTTGTCAGGCCGCTAAGCTTGCAAGGGAAAGGAGTAGCATTGGACTTTAACCACAGTAGCGACCTAAACGACGCTCGCGTATCCACCAGCCAACATATTCTGTTGTTGCTGGTGCCTATGCTGTTGTTTGGCCTACTGTGTTGGATGTTCAGCGGTCCGGGGCAATACCCTTGGTTATTGCTGAGCGGTGTCGGCATTATCTATTACCTCGCCTACAGCCTCGGCTTCTTTCTTTATTTCAGTGTGCTGAGTCACCAACGTGATAAGTTACAACGACTGACGCAAATCAATGACGCCGCTATGGAACTGATGCACCTGCATCAGTACTGCAGCAGTGAACATGATTTTCTCAGCGCATTGTTATCAAAAACCATGAATCTGATCGGTGGTGCCGAATTTGGTTCGGTGATCAAAGTTGACCCTTCCAGCAAGAAACTCAATTTTGAAGCGGCGGTCGGACTCGACATCAAGAAGTTGCAGCAGCTTAGTATGCAACTACACCAAACCTTTCAATACAAGATGACCGGTGGCCGCTGTGATCGGGCGGTATTACTAAATGACACCGATGGTGGCATTGCCGCCGATGCCCATGGCGCAGAGCAAATAGCGGATAATCGCATACGTTCAACACTCTCATGTCCTATCCATGTCGATGGCAAGCTATATGCGCTATTAAATCTCGATAGCGAACAACCAGGCTGTTTTAGTGACTATGATGTCTCAATTGCCACTATTTTGAGTAACGCCGCCGCCAACGCGCTGGCGCTCTACCATCAGGCACAGTTAATTGAACAGTTGCGTAATTATGATACGCTGACCGGGCTCGCCAATCGTAACTACTTCGAGGAACAAGCCATTCAATGGCCCATGCATAGCGAAGTAGAAAGTGAATTGATATTGATTGATGTCGACAACCTGAAACAAATCAACAAACAACACGGACTTGAAGCGGGCGACGAGGCATTACGCCAGTTGGGAATAACCCTAAAAGAATGTTGGCCAGCCAAAGCCTTATTAAGCCGGCTACGTGGTGATAAATTTGCAGTGTTAACCTATGGTGATCCCAGCCAAATTAATGCTTGGTTAGCCGATGTGAGCGTTGCGCTGGCAAGAAAAATGCCGGGGCTACGCTTTACCGTTGGCACGTCAGTATTCAACGGCAATCTGGCAGAAACCCTCGATATTGCCGAGAAAGCGATTGTTTCCCGGCAACAGTTATTAGCCAAAAAATAGCCGCCAAAGCCAAGAAGAATCGAGCTCTTCCTTACAAGAATGATACTGCGCTGCATACTTACGCGAACGCGCATCCACTTTTTTCGCCACTCGCACTAACCACTTTTTCTTCCAATAAGTTCCGCGTTTAAAGCCGCCCCACCCTTCGTGATAATTCAGATATTGGTTTTTGGCATCCCATTTTGAGACACCATTGATCTTATGAGTTTTCCAGATAAACCAGCCCATAAAATCCATCGCATCATCGAAGTCACTGCGACTCGCCCAGCCATTGCCAGTTTCACGCACATAGTCATCCCATGTCATGGTTTTCGCTTGTGCATAACCGTAGGCATCGCTGGCGCGGCCAATAGGAATAAAACCAAGGAAATACTCCATCGGTGGTGCGGCATCATGCTTGAATGAACTTTCCTGATACATCATGGCAATCGGCACATGCACTGGCACGCCCCATTTCTCCTGAGCATCTATTGCCGCATCATACCAATCACGGTTCTCACGAAAAATTTCACAGATGTTGTCGGGATTTTCAGGTGGAGGAGTCGCACACCCGGCTAAACTAACGGCGGCTAAGGCGCCAATAACCATAGGTTTTAGCCTTTGAGATGTAAAGCACTGAGCAGAGAATCGAAATTTAACCAAACCAGAATACCGCAGCCGGGACGTAAATTTGTCCCATTGAGCACGATAATCGTCAGAATTTCAACCCTTTACCGAGTTTATTCTTGAGTGAGTTGGCACTCATGATATTCGTCTGAGCGGATCACGGGTTGCCAGTAGCTTTGATCATTACCGCGATACTGTTTATCCACATTAAACTGCGCCATCAATTGATAACGGGTATTGGCGGCAACGTCGACGGTAATTACTTTGGGAACGCGCGCAGCTAAGCGCACTTGTAAAGTTTGATCATCGATAAGTTCGGAGACGGTAAAGGTATGCTGACCAACAGCTAAAGGATAGTTTGGCTTTGAAATGACGGGCTTGCCGTCAACATCGGTAACAACAAGCGGAAAATAGTGATTTTCTAGCTCAGCCGTCAGATAAGTACTAACGACGCCGCAAGCATTGCTATCTTCCGGCGCCGAAGCACATGATGACAGCAATGCTGCGCTAGCAATGAAGATTAAGACACGTTTCAATGGACTGGCTCATCAACCTTGGTATCTGCTCGGAAATATTCCGCCAGAAATTGCTCAAAGTCCAGTTTGTCGTCCTGCTCCATCTGATTTTGCTGCGCTATCGACGCCGCAGCTTCTGCTTCAAATGAAGCCACAGAGGCACTCGACAACGGATAATCCACCAACTGACGATGATATTTTTCGGCCAGTTGTCTTACCCAAGTACCATGATCGAGCCCGGAATTTTCCAGTGTCTGCCAGATACGTCCTGAAAGCGTCATCTCAGGATTTTCAACCGCCTGATACCAGTCATCTAACGTGTGCTGATACAACTTGTCTTCACCGTCAATCAAGGCTGCAATACGGCTTAGATCGGCAAACAGCTCTTTGAGCCATTGTTGCAGTGATATCGCCTTGTCTGAACGCGTCAACATTAAGCCCGGTTTACGCCCTTCTAAGACGACAGCCTTAAGATTGGCGGCAATCTCTTTCTCTCCCAAGGCATCAACTTTGGCAGATGGCTGCATCAGACAATACAGCAGGAACAAGTCCAAAAAGCGCACCTGCGCCGCATCAATCCCGACAGGACTAAATGGGTTTACGTCCAGTGCGCGCACCTCAATATACTGCACACCGGCACGGCTCAACGCTTCCGAAGGCTTTTCACCACGGCGCGTTACACGCTTGGCACGAATGGGCGCGTAGAATTCGTTTTCAATCTGCAGAATATTGGCATTCAACTGACGATATTCACCATCAACCTTCACCCCAATATCGGCAAACTTCTTCGATGGCATCTTGATAGCCGCTTTTATCCCTTCGAGATACTCTTGCAGCGAGTTATAGCTAATGGATAGCTTCTCTTGCTCTTTGTTGGTGTAGCCCAAATCACTCATGCGCAACGAGGTTGACCATGGCAGATACAGGGTTCCGCTGCTATGCGTCAAAAACTGCAGCTCAGTTTGCTGATCTTTGATAAATGAGCGACATATCGCGGGTGAAGCACCAAACAGATAAGGCAATACCCATACCAAACGACGATAATTGCGGATAAGGCCAAAATAGTGCTCAGAAATAAAGTCACACAGACTGGTTTGCTTATCGCTATGCTGATACAGAGTTTGCCACAATGAGTCCGACACGGAGAAATTGAAATGCACGCCAGCAATAATCTGCATCAAGGCACCGTAACGATAGGTTAAGCCCTTGCGGTACAGACGTTTCATGATGCCGTTATTCGACGTACCATACCAAGAAATCGGGATCTGCTGTTCATCACCTACATAGCACGGCATGCTCACTGGCCATAGTTTCTCACCGTCAAGATGTTGCACTGCATAGGCATGAGTTTCTGTCAGCCCAGTCAGCATCTGCTCCACATCGGTATAAACCGGCGTGATAAATTCCATCAGCGATTCGCTGTAATCGGTGGTGATACGAGAATGGGTCAACGCTGCGCCTAAAATGGCTGGATGTGGTGTTAATGCCAGCTCATTGTCGGCATTAATCCGTAACGCCTCTCTTTCAATCCCTCGCTGCATCGTGCGCAACGCCTCACGGCTTTCCTCGTCAGCGAAGATTGCCAGAGTCTCATCAAATGACTTCAAATTATTGATCTCTGTTGTAGGACTGACTGTCGCTACCTTAACTTATGTCTGAGTATTTTTGTCAACTACTGCGTTAAGTCAAGCGGTTTTGTCAGTGTGTGAAAACGACAAGGTGACAGCATAATAACTGTCACCTTTTACACATCAGATCCTATGGGTCCTTTTCCCCATTATGGGGACGATTTTGGCTATTACAAGTTCATGTCGACGACTTTATAACCAAGAACTTCCAGACCCGGTTTAATCTTAGCTTTATCCCCGACGATCAGTACATCCATAGAATGAGGATCTAAGTATTTGGCTGCAATAGCATTTAACTCTGTAGCAGACACATTGTTGACTAACTCATCCTGCTTCTCGATATAGTCGTACGGCAGACGGTATTTTTGGATTTCTCGAATAAAACCTGCTTTTTTATACGGGGTTTCATAATCCATCGCCTTGCCTTGGCTAATAGATGAACGCATAAAGGCAAGTTCGTCGGCGGTCATGCCCGACTTGTGGAACTGGGTAATTTCCTTCATAAATTCAGCCAAGGCTTTATCTGTCACATCGGCTCGGACATTGCCCATCGCCGCAAAATAGCCGTACTCAGTGCCGCCAACAAAGGCAGAACGGGCGCCATAGGTATAACCTTTATCTTCGCGCAGATTCAGATTAATACGGCTATTAAAGGCACCGCCTAAGGGATAATTCGCCAAGTTAGCTTTAAAATAGTCGCCAGTGGCATCAAATGGCATCGTGCGTTTACCAATCAAAATGACCGACTGCGCTGCGTCAGGTTTATCAATGAGGTAGACGGTGTCACCTTTAATGGTCGGCAGTTGATTCTGAGTTGGCAATGGCGTGGCCGCGCCAGTCAATCTAGCTAACGGCGCGAGCTTAGTTAACAACTGCTGCTGTGGCAAATCGGATACCGCGACCACCTGTGCATTACCCGCAGTGTATTGCTGCAGATAAAACTGCTTAACATCATCTAAGGTCAATTTAGATAAAGTATCTAAGGTGCCATCGCTACTAACGCCGATGCTTACCTTGTCACCAAACAGCAACTTAGCAAAGCCTTTACGCGACATGTATTCTGGATCTGAACTCAGATGCTGCAGCGTTTGTAACGATTGCTGTTTATTGCGATTGAAGTCAGCGGCGACAAAACCGGGCTCAAGTAATTTCTCTTGTACCAACGCCATGGTTTTATCTAGGTTTTCGGTCAGAGTAGAAATACGTAAGCTGCTCTGATATTTGTCAGCACTAAACTCTATCGTCGCCCCCAGCAGCTCTAAAGCTTGGGTTAGCGCTTCTGCTGAGTGGCGTTGTGTCGATTCATTCAGAACATCTGCGGTTAACTCTGCCAAGCCAGACTTGGCAATGGGTTCTATCCGGTGGCCGCCATTAAAGTACACCATAATATCAGTGGTCGGCGTTTCGGTACTTTGAGTTCCCATCACCTCAATATTGTTAGCCAGTTTGCTATTCCACAAGCTTGGCACATGCAGAGATACCGCCCCGGCTACTGGAGGCATCACAGTGCGGTCAAACTGACTCTTAGGCGCCGCGGTCGTGTTAGCCGTTAATCCTTCAACAGCGCGATCAGCCACTTTAGGCGATGTCGGCGCGTAATTATCAGGTGCCGCAATCAATGCATTACCGCCTTTAGGTACAACACTCATCACCACACTTGGCTTATTTTTGAGGTATTTTTCGTACACGCGCATCACATCGGCTTTGGTGACAGCGTTATAACGCGCCAAATCGGCAGAGATACCATTCGGATCGCCATTAAACGTCTCGTATGATGCCAAGCGACTCACTTTGCCAAACACGCTTTGCAGTGAAAAAATATTATCGGAACGAAATTGTGCCTTGGCTTTTTGCAGATCTTCATCAGTAACACCACGAGTTTCAAATTCCGCTATCGATTCGCGGATTTTCGCTTCAAGTGGCGCAAGCGCAGCACCTTTGGCGGGATTAGCGAGTGCGTACACCGTTAGCTTACAGGCCAGTTCAGAACATGGGTGGTTCATAGCTGCCTGCACGGCATAGCCATTTTTCACTAAGTTTTTATAAATAATCGAGGTTTTACCCCCACCTAAGATACTGGCCAGCAGATCGAGGGCGGGTTCATCAGCATGATTGGCATAAACCGTTGGGAAACCAATCTGCAGCAAGGGTAAGTGGACATTATCTTCCATTGAGATATAACGTGTTTTGTCCAAACTGACTAACGGCTTTGCCAACGGTTTTACTTCGGGGCCGCGCGGAATATCTGCAAAATATTTGCTCACCCATGCCAGTGTTTGGGCTTCATCGATGTCGCCACCAATCGTCAAAGTGGCGTTATTCGGTCCATACCAGCGGCGAAAGAAATCTTTTACATCTTGGGTGGTGGCACGATCTAAATCTGCTGGCCAACCAATCACCGGCCAAGAGTACGGATGACCTTCAGGATAAAATGCTTGGTTAAATAGCTCGTCTAAGCGGCCATAAGGGCGATTGTCTACGCGCTGAGCGCGTTCGTTTTTCACCGTTTCCCTTTGCACCTCAAACTTCTTGTCAGTTAATGCGGGCAACAAGAATCCCATACGATCAGACTCCAGCCACAACATTTTTTCGAGCTGGTTGCTGGGCACAGACTCATAGTAGTTAGTACGGTCGGTATTGGTCGTCCCGTTCATACTGCCACCAGCCTCAGTAACCACTTTAATATGTTGTTCATCGGCAACATGCTGCGAGCCTTGGAACATCATATGTTCAAACAGGTGGGCAAAGCCGGTGCGACCATAATGTTCGCGATCAGAACCAACATGGTAAGTCACGTTAACCGTCACCAAAGGATCGGAATGGTCCTGATGCAGTACTACGGTTAAGCCATTCGCCAATTGGTATTTCTTGAATGGAATACCGATTTCACCCGCTTTGGGCGCGTACGACTCAACTAAGCTCACCCCCGCAGGTAACTTAGTTGCGGCAACCTTAGTTGCTTGAGCCTGCACAGCAGTGGTGTCGGCGGAACATCCGGCCAGTGCTGATGCAACGGCTACCGCCAATAACCATTTTTTCATTCGTTACTCCTTCAACTATATCGATGAGGCAAATAGGAAAACTTTAAGAGTACCAGAATATCGCCGAAGGCATATGCTGCGTTCAGGTTAAACCTTGTTAATCATGAAAATAGCGATGTGTTAGCGCGACTTGTTGTTGCAACAGTCTGATGCTTACATTGGCAATTACATCACGAGGATCGCAATCGCAGCCTAAGTGTTTAGAAATAAAATACCTAACAAAGCTTCACAAACCGTTTTGTGGCGCAATTCACACCACATTGCGCTTTAAAAACATGAAAACGATCTCTAATATTGCAATAAGCTATAAGAAAACGATTTATCCGATTAAAACAGTCAGGATTAAAATTGTCCCCCTAGCATCACTCAACCCGTCATTCGGGTTATAACGATAACAATGCAGAGCTGTATTCTGCTTGGGAAAAAACATGATTTGGCAAACAATCAATAAAATCCCCTTTTGGCAAAAAGTTGTCACCGGCTTTGTGCTCGGTGTGTTGGTCGGCGTTATTTTTGGCCAGCAAGCCACTGTAGTAAAACCGCTTGGCGATCTGTTTATTTATGCAATCAAAATGTTGGTTGCGCCTTTGGTGTTTTGCGCCATTGTCACCAGCGTTACCGCAATGTCAGGTGACGGCGTCAATCTCAAACGTCTGAGCGTCAAAACCCTTGGCATGTTCATGCTCACCGGTTTTCTTGCGTCATTGATCGGCTTAGCAGTGGGTTCCGCCATCGATATGGGCGGCAATATGCAACTCGCTGCGACCGAAGTACGAGATCGTAATATCCCCGGCTTTGCACAAGTATTGCTAGATATGATCCCAGTAAATCCATTTGCCTCGCTGGCCAATGGTAACGTACTACAAATTATCGTATTTGCAGCGCTGGTTGGTATTGCAATCAACAGCGTAGGCGAAAAAGCCGAGCCGCTAAAAAAAGTTATTAACGCAGGTGCAGAGGTAATGTTTCAATTGACACGCATCGTGCTGAAACTCACCCCTATTGGAGTATTCGGCTTAATGGCATGTGTGGTCGGTGAATACGGTATTGAAAGCCTCAAACACCTCGCATGGTTTATTTTGGCCATCTATATTGGCGTGATCATTCATGTGCTGTTTGTATATGGCGGCATGCTCAAGTTTGTTGCTAAGGTCAATCTGGGACAATTTTTCCGTAAAGCAATGCCAGCGCAAATCGTGGCATTCACCACATCATCCTCTTATGGCACGCTGCCGGTTACTACTCGTTGTGCGCAGGATATGGGTGTTTCTGAACGTTACTCAGCCTTCGTGTTGCCGTTAGGCGCCACAATGAATATGGATGGCTGTGGCGGCATTTATCCAGCTATCGCATCTATTTTTATTGCTCAGATCTATGGCATTCCACTCGACTTAACCGATTATGTGATGATTGCACTTACCGCAACTGTCGCCTCTGTTGGTACTGCAGGCGTGCCGGGCAGTGCCATGGTGATGCTTACCGTCACCCTGAGCGCTATTGGCCTGCCGCTAGAAGGAATTGGCTTTATTGCGGCGATTGACCGAGTAATCGATATGGCACGGACCTGTACCAATATTACCGGTGACATGATGACGGCCGTTGTGGTGGGTAAATCAGAAGGTGAATTTGACGAACAGCAATTTTATGCTGACACCTCAGAAACACAGAGCAATGCGACCGCATAAGCCCTAGCCCCCCTGTTAAAGTAAAAAAGGCCGCTATAGCGGCCTTTTTTGTTGTTTAGCTAAATAATCACTATGATATCAAACAGGTTTATTTAACGACGACGATTATGGGCCGCCTACTATTTGTTCCCATCATTTTATCATTGCTGTGGATTGCCTTTTTGCGCTTTTACGGTATTCCACTTGAGAAAGGTAAACAGGGTTTTATCTGGATCATCGGCGTTAGCTGCTTACTCATCGCCATGCTGTCAATCGCCCTATGGTTAACCCAATAGTCTTAATCGCCCAAATCGCAGAAGTAATAACAAATGTTCTTTCAGCTCAATTAGGGGCAATAACACGCACTGGTTAACTATGGAATAGCGCTAACAACATCAAAATACGATACGCCAACATTAACTCTCGCGGAATTAATAAGGGTAATAGACGATGAAGTTTGCTGCTTCTTTGGAAAACACTAGGGGGAAACAAGAAAATAAATGGCGGAGAAGGAGGGATTCGAACCCTCGATGGGAGATAAAGCCCATACTCCCTTAGCAGGGGAGCGCCTTCGGCCACTCGGCCACCTCTCCACTAATGGCGCGCATGGAAGGAGTCGAACCTCCGACCGCCTGGTTCGTAGCCAGGTACTCTATCCAGCTGAGCTACATGCGCATATCATCAGAAAAGTAAAATACAGTGGCGCGCATGGAAGGAGTCGAACCTCCGACCGCCTGGTTCGTAGCCAGGTACTCTATCCAGCTGAGCTACATGCGCATCTCTGTACTTGAATATTTGAAAGTGGCGCGCATGGAAGGAGTCGAACCTCCGACCGCCTGGTTCGTAGCCAGGTACTCTATCCAGCTGAGCTACATGCGCGTAACTGTTCAAATTATAGTGTTATTTTATATGGCGCGCATGGAAGGAGTCGAACCTCCGACCGCCTGGTTCGTAGCCAGGTACTCTATCCAGCTGAGCTACATGCGCGTCGTATATAAAACACTAAGAAAATGGCGGAGAAGGAGGGATTCGAACCCTCGATGGGAGATAAAGCCCATACTCCCTTAGCAGGGGAGCGCCTTCGGCCACTCGGCCACCTCTCCGTCGTTTCTTGGCGCACATATTACTGTTTGAAGAAAATAAGTCAAACGCTTTTTAGGAAAGGTAAAACAGTTTGCCCTGTTTTTAATCACATGCCTTTCAAGTGGTTGCATAACTGCACAATTCGCTTGAAATAACAGCAAAAATTAAAGCGCCAGTCGAGTTGACTGGCGCTTTAATTAATAAATCAATACGGCTATTCAGTACGACTAGTAGTTGCCTTCATCTGAAGAGGAACCACTTTTCTCTGACTGAATTCGCTGATAAATCTCTTCGCGGTGTACAGACACTTCTTTTGGCGCATTAACCCCAATACGTACCTGATTTCCTTTTACTCCCAACACCGTCACTGTGACTTCGTCACCAATCATCAGTGTTTCGCCAACCCGACGAGTCAAAATCAGCATTAGATTGCTCCTCTATGTTTCCATATTCTGTATGCGGCGTTCTTTTCCGTCACCGCAGTTATTATAAAGTGAGCTTAGTACAAATTAATAGTAGTGAGTACTAAATCCCCAGTTTTTAGATCTTTTTTATAGTAAAACGATGAAATTTTTTAGCGAGAGACCGTCCTTTTCTCTCGATATTGACAGTTTTATTTCGCTGTTAAAGGCAAGCTAACATAAAAGCTAGGGTTACCCAAATTTATGGCGAATAGATCGGCGCTATATCTCGTAAAGTCCAACAGGCTTCTATACCAACAATATCTACAAAAAAGCCGACATATCATGTGTCGGCTTTTTGTTCTAACTCTTTATGAAGCGTTACAGTTTAGCTGCAAGCCAATCGGTTACCGATGCTAGCGCAGCCGCTAAGTTTTCAGGTTGAGAACCACCAGCCTGAGCCATATCTGGACGGCCACCGCCCTTACCACCAACTTGCGCCGCAACCATTGCCACCAACTCACCGGCCTTCACTTTGCCGATTAAGTCTTTGGTTACCCCGGCAATCAGGTTCACCTTCGCATCGCCCGCAATACCCAGTACCACAATACCGGAGCCTAATTTTTGCTTAATTTCATCTTGCAGACCACGCAGTGCACCAGCATCCACACCGTCAAGCTGTTTCACCAGCACTTTTACACCGGCAATGTCTTGAGCTTCAGACACCAAATCTGCACTCGCCGCTGCAGCTAACTTAGATTTTAGCTGAGCGATCTCTTTTTCCAGCAGCTTGCTGTGGTCCAATTGCGCTTTCAGTTTAGCAACCACTGTGTGGGCTTCACTCTTAAGCAATGCTGCAGCATCGTGCAGCTCTTGCTGTTGTTCAGCAATATAAGCCATTGCTGCTGCACCAGTAACCGCTTCAATGCGACGGATACCAGCAGCAATACCGCCTTCAGAGATAACTTTAAATACACCAATATCACCTGTGCGCGTTACGTGCGTACCGCCACACAGCTCAATTGAGAAGTCACCCATTGTCACTACTCGCACTGTGGTATCGTACTTTTCACCAAACAGTGCCATCGCGCCTTTCTCTTTGGCTTGTTCGATATCCATCTCTGCCACTTGCAGTTGATGATTGCGACGAATTTGAGTATTTACCAAGTCTTCAACTTGCTTCAATTCTTCAGGCTTAACCGCTTCAAAGTGAGAGAAGTCGAAACGTAAACGCTCAGGCTGAACTAAAGAACCTTTTTGCGCTACGTGTGAGCCTAACACTTGGCGCAAGGCAGCGTGTAGCAAGTGAGTCACTGAGTGGTTAAGTTCGGTACGATGACGTAACTTCTTATTCACTACTGCAGCAACAGATTGACCGACTTTCAAACTACCCGCTTTCAGAACACCTTTATGACCAATAGCGGCGGCATATTTTTGGGTATCGGCTACTTCAAACAGGCTATCCCCTGCTTTGAGCTCGCCCTTATCACCCACTTGGCCACCTGACTCAGCATAAAATGGAGTGTTATCAAGAATAACGACAGCTTCTTGATTAGGCATCAGCCCTTCCACTTCTGCACCGTCAACAAAAATCGCTACAACTTTACCTTCACCAGTCGTGTCTTGATAACCGCAGAAATGAGAGTCAGCGTCGGTCTTCAATCCGGCATTATAGTCGGCACCAAATTGTCCCGCAGCTTGTGCACGCTTGCGTTGCTCTTCCATCGCGGCATCAAAACCCACTTCGTCCACTGTGATATCGCGTTCGCGACACACATCAGCGGTCAAATCGACAGGGAAACCATAAGTGTCATAGAGTTTGAAAGCGGTTTCGCCATCAAGCACCTTGCCTTCGAGTTCAGCAAGTGCACCGTCGAGAATACCAAGGCCACGTTCTAGCGTGCGAGCAAACTGCTCTTCTTCAGCTTTTAAGGCTTTTTCAACCACATTTTGTAACGCCTTCAGTTCCTTGGCGGCATCCCCCATCACCTCAACAAGTGTCGGCACCAACTTGTAGAAGAAGGTATCGTTAGCACCTAACTTGTAGCCGTGACGCACAGCACGACGAATGATACGACGCAGTACGTAACCGCGACCTTCATTTGAAGGCATGACACCATCAGCCACCAAGAAAGCACACGAACGGATGTGGTCAGCAATCACGCGCAGCGATTTCGCTTCTAAGTCAGTCACACCGATGATTTCGGCCGTTTTTGCAATCAAGGTTTTGAAAACATCAATCTCATAGTTAGAGTGCACGCCCTGCATGATGGCAGAGATACGTTCAATCCCCATACCGGTATCAACTGAGGGTTTTGGCAGTGGCAACATTTCACCGTCTGCCTGACGGTTGAACTGCATAAATACGATGTTCCAGATCTCGATGAAACGGTCACCGTCTTCTTCCGGGGTGCCTGGGCGACCGCCCCAAATATGCTCACCGTGATCGTAGAAAATTTCAGAACATGGACCACACGGACCAGTATCACCCATTTGCCAGAAGTTATCTGACGCATATGGCGCACCTTTATTATCGCCGATGCGAATGATGTCTTCTGCTGGAATACCAATCTGCTTATTCCAGATATCAAATGCTTCATCATCGTTTTGGTAAACGGTCACACACAGTTTTTCTTTTGGCAGCTGCAGTACTTCTGTCAGAAAGCCCCAAGCAAACTTGATTGCATCTTCTTTAAAGTAGTCACCAAAACTGAAGTTACCCAGCATTTCAAAAAACGTGTGGTGACGGGCTGTGTAACCTACGTTATCCAAGTCGTTGTGCTTACCACCCGCACGCACACAACGTTGCGCGGTCGTCGCTCGGCTGTAACTGCGTTTATCCATTCCAAGGAATACGTCTTTAAACTGGTTCATACCGGCATTGGTGAACAACAGAGTTGGATCGTTACCCGGTACGAGTGAACTACTATCAACAATCTGATGACCATGCTTGCTGAAATACTCCAGGAAGGCGCTTCTAACGGCTGCGGTGGTTTTGTACATGAAATCGTCCTGAATTGCGTTGGCACTAAAAATAAAAGGCTGAAACCATGGTTTCAGCAATAAATGTGTAGATTGCCCAGCATTATAAGCGGGCAGCGAAAGAATACCAATCAGAATAAGGTGTCAATATTGAACAACAAAAAGAATAACGAATAAGCTCACTATTCATCGACCATGCAAGCTTCAAGCGCAAATCCGGCTTGTTCAAAGCTAAAGCCTTGACCTAATAGATGTCGAATAACCTTAGCTTTTTGTTTTTGCAGTAACGGATAATCATGCCGAGAAAAGGCAAGTGATGAGAATTTTTTTTGAGCTCGTTGCTCAGCGAGTGTAAACCAATCAACCTCTGCAGCGGCAATCACCTCTGTCGCCAATGATTTAGCGATCCCCTTTTGCTGCATCGTTTGCTCAATCTTTGCTGGTCCGTGTAGCCGATTGAGTTGCGAACGTAGGATAGCTTCGGCTAGACGCTTGTCATCCAAATAACCTAATGTTTGCGCCCACTCAATCGCCTCATCAACCTCAGCTTCGGCAAACTCTTTATCTAGCAGTTGTTGCCGAAGTGCACTACAACTTTTATCGCAGCGAGCCAAAAGGCTCACTACGACAGATTTTGCTGATGGTTCGCTCAGAAGATCTCTCCAGTTTCGAGATCAACATTGCCTTCATTATTGCTATTATCGTCGCTTGCAGCAGCACCACCTTTGTGGAGTAAGGCTTCACGCAAGGCAGTTTCGATTTCACTGGCGATTTCAGGATTGTCTTGCAAGAACTTGCCAGCATTGGCACGACCTTGGCCGATTTTATCGCCTTTGTAGCTATACCAAGCACCCGCCTTTTCAACCAATTTATGCGCCACGCCTAAGTCGACCAGCTCACCAACGCGGTTAATGCCTTTTCCATAAAGGATCTGGAATTCTGCTTGCTTAAATGGTGCTGCAACTTTGTTTTTCACCACTTTAACGCGGGTCTCGTTACCCACCACTTCATCGCCTTCTTTGATAGAGCCAGTACGACGAATATCCAAACGTACTGAGGCGTAGAATTTCAACGCATTACCACCAGTAGTGGTTTCTGGGTTACCAAACATCACCCCAATCTTCATACGAATTTGGTTAATGAAGATAAGCAGAGTGTTTGACTGTTTCAGGTTACCCGCCAGTTTACGCATAGCTTGGCTCATCATACGTGCAGCTAGGCCCATATGTGAGTCACCGATTTCGCCTTCAATTTCAGCTTTCGGCGTTAGCGCAGCGACAGAATCAACAATGATGACATCAACTGCACCACTGCGGGTCAGCGCATCACAGATCTCTAACGCTTGCTCGCCGGTATCCGGTTGAGAACACAGCAGATTATCGATATCAACGCCCAACTTACGCGCATAGATCGGATCCAATGCGTGCTCAGCATCGATAAAGGCACACACTTTGCCTTCACGTTGTGCTGCGGCAATCACTTCCAATGTCAGCGTTGTTTTACCAGAAGATTCTGGACCATAGATTTCAACGATACGGCCCAGTGGTAAACCGCCTGCGCCCAAAGCAACGTCAAGTGAAAGCGAACCGGTTGAGATAGTGGCCACATCCATACTGCGGTCTTCACCGAGTTTCATGATGGAACCTTTACCAAATTGCTTCTCAATCTGGCCTAATACGGCATTTAGTGCTTTCTCTTTATTTGCATCGATCTTCATATCTGTCCCTCTGTGCTCGAACCTTGATGGAGTACAACCGACTCCCGCTGGCGATGAACTTAATTGCAGCTAGTATACTGTACAATCATACAGTATCAAGTACTGGATCGGATTATTTCTTCTCCAGTTAAACAAAGTGCCTGATATTTCGCTGCAAAAAACTTTTCCTCAGCGATTCATGCCTCCGACAGACCTGTTAATATTGCAGGCTACCTTGTGATTAGCTCAATATGCGCAACGCTTAAATAAGGACGATATGAATAGCCATAGCCAAACGCCGGATTTAGAGGATTTGGAAAAACATACGCCGATGATGCGGCAGTATCTGCAGATGAAAACCGAACATAGCGATATGCTGCTGTTTTATCGTATGGGCGACTTCTATGAGCTGTTTTATAGCGATGCCAAACGCGCGTCAGAGTTACTCGGTATTTCGTTAACGGCTCGTGGCAAGAGTGGTGGCGATCCGATCCCGATGGCGGGTATTCCTTATCATGCAGTGGACAACTATCTGGCGAAATTAGTTCAGCAAGGTGAATCTGTCGCCATTTGCGAACAAATTGGTGATCCTGCTTTGGCCAAAGGACCAGTTGAACGCAAAGTGGTACGGATTGTAACGCCTGGTACGCTCACCGACGAAGCCTTACTCCAAGAGCGACGCGATAACCTTCTAGCCGCCATTTACGAAGGTAAAAAGGGTTTTGGTTTTGCAACGCTGGACGTTGCCTCTGGACGATTCGTCATATCAGAGCTTGATTCGCTCGAGGCCATCGAAGCAGAACTGCAGCGTACCCGTCCGGCTGAATTGCTTTACAGCGAAGATTTCAGCCATAAATATTTGGTCAATGATATTAAAGGCGCTCGTCGTCGCCCTGAGTGGGAATTTGATTTCGATACAGCAACCCGCTTGCTATTAGAACAATTTGGTACCAAAGATCTGCGTGGCTTTGGGGTCCAAGCTGCGCGGCTGTCACTGCAAGCAGCTGGTTGTTTGATTCAATATGTGAAAGATACGCAGCGCACTGCGCTGCCCCATATCAATAGCATTATGCAGTTCAGTCCAAGTGACAGCGTAGTGTTAGACGCCGCCACACGTCGAAATCTGGAACTGACCGTAAATCTTGGTGGTGGTTTAGAAAATACCCTAGCATCAGTACTTGATCGCACTGCAACCGCCATGGGCAGCCGTATGTTACAGCGCTGGATCCATCAACCACTGCGTAATCAAACACATGTGCGCCGACGTCATCAGGCCGTGACTGAACTCATTGCTGACGCTACCCATGAACCTCTACACGAACGGCTGAAATCTATCGGAGATGTAGAGCGAATTATTGCGCGTTTGGCAATTCGCAATGCGCGCCCTCGCGATCTTGCACGGCTACGTGATGCATTAGAGGTTCTGCCGCAGGTACGCGATAAGCTCTCAGGCAGCGCAAGCGAACATTTAGTGAGTCTGCATCAGGCATTGAATGAGTTTCCTGCAGAACTCGCTTTGTTGCAGCGCGCTATTGTCGACAACCCGCCAGTGCTTATTCGTGATGGCGGAGTGATTCGTGAGGGTTACCATAGCGAACTCGACGAATGGCGGAGTTTGAGCCAAGGAGCGACCGATTATTTACAACAACTCGAAGTTCGCGAGAAAGAACGCACTGGCATTGCCACGCTTAAAGTAGGCTTTAACAAAGTCCATGGCTATTTTATCGAAGTATCACGCGGGCAATCTGCCTTGGTACCGCTGAGCTATCAGCGTCGTCAGACGCTGAAAAATACCGAACGTTATATTATTCCTGAGCTAAAAGAGTACGAAGAAAAAGTCCTTTCCAGCCAAGGCAAAGCGCTGGCCTTGGAAAAGCAACTTTGGGAAGAACTTTTCGATCGGCTGCTGCCCAAGTTAGCCGAACTACAACAATTTGCTTTAGCCGCCGCCGAGTTAGATGTTTTGACTAACTTTGCTGAGCGAGCTGAAGCACTTAATTACCAATGTCCAACATTGGTGGATGCTGCCGGAATTGATATCAGTGAAGGGCGCCATCCGGTCGTTGAAACGGTAAGTCAATCGCCCTTTATTGCGAACCCGGTTTTGCTTAACGGCGAGCGAAGAATGCTGATCGTGACTGGCCCCAATATGGGCGGTAAATCGACCTATATGCGGCAAGTTGCCTTGATCACCTTAATGGCCTATATCGGCAGTTATGTGCCAGCAGAGTCTGCCGTAATAGGTCCTATTGATCGTATATTTACCCGTATTGGTGCTTCAGATGATCTCGCTTCAGGCCGCTCTACCTTTATGGTGGAGATGACGGAAACCGCCAATATCCTGCATAACGCGACGCAAAATAGCTTGGTGCTGATGGATGAAATTGGCCGTGGCACCTCGACCTATGATGGACTATCGCTCGCTTGGTCCGCTGCCGAATATCTGGCACAGCAGATTGGAGCATTAACCTTATTTGCCACTCACTACTTTGAACTAACGCAATTAGCAGAACAGTTACCTCAGGTCACTAACGTACATTTAGACGCCATTGAGCACGACGATGCCATTGTGTTTATGCATGCAGTACAGGAAGGTGCGGCCAGTAAAAGTTATGGTCTGCAAGTTGCGGCGTTGGCTGGAGTGCCACAAGTGGTGATCCGTGCCGCTAAAGACAAGTTACAACAACTTGAAAGCCGAGATGATGGTAAGGAGGTCAACGTGTTGTCAGTGACACCAGTACAAACCTCATTAGCATTAGAATCTGCTACTTCAGAGGTAGAAGAGCTTCTGCAGCACATAGATCCCAATGACTTAACGCCAAAGGCTGCACTCGATTTGGTATATCAACTCACAGCATTAGTCAAAGCAACACATTAAGTAGACTTATGACGAAAAAAGCGCACTTTATAGTGCGCTTTTTGTTTGTATCACCCCCCCGCAAGGCTAGATACGGAACAATGCCTCTACAGAAAGACCTTGAGAAGACAACATATCGCGTAAACGTTTCAATGCCTCAACTTGAATTTGGCGTACACGTTCACGGGTCAAGCCAATTTCTGCACCTACGTCCTCAAGTGTCGCAGGCTCATAACCTAACAAACCAAAACGGCGTGCCAGCACTTCACGTTGCTTAGAATTTAGCTCATTCAACCATTTGACGACTGATTTAGAAATATCTTCATCCTGAACCTGAGAGTCTGGTGTATTAAAGTCATCATCCGCTAACACATCTAACAATGCTTTATCGTTATCACCACCAATTGGCGTATCTACAGAGGTGATCTTCTCGTTCAGTTTCAACATGCGACTGACATCAGCACTTGGCAGATCTAGCTTTTCAGCAATCTCTTCCGCTGTTGGTTCATGATCCAATTTTTGCGCTAATTCACGTGCGGTACGCAGATAGACGTTGAGCTCTTTCACCACGTGAATTGGTAAACGGATAGTGCGAGTCTGATTCATTATGGCGCGCTCGATGGTTTGGCGAATCCACCAAGTCGCATAGGTAGAGAAGCGGAAGCCACGTTCTGGGTCGAACTTTTCCACGGCGCGTATAAGGCCTAAATTACCTTCTTCAATTAAATCGAGCAGTGCTAAGCCACGGTTATTGTAACGGCGGGCTATTTTGACCACTAAACGTAGGTTACTTTCAATCATGCGATTACGTGACTTGTCACAGCCCCGAAGCGCTTTGCGGGAGAAATAGACTTCCTCTTCTGCTGTTAGCAGTGGCGAAAAACCAATTTCGCTGAGGTATAACTGAGTTGCATCGAGGTTCTTTTGCAGATCGTCTTGAACAATTTCGGCCAACGCATCGCTTTGCACGGCCTCCACTTCATTGACAGACAAATCTTGTAATTCTTTATAAGAAGCATTGGTATTATTGCGGCTCATGATGTGCTCTCCCGAAATAGAAAAAGACAACCTACATTTTGTTTATCCTCCAATGCCAAAATGGCGCCAAACAATCATCGTTTGGGTAAATAAGAAAGTGGGTTTACAGACTTACCAAGATATCTGATTTCAAAATGTAGCATCACTTGGTTGGTGCCTGAGCTTCCCATTAGGGCAACTGTTTGCCCCGCGGACACTTGCTGTTTTTCTTTCACCAAAATCTTATCGGCGTGGGCATAAGCACTTAAGTAATCGTCGCTATGCTTGATAATGACGAGGTTCCCGTATCCTCGCAGAGCACTACCTGCATATACAACACGACCATCAGCTGCGGTTTTTATAATATCGCCACGATTGCCAGCGATTTTGATTCCTTTATTCCCTTGTTCACTATTGGAAAATGTTCCAATCAGCCGTCCGTTGGCTGGCCATATCCAGCGGCTTACTTTGCTGGGCAAAATTTGCTCGCTTTTGTGGATAACTGAGTTAACAACTTGTTTACCAGTCGTTACAGCGTACGAATTATTGTGACCGGAATCAAGCTTTTTTTGCTCACTATTCGGCGGTTTACGACTAATGGATACCTCTTTTTTATCCTCTTGTTTTTTAACAATTTTAGTCTTTTTTACTTTAGCATTATGACTGGAGTTTTTACTCGATTTTTGGGTAACTGTTCGCGTTTTAGGTTTAATAGCTACCAAACGTAATACTTGACCAGGATAAATCGTAAAGTCACTGTCGAGCTTATTGAGTCGAGCAATAACGCGGAAATCTTTGTCTGCTCCCCAGGCGATAGAATAAAGCGTGTCACCGGTTTTAACCTTATAAGTGGCACTATCAATAGAACCTTTTTCAAAGCGTGGAAAACGAGTTTGGTGCAGCGAATACACAGGGGCGGGTTTAGTGGCTTGGAAACTACAACCAATAATGCTGAACTGCGAAAGAAATAGCATGAACAGCAAGACAAGCTGGTGTCTGCTGCAAAAATGGTAAGGTAACGTCTTTATCCCTAAATTGATGAGCACTCCATTCCCCATTTAATGCCATTCAGGCTAAATCACCATTTATCAAAGGTACAAACTTTACTGCTTCAATTACTGTGGATGAATACTGTTCACCATGGCGTTGGACTTTTAGTAACTGTTGGCTGTCATCGCCGACCGGAATAATCAATACCCCGTTGTCATTTAACTGCTGTAATAAGGCGTTAGGGATCTCACTGGCCGCAGCCGTAACAATAATGGCATCAAAAGGAGCACGATTCGCCCAGCCCTTCCAACCATCGCCATATTTAAATGACACATTGTGAAGATCGAGCCTTTTTAGCCGTTGCCGAGCTTGGATCTGCAGACTTTTAATACGTTCGACGGTACATAACTGCGGCACTAACTGTGCCAAAATAGCCGCTTGATAGCCTGAACCAGTGCCGATTTCCAGTACCTGCGTTGGCCGGTGAGCCAACACTAACTCTGTCATGCGCGCAACAATATAGGGCTGAGAAATGGTTTGCCCTGAGCCGATTGGTAGCGCTGTATTTTCATAAGCCTTGTGGGTAAGCGCACCATCGAGAAACAGCTCTCGCGGTGTCTGCGCGATGACGCGCAACACATCTGGATCCGTAATACCTGATTGAGCTAAACGCTGCGATAGCTGTATCGCCGCCGAAGCAGACGCCATGCGACTCATAGAATATCAATCCATTCCTTTAGCTTAGACAACTGCTTGTAGGCAGTTAAATCAACCGTTAATGGGGTTATCGACACATAACCATTTGCAACAGCATGGAAATCTGTATCTTCACCTACATCGAGTTCGGGACCAACAGGCCCCAGCCAATATATGTCCCGTCCGTGCGGATCTTGAGTTTTGATCATATCTTCCGCTTTATGCCGCGTCCCAAGCCGGGTTACTTTTACCCCTTTGATATGATCAAGTGGCAAATCTGGCACATTGATATTCAATATCTGATCGGCATCTAAGGGGTGACGTAGCAATCCTTCCACCACTTTAACAACATATGCCGCTGCAGTTCCGTAATGAACGAGTTCACGTCCGGCCAACGACACTGCAATGGCGGGCAACCCCAAAAAGCGCCCTTCCATCGCGGCCGCAACCGTACCAGAATACAAAGTATCATCGCCAAGGTTAGCACCAGCATTGATGCCAGAGACCACTAAATCGGGCTCTTGGGTACATAACTGCCGAATAGCAAGATGTACGCAGTCAGTTGGCGTGCCGTTCACAGAGATATAACCGTTATCTAACTTATTAATCCTTAAAGGATTAGTCAAGGTTAACGAGTTACTAGCGCCGGAACAATTGCGATCAGGAGCGACGGTCAAGGTGTCGCCCATGCGGCTTAATGCTTCGGTCAACACTTTAATCCCCGGCGCATTAACTCCGTCATCATTACTGATCAAAATATTCATCGAACTTATTCCTGTTGTTCCTTGCTCGCGAGCCATTGCTGACGGCGCACTTCTGCCATATCTTGATATTGCACTAATTCACGTAAAACCGAGGTCGCAAATGCCCCAGCGGGTAAAATAAAATCGAGCACTAACGTCGTGTCATCGACTTGCTGCCAATGAAACTGCTCAGCTTGCAAGAGTAACGGTCGGCGTTCCTGCTTTAAACCAAACTTGGCCAAACCGACTAACTCACTCTCAAATGCCGCAGCGGCTCCAGTTTCAAACTGTGCTGCGGCTCCGTTAGCGCCCAGTTCGCCTTCACCCCATAGTGGCGCAGACAGTTGAATATCAGCGGTTTTTAAACGTTCGAGCAAGGTGTCATCCCAATGTTCGACTGTGAAAAAACTGCGCGAGCCTGAGAGCATCACACAATCACCGTCAAGTGGTGCCAACTGGTGCTTGTCGAGTCTTGCCGAGACCAGCTGATTAAAAACAAGCGACCGAGCCGCCGACAGGTACATCGACTTCTGGTTACTGTTTTTCACCTTTTTGCCAGCAAACATGTCGCGCGCTTTTTGTATATTGGCGCCATTATGACCAAAGCGCTGCTCGCCAAAATAGTTAGGGACCCCTACTTGTTGCACCTGTTCTAAACGCGCGAGTAATGCGTCTATTGCCGACACATTACGCAAGGTTAACTTGAAACGGTTACCAGATAACGCACCAATTCGTAACTTCTTATTATGGCGAGTCGCTTCAAGGACGGTCAGCAACTCACCATTAAGGTGTTGCCACTCGGGCGTTTCTTTCCCAGGAATACGCACACAAAACCACTGTTCGGTAATGGCGTTTTTATCTTTTTGTCCGGCGTAACTGACATCACGCGGATGCACCTTGGCAAATTTAGATAGGCGCTCCGCGACTTCAGTCGTGTTTAAACCATTTTTTTGGATATACAGTAGATGATGTTCACCTTCACCGGTCATGGTAAAAGGTAAAATTTCCTGCACGATAAAGTCAGCGTTATCACTGCGTATGTCCGCGGTAATTGTTGGCTGACCATGCAAATAAGTTAAAGACGTTAGCATATCCACAGCGTTATTTTCCTTGCATCAGCACCACAGCTTCTACTGCGATACCTTCTTTACGGCCAGTAAAGCCTAATTTTTCGGTAGTCGTGGCTTTGACATTAACAGCATCAATTTCCACTTGTAAATCTTGCGCCAGTACGGCGCGAATCGCTTCAATATGCGGCAACATTTTGGGGGCTTGTGCAATTACAGTGACATCCAGATTACCCACCTCAAAGCCTTTATTCTGTGCCAACGAAAGACAGTGGCGTAACAGCACCCGACTGTCAGCACCAGCAAACTCTTCATCGGTATCAGGGAAATGTTTACCAATATCACCGAGGGCAACGGCGCCTAAAATAGCATCAGAAATGGCATGTAACACTACATCACCGTCGGAGTGAGCGATCAAGCCACATTCATAAGGCACTTCAACACCACCTAACATCAGCGGCTTATTGCCACCAAACTTATGCACATCGAAGCCATGGCCAATACGTATTGTCATCGTATAAATTCCCGATTAGTTGATACTGCGGTGATGCGCGAGATAGAGCGCTGCCAACGGCAAATCGTCAGGATGGGTCACCTTGATATTATCTGCACGTCCGGAAACTAAGCCAGGTGCGACACCAGCCCATTCCATTGCTGATGCTTCATCAGTCACATTAACGCCCGCTTGCACCGCTTGTTCAAGCGCCGGCAATAATGTTGCAGTTGGAAAAAATTGTGGTGTGAGCGCATGCCATAACGCATCTCGCGGAACGGTAGTGTCGATACACCCATCTTTACGCGCACGCTTCATGGTATCGCGTACTGGCGCCGCTAAAATGGCGCCTTGTGGGTATTGCTCGCGACTTGCCAGCAATTTATCGATATCGGCGTGCGTCAAACACGGCCTAGCAGCATCATGTACTAACGCCCAGCTAACGGCGTCATCGATCTGCTTAAGCGCTGCGATAACAGAATCAACCCGCTCAGCGCCACCAATAACCTGATGTAACTTAGGATGCTGCGCTTGCGGTAACTGCGCAAAAAATTGATCATCGGCATTCAGCGCCACAAACACTTCGTCTATCGCGGGATGAGACAATAAGACATCCAAAGTGACAGCCAAAATACAACTGTCTGCCAAGGGTAAATATTGTTTCGGACATTCGGCTTTCATACGACTGCCGATACCTGCAGCGGGGACTACCGCTATGACCTTTGGCTGCAAAGGCTTAAATGAAGATTGATGACTCATGGTAATGAGGAGGTCGTCTCTATTATTGGCTTAATTGGTGTTGGTCATTGAGCGTTGTTCTCCACCCACAACGCGATAAAAGGTCTCGCCCTTTTTAATCAGTCCAAGTTCGTTACGGGCGCGCTCTTCAATCGCTTCGGTACCACTGCGTAGATCTGTAATTTCAGCTTTTAACGCGTTATTACGCTGCTGTAGCTCAGCATTACTATTCGTTTGAGCGGCGATCTGATGTTCGAGCTGGAAATACTCCGTTAGGCTGTTATCACCAATCCATAAGCGGTGTTGTAACACGGCTAATAAAACAATCCCCAGTAGTAGCAAACGTTTCATGATGTTAGATCCAACCGTCAGAGTGTTAGCGACCAGCGAATATTACAACAAAAAAGGCCGCCTGTTGGCGGCCTTTTTCTAAATCAGCGAAAATTACGCTTGGCCTTTAATGGCAGACAGACCACCAAAAGGCGCTTTTTCGCCCAATGCTTCTTCAATACGCAGCAGTTGGTTGTATTTTGCTACGCGGTCAGAGCGACACAGAGAACCGGTTTTGATTTGACCCGCTGCAGTGCCCACTGCCAAATCTGCGATAGTCGCATCTTCAGTCTCGCCACTGCGGTGAGAGATAACCGCTGTGTAGCCTGCTTCTTTCGCCATACGAATCGCAGCCAGCGTTTCTGTCAGAGAACCGATTTGGTTGAACTTGATCAGGATTGAGTTACCAATACCTTGTTCGATACCACGCGCCAAAATCTTTGTGTTAGTCACGAACAGATCGTCACCCACCAACTGGATTTTATCGCCCAAAATCTTAGTCAGATACGCCCAACCTTCCCAATCAGACTCATCCAAACCGTCTTCGATAGACACGATTGGGTATTGTTCAGTCAGTGATGCGAGGAAATCAGAGAAACCGTTTGAATCGAATTTTTTACCTTCGCCTGACAGGTCATACTGACCTTCTTTATAGAATTCTGATGCAGCGCAGTCCAATGCCAGCGTTACGTCTGAACCTAGTTTGTAGCCAGCAGCTTCAACCGCTTCTTTAATGACGGCCAGAGCTTCAGCGTTAGATGACAGGTTAGGCGCGAAACCACCTTCATCGCCCACAGCAGTGTTCAAGCCTTTGGCTTGCAGCACTTTCTTCAGGTTATGGAAGATTTCAGAACCCATGCGCAGTGCTTCACGGAACGTTTTAGCACCGACAGGTTGAACCATGAACTCTTGAATATCAACGTTGTTGTCAGCGTGCTCACCACCGTTGAGGATGTTCATCATTGGTACTGGCATGCTGTATTGACCAGCAGTGCCATTCAGTTCTGCGATATGTTGATACAGCGGCATACCTTTAGCGGTTGCGGCGGCTTTAGCTGCTGCCAGTGATACTGCCAGAATGGCGTTAGCGCCCAGCTTATCTTTGTTTTCAGTACCATCAAGGTCAATCATCGCAGCATCAAGTTCTGCTTGAGCAGTAGCATCTTTACCCAGCAATACGTCACGGATAGGACCGTTAACATTCGCTACAGCGGTCAAAACACCTTTACCCATGTAACGTGACTTGTCGCCATCACGCAGTTCCAGCGCTTCACGGCTACCAGTAGATGCACCTGATGGTGCTGCAGCCATACCAACGATACCACCTTCCAGATGAACTTCGGCTTCTACAGTTGGGTTACCGCGCGAATCCATAATTTCGCGACCAATGATGTTGATAATCTTAGCCATAATATCCTCGATATGAGATTAAAGTTTGAAAGAAAAACCCATACCCATGTACCGCTTTTACATGGGTATTGGCATTTCAGCCCGCCTCACTCTCAGGTGTTATTATATGATAATATCTTTCCTAGGCGGAATTACACCCCTTTTGATAAAAAAGCCGGAGCTGCTTCGCAGTCCGGCTTTCGTTATCTTAACCTAATTTCTGTTTTTGGTAACTGTTAGCAGCGCTCACAAAACCTTCAAACAGTGGGTGACCATCGCGCGGAGTCGAGGTGAACTCCGGATGGAACTGCCCAGCCACAAACCAAGGGTGGTTCGGGATTTCGATCATTTCCACCAGCTTGCGATCAGATGATAAACCACTGAACACCAGTCCGGCTTTCTCAAGGCGATCGACATAAGTGTTGTTCACTTCATAGCGGTGACGGTGACGCTCAATACAGGTTTCACTGCCGTAAGCGATCGCCGCTTTAGTACCCGCCTTCAAATGACACAGTTGTGCGCCAAGACGCATGGTGCCACCTAGGTCTGATTTTTCGGTGCGATGTTCAATTTGACCATCTTCGTCAATCCACTCAGTGATCAAACCTACCACTGGATGTGGAGTGTCCTTTTTGAATTCAGTTGAGTGCGCATCTTCAAGGCCAGCCACATGACGGGCAAATTCGATCAACGCCACTTGCATACCCAAACAGATACCGAAGTAAGGCAGGTTGTTTTCACGGGCATACTGTGCCGCCATGATTTTACCTTCCACACCGCGCTCACCGAAACCACCTGGCACCAGAATACCGTCAAGGCCTTCCAGTACTTCCACGCCTTTTGCTTCAACAGTTTGTGAATCGATATATTTGATATGCACAGAAACACGAGTCTTGATACCGGCATGTTTCAAAGCTTCGTTTACAGATTTATAGGCATCTGGCAACTCGGTGTATTTACCCACCATACCAATGGTCACTTCACCATTTGGATTAGCTTCTTGGTAAATCACGTTTTCCCATTCAGACAGATCGGCTTCATCGCATTCAATGCCGAAACGTTTTACCACTAACTCGTCCAAACCTTGTGAACGCAACAGTGCTGGGATTTTGTAGATTGAGTCAACGTCACGCAGCGAGATAACCGCTTTTTCTTCAACGTTACAGAACAGCGAAATTTTGGCACGTTCAGTCGCCGGAATCGCACGGTCACCACGACAGATCAACACATCAGGCGCAATACCGATAGAACGCAGTTCTTTCACAGAGTGCTGAGTAGGCTTAGTTTTCACTTCTTGCGCTGGGCCAATAAATGGCACCAGCGTCAGGTGCATAAACAGGCTACGATCACGGCCCAGTTCTACCGCCAACTGACGGATAGATTCTAGGAATGGCAGTGATTCGATGTCACCCACAGTACCGCCGATCTCAACAATCGCCACATCACGGCCTTCACCGCCTTCAAGCACTTTCTCTTTGATGGCGTTAGTGATGTGCGGAATAACCTGAATGGTCGCGCCTAAGTAATCACCACGACGTTCTTTACGCAGCACTTCTTCGTAGATACGACCGGTAGTGAAGTTATTACGACGGCTCATCTTGTTACGGATGAAACGTTCGTAGTGGCCGAGGTCAAGGTCTGTCTCTGCGCCGTCCTCAGTCACAAACACTTCACCATGTTGAATGGGGCTCATGGTACCTGGATCAACGTTGATGTACGGATCCAGCTTCATGATGGTCACGTTAAGACCACGAGCTTCGAGAATGGCAGCCAAGGATGCTGCTGCAATACCTTTACCAAGTGATGAAACCACACCACCTGTTACGAAAATATACCTAGTTGTCATGCTGAGCCTGAGAAAAACGAGTGAGATTTCAGCGCTGGAAAAGAGCGCCGGGACGGGGCGACAGTATAACAAAAGGAATTGGATTTACCAAACAGCAATCCGCACAAATAGCACAGATTCGACCTGTATTTATTCGGTTACTTTGACTCAGTTTGCTTAACTTGTTGCCAAAACGCTTCTAGGCTTTCGAGTGTGTGTTCTTCAAACGCTTTTCCCGAAGCCACAACACGCTGCTCAACCCCTTGAAAACGCCGTTCAAATTTACGATTTGCTGTTTGCAATGCATCTTCTGGATTAACGCCAAGATGCCGAGCGAGATTGGCTACAGCGAAGAGCAGATCACCTACTTCTTCTTTCAACGCTGCAGACGCAGGCGCATCAGGCGCAACTTCTGCCAGCACCTCCGCAATTTCTTCCTGCACTTTATCGACCACAGGAGCCAACTCATGCCAGTCAAATCCCACACGCGCTACGCGCTTTTGAATTTTGACCGCGCGCGAAAGTGACGGTAATGCTTTGGGGATATCGTCAAGGATGGAGGTTTGCGCCCTCGCTTGTCGCTCGGTCGCTTTTTGTCGTTCCCAGTTTTCTTTGAGTTGTTGCTCAGACAATTGCCGCTCGGACTGCTCACCAAACACATGAGGATGACGAGTAATCAGTTTATGGCAAATGCGATTGACCACATCATCAAAATCAAACTGATTTTGCTCACGACCAAGTTCGGCATAAAACACCACTTGAAACAGCAGGTCTCCGAGCTCTGAAGGTAACGCTTGCCAGTCTTCATTGGCGATGGCATCAGCGACTTCATACGCTTCCTCGAGCGTAAATGGCACGATTGAAGCAAAAGTCTGCTGTTGATCCCACGGACAGCCCTGCTCTGGGTGGCGTAGCTGCGTCATAATACGCAGCAGATCCACCATTTGGTATTGCTTATCAGTCATCAATACCCCGTGATTACAAGCGACGCGCTTCGACTACGCCATCCACCTGATTTAACTTGGAGATAACGCGTGACAAGCCTTCGACGTTGTACATTTCCATTTCCAGCTCTATGGTCGCCGTTTGGTTTTTCACATCAGAAGAGGTGTTCATCGCCAACACGTTAGATTTCTCCGCCGCCAGCACCGAGGTCAAATCACGTAGTAAACCGGTGCGGTCATTTGCCAGAACGCGCAAACGCACTTTATAGCCACCGGAGTAGTTTTCGCCCCAGACAACATCCACCACCCGCTCAGGGTGAGCCCGCATCAGCTCTTTGACTTGCTCGCAGTCGGCACGATGTACTGAGATACCGCGCCCTTTAGTAATAAAACCAAAGATTTCATCACCGGGAACTGGCTGGCAGCAATTGGCCAGATGACTCATCAGGTTACCGACACCATTCACTTCAATGCGATCTTTGTTGGCGTTACTTGGCTTTTGATTACCTTTTTTCACCAGCTCATCAATGGCGTCGTTTTCGTCAGGTTCAACGTGCCGTAATTTGCTTTGAACGAAGTTCACCACTTGGTTCAAACGCACGTCGCCACCGCCAATGGCGGCGAGTAGATCGTCCATTGAACCCACGTTGAATTTATCTACGGCGATGCTGGCATCTTTGATATTGAGGCCAATGCGAGACAGTTCGGCATCAAGCATCTCACGTCCGGCAATCAAGTTCTTATCGCGATCTTGCTGCTTAAGCCAGTGCTGGATCTTGCTACGAGCGCGTGAGGTTTTGATATAGCCCATATTAGGGTTGAGCCAATCGCGTTTTGGATTTGGGGTTTTGGAGGTGATGATCTCAATCCGCTCACCGGTTTGTACCTGATAAGTAAACGGCACAATGCGGCCATCCACTTTGGCACCGATACAACGGTGTCCCACTTGCGAATGAATGTAGTAGGCAAAATCCAAAACAGTGGACCCCATTGGCAAGTCGACCACTTCGCCGCTAGGGGTAAACACATAGACGCGGTCTTCAAATACCTGACTGCGGATTTCTTCCACCAAGTTGCCACTTTCGGCCACATCTTCCTGCCATTGCAGAATTTTACGCAGCCAATTGATCTTTTCTTCATAGCCCGTTTGTTTGCCGCTGGCATGTCCCTCTTTATATTTCCAGTGGGCAGCGACACCAAGCTCCGCATCTTCATGCATTTGTTGCGTACGGATCTGAATTTCAACCGTTTTCCCCTGCGGGCCAACAACGACCGTATGAATAGACTGATAGCCGTTAGGTTTAGGGTTGGCAATGTAGTCGTCAAATTCACGTGGAATATGGTGCCACATAGTGTGCACCACCCCGAGCGCGCCGTAGCAATCTTGCAAACGGTCGGTGACGATACGTACCGCACGAACATCAAACAGCTCATCAAACTTCAGCTGTTTGCCACGCATTTTGCGCCAAATTGAATAAATATGTTTGGGACGCCCGTACACCTTGGCGCGAATATGTTCATCATCCAATCGCTGTTGCAACTGGCCGACGAAATTATCGATGTAAGTTTCGCGATCAAGACGCTTGCCATCTAATTGATGGGCGATGTCTTTATAGGTGTCTGGGTGTAGATAACGGAAGGCAATATCTTCCAGTTCCCATTTTAATTGACCAATACCAAGCCGGTTAGCTAAAGGAGCGTAAACATCGGAGATTTCCCGCGCCAACAATACTCGGGTTTCTTCATCGGCATTTTTCACTGCACGCAACAAAAATACCCGTTCAGCCAGTTTGATCACCACTGCTCGTACGTCTTCCACCATCGCCAGCAACATCTTACGGATCTTGTCGATTTGCGGTTCAGCTTCGTCACGGCTTTCGTAATTGACCTTCAACGAGCCGATGGCTTCCATAGTTTTAGCGCTATGCACTAAGGTGGCCAATGACTTGCCATAATCTTCTTCAATGGAGGCTTCGTCGATAACGCCAGCATCAAGGTAGACGAAAATCAGCGCAGCTAACATGGTGTCGATATCCATATTGAGCGGCGACAGAATTTCAATCATTTCACGGGCTTTCGCTTGCAACTGAGCTTGGGTAAGTTTGCACTTACCTAAAGGGAGCGAATCCATGCGTTGAAATAGCGCCTTCAGTTTGCTTGCGTCTTCTTCCTGCGACATGTGGCGGCAAACCCACTCGTCCAGATTAAAATCAGCGTCCTGAAAGTGTGCTTCTCGAACAGATACCATGGTTTCATCCCTTAAATGAGCCAGTAATGTGGCACAGAAGACTCTATCTTCTGTATTGTGCCGAGGAAGTCAAATCCTCAAGCTGGTTTTTCTAATGACTTTTTTGTGGCGTTAACATTGCTTGTCAGCACTATTTTGCTCGAACGAACAATGCCATCGCTTCTATATGGTGCGTTTGCGGGAACATATCAAGCGCTGTCAGCCGCTGCAGTTGGTAGCCCTGTTTAAATAGCTGCTGACTGTCACGCGCCAAACTCACAGGGTTACAAGATACATAGACTACACGCTCGGGCGATAGTTTCGCTAAATGTGCTAACGCATCAAAGGCGCCAGCTCGTGATGGATCAAGCAACAACTTATCAACTTTGCCAAACCAAGGTTCGCGCTTAAGAGCGTTATTCAAGTCGCTACAGAAAAATTGCGCATTGTCGAATCCTGCCTTTGCCGCATTTGCGGTCGCTAATTCGACTAAATTGCTAACGCCCTCGACACCGGTAACCTGTGCGCCACTCTCTGCTAAGGCGAGACTAAAATTCCCCATGCCGCAGAATAAATCTAATACTTTCTCACCGGACTTAGGCGCAAGCCACTCAACAGCACGGCTTACCATCTGCTGATTCACGCCAGCATTAACCTGAATAAAGTTACCGGGATTAAAGCTTAAGGAGAGCGACTTAGTCGCGGTTAGTAATCGATATTTGGGTTGTTCACCACGCAGATACTGCCATTGCTCATCAGCATGCTCTAACACCATGGCGCAGTTTAGCCGCTCAGCCAACTCCAGTAAGCGCTCTTCATCTTTGGCTGCTAATGGCTGCGTTACGCGAATCACCACCATCGGCTGCGATTCGGTCGCAATTAACTCCACATGGCCCAATGTTGCCACCGCTTGTAAGCGTGCTAAAGCTGCCGCCACCGGCTTAATCAGCGCACTCAATTCTGGCTCAAGTACCGGGCAAGCATCAATGCCGACGACTTTGCTGCTCTCGCGCCCGCGAAATCCTAAAGTGAATTGCTTTTGCTGGCGATCATACCAACTGCTCAAGCGCGCCTTACGGCGGTATCCCCATGCAGCTGACAGCACTTCATCAATTTGTGGTAGCTGCGCTTGTTGCTGCTCAGATAAATTGGCCAATCGGCTATATAACTCACGCAAAGCACGGCGCTTGTGCTCGGCTTGCTGTTGGTGGCCGAGATGCTGCAAATTACAGCCGCCACAACGTTGGTAATGAGGACACGCTGGTGTAATGCGCTGTTCGCTTACGGTTTCGATATTTAGCAGCTTGCCCTTAGCATATTGTTTTTTGTTTTCGGTAAGTTGCAGCTGCACTTTTTCGCCCGGCAATGCGCCGGCGACAAACACCACTTTCCCTTGATGTTGTGCCACACCTTGCGCTAGATGATCCAGCGACTGGACCGTGACACTGATTTTTTGTGGTTTGGTCGCAGATCTCGTTGGTTTTTCTTTAAAAAACTGTGCCATTCAGGCCTCTATCTTGACAAATTACTGGCAATTAACCCGCCTATTCTGGCAGTCTATGCACAGATAGCTTTCACTCTCGGACCCCATAACTTCCATGACAACCAACAGCAATATGACCAAGTACAGTCTACGCTCGTGGGTGTTGATGCTGGCGCTGGCGCCGACAATCTTGGTCGGGGTGTTATTGGGGAGCTACTTTACCATAAATCGCTTTTATGAGCTTGAAGATACGCTGCGCGATCAAGGCAGTAATATTATCGAGCCGTTAGCGATTGCCAGTGCTAGCGATCTGGCCAGTAATAACCGTGAAGCGGCGAAACGTTTACTGGCGGCGGCGCAATTAAATAAATCAACACTGGTTAAATCTATTGCGATTTTCGATGACGAGAATCGACTATTTGTCACCTCGCACTATCACAAAGATTTCGAATTGATGCGCTACGCTGGTGACACAGTGAATCTGGTGCAAACCGAATACGAACCAGTCGGTGATAGCCTGGTGGTGCGAACGCCCATTTATTCGGTTACAAATCTGCTAGCGCTTGATGATGTTCCCGGTGTACACCAATCAGATAAACCTATCGGCTATGCGGCATTGCTGCTCAACAAAGAAAAAGCCTTGCTGGAGCAACACCGTGCCGCCATGGCCGCCGTCATCATTGTGCTTATCGGCGTACAACTCAACCTGCTGTTTACCTTCCGTTTGGTGAAGAACGTAACGCAACCCATCACCGATATGGTGCGGGCCGTCGCTAAAATTCGAGAAGGTAAGCTCGATACCCGCCTCAATGAAAATCTGATTGGTGAGTTGGATATCCTCAAGCGTGGTATTAATGCGATGGCCGGGTCGTTGTCGGAATACCATGATGAGATGCAGCAAAATATTGACCAAGCCACCTCAGATCTGCGCGAGACGTTAGAACAGATTGAGATCCAAAACGTCGAGTTGGACTTAGCCAAAAAACGCGCCTTAGAAGCCAGTCGCATCAAATCTGAATTTTTGGCCAACATGTCGCATGAATTGCGTACTCCACTTAACGGCGTGATTGGCTTTGCCCGCCAATTAATGAAAACTTCGCTGCAAAATAACCAGAAAGATTACATCCAAACTATTGAGAAAAGCGCCAGTAATCTGCTCAGCATCATTAATGACATTTTGGATTTTTCTAAGTTAGAAGCTGGCCGCATGACCTTTGAAAGCATGCCGTTTTCGCTCCGTGAAACCATTGACGACACGCTGAAAATACTCTCGCCTGCGGCACAAGAGAAACAGTTAGAGCTGGTAGTGGATATCGCCCCTGAAGTACCTGATAACATCAACGGCGATAGCCAACGTATTACCCAGATTTTGACCAACCTGATCGGCAACGCAATTAAGTTCACCGACCAAGGTAGCGTGATGTTACGCATGGCGGTGAATCAACTTCGCGAAGAGGAAGTCGAACTGCATTGTGAAGTGGAAGATACCGGTGTTGGCATCGAAGAATCACAGCAAGACGTACTATTCCAAGCCTTTGGTCAGGCCGACTCCAGTATTTCACGGCGTTTCGGTGGCACCGGACTCGGCTTAGTCATCACCAAACGTTTAGTTGATCAGTTAGGTGGGCAAATTGGTTTTACTTCAAGAACTGGTAAAGGCTCAACCTTCTGGTTCACCCTAACCTTGTCGCTAAGCCAATTCCACATGGATGAGCGTCAACCGGTGGAACAACTCAAGCATAAAACCGTTTTGCTCTATGAACCTCGGGTATTGTCCCGCGGCGTATTGGTCAAACGCTTACAACGTTGGCAAACGGAGTTAGTGTCAGTAATCAGCCTGCAGCAATTGCATGCAGCACTTAGCCAACAACACTATGACTATGTGTTGATTAGCTGCCAAGGTTTTGCTTCCCCTTCTCATATTGCAAGTGTGTTACATGAAGCGCGTGCTGCGACTGATGTGTTGTTTGCGCTATTTGACTGCCACAATCAGCAAGTGCTCAATACCACAATTCGCCCAGCGGTGGATCTCGTCTTGCCAACCCCGGTGAGCGAGGCATTGATGGCGAAGTATCTGTTGGAGATGCCCGTTGAGCCAACAAACGCATCCACGAGCGATAAGGAAGCTGGCCCACCGGAGAATATGAAGGTTTTGGCGGTAGATGATAACTATGCCAACCTCAAACTTATCGACACCTTATTACAAGAACAAGTGAGTGATGTGGTGAGCGCCAGTAGCGGCGAAGAAGCTATCGCCCTCTGTCAGCAGCAAAGCTTTGATCTGATTTTTATGGATATTCAGATGCCCGGCATCGATGGCATCAGCGCAACGGCTAAAATCCGTCAAAGCCAACTCAATGCCAACACACCGATTATTGCGGTGACCGCGCACACCATCCAAGAGGAACGTGAGCATATTCTCAATAGCGGTATGGACGGTTATCTTGCCAAACCGATTGATGAAAGCGCACTCAAAGGGGTCATTAGTCGTTGGAATCCGAACGCTGCCAGTGCCCAACCAATATTAGAATTGCAATCATCCAGTATCAATTGGGGCATGTGTTTGGTACAGGCCAATAACAATGAGTCATTAGCCTATGAAATGCTGCAGATGCTGCATGACTCAATTTCAGCGACGCTCGCCGATATTGCGCAAGCACAGCAGCAGGATGATGATGCACGCATGCTAAAAACCGTGCATAAATTACATGGTGCTTGCTGTTATTCTGGCGTCCCTGTACTGCAGAAACTGTGTCAGACGGTTGAAACTGCATTAAAGCAGCAGCAAAGCATCGCAGATGTCGAACCAGAAGTTCTTGAGTTGCTTGATGAGCTGGCTAAGGTAGAATCAGCCGCCAAGCAAATCCTCGCCGCCCACTAGACGGAACGTTTCATGACTAAAGTCGGTTTTTTTAAGCGCCTTAAAACTCTTAATTTTCAGCAAAAGAAGCTGTTTGCAATCGCATTGTGCCAACGCATGTTGCCCAACTATCAGTTATTTGCTGAAGTCAGCGAATTTGGCAATGCGGCGGTATTAGATACGCTGCTACAGCTATTGTGGCAGTCGTTGTACGACAACAAACTCAAAATCAATATCGAAGCGCAGCTCGTCAAGTTAGAAGAAAACACACCCGAGCCTAACGATTTCGATATGTATGGCGTTTATCCTGCATTAGATGCAGTAGTCGCACTGACGTCCTTTTTAGGTGCGTTACAAAGTAAGATTGAAGAAGACATTACCAACATTTCAAAGTTATCTTCATCTACTGTCGCAAACTATGTTGAAACGCTTATCGGCGACGAATTTGCCAGTGAAGAAGCGTTAGAAGATGCCATCTTCGCCCATCCGGTAATGCAGCAAGAACGCGAATTGCAAATGTCACTGCTGGAGATTGTGGAGGATAATCCAGAATTAGACGCTGACTTTGTTAAAGCATTGCGTAAAGAGATCGTAATGGACGGTGTATCAAATATTGGCGTTAGCATTATTGAGAACGACTAACGTGTGATGCTGCATAAAAAGCCGAAGCTCCTTGCTTCGGCTTTTTTGTTGGTTAATCCGCTTTAGAGGGCTCGCGGTAGGCTTCACCGTCAGTGATCCACTTAGCGGCAGGTTTTCCCTGCAAATAGTGATCAAAATACTGCTTCATTCTAATGGTGTAATCCAACTTGTTGGGATACTTTTTCAGATGATGCGGTTCATCTTCATATTGCAGCATAATCACATCCTTGCCCGCGCGACGCATTGCCAGATACAGCTCAATCCCTTGCTCGTAAGGCACAGCGTCATCGCGATCACCAAACATGATCAGCAGTGGCGTTTGCACGCGGTCCACATAAAACACCGGTGAGTTCTCAATATATTTTTGTGGTGCATCCATCAGGCTTTCGCCAATGCGGCTTTGACCCGTTTCATATTGGAACTGCCGAGCGAGTCCAGAACCTAAACGAATACCACTGTAAGCACTGGTCATATTGCTGACAGGCGCGCCCGCTACCGCAGCAGCAAACATATTCGTTTGGGTGACGGCAAAGGCCGTTTGATAACCACTCCATGAGTGCCCTTGCAAGCCAATACGTTTGGGATCTGCAATGCCAGAATCAATCAGTTTATTGACTGCACTGGTGAGAGCTTTGACTGAACTGATACCGGGATAGCCCACTTCAAACCGAATATCCGGCAAGAAAATCACGTAATCATCGGCGGCGTACCAGGCAAAGTTAGGCCGATGGTTAATTTTCATATCTGGAAAGGCGTGTAAACGCTGACTCATAAAGCGATAGTAATACACCATCACCGGATATTTTTTGCCCGGTTGATAGTTGGCGGGTTTAATCACCACCCCGTCCATATTACGCCCATCACCATCACGCCAATGCAGCAACTCAGCTTTACCCCAAGGTAATGCACGGCGCTGCTTATCGAGATCCGTTTGTTTTACTGCCTTTTGTGGTTGCGTCACGTTAGCGGTATAGAGGTCGGGGAACAGATCATAACGCTGCTGACTGAACAGCAGTTTGTCACTGTGACTGGCCCGCGCCAGAACGCTGAGTTTCTCATCTTTATTCAGCAGCGGTTTTACACCCGCAGTGCCGACTTTCGCTGCATAAAAGCCATCGGCTTTAGTGACTTCACTGTAGCCTTGCAGCAGCAACGGCTGTTTGTCGCTGAGCGTAGGTTCAAAGGCCTTATCCGGCTGCGCTAACGCTTCAACACGGAATCTAACTCGCTGCTTACGACCTGCTCCAGCAGTCAGCATAAAGCCTTGATGCGAACGCGTATCAAACTGCCAAATATCATATTTATCGTAAACCAGAATGCCATCATCATCCGCTAGCCATGGGCCAAAGCCATATCCTGGCGCTGGCGAAGGATAGTCATGGTCCTCATCTGCAAACGGCGTTTTTATCGTACTATTGAGCTGCGTTTTATGGTGATTGGCAATATCGTAAAGAAAGATATTGCCCTGCTGATAGTAGGCAACAAATTGCCCGTTCGGCGACAGCGTCGGCTTACTAGCTTCAGGCTGCTGTACTAACACCTGCTGGCGATTCCCAGTGTTAAGGTCAACCAAATACCAATCACGGAAAAAGCCCGCCCAAGTGATCATCTTTTGGTAAGGCACATCTGAGCTGGCTAACAGAAAACGATGTTGTTGGCTTAACGCTACATCTGGCACTTTGGTGTCAGCCAGTTGCACCACACTGCCCGATTTGACGTGTAAAACGGCTAAGTAAGTACGTTTAACTTCCTGCTTATAATGATTGATTTCGTTAGGTTTAATTAGCGGATCATCACCATGCCAAATGTGCAGTCCACGCTGCTCTGTGACCAAGGTTTCATTGTAGAGATCATCCTGCTGCTTTATTTTAGGAATGGTAAAACTATGGCTAAGTTGCGGCACGCGACCAAAGAACAAGCGTTCACCATCAGCTGAGAACGTCAGCGTTGCGTAACGGTTCAGCAACCAACCATCTTTATCAGCGCTGGCATCCTGAATACGTTGAAATTTCCCAGAAGCCAAATCGTATAGTGATAACTGGTAAGCACGCTCATTCAACTCAGTAGCGGCATTTCCGGCCGTATAGGCCAGATATTCGCCTTTGCGACTCAGGGCAAGATTACCAATTTGCTGGGTCTTAGAATTCACCAACTCAGCCTGATTAAAGCTATCAAGACGAATTAGCAACAGCTTGTGTAACGCGGCGTCGCTATTGTTTTGTGCCAATGCCAGATAGCGACTGTCATAGGACCAATGCCATGCCGTAATATCAGCAAAATTTTGCTGTTTATTATTGGCGAGGTTAACCACGGCTAATGAACTGCCTAAATCGGCTTTATCAGTTTTCTTAGCATCTATTTCTGCAGCTTCACCAGCCTCTTTTTCCTGTGGTTTTTCCGCCTTTTTAGCGTCCTCAGACTCATGCCATACCAATAGATATTGGCCACTTTCACTGAAAGCAAACTCTTTTACACGCGTAAACGTCTGTTGCTCACCAGTTTGGTTATTCACTAAGGTTAAGTTGTTCTTGAGCTTCTTACGCTCGGCTTTACTGGCTTTCTCTGTGTCGAGTAAGGAGGGCTTTACCCAAAATGCACTATAGGCACCATCGTTGGAGATAACCGGTTCGCTACCACCAGCAACCGCATATTCTTTACCACTCGAGAGAATTTTCACAACACCGCGGCTATCACCGCGATCTGGCTTGGCGCTATACGCAAGCACTTTGCCTTGGGGATCTAGACTCTGCGCAGTAATCTGCTCAAAGTGCATGATGTCTTGTAGGGTAAGGTCAGCCTTGCTGTTAGCGGCATAGCCAAAGCTCGGCAAGGTCAGCATCGCCGCCAGCATCGATGTTTTCAATAACGACGGAAGTGTGAGTGTTGTTTTGGCCTTCAATGTCTAAAATCCATACAAATGAGTGATAAGTAGTCGCCAAGGGCGCGGTTATACGACTTTTAGACTACATAAAAAGCCACGTCTTTGCCTTCGATTTCCTGTGAAAAGTGTTTAAAAGTGTTTAGAATAAAGGAGATCTATATCACATAATCTAACTCGCAATCTGTGCCCCCACACCTTGCGACTCCTGCTTAATGTTCAACCGTGGAAGGATTCTCCATGTCTAAAAGAACGATTACCGTAATCCCGGGTGATGGGATCGGTCCGAGCATTATTGATGCTGCCCTGAAAATTCTAGAAAAAGCTGGCTGTGACTTTGAATACGAATACGCCGATGCGGGTCTTGCCGCATTAGAAAAACACGGCGAGTTACTGCCACAACGTACTTTGGATCTGATTGAAAAAAATAAAATTACTCTGAAAGGTCCATTGACGACACCAGTAGGTGAAGGTTTTACCTCTATTAACGTATCGCTCCGTAAAAAATTTGGCCTGTACGCTAACGTTCGTCCAGTATTGTCGTTCAAAGGCACACAAGCACGCTACGAAGATATCGATATCATCACCATTCGTGAAAACACTGAAGGGATGTACTCAGGCCTAGGTCAGAAAGTGTCTGATGACGGTAACACTGCTGAAGCGATGAGCGTGATCACCAAGCAAGGCGCAGAGCAAATCACCACCTTTGCTTATGAGTTGGCACGTAAAGAAGGCCGTCAAAAGGTCACCATCGTTCACAAAGCCAATATCATGAAGTCTACTTCAGGTTTGTTTTTGAAAACCGCACGTGAAGTCAGCCAACGTTATCCCGATATCAAAACTGAAGAGATGATTGTTGATGCGACCTGCATGAAACTGGTGATGAACCCAGAGAACTTTGACGTGATTGTAACCACCAACCTGTTTGGTGACATTCTGTCAGACCTATGTGCTGGTTTAGTTGGTGGTTTGGGGATGGCGCCAGGCGCCAATATCGGTAAAGATGCCGCAATATTTGAAGCCGTGCACGGAAGCGCGCCGGACATTGCCGGTAAAAACTTAGCGAACCCTACCTCAGTGATTCTGGCTTCTGTGCAGATGTTGGAATACTTGGGCATGCAAGATAAAGCTGCGCAAATCCGTAAAGCAGTATCTGACGTGATTGCCGAAGGTGATCGCACCACTGCCGATTTGGGCGGTACTCACGTTACCACCGACTTTACTCAAGCAGTATTGGATCGCCTGTAAGACACCTGCAATGACTGATTGCCCAAACAATAAGTCATAACGTATTTAGTAAAAAGGACAGCAACCGCTGTCCTTTTTTATTGCACCATTGCAATTAACACGTCAGCATTGCAGGATAAAAAGCCTGACAACCCGCAGTATCCTAGTAATGAGTCATAATCCAGTCAGCCATATTCGCATTGGCAAACACAAATTGATTGAGTACGAAGTGGCTAAAGAGCAGTGTTCCGCACTGGGACGAGCTGGCCGAGAACTGCATAAACTGCTGCAGCTATTTGATGCTGACCGCCAACAAGGATTTCAACAGTTCCCCGAGCAACAACATCTGCAGCGTCTGACAGAAGCAGCAATGGCGTTAATGATGACGCGTGAGTATCTAGGCTTTCAACATGAGAATCTGGCGTGGATAGTACAAGAGTTTAATCTGCCAGAAGCCGTTGCAGCGGGTTTAGATATCGCCAAACCTGAAGGTTATCTTGGCCGAAGTGGTCGCTAGCCCTCTCACCTGTAGCCACCTTTATCTAGACAAAAAAGATGGCCTAGTGCCATCTTTTTTGAGTGAAAATGAATTGGGTTATAGCAGACTCAGATGCACCGTCACTTCATCGCGATCATGATAAAGGTGCTTGCAGCGCAGGGTAAAACGCTGGATTCCGTTTTCTTTAAGAATGGTGTCCATACGCCCGAGGATAGTACTGACCTCTTTATAACGGCTCTTCATCGGCAATTTCAGGTTAAATATGGCTTCTTTAAACCAACCTTTAATCGCCCACTGCTCCATCAGCTCCGCAACTCTTGAAGGCTTCTCCACCATGTCACAAACCAGCCAGTAGACATTTTTGCGTTTAGGCTCAAACCGAAAACCATCTTCACGTAAATGCGTCACCAACCCTGATGCCATCAACTCTTCTTGCATCGGACCATTATCAATTGCTGATACAAACATACCGCGACGAACCAGCTGATACGTCCAACCACCGGGACAAGCACCTAAGTCCACCGCATGCAAACCACCGGATAAACGCTGCTCTGCTTCATCTTCAGGAATAAAATGAATAAAGGCTTCATCTAACTTTAAAGTCGAGCGACTTGGGGCTGCTGTCGGAAACTTAAGCCGCGGGATCCCCATAAAATAGGGCGAGCTATTAAAGCTATAGGAGTAGCCAACAAACGCCTTATCTGAACCGAGAAAGCACACATGAATAATCGGACGATTGACATTCTCTTTGGCCAACAACATGCCTTTTTGCTTCAATGCTTGACGCAAAGGCACAGTAAACTTGCGACAAAAGGTCAGCAGTTCTTTAGCCTCATTGGTGTCAGGCGTTTCTACCCGCAGTTCGCCAGCTTTAGGCGCATTTTCTAGCTGCGCGACAATCGGCGAAATTCGATCTTCTACCGGTAAATCCGTCAACAAATCACTGCTGACAAACATCTGCCGCGCGAAGATCAGTCGCTCCAACGACAGCTCTTTACCCAACTTATCGGCATCTTCTGCGGTAAAACACTGGAACTGCACATAGGCATCCTTTGCCGCTTTAACAAAACCAGCGACCCCAAAAAAGTTGGCAGCATCTTGGATCTCTGCCGCACAATCTTTCTCATAGCCGGCACGGCAAAATAGAAACAGGTTATTCATGGATTCTTTCGTCTAGCCCAAAACGGCGGCAAGTATAGCAAATCAAAGCCCGGTTTCATCCATACGATGACGATAAACCGCAGCAGCTAACAGCATCCACGCAATCAGGAAGCAAACGCCTCCAAATGGCGTAATGATCCCGAGCATTTTGACGCCCAGCATGGCGTACAAATACAGCGAACCGGAAAATAGAAAAATTCCCGCAATAAAAAGCCCGGCGGCCCAGTTTAATAATCGCGAATTGATCCAATGTCCGGCCATAGCAACCGCAATCAACGCGAAGGTATGGTAAAACTGATATTCCACCCCAAGATTAAAGATTTCAATCAAATGCGGCGGCGCAACATTCTTTAACCCATGAGCACCGAAAGCGCCCAAAGCAACCGCAAAAAAGCCGCTAATGGCGGCCAACATAAATAATCCTTTTTTCATTGATGACTCCGAGTAAAAGCAAGGATATGGCTCACAGCCTGATGGTAATTCTGCATCAGTGTGACCCCAGAAAGTTTGCGCGGTTCAAAACTATGATTACCGTCCGGTACAAACTGTAACTCAACCAAGGCTGGTAATGGCCAACACGTAAGTTGCTCACGCGTACCAAAACTATCGCGTTCGCCTTGCACGATCAGCAAAGGTAATTTGCAATCATTGATAGCATCAAGTCGTGGCTCATTTTTACCTTTCGGCAAAAATGGATAACCCAAGCTGATAACACCTTTCACAACTGCGGGCAACGCTTGCCCAGCCAACATGGTGGCGATGCGACTGCCCATAGACTTGCCAAGTAAAAAGACGTTATCTGCGGGATATTGCTGCAAGACAAGCTCAAGTGTGTTGTGCCAACAGGCCAATAATGTAGCAGCGCGATCGGGCGGCCGACGCTTTCCGTCAAGTGCCGATTTTTGCATATAAGGAAAGTTAAACCGCAACACAGAGAAGCCAGCATCAACTAATAAGTCCGCCATGGTTTGCATAAAGTCATGGCTCATATCCGCTCCCGCACCATGAGCAAAAATCAGCAAAGTGTCGGCATTGGCAGCGGGTTGATAAATCCAATCATCCTGGGAGTAATTCACTACGCGACTCCTCAGCAAACATCTCTAACATCCACTCACGAAAAGCGACAATCTTGCCGAGCTCAGCATGCTTTTGCTGGCAGACCAGATAGTAAGCATCTTTGCTTACCAACACCTCTTGGAACGGGCAAACCAAGCGTCCAGCCTGAATATCTGGCTTCGCTAGCACGCTATAGCCCAAAGCGACCCCCTGACCGTGCGCTGCGGCCTGCAACACTAATGATGAGTGACTGAAGATAGGCCCTTGATTCACATTAACATCGGTTACCCCGCACTGACGAAACCACGCCTGCCAATCTTGGCGACTCATATCATGCAGCAAGGTATGAAACTTTAAATCTGATGGTTGGGTTAACGGTTTAGGCCCTTTCAGCAACATCGGCGAACAGACAGGAATGAGCACTTCATTACGCAATTTATCAGCGCGTAATCCAGTCCAACTGCCGAGGCCATAGTATATCGCCACGTCGACATCATCGGTGAGTGAGCCAGATTCACCATCAACCGCTTTAATACGCACATCAATATCGGGATTTTTCTCGCTGAATTTAGCCAACCGCGGCACCAGCCATTGAATTGCAAAGCTTGGCGACATACTGACCGTCAGCGAGCCCACCGCACTGCGAGCCAGCAAGCGGTCAGTCGCATCGGCTAATTGCGTAAAAATATCTTTAATTTCGAGAAAGTAGCTCTGCCCTTCCTCGGTCAGCAGCAGTGAGCGGTTGCGACGACGAAATAGCTTGAGCCCTAAAAAGTCTTCCAATGCTTTGATCTGATGACTCACAGCAGCTTGGGTAACAAACAACTCTTCAGCGGCACGGGTAAAGCTTAAGTGTCGGGCTGCCGCTTCAAATGCTTTGACGGCATTCAGCGGCGGAAGTCGCTTGCTCATAAATTTCCTTGAGTATTCTTATTAGATTTTCTAATCCGTATTTTGGCATTTAATCATAAATAGATGCCAGCCTTTTAAACAAGATTGCGATAAAAACCACGCGGTTGCCGAAGACCGCAGCAAGCAGATACAAAAAAGCCGCACTAAAAAGCGCGGCTTTGGAGAAGATACTCGGTTTACGGGCGATAAACCTTAACGTTTTGATGCCCCTGCTCCAGTAGGTATAGTGCCTGCAGTTTACTCATCACCCCGCGGTCACAGTAAAGCAGATAGGTTTTACTCTTATCTAAATCACCAAATGCGGTCGCTAACTTAAAGAACGGAATATGTTGCACTTCTGCATCGCTAACTTGCAACGGCTTACGTTCCTCTTCTTCCGGCGCACGAATATCGATGATGACTTGCTGTTCACCCACCGTGGTAACGGTTTCAGTTTCAGTGACTTTAGTATCCATACTGGTGGCGATCTCCCGAATATCAATCACTTCTGCCGCCGCAATCACACGATCCAACAGGTCTTCAGAAAACTTGGTTTCTTCCGCTTCAATTTTGGACAGCACTGCTTTAACGGTTGGGCGCTGTGAAATCACGCCACAGTATTCTGGCATAGATTTCGCGAAATCTTCGGTACCGATAATCCGGCTTTGGTCGATGATATCTTGCTTATCCATGGTGATAAGTGGCCGCAGGATCAATAAATCGGTACAGCGGTCAATCACATTCAGGTTCGTCAGCGTTTGGCTCGACACCTGACCGAGGCTTTCCCCCGTCACCAGTGCTTGAATACCTAAACGCTCGGCAACTCGGCTAGCAGCACGCATCATCATACGTTTAAGGACGACTCCCATCATGCCGTTATCGATGCGTTCTAGGATCTCTTCGACCACAGGCTCAAACGGTACACTGACAAATTTCACTTTGTGTGACTCGCCATAACGCTTCCACAGATGATGCGCGACCTGTTTCACACCAATTTCGTGCTGAGCGCCACCAAGATTGAAGAAACAATAATGGGTGCGGGCGCCCTTTTTGATGAACTGGAAGCTCGACACACCAGAGTCAAAACCACCGGAGATCAGCGACAATACATCTTCTTGAGTAGCGATAGGGAAACCACCAAGACCTTGAATCTTTTTCTCAACCAAATACAGCTTGTCTTGGTTAATTTCGATATTGACTGTGGTATCAGGATTTTTCAGTTTAACGCCAAGCGCTTCTGTATGTTGGTTCAAACCGCCGCCGACATATTTTTCAACATCGATAGAGTTAAACTCATGCTTGCCACTGCGCTTGACCCGTACACAAAACGTTTTTCCAGCAATCTGCTCGGCAAATGCACGCTGTGCATGTTCATAGATATCGTGCACGGTTTCAAAGCTGTATTCATTGACTTGGCTTATCACCGAAATCCCCGGAATACAGGCCAACCGTTCAGCAAAAACATCCACTAATTCAGGCTTGTCAGCCGGTACATGTACCATCAACCGATCCCACTGTCTTAGCACAGCGGCGCCTTCATCAACTTTCTTCAATACATTACGAATATTGGATTCGAGCATCTTGGTGAAACGCATTCTCACCGGCTTGCTCTTCATCATAATTTCGGGGTACAGCTTAACGATAAACTTCATGAAACGTCCGGAACAACAGCTTAAAAAACGGCAATCGGCGCAGTATAGCAAAAGCGCGGCATGTCGCCCATTAAAAGCGCTGATATTGCGCGGTGGTGTGCGGATAAATACCTTAGCGGTAAAACAGCATAAAAAATGCCGACATTAGGTCGGCATTTTTAAAGCTTGCAAGCTTACGGATTCCTCTTGGGCGTTACCTGAATTTCGTCATCAGATTCCATCGCCTTACCTTGTTCAATCGCAATTTCAACGCGACGATTTTGTGCACGATGCTCAGGCGTATCATTGGGCACCAAAGGATTGGTTGATGCTAATCCAACAACCTTCATACGATCTTGGTCAAAGCCCGGAACCGCAATTAATTCGTGAGCAACCGCCACCGCACGCTGCGCTGATAAATCCCAGTTAGACCGATAAAGTTCATTACTGATATTCGCCCCATCGGTATTGCCTGAAACAGTCACAATTCCCGGAACGTCCTTCAGTAATTCACCAATGGCGCGAATAACAGGTCTAAATTGTGGTTGCAGGAAACCAGACCCCGATGCAAAAGCGCCTTTTTCACGAATGCGGATAATAATCTGTTGCCCCAGAGACTCAATTTCGATGGCGCCATCAATAATTTCTTTATTGAGCTTCTCTGCCATGCGTTTGGCTTCATCGTTGATCTCTTTTTGCGTCGCTTCGTGCTCTTGGCTCTTTTTCGCTTCAGCTTGCTCCTGCGCTGTGGCTTGCGCTTCGCCACCACGCTGGGTGCCATTTTGCTTTTGCGTGCCACCCGCACTGTCATCTTCACCCGCCTGAAAATCCAAGGTCGGCTGCGTCATTTCGTTGGTTTGCTGGTTAATGATTTCTATCGGGGTAGGATCCGGGCGTCCCGGACGAAACTCTAACGCGATGACTGACGTTCCTTTGGGAATGTCCTTCACTTCAACTTTGTTCTGTACGCCGAAGGCATACTTCATTGAACCGGCGATCTGCTTAAATTTCAGCACATCCATCTCAGAGAATGCTAACAGCAATACAAAGAAGCACATCAGCAACGACATGAGGTCAGCAAAAGTTGCCAACCACATGGGCGCGCCGGGTGGTGGACAGTCGCACTTAGGCTTTGCCATGGCTACTCTCCGCCGGTGGTTTCAACCTTGCGCTGACTTTCCGCAAGATAGTTCTTCAAAAAGCCTTCAATCACACGCGGATTCTGACCATCCTGAATGGCTAAAACTGCATCCATAATTAAATTACGGTTAAGCATCTCTTCGCCCATACGTAACGACAACTTATCTGCAATCGGCAAACACAACATGTTGGCGATCATGGCGCCGTATAAGGTCGTTAACAAGGCCACGGCCATTGAAGGTCCGATAGATTTTGGATCGTCCATGTTAGACAACATCGCCACCAAGCCGACGAGCGTACCAATCATCCCCATCGCAGGCGCTACATCGCCCATCGCTTTAAAAATACTGATCCCCGCTTTATGGCGTTCTTCGGTGAGGGCAATATCTTTTTCAAGTGCTTCACGCACCACTTCACCATCGTGACCATCCACCAGCATATCGACTGCTTTTTGCATAAAGGAGTTGGAAATTTGCGCTTCTTCCAACGCTAAGAAACCACCTTTACGTGCAGCGTCAGCCATAGTGACAGACTGTTCGATAAGATCTTCTGGCTTATCCAACTTAAACATAAAGGCTTTGAGTGCGATTTTTACGGCGCCAAGGAACTGTTTGAGGTTAAACTTCATCATCACCACAAACATACTGCCCGCAACCACAATCAAAATTGACGCAGTATCAATAAAAATGCCAATGCCACCCGAGGTCGCCATCGCGCCAATAACAAAACCGAACCCGCCAAGAAGCCCAATTATCGTTGCTAAATCCACTATTGCTCCTCAATTACCTTATTCAGCACGCCGTCGAAATTGCCGCTGGCAGAAATAACGCTGACCTTTCCGTGTGAAGAGGTAAGTATATAATCAACTTACTCAATTTAAACGGGTTCTATATATTGTTTTATCGGTCAGAGCTTCCGCAAGTTTAGAGAGATTTTCGAATAATCGAAATAATTTTATGACACAAAGCGTGCGGCGTCCCAAATTCCAACGCTTCTGGTTTGACCGTTAGCCATCGCTGATATACCGTTTGAGCACTTTTAGTGAGAGCTGCCGCAACTGGGTTAAAAAGGATGGTCGCCGTCGGCCTATGATGGCTGGTATACTCTTGTTCCAGATTGAATTACAGGATTTTGATGTGGCGAAGAAACCCGAAAATCTCAGTTTCGAGCAGTCACTTGGTGAACTGGAACAGATAGTGACTGAACTGGAACAAGGCGATGTAGCCCTTGATGATGCCCTCAAGCAGTTTGAGCGTGGTGTGCATCTGGTTCGCGCCAGCCAAGACAAGTTAGAGCAAGCGCAACAGAAAGTTGCCATTCTTCTCAGCAATGATACTCAAGCTCCGCTATCTCCGTTTGAATCTGAGGAACAGTAATTGTTATCTGACGCTATTGCCCACTACCAACAACGTGTTAATCAACATCTCGCGTCCCTGTTAGAAAACCTCCCAGTCACCGACCCAGCGTTAAAAGCCGCAATGAGTCACGGAGTGTTATTGGGTGGTAAACGTGTAAGGCCATTTTTGGTTTATGCTGTGGGCGAAATGTTGGGCGTTGCGGCAGATAAATTGGATAACTGCGCCGCCGCCATTGAGTGTATTCATGCTTATTCGCTCATCCATGATGACTTACCTGCAATGGACGATGATGAGCTGCGCCGTGGCCAGCCTACTGTGCATATTGCCTTTGATGAGGCCACCGCAATTCTCGCTGGTGACGCACTGCAATCTTTGGCGTTTGAAATCCTCAGTAGCGATAGTCATTTCAGCGCTACCCAACAACTCGCCATGGTGAAGTCTCTGGCGCTGGCTTCGGGTTACCACGGTATGTGTGGTGGCCAAGCGCTCGATATGGCCGCGACGGATAAGCAGATTAATTTAGCGCAGTTAACCCAATTGCATCGTTTGAAAACCGGTGCGCTGATCCGTTGTGCGGTCGAACTGGCAGTGATTGCCGCTGAAAGTAATCCCCTCACCCATCAACGTCTTGGTGAATACGCTGAAGCGATTGGGTTGGCGTTTCAGGTTCAAGACGACATTCTGGATCTCACCAGCTCGACTGAAGAACTGGGTAAACCGCAAGGTTCTGATACTAAATCGAATAAGAGCACTTACCCGCGTTTGTTGGGTCTTGATGGGGCAAAATCGACGGCGCAACAACTGCTACAAGATGCACTATCAGCCTTGGATGATTTGCCCTACAATAACCGCATAATTGCAGAATTCGCCCGCTATATCATCGAGCGGCGAGTATAAATAACATAATGAATGATTTTATGAGTCTGGATATCACTCAGTTTCCAGTATTGGCACAAGCCAATACGCCGGAAGAACTCCGCGAGTTACCACAGGCTGTTTTGCCACAGCTGGCCGATGAGCTCAGAGCCTTTTTGCTGCAGTCAGTCGGACGTTCCAGTGGGCATTTCGCTTCAGGTTTAGGAACGGTTGAATTGACCGTCGCCCTACATTACGTGTTTAACACACCGTTTGATCGCCTCGTGTGGGACGTCGGCCATCAAGCGTATCCGCATAAAATTTTGACGGGGCGTCGCGAGCAAATGCACACCATTCGTCAAAAAGAAGGATTACATCCCTTCCCTTGGCGTGAAGAAAGCCCTTACGACACCTTTAGTGTTGGTCACTCTGGCACGTCAATTTCTGCCGCATTAGCGATGGCAGTCGCGGCTGACAAGGAACAAGCGGGGCGTAAAGTAGTTGCGGTTATCGGCGATGGCGCCATGACCGGTGGCATGGTGTTTGAAGCACTTAACCATGCTGGCGACTTAGATAAAGATATGCTGATTGTGCTAAACGACAACGAGATGTCGATCTCGGAGAACGTTGGCGCGCTCAACAAGCATCTTGCCCAACTGATGTCAGGTCGTTTCTACACCACCATCCGTGAAGGCGGTAAAAAGGTATTGAAAGGTATGCCGGTCATCAAAGAGATGGCGCGCCGCACCGAAGAACACCTGAAAGGCATGATGGTACCGGGCACGCTGTTTGAAGAACTCGGCTTCAACTATATCGGCCCAATCGATGGCCATGATGTTGATGCCATGGTGGAAACACTGAAAAACATGCGGGGGCTACAAGGTCCGCAACTGCTGCACATCATGACCAAGAAAGGTAAAGGTTATGAGCCAGCGGAGAAAGATCCTATTGGCTGGCATGCTGTGCCTAAATTTGATCCTAGCCAATTCCGCAAACCTGATACAAAACCAGGGTTACCCACCTTCTCTGAAGTCTTTGGCAAATGGCTATGTGACATTGCCAGCCAGGATGAAAAGGTACTGGGGATTACGCCTGCAATGCGTGAAGGTTCAGGTATGGTGGAATTTTCGCAGCGTTTTCCAGAGCAATATTTTGACGCTGCAATCGCTGAGCAACATGCGGTGACCTTAGGTGCAGGCTTTGCCTGTGAAGGTTATAAGCCAGTTGTAGCGATTTATTCGACCTTCTTGCAACGCGCCTATGATCAGGTCATCCATGATGTCGCATTGCAACGTTTACCTGTGGTGTTTGCGGTCGATAGGGGCGGTATTGTGGGCGCCGATGGTCCGACCCACCAAGGCGCATTTGATCTGACTTATCTGCGCTGTGTTCCTAACATGGTGATTATGGCGCCGTCTGATGAAAACGAATGTCGGCAGATGCTCTACACCGGCTATTGCTATCAAGATGGCCCGGTTGCCGTTCGTTACCCACGCGGCAGCGCCACTGGTGCAAAACAGGTTGAAGAGATGACGGCCTTGCCAATTGGCAAAGGGGTTATCAAACGCGAAGGTAAAAAAATTGCCATCATCAACTTTGGAACAACGCTGGCCGCAACACTCGAAGCAGCAGAAGAGCTGAATGCGACCGTGGCTGATATGCGTTTTGTTAAACCGTTAGACGAAGCGTTACTCAAACAGTTGGCAGAGAGCCACGATGTGTTGGTGACCGTGGAAGAGAACGTCGTTATGGGCGGAGCCGGTAGTGGTGTACTCGAATATCTAGCCAAACAGCAGATTTGCAAACCCGTACTGCAAATTGGTTTACCTGATGAATTTATCAAACATGGTAGCCCGGTCGAAATCATCGCAGAACTCGGCCTAGACGGCGCCGGCATTCTCAAACAAATCCAAGCATTTGTGAATTAATTTGCCGCCATAAAAAACGCTCTGCCTGTGCAGAGCGTTTTTATTTGAGCCTTAGTGAATCGCCTTAAAGATAGAACAAACTGGCAATGCCAAGAAACGCAAAAAAGCCCACCACATCAGTCACGGTTGTGAGAATAACTGAACCTGATAGTGCGGCATCTTGATTGAGTTTTTGCAGAAGCATCGGAATAAATACCCCTGCCATCGCCGCCATCAGCAAGTTGACTAATATGGCAATGCCGATAGTTATCCCCATGACACCATCAGCAAACCACCAACCGGCTATTGCACCGATCACAATTGACCATGCAACCCCATTAATGGCGCCAATAGCTAATTCATTTCGGAATAACGCAAACAGGTTACCAACCGAAATCTGCCCCATCGCCATACCGCGGATCATCAAGGTTAAGGTCTGAGAGCCTGCGATGCCGCCCATTGACGCCACAATTGGCATCAACACTGCCAAAGCGACGACTTTATCCAACACATTTTCAAATAAACCAATAGTTGCTGATGCTAAAAAAGCCGTCAGCAAATTAATGCCCAACCACAAACCACGACGCTTTGCGCCTGAAAAAACTGGGGCAAATAAGTCGGCAGTTTCATCCATACCGGCATGCGCCATCATCTGCGCTTCATAATGCTCACGCACCAGTGCCGTTGCGGTACGTAAGGTTAAACGCCCAATTAAGGTGCCATCGCTATCTGCGACAGGCAACTCGGTAACCTCGCTATGTTCAATCGCTTCAGCAGCTTCGAGCAGTGACATATCAGCCCGTAAAATACGAGCGTCTTCCTCGGCGATATCACACAATCTAGCACTCGGCTCAGCCCGAAAGACGTCATAACGCGTGACACTCGCGACAAATTTATCCTGCTCATCGACTAAAAACAGGCTGTTGCAGCAATCAAGATCGGTTCTACGGAAAAATCGCTGTGCCTGCGCCACACTGGCGGTCTCATCTAGTGCAAGCAACTGGTGCTCAATATAACGACCAATCTGATTCTCTGAATACTGGTCAAATACCTCAAATCGTTGCCGCTGACGATCGCCCATCTGCTGCAAGGCGCGATCGATATAACGATCAGGCAGAGAGTCACTCCAGTCGATCATCGCTTCGGGGGTTAACCCGGCTAAAATTTCATCGAGTTGTTCATCTGGGAGTTGTTTGAGAATACTAAAGCGAGGGTCGGCACGCATTTCACTGAGAACATCAACGCGCACATCTTCCTCAACCTGAAGCCAACGTTGATAACGTTGTTCAAGCGGCAGTGATTCGAGCAGTAATGCCACGGTACCAGCATCAAACTCTTCTAATACCTCTTCAAAGATCTCGGCTTGAGATTCACTGTCAGCCAGGGTCACACTATGAATGACTTGCCCGACATCCTGAACCACAGGATCGGTATTGGTCTCTATCGGTTGGGCCACATTTCTCTCCCAATGTCTTAAATACTACCGCGGAAGTTCCAAATGCCGACTAAAACTCATCCTATGGATGACAAAAACGAGCATAGGTCGTTCGCGTACATCATGCTATGACGCCAAAGATAACATGGTTCACCCACGAACCGGGGCACAATTCACCGCTATTTCAAACAAAAAATATGCATTTTGTTCATAAGCTTAGCGAGTCACCAAAAAATTTATTAAAAAAATCACGCCTTCATTGGAACTCAATACGGGTTTTTGTATCCAACATAGTGAACGGATTTTTTGTTCATCATTCTCCCTAGAGGGGCTTCTAGCGCAGCCCCATTGATCCCCAGATGGATCAGAAGGCAGCTTTTATTAAGCTGCCTTTTTTTATTGTCAAAATTGATATTTCGATGGAACTAACCTGTATAGAGCCTGTCTGAAAATATGAGCCGATGAGCGTCCGTAATGTTGTAGGACACCTTGTCTCACTCCTTGTAAATTCCCTAAAAGGCAACCAATATTGGTTGCCTTTTTACTTTTAAAATCATCATGATAAAAATTTTTATATTTTTTATCCCGTAGAAGGGAACCAATTCGAGTTTGCCAATGTCCTAATTACTGAGACTGCTTAATGTGTTTCATCATCTCCCTTGTGATATTTAGAGTTCTAGCGCACTCAAATATCAGCTCTGATCTACTTTATTTTATGGCAACTTTTTAAGTTGCCATTTTTTTTAAATTTTTTGCTTACATCTGAACTTTTTAATTCCGCTCCAGTCATAACATATGAAGCGAATTTGTGTTTCATCATTATCCTCCCTTGAAGATGCTGGACTAGCGCACAGGGTCTTCGAACTTCATTTATGGCAGTCATTGACTGCCATTTTTTTTGCGTTGGATATGGCGGTTATTCTTATCAGGCAAGCAGGGAGTTAGAGCGGCGGTATAGAGAACAAAGCGAAGCATTATTGAAGATTTCAGATAACTTTTTGATTTTAATCTTACTTAAATTGACAGCTGCAAATTATGCAACGGTACCCAGTAAAAAAGATCACCAACAAGAGAACTTTTTTAAAAAGCCTTAGTCTGAATATTTGAACAGTTTTTCTCGTTCATCATTAATCTCCCTTTTGTTGGTTTCTAGCGCAACCAAGATAAATTTCTCAGCGACCCTTTGGGTCGCTATTTTTTTATCAGAGATTGATGAATATCAATATGCCGAAGCAACTGGCGATGGCTGAGCCTGCTGTTGCAACCAGAGCAATAACTGCGAAGAATATTGCAGCGCATAACGAATTAACGGCGACAGTTTATCGGCATCGAGTGAAGTTAGCAGATTCTTAACCTGCAACCCCAATTCAGTATCGCCCTCTATCCAAAGCTGTCGTCTAAAAAATAGCGCATCAGGATCTTCTTTCCCGGCAGCAATCAGTAATAACTCATCGCTACGGGCACTAAAAGTCACATCAGCTTGCTGTGAGGGCCGGACAACTAAGCGAGGGTGGCGGTAACTGATCTCAAAATTGAGCTCTAGGTCAGTTATGCTAATTCCAACCCACTTGTTCTCCATAAAGGTAAGGCATTGTTGTTCAATTGCTTCCTGCAGTAAGGTCTGACTCAATTGACGTAACACTAACTGCTTAATGGGAAACGGCAAAATAGCCAAAGGCTTTGCCACTAACTGTGGCGCATTACTCAAAAAGTTCGCCACGAACTTATTTGCAAAATATCCCTGCATAACATGACCTTATCAACAACTAAAACACTTTAGTTTACCCCGTGGTTATGCAAACAAACCTGTTTCAAATCAATTCTGTGAGCAAGATTCCTCGTTAATATCGGCGGATTGATTAATTGGAAGGGAATCACTCATGGAACTCCTGTGTCCTGCCGGCAATATGGCATCTCTCAAAGCCGCAATTAATGCGGGGGCCGATGCTGTCTATCTTGGTGTGAAGGACAATACAAATGCCCGCTCTTTTGCTGGTCTTAACTTTACGCCTGACACATTGAAGCAAGCAGCAAAACTGCTGCAACATGCGGGAAAGAAAATGTACCTCGCCATCAACACCTTCGCGCAAACAGGCTTAGAACAGCGCTGGTACGATGCTATTGATGCGGCCGCAGACTACGGCGCCGATGCGTTAATCATGGCCGATATATCTCTACTCGATTATGCAACCAATAAGCATCCACAGATGCCGTTGCATCTATCGGTACAAGCGAGCGTCAGTAATGCCACGGCTTTAAATTTCTATCAGCAGCAATTCAACATTCGCCGCGCAGTATTGCCGCGCGTGCTATCTATGCGGCAAATACGTGACATTTCACAACAAACTAACGTTGAATTAGAAGTGTTTGCCTATGGTAGCTTGTGCATTATGGCAGAAGGACGCTGCCAGTTATCTTCTTATGTCACGGGAGAATCGCCCAACCGCGGCGGCTCCTGCTCTCCCGCCAAACATGTGCGCTGGCAAGAATGCCAAGGAAATCGTCAAACCCGCTTGAACAACATTTTAGTTGATAGCACAGGCGTAAATGAAACCATCGGTTATCCGGTGATCTGCAAAGGACGCTATCTTGCTGAAGACGACGAACAGCCAGAGTTTATTTTAGAGTCCCCTACCAGCTTAAGTACATTGGAGCTGCTACCTGAGTTGGCGCGTTCAGGTGTCAATTCGCTAAAAATTGAGGGACGACAACGTAGCCCCGCATATGTCACGCAAGTCACACGCGTGTGGCGCCAAGCGGTAGATCGTTATCAAGCATCGCCCGAAAAATTCCAGACCGAAGCACAGTGGCATGAAGTCCTCAGAAAGGTATCTGAGGGACAAGCGACCACTGCTGGCGCTTACGATAGAAGTTGGCAATAGGATTAAATCGTTATGAAGTTTTCACTAGGTCCGTTGCAGTATTGTTGGGATAAGGCAGCTGTTGAGGACTTTTATCGAGAAGTAGCAGTAAGCCCGATCCCCTTGGTTTACCTTGGCGAAACAGTTTGCAGCAAAAGACGGAAGTTACGTTGGCAAGACTATTTTGATCTCGCTGATATGCTACGTAGCGCAGGTAAAGAAGTCGTATTTTCAACACTCGCATTAATTCAGTCAGATGCTGAAATACAGGAATTGCGTAAGCAATTAACCAATAGCAGCGTGACCCTCGAAGTAAATGACATGGGTGCCCTTGCGCTTGCGGTTGAACAGCAATTGCCGTTTGTGTGTGGCCCCGGAATTAATAATTACAACCTGACCTCACTGCAGAAAATGGCAAATTGGGGGATGCAGCGCTTTGTCATGCCAGTCGACCTTTCCCAAAAATGGTTGGCGCCGATTATTACTAGCCAACCATCGTTTGAAATTGAAGTTTTAGGTTATGGCTATCTGCCTTTAGCGCATTCAGCTCGCTGCTTTACCGCTCGCCATCACGGCTTAAACAAAGACAACTGCGATACCATCTGCAGCCGTTACCCTAAAGGCTTACTGACTCAAACAATGGAACATCAGGAGTTGCTACGTATCAACGGTGTTCAAACGCAGTCAGCAGCCTGTTGTGACCTACGTTCGGAGATCCAGCAGATGCGAACAATGGGGGTAGATTGGTTTAGAGTGTCGCCAGATAGCATTAACAGCATAGGTTTGGTGACGGCGCTAATCAAAGGCGAAGAGTCTGATGACGTCCCTAGTATCCGTTGCAATGGCTATTGGCATGATGCTCCGGGGATGCGCTATTTGTGATATTTCGCCGCTATTACGGACGAGAGGCATTGCGCCGCAGGTAATACCACTTGTCGATAAGTAAGGTCACAATCCACAGCAGAAATACAGAAAAGCTAAACCACTCGATTACGGCAGGCCACCAGAACTCAGGTCTGCCGCCTTCCAATACCATCTCATGATAGAAGGGACGATCGCCGTCGGTGAGTCCCAATTTAAATAGTGGCAAGATTAGAAACGAAGCTTGACCTACTAGAGCTAATCCAGCAGGCAGCCATGACCAGGTTTTGAATAACGCCTGAAAACCAAGTGATAGATTTACCAGATAAAATAACGCGCTCATCGACCCCAGAATAAAGAACCACTTCACCATCATAGTATGTAAGTGATACACGTTGATCGGAAACAAGCCGATCCCCGCGAGCGTCAAGCAAGCAATCGCCATAGTGAGATAACACAAGGCTCCAGAAACGGTTTTCGTCAATGGCATCGAATACAAACAGAACAAGACTAAACAGAGACTGCCAAAGAACAGGCCGCCATTGAGCACCACGGCAAATGGAGAATGCCCATAATTGCCTAGCTCACTCAGGGTAAAGTTGAGTGGCGTAATATGTTCGGAGAGGACAGACGCAGCTCCCACAAGTGCGACAAGCACACCTATGGTAATACCGAATATCCCTAACCCGCCAAAGCCTACGGCAAGGCGGACAAGTCGCATCTGTTTTTCCATGTTCGCCGTTTCCCCAGTACAAACGCCCTAGGTTGAAGGTAGAGTACTGATCCAACACATCAAATAATTGACCAATGTCAATCATGCCAGTTGAATGAGTAAAAACTATCATACAATTGTTAACACTAGTACCTTAGCTGTATCACACTGTGCCATTTATTATGCTTTTTCAATATCATATCCTAGATAACGGCTCCCCATATCACGCTTTAGTCTTAGTAATAGCCCCATATGATGAACACCGCTTTGGATCATCATGCCGCAAACACTCGCATAGCATGAGAGATTGCATCGCCGCTCACCGCACGATTTAGTTATCCAAAATTTACAAGCTTTTATCGACAAGGTAACCTTAGTTCTTTGCCGCTAAAATGCGGCGCTTTGGCAGTAAGCCCTCCATTTTGCTTACACTCAGCATAAAACGGATAATGAATGTGACAACAATAAAAAAACATACAGTAAAACAACTTCTCACTTTTATCGTTCCTTCGCTTATCGGGGTCTTTTTATTTATGACGCCAATAAGTTACCAAGATGCAGTGACCATTCCGGTCGCGATCCTTGCCAAAGCCTTACAGGCCGCTATCGGTGATGCCATTACTGGGCTGATTACCGTCATCGTAATAGCGATGGCGCTAATATCGCTGCTTGTTGTGCTAATTAAACCTAAATTTGTCAGAACCAGCGGCTTTCTCAATAATCTCTTCAACGTCAATCCATTCTGGTTAGTCGTCAGATTATTCGGGGCTGTGTTTATTGCCATGACGTACTTTGGTTTTGGTCCTGATGCGGTAACCTCCGCCGACACTGGCGGCTTGGTGTTAGGTGATCTGCTACCAGTGTTGTTTTGTGTCTTTTTCTTTGCAGGTTTATTACTGCCGCTATTGCTTAACTTTGGCCTGCTAGAACTGTTTGGCACATTGCTCACTACCATTATGCGCCCAGTGTTTAATCTGCCTGGCCGCAGCGCCATTGATTGTGTTGCCTCTTGGCTTGGTGACGGAAGTGTAGGGATTCTACTCACCAGTAAACAATATGAAGATAAGTTTTACACACAACGAGAAGCCGCCATTATTGGTACAACCTTCTCGGCTGTATCTATCACCTTTAGCTTAGTGGTCATTGCTCAAGTTGGTTTAGAAGCTAAATTTGTGCCCTTTTATCTCACGGTATGTTTAGCGGGTTTTGTTGCGGCAATCGTCGTCCCAAGACTGCCACCGCTAAGATGGAAGAAAGATGAATACATCAACGGTACGCCGCGCCATGAAAACGATGAAGCGGTACCGGAACATCATCATGTACTGTCATGGGGCTTTCATCTAGCGATGGAGAAAGCCTGTAATGTCGGTGGCGTAAAACAGATTGTCTCTGAAGGCGGAAAGAACGTTATTGATATGATTTTTGGCATTATTCCGGTGGTGATGGCCATAGGAACAACCGCGCTGATTATCGCCGAACACACGCCAGTATTTGATTACTTAGGTATGCCATTTCGTCCGTTACTGGAGCTACTGCAGTTACCAGAAGCCACCGAAGCGTCGAAAACCATTGTGGTAGGCTTTGCCGACATGTTTATTCCGTCGATTTTGGCCAGTAACGGGATTCATGCGGAAATCACCCGTTTTGTTATCGCGGCATTATCCGTTACTCAGCTTATCTACATGAGTGAAGTCGGCGCGCTACTTATCGGCAGTAAAATTCCGGTGAATGCTGGCGAACTATTCATCATCTTTTTACTACGCACATTAGTGACCCTGCCAGTGATTGCGGGCATGGCCCATCTGTTTTTCTAACGCCATCTGAAGCCCGGCCAAGCATCTGACGCCGGGCTTGCCCCACCTTTCTGTCATAATTCTGCCATTCTGGCTTCATATCTCAGTCAAACATGCTGCTTACAGTGTACTCAACACTGCCATAAACCGTCCGTTATAGACGGCTGGCGCTTTTCAATCGTAAAGGCCAAGCATGATATTCACCGTCGATAAAGTGGTAGAAGAGAACCTCCCAACCCTCAACAACAAACCTTGGTTAGCAAAACCTACTAAAGCGATGCTGCGCTTCATGTTAAATGAGCAGCAATGCAACCAAATAGCCGAGCAGTTTAGCCATCTGCAAGGCAGTGATTTTGTCGAACAAGTGCTGCAGTATTTTAATATTTCCTACACAGTGCCAGATGTGGAATGGGAAAATCTCCCGCCGACGGGGCGTGTCGTGATATTTGCGAATCATCCAATTGGGTCACTCGATGCCTTAGTGCTGATAAAACTCATTAGTGAAGTGCGCGCTGACCTTAAGGTTGTTGCCAATGAGTTATTGATGCAGCTATCACCACTGCACAATCTACTGCTGCCAGTAAGGAATATGACGGGGGGAACACCGAAACCGCAGCTAGAAAAAATCCACCAACACCTCAACGATGAGGGCGCAGTGTTGATTTTTCCTGCCGGAGAGGTCTCTCGGTTACGTCCAAACGGAGTTCGTGATACTCACTGGCATGCCGGATTTTTGCGTATTGCTACCAGTTGTAACGCGCCACTACTGCCTATGTACGTGAGTGCCAAAAACTCTGCCGCCTTTTATGGTGCGTCGATGATTTATAAGCCGCTGGCCACGCTGATGTTGGTCAAAGAGATGTTCAAACAAAGCAATCGTACCTTTCCAGTACGGATCGGCGGACTTATCCCTGCTGATGCGGTTGCAGGCAATGATTTCACGCTCAAGACCAAAGTCAATCTACTGAAAAACCATCTGTATCGTATCGGAAAGAACCGCGCGGGAATATTTAAGACACAAAGCGCCATAGCTCATCCGGAAGACCGGCAAGCATTACAGCGAGCACTCTCGGAATGCGAACTGCTGGGTGAAACCCAAGATGAAAAACAGATTTATCTCTATCGTCATCAAGATAGCAGCCCTATCATGCGTGAGATTGGCCGCTTACGTGAAATTTCTTTCCGCGCAGTTGGCGAAGGTACGGGAAAGCGTCGCGATACCGATCAATACGATCCTCACTACTGGCATCTAGTGCTATGGGATCGTGATGAGCTGGAAATCGTTGGAGCCTATCGTTTTGCCAGTGCAAAACTACTGCATCAACAAGGTCTGCAGCTTTATAGTGAATCCTTATTTCAATACAACCCGCAATTTGAGCCATTTTTTGAACAAGGGTTAGAGCTGGGCAGAAGTTTTGTACAACCAAAATACTGGGGCAAACGCAGTCTTGATTATCTCTGGTTTGGCATTGGCGCCTTCCTAGCAAAACACTCAGAATATCGCTATCTATTTGGCCCTGTCACCATCAGTAATCAGTTGCCACCACTCGCTAAAGAGATGCTGGTACATTTTTACCAAACCCAATTCCAGGCAGCAGATACCTACGCTAACTCTTTCCACCCATTTGAAATCAGTACCGCCCGAAAGCTTGAATTGGATGCACTGTATCAAGGATTGGATTATGAGCAGTCATTCAAACTACTCAAACAAACGCTGGCAAGTATGGGGGCCGCAGTGCCAACGCTGTACAAGCAATATGGCGAGTTGTGCCAAGAACGAGGCGTCAGCTTTTTAGATTTTGGGGTAGATGCCGATTTTGGTGACTGTATTGATGGTGTGGTGTTGGTTGATATTGAAAAATTGAAGCCGAAAAAGCGTAAACGCTATATCGATGCCGAAATTTAGTACATGTTTAACGCAAAAAATAGGGAGAACGATACAGTTCTCCCTATTTTAGAGCTCAACTCTTTTAGCGTAACGTCTGCTTATCCAGCCTCTTCGCAGCTTTTGAAGCGAAATCCTCGCTTTGAGGAACACATTCTAGAGCTTCTTTAACGTAGTAGCTTTTGCCATCGGCACGATGAACTTTGGTTGCCACCAATGATGCAACTTTAGCATTCACATTAGTTGCATCCCATCGGTAAAACGCTATGGTTTTACCTTTTGAGGTGTCTAAATAGCATTTATAACTTACTCTTGCCGCGAAGGCATTTGTGGATAATATGGATGTAGTAATCAACAATGAACTAATCAATATTTTCATTTCCAACACTCCGCGCTTGGCCCCTTTTCACCAGTTTCGGTCAACGTGATAGTCCCGCATTTAGTATCTCTAGAAGCTTGAGAGCCTTGCGGGACTGCAGACAATTCAAAATTATCAACTCCAACCGAGCTTACTTTATAATAACCATGCTCTGTTTCATATGGAGAGCTAGAGAGCCCTAAATCAGTTAGTGTTTCTGCGTACTCTCTATTGTCCAGATAGTATTGCTCCTGCAAATTTGCAACCTTCATCAATGCTGCATGAGCCTCAGAACGATTACTACGAGTCACGTAATCAATATATGATGGATAGGCAATTGAGGCCAAAATACCAATAATTACCACCACAATCATGACTTCGATGAGGGTAAATCCACCAACGACATTTTTTTGATTACACAACATATCAATCCTCATTTACGTGGTAATAAATTTTATTAGTAGTCAATCCAGACTCTAATTTAACTGTTCCTGAACAATCATCTCCGACACATTCCCCGCTGCCAATAATCAAGACAGCATCGGGAGCGTCAGGATCATCTGGGTCATCTGGAGGCGTCACTATCTTAGGTGGTTGAGGTATACAATTGTCACAAATATCGCGATATTCATAACTAGTACGCCCCCCTTTATGTAGATCAAATGTGTACAAGCGTCCTTGAGACGTTATCTGGCACGTTTCCTCCGGATTTTCTAATGAAGGAGTAAATGAGGTGAAATAAACTTTACCTTTAATGATGGTCGACGGTGAAAGACTCTTTTCTCCTGTGCCAGGGAAACTATAGAACCATCCCAATTTAGTGCCAAAGGCAATATTCTCATCGTCAGAAGATGGAGCACTTGAGGTTACGTCGTATAAATTACTCAACGTGAGTGCATCAGGAATAATATCTGAGCTAAATGTTTTTGTAACAACGTGCCTATCTTGCAGCACAAAAAACATATCTTGTACTGAAGTATCTAACGGAGCAGCCCGATTTCCACTCCCCAATGTCACAGCGTCATAAGGAACATTTTGATACCCTGTAGTTGTCGTGGTATTTCCGCTAGCATCTGTATATGTCACAGTGGTGACGTTAGAAAATTCAGTTTGAGCGACGACTGGCTCGTAGAAAAAATGTCGGTTAGAAGTAAGAGCTCCGCCTAAAAAGGCAAATTTAAACGCTGACCAAGTGGATGTCGTCCCCGACGGCATATCCATTCGCCAAATATTTCCACCTAAATCTGCGGCGTAGAGGCGGTCAACAATTCCATCACCATTACTATCAAGTGTTGCGATAGAGCCAGGAATACTATCCTCAATCCCCGGAAGAGAGGTACTACCTCCTTCACCAAAGTTATAAATCAAAGTTCCATCGTCAGCGTCAACGATATAAACATTTCGCCCCACCGGTGAGCTAGGTGTACCGGTATCATATGCAGCGTCATAGCCACCGCCAAAAATAACAGCGAGTTTCTGACCTGTTTCAGTTGGTATTCTAGCTACAACCGGGGTCGACCAAGACTCCCCGAGCTCTGAAAACCCAGTATCAGAGGGAGTAAGGTGCCACTTCAATTTGGGGGAAGTTGGGGATGTAACATCTAACGCAAAATAATCATTTCCGCCTCGACGTAAACCTAAGAACAACCAAGCTGTCTTAATTGAACCATCAGAGTTTCTCTCTAAATAGGAGACAGGAGACCCATCGATTCCGTAAACACTATGTCCATTGGAGTAGCTGTTTTCTCGTAGTGTAGGGACATGTTGTAAAAATTGTTCAGGCATTAGTGCCCAACTTTCAGTTACTGAGCTTCCCTCGTCCTTGAAAGCATGAAACATCCCTTCATTGGTGCCCATAAATATATAAGTGCCAATGGAGCCGCCGTAATCTATAGCAAGCGGCTGAGAATGCATAGGGTCTCCCATAATATCGCCCCGCACACCATCAAAATCATCAGACATCAACGTAGTTCCATCAGTGTCTGTATCGACGTTATTCCCTTTGAGCCACGATAGAGCTTTAGCCAAGTCGTCTGCTGTAGTTACATTCAAATAGGTCATCACATCCGTCGCACTAGCACCGGAGAACAATGCATCCAACGTCTCAAACGAGCCCCCTGAACCAGAGTCTGTGTATATAGTCCTATCATCTGGCACCAAGGAACGTGCGGCACCACCTTGTTGCACATCGTTTCCGTCTGGTCCAGATGAGCAATCACTCCAATAACTGCAAGCGGTGTCTTTAATTCCACCGCTAGCACCAATAGCATTATCACCATTAGCGTCGACTAATGTGCCACTGGAATTCACTTTGAATTTTTTTAAGTTACCAGCCCAACGTGGTCCTGCTGATGGTTCAAACAATGCGTAATACGCGGAATCTAGGGTTCGGGTAGGATCGGCATTACTGTACGCAACACCCGGTGCTGAGAATCGTTGTCCCTCTTGGGTAATATTAGATAAAACGGCGCTAAATGCAGCGACTAAACTACTTGCACCATCGGATGCGGTACTACTCGCAGAATAATATTTTCCGCCACCACGGTTTGCTGTTTCTTGCAATAATGGTTCAGCAGCGGAACCTTCATCTAGTGAAAAGCCGATGGTGTAGGTTCTTACATGCTGAAAAGCATCCGAGCCCGGCACCTGATCATGCCAATACATATAACTTGCTAATGCTGGAAGCCAACTAGACTTAGTTGAGCCATCAATATCAGACGTAAAAGTATATGATTCATAGTTCCCACCATCCGTAGTAGAGCCCCCGTCTAAGGTGTCATTAGACCTTGAACTAATCAAAGCTTGTACATCTGCGTCTGCAGCAGAATCTTGGGTTGGTTCTCCATCAGTAATGTAGATGATATAGGCGACATCACTGCAAGAGCTAAAAGGTGTCTGATACTGTGTATTTGAGTTAATCTCAATCGAGGTGTCATAAGGGGGCTTATTCGCGGTGTACTTAATGTCCCCACTGTCATAGTTTTTATCTTGATGGCCAAATACGATACTTTGGCCACTAAAATAACGATAGGCCTCATACAAGGTTTCACATAACGGCGTATTGGTCTGAGCAGGAAGGCTATTAATTGTATTTAAAAGTGCCGTTTTTTCAGATTCCGTACGTTGTTTTATACCCGCAACTATCCTACCACCATTTCTAACCTCTTCAGTTTTATCAGTAGCATCTGGATAATTAAGGTTAAAAACTTCAAGGCCAAAATCTACCGTTTCTGTGGTATTAATGACACTTTCAATTGCGCTCTTTGCCGTAGCAAGACGTGACTGCTCTACCATTTTAGGTTGATTGGTGTAATACCATCTGAGGTAGTTAGCAGTATAAAGTGTGACCAACTCTCCCGACTTGAAGTCATCAGCCATCGCACTGTAATCGTTGTCGGTATTGCTATTCCAAATTGCTGAATCATTGACAGGAATACCTGGTTCATAACCTGTGCTAGCATCAACAGTCGTAGTTGTAGTATTCCCTGCTGAGTCCGTTGTAGTTAATGAATAAGATCGACTTTTGTTATTGTCCAAATATGTACTATCGCCACTATTTTCCCAAGCATCGACATCTTCCCAACAATCAATTGGATTATTTCGATCTTTCCCTTCATTTAATTTTATTGGTTGCCACGTCCCTTTGCCATTACCGTTAGAAACGTACTCACGGATATAGCCGGTAAAACGACCATATTGTTGCAGCTTTTCATAGGCAATAGTGCAGGCGTTGATTACAGTATTGAAACGGCGAGAGTCTGACGGGCTAAGAGGAGTAGCCAGTGCCGAATCATCAATTCCGACTCCAACAGTAAAATAGATGGAGCCATCATCATATGAATGAGCTGAATCTTCTGGAGCAACGTAATCAGGATCCCCTCCATCGTCATTATATCCAGACTTCGACTCTTCAACCGTAGACATCGATGCTGAATTATCAAAAATAATTAAGACCTTAGCTCGGCCATTATTTACAGGAGCAAGAAGATAAAGGTCGGTGTCATCTGCCCAACTTTCCCCAACTAAGCCAACGAAGGTGAACAATAAAGTACACAAAAGTTTTTTGAGTTTCATGATCCACTCCCATTAAGCACTTCCTGCTCAATACCTTGAGTAACTGTGATACTACCTAATCCTGAACGCCCATAAGTCACACTATTTGACACTTCTACTCGTCTACAGGAGATTAGATTGGTTCCGCTAGCCGCTTCTGTTCGCTGGCAAGAAACGTTTGCGGGCGTTTCCCCCTTTGGCAACGAAAAAGCACTAGAACCTAAAACAGTCTGTGCTCCTGAAGTCGTCATGGTTGCCCAAAATGAGGGGGCTGTTTCGTTGAAAACTGTCGCCAACCCGCCATCAGCAGTCGCTTTTGCTTCAATCCGTTCAGCCCCAGCTCCAGCCATCCTTAAGGATTGCCCAGCATTTACCGCCAATGCCACGCCGATGACCGTCATAACGATTAATAGTATTAGCGCAAAAAAGAGCACAACACCCGTTTGTCGATTTAAGCTCTTCATATCAATTCCTAATCAACACTGGATTTTCCAGCATTACGGTAGTGGACAGGACCTTACGACGATAATGCTCGCTGCCTTCGTAATCGGTTGGCGTTATCGTTTTATCAGCTAATTGATAAGTAACAGTGTCCGTATAGCTGCGATCTTCTTCAACAGCACGCACTAACAAAAAGATTTTTACGGCAACAATACGTTGAAAAGACTGGTTGTCCCACATCAAGTCTGTTACGTTTTCAACGGGTAAAAATCTATCAGCAGCGTCGTCGCCATCATTATCATAACCGTAGAGAATACGCATATTCTCAATCCCTTGAACTATTGCGCCCTCGGAATTATCCATAGAGCCACTATCACTTAAGCTATAACGTTTTAGACTTGGGATACCATTGTCATTGCCAATGTAATAAATGTTATGTTCATAGTTCCAAACGCGCTGATTCTTTACCGCGGTTCCAGTTGAATTACCCCTAAATATAATTTGACTCGAGGTTGTTGCGACTCGAAAACCAGTTGTTGCACCTGCTGGTCCCTTGAGACGTTTGATTTGAATAACATCCGTTCCAGCATTAGCATCGGTAACACAATCGATAGACGTTGCACTTACTCCGACCTCATACCCCCATATTCTTCGAAAATGAGAGGCAATATCTACTGGAAGTGTACGATTGTTCAACCCCCCACCAATACAATCATTTGTGATAGCCGCATCGACGGTAGTATTGGTTCCCACTATGAAGTCAGAACCTGTAACATCCCCAAAAAACGCAACCTGCTCAATATCTGGCGCCATAATCGCAAGGGCCATGCGTCCATTCTCTTGCAATTGATTATATTGTCCGGTGGTGGTGACATTGGTGGCCGACATACTAAACATAGTGAAAACGCCTAAGGTCAAAAACAAACTGATCACCATAGCCACCATTAGTTCGACTAACGAAAATCCTTTGTTTGTCATTAGCTTTACTGGATTACACACCATCAATGACACTCTCCAATACAAACAAACGTCTTCTAGCCCCCAATGAGCTCCCGCAAGTAGAATCACTAGCCGAAGTTCCCGCTGTTCCTTGAATACCTCGCCAAGCAATGGCAATACTTACATTTGCCTTGACCTTCCCTGTCTCATCAGATTTCTCATAGTCCACCGAAATGCATCCGATGCTGGAATCAAGCCCCCCAACATTCGTTCCGTCTTTTTCTTCAGCACCACCAGACATTAACCAATTCCATTGGTAAACATCCCATTCAGCCATATCTGCAGGTGAACAATTTACAGCTGCATCGCAACTATCTGCGGATGTAATATTTGGTGGCCCGATATAAGAGTCAATCACGGTTTTGTTCAACTTCATGCGATTAAGGATGTCATTTGCTAGATACGCAGCCGTTGTCTGCTGAAACGACTCGAAACTCGATCGCTTCGCCACAATATGTAAATTAAAAATACCGATCAGACCGATCACCAAAATGACCAGCGCTACCATGACCTCAATGAGAGAGAATCCAGCTCTCTTTACATTTACCAATGTCAAATCTCCGGCGACCGCCAAATCATCGGCAGAAAATATTGTTAATTTTCTGCCAGTTACCATATAAGCCAACTTTTATAATAGATAAACATCGGCACCTTGGCTAGTAACAAACGCAAGCAAAAACACACATCGGTTATGCACTTTAGCCATATCATACCTGCCGAACTTTAGGGATATTTAGCCGTTCAATTATATTAGTTACTTAAATTCAACAAGTTGAATATTTTTTAATCACAATAAAGACACTTTTGTAAAGGTGATTTCGCTATATTGGACCCGTAAAAAAACCGGATTTCTCCGGCTTTTTTATTAACTGATTGCACATTAGTTCAGTGAAGTAGGATCTACAGATTGGATATAGTGGCGTAATTCTTCAAAAACGACGTCATCGCCATCGGTAAACAGTGGGTCTTCGACTAATCGTTCAGAGCACATGTCGGCAACTTTTTGCCAATCTTCATCCGTCATTGTTTTTGCCAGCAATGGGAACACGTTTTCCTCTTCAAACTGAAGATGTTGCTCCTGCATAGTGACATAAGCTTTCAACTCTTCAACCAGCTTTTCTTTAGCCACCACAATATCGTTGAGGATCAAATTAAGCGTTGAGGCTAAAGCTGAAGACGCATCAACGAGCTTTTGATGTTCATGGCTCAAGCGCTGCGCCGAATCTTGTCTAGCAAATCGCTCCAAGTAGTACTCATAAACGATATCTTCCAGCGGATGATGACTATGCTCAGCATATCCCTGCATATACTCGACAACGTCGCGAACAAGAGCAAAATTAATTGCCTCTCCATCAGCGAGCTTTTTATATTTTCCTTTAAGCAGATTGAGCAGAACAGCAATGTGCTTATGATCGTTTTGCAATCTTGGCAGCATAGGGCTCTCCATTGTAAGGGGCCGTTAACTAGTTAAATTCTAGTTAACAAGCACAAAGTTCGCTCAATGTTAGCGACTGAAGAAAGATAAATACATGATGATGATCAAGGAAATTTATACAGCTTCTGTCAGATACAGCGAGTACAGTCACAGAAAACGCACAATTATTTCTAATTTAGCATAAATTTAATTACTCATTGTATGACATTTGCCTATTTTACAGCGACAGTGATAGCCTAAAAGCTAGCTCACTGATTTTGTATAATTTATGAATTCCAAACGATGGGTCGGCGCCCATGTTAGCGCACAAGGCGGCGTTGCCAATGCCCCAATTAATGCAGCCAAAATCGGTGCAACCGCTTTTGCTCTTTTTACCAAAAACCAACGACGTTGGCAGGCTGCGCCGCTCGATGATAAAGAGATCGAAACCTTTAAGCAGAACTGCCACCTAAACGGTTTCAGTGCCGCGCAGGTTTTACCGCATGATAGTTATCTGATTAATCTCGGGCATCCAGAGCCCGAACTCTTAGCAAAATCACGGGATGCATTTGTTGATGAAATGCGGCGCTGCCAGCAACTAGGACTGTCCTTGCTTAACTTCCATCCAGGCAGTCATCTACGAAAAATTTCGGAATCCCTTTGTTTACGTAACATCAGTGATTCCATCAACTTCGCGCTCGACAGTACCGAAGGCGTAACCGCGGTGATTGAGAATACAGCCGGCCAAGGTTCTAATCTCGGACATCAATTTGAGCATCTAGCACAGATTATTCATCATGTAGAAGACAAAAGCCGTGTCGGTATTTGCATTGATACTTGCCATATGTTCGCTGCTGGTTATGACATTCGAACCGCTGAAACGTGCGAGAGCAGCTTCAACTTATTTGATGAGATTGTCGGCTTTCAATATCTGAAAGGGATGCATCTTAACGACTGCAAGACAGCTTTTAGTAGTCGAGTTGATCGGCATGATTCACTCGGTTATGGCAGCATTGGCAAAGTAGCATTTGAGTTTATTATGCAACACCCTGCCACGACCAGTATTCCATTAATCCTCGAAACAATTCGCCCCGACATTTGGCCAGATGAAATCCGTTGGTTACAAAGTATTAGTCGTTGATGTGAAAAAGGACTCTTAAAGTTATATATAGTAACTAAAAGGGTGTATATTGTGTATTAAGGCAGAGAAATCTGCCTTTTTATTGCTCAATAAAAATATTAGGAATATAGTGCTTTATATGTTTATTGTGTATGCGGAAAACTTGATTTGTCATCAGTAAAAGTCAGAGCGACGATTGTAGAGGACAATACTGGCATCAAAAGCCAACTGCCTATCTTGCTAACTGAGCAAGGAGAGTTAAGTACGGTCACGGACTACCTACTCAAGCTGGAGTCGGACGGTGTGAGTAACTCCGTCATGAATGGATTTATTCAAGCGGTGTCCTTGTTGCTAGATTACATGGAAGCCAATAGAGGGTTGTTCGACGATCCGAAGTTGCTCTTTCAGACCTTTTCTAAGCGGTTGTATACAGGAACGATTGGTGAGGATGGACTTGACCCATCAGGTTTGTATTGGGTGCCAAGTTCAACCAGTAACGTGAATAAGCATATTCATCGACTGACGGCATTCACCGATTGGCTGGCAAATAAGCAAGGCACTGTATCAATGAACCCCTTGCGTGATGCCACCCCTCATGAGCAGCGATTGAACTACGCCGCATGGTATCGAAAAAACCAAAATGATTTCCTCGGTCATATTGAAGATAAAACCGTAAATAAAACCATCCGTAAGGCGCGAACCATTAAGGGGCGCACACCACTCACCAAAACCGAAGATGATGCTATCGCCTTTCCTGAAAAGCATTGGGAAGAGTTTTATATGAATGGCATCGGTGGCGCGAGTGACCCACGAGTGGCACTCAGGGACAAATTAATACTCCTACTCATGCACGGTGGCGGACTACGCGAAAGCGAGGCTTTAACCCTTTGGGTGACAGATGTGTTTGAAGATCCCTATAACCCTGATAGTGCTATCGTTCGAATTTACAATGAAGTCGATGGCAAAGCGCCAAGTGACCCTGAAGTTCGTTCTAAAAATCAGAATAGAGAAACGTACTTAAAAGAAAAGTATGCGCGTATCCCTCGACAGCGCATGAAAGGCACCGCGCATCTTGGTTGGAAGAACCGTGTGGTTGACCATAAAGATAACTACATACAGGTTCAATGGTTTCCAACCGACTATGGCAAAGTGTTTATGTCACTTTGGAAAAACTATCAAAAGTACCGTGCCAGCATCGACTGCCACCATCCTTATGCGTTTATTTCGTTTCATCACAGCGCGTTCGGCAATCCTTACACCATCAACGCTTTTCATGATAACTACGCCAACGGCTTGAAGCGCATAGGTTTAGAACCAAACAAGGCTGAAGGTCTAGACCCTCACGGGCATCGTCATAATTACGGCAGACGATTAGAACGTTCAGGATTGAACCCGTTGGTAATTCGACGCTGCATGCACCATAAGTCCCTAGACTCACAAACCCCCTACACAGGCAAAGGTCAGCAAGAAATCTCTGACGAACTCACCCAAGCTACGCTGCAACTTGCAAATCCTGAATCCAAAGTCAAAACACTCGACTGGAAAGCACTGGTTGAGCATGGCTTTGATGACATCGACCCACAGGGTTACTTCACAGGCAAGCACCCAAAATTGAGAGGTAAGTAATGGCGCAAAAAGGCAAAAGGCGAGATGGACGCACAACGGATTTAACCTTCTCTTGGATGCTCACCACGCTTGGTGCTGAGTGGCAGCAATGGCAGGAACTGGCGGCTGAGTGGATGGCAGAACAAACCAATGGTATTAACCATAAACAACAAGCTATGGCTCGCTTCTTCGAATCCTATCTTGCTGAATATGCACCCTATGCCATCGGCAATATTGACCTGTTTTTTAAGGGCTATAACGGTCATCGATGCTCTAGCGAAGAGCTTGAGAAAACGATAAGAAACAATATAGTCGCTTCTTCAAATATTCAAAAAGGCGTGAACTATCCTTGCGACTTCATCGACTTTGTTATCGAAAAAGTGTTCTCCGAAGAAGATGACAATGGCACACTTGTTCCCTTAGTTCAAAACCCGCTCAGTAAAATCAAAAGACAAGGCTACGCTAACGAAACCGTCCGCAACCCCTTACCATATCGCTACATTCAGGACTTGCGCCAAATCCTTTGCCCGTTGCCTGATAAAGTGGAACTGACCGTCATTGAGCAAAATCTTAAAGAGGGTGAAATCCTGCTGCCTGCCTATCACTATCGCCATTTCAAGCACTGGACTTGGGCGCAGCAGCAAACCGGGCAAGGTACCCAAAGTGGTGACTGGTTTGAAGTGGAACCTGAGCTGATTGATAAAACCGACCCTGATTGCGTGTGGCGCATCAAAGAAGTGACTCGCTATATTAAAGGTGAAGGGCACAAAAAAATCACCCTTCACCAAATATGGTCGCCTGTCAAAGCAATGGTGATTTTCATGAAGCTGCATCTGCCGCTGCGTACCTATCAGGTGCGGATGCTGGACAGTGGAGAAGCCGACACATGGCGCTATGAGCAAGGTCAATGGGGAGTGAACACTCGGCATGACTTCGCACTTGGCAGTAAACAACGTCCGTTCGGGAAAGGCATCTTCCGCCGCATTCACGACACCATGACAGGGCTATATTCCACAGGCTTGTATATCAACACCAACAAAACCGCCGACCAGAACAAAGATGAACTGGAGCGTGGTTACATCATCCCCTGGCAGAACGAAGAAGTGCTGTACTGGCTGGAAAAACTGCGCAACTGGCAAGAAAAATACAACCCGATTACAAAACCTACCGATTGCACTACACTGCTCAAAAAGCACACTGGTGATAAGAAATCGGACAAACAGCTAGAAAGCATGGGCGAGATTGCCTTTCTGTTTCGTTATGCATCAGCAAAGGGTGAGGATAAATCAAAGCCAATTATTGGTGAGTCAAATATAGCGTCTTTCTGGTATCAACTCCTATTGACGCTAGAAAACCAACTCGCAGAACGTGGTAATACCCTAGATAACGGCGAACGCTTGAAACTGGTTGTGGATTACCCTGAAGGTAATCAAGAAGGTGTTGCCACACTCTTTCCCTTACACAGCTTACGTGTCTCGCTTATTACAGCGTATACAATGGACACGCAACTGCCATTGCCTGTAATTTCTAAACTATTGGCGGGTCATACACGCCTGCTGATGACCATCTATTACAACAAAATTACCCCGTCCGTGATGGCAGAGAAAATGGATGAAGCGCATGGTGAGTTGGATGCCAAATCCAAACAATCGGTGCGCAATTTCCTCAAAGATGCCTCGATAGAGCAAATCCAATGCAAGATGGTGTATCACAGTGAGGGTAGCATTCAGGCGGCACTGGTTAATCGTAATCCGATTGGCTGGGAAGAACGCTCCTGTGGGTTGTGCTTGGTGGGTGGCAACACCGTGAAATCGGATGAAGTCAGCACCCTTGGAGGTTGCTGGAATGGTGGTGAGGCGATTAATGATGTAAAAGCGGCAGCAAAACGAATGTATGGCAGTGTGCCACACGGCCCTGAAAACTGTATCCGCTGCCGCTGGTTTATTACCGAAGCCCGTTATCTGCCTGCGCTTAATGCCCACTTCAACCAACTGAGCTACAAAGCGCATCAGGCGGCTAACCTATCGGTGGAAATCGAGGGTGAACTGGAAACGTTGAAAGACGAGCAGTTCTTTTGTGAAGAGCAAGGTAAGCCGTTCATCAAGCATGATGAACTGCAAGTCCTACAGCGCCGCTGGGAAAAACAGCAAGTCGAAGCGGATGAATACGCCAAAGACTGGGTAACGTGCTTTGAACTTATTAATAAAATCATACGTGTCGAAGAAGCCAGAAATGAGGATGACTCCAAAGATAAACTGATTGCGGTTGGCTCTGAGCAAGATGTCAGCCATGCCTTGAAGTTTATCGAAACCGACTCTGAGTTGCTGCACCTATCTCTGATTTGTGATGACGCGGAGTTTTACCCTGATTTACAGGACGAACTACGTAAAACGCCTGCGATTCAAAAGCGTTCGATGCAACTCAGCCGTGTGCTGATGAAAAAAGGCTTTGAGCCGATTTTCATGGAAATGGACGACAAACAACAGCTCATCGCCGCCAATGCCATGCTGCGTCATATGGCAAAAATCGCTGACCCTGACGACAAACTTGAAGGCTACCGCAAAGTGGCGAATTACATCGAAGCGGGTCAATACCTGGCCGATAACAAGCTGTTCTCTGAGGGTATTCATGCATTGACTGATAAAGCTGTTAACCTCAATAGCATCGCACTACCGAACTTATTGGAGGATTAATGGAACTCGATATTGATGTTATTCTGGCTGACTTAAAAGAAGGCAAAGTCCCTCGCACGCAGCAAAACCTCGATAAGCTCAACGACACGCTGAAAGCCTATGCGGGATCGGGTCAGCGTGACTTCTCCATCACGCAAATAGGGCGAGTTTCTGCCGAAAATGGCGGATTGGCATATGAGGCGTTGCGTGCGACCCGTAACACGCACTACCGAACACTCATTGAAGCTTGGGCTGCAAAATGCAATACCGGCACCAAAAAACCGCTATCCAATACCTCTCGGTCTAAATCTATCCCTGCGGATAACAAGCTGTTAGAGCGTATCCCTGACCCAGCGGTCCGCGCATTGTTTGGTCAAATTATTGCGGAGCGCAACCGCTACCGCAAAGAGGTCAATTTGCTCAAACAGCACGCCAATATCACCATCGACAAACGCCCTGTGCGTCAGTTTGATACCAGCGCAGAGCCAAGCGTCGAAGTGCTGCCATCCCTATCAGGTGTACTAATCGAATCAGAGAAGAAAGCCTTGGCGTATGCCATTTCTGATGAATGCATGGAGAAGAACTACTGGCAAACCACTCAGGCAGGTCAGGTGAAGAACATGGAAGACAACAGCGAAGTATTCCCTAGAGGCTTTGTTACAGGGCTTCGCAAACTGCTGGGTGAGGTAGATGACTAATGGCAAATGGGCAGCAGAAAGCTCAACAAAACCTTGAGGCATTTGAGGTCTGGAAAGCCACACAGACGGACGATGACTTTAAACAAATCGTGTTCAGAGGCCAGCTAAATCGAATCGAAGTGGCAAAGGGAACAGGTTGTGGCAAATCGGCGCTAAACCAAAACCCTGCCCTCAGAAAAGCACTCAAAGCACTAGAGGGGGAGTTGCGTGATAGAGGGGTGCTGCCACCTCTTACGGAAGCTGCCAGGAAGAATGAGGGCAAACCTCAAGCCTACGATAACACCGTCAATCGACAGCTTCTCGATTCAAAGCGTGTGCCTCCACTTGAGGCTGAGAACATTGAATTGAAAGCTAAGGTCAAAGAGCTAGAAAAGCGACTTGAGCGCTTCGGTGAACTGTCTGAAACCTTATCTGACATGGGGTTGATGCCACGATGAATGCCGCTTTGCATGAAGACCAAATGCGTGTCACCAGTATCCCTTATCGCACGGGTAAGCTCGTGATATTCAGCGGTGTACCGCTGGCGAAGAACTCTTATAAAACCAATAGTGGGAAGTATTACGTCACCATCAAAGCCGACCCCGATAGTATCCCCGTGCTTCCAGCGCTGGGTCAGCATTGGTCAATCAAAGGCGCTCGCCAGATAGAAAATATGGAGGTGGGTGAATATGTAATGCAGCAGCACACCTATGAATCACCTAAGCATGTTGAATGCACTTTGCCTGAAACAGGTGAGCAACTGATACGCTTTATCGCCAGAGAAAGTGACTTCAAAGGTATTGGCGAAAGCAAAGCTAGGGCGCTCTGGCAACTCTTGGGTAAAGACTTCCATGCAACACTGAGAAATGACACCCCAGAGTCCAGAAAGCGCCTGACATCGGTTCTGAGTGAAGATTCAGTGGAAGCACTCTTTAAGGGGTACGCCAAATATAAAAATCTGGCACACTGCAACTGGATGAGCGAGCACAACATCCCCGCCAGTGTGCAGCAACGGCTGCTCAAGCATCACGGTGAAGCCTCCATAGCGGTAATTAAGGATAATCCTTATGCTTTGATGGGCTTTGGTCTTTCGTTCAGTGCCATTGAAGATATTATCAAGGTAACGGATTTTAAGAGCGATGTTGTGCAGGATGACCCAAGAAGGCTCAGCGCTGCTCTGGAAATGGCGATTCGCAAGGAGATTGAAAAAGGTCACACCTATACCACTCATGCGAATGTGCGCCCTTACCTCAACAAGCTACTGAAAGACAAAACACTGGTCACTCAGGCGTTCCAATCAGGTCATGATAAAGCCCAGTACATTTTAAATCCCGACACAGGAGCCTACCATCCCACTGCGCAACTTCTGATGGAAAGTGTCGTTGCCAAGCGGTTAAATGGACTGATTAAGCGAAATGACTTGTATGATGAAAACGCCAATGCTGCGTATTGCTCTGCGGCTGCGGAGCTTCCCTACGAATTAACCCGTAAACAAATCGAAGCCGTAACAACGTGCCTGGATAATTCGGTAAGCTGTATTACGGGCGGTGCAGGAACCGGCAAGACAACGGTACTCAGAACAGCGCTCAGGGCTTACCATCAACTTGGATTTGAAATACACGCCGTTGCGCTCAGCGGTCGTGCTGCAATGAGACTTCATGAATCCATCGGTTTTGTTACTTCAACCATTGCTAAGTTGCTACGTGACGAACCTATTGAGCCTAGCGCAGAAAAGCCAAATCACTTACTGGTCATCGATGAAGCGAGCATGATTGACCTACCAACCATGTATCGCCTAGTTAATCACATTCATCCCTCGGTGCGATTGATATTCACTGGCGACCCCGACCAACTTCCACCAATCGGCTGCGGTAAGGTGTTGGCGGACATCGTTGAAGCAAAAACGGTCGCCAACACCATGCTGGATATCGTGAAGAGGCAGGAAGGGTCAACGGGTATCCCTGAATACTCAAAGCTCATTAATCAAGGTGTGGTGCCTGAACAATTAAGTACAGGTGCAATACACTTTCACGAAACCAATAAAACAGACATTGCCGAAGTCTGTTGTGAGCTTTACCAACAGTCCCCTGAAAACAGTCGCGTCATGGCTCCAACCAAGGCACTCGTATCAGAAATCAATAAACTCACCCAACAAGCCGTTAACCCAGATAGCACTAGCCTTGAGTTCGAAATCAATGGTGATAAGTTCTTTTTGCCACTTCGCATGAATGATGCGGTGTTATTTACGCAGAACCATTATGACAAAGGCATTCAGAACGGCTCACTAGGTATGCTAACCAACACCAAACCTTCTGGTGATAGTTACGGTGAAGTGACGCTAGATACAGGTGAAAAGGTCGAGATAACACAATCCATTCTCGACTGCATGGAGTTGGGTTATGCAATCACCTTGCACAAGGCTCAAGGGTCACAGTTTCCACGCATCATTATCGCGCTGCAAAACGGAAGAATGGTAGATAGAGCTTGGCTCTATACGGCAATTACGAGGGCAGAAAGTGAAATTCATATCGTTGGAAGTAGTAATGACATAAAGCAGATCACCGAAGCACCTAGTCACTCTCATAAGCGGAATAGCTATCTGAAAGAGCTGTTGGGCTAGCAGTTTTAAACTCATTTGTGCCCCATTGCGTGTTTCGAATGTACTAAGCTAACAAAGTCAACGCCCAGCCATTGACCAAATTTTAGTAATCCTACAGAGTGTCTACTTTGACGATGACGATTAAGAGTCGTATAGGCGGCTGTATTTGGAGAGTTTAGAAAGTGTCCAATTTTCTTAGGCCTTACCAGGTCTGGAAAATGCGCATATGCACGAATAAGCAGTTATATTTCATAGGGAATGGTGAATTGAATCAAAATACAGAAAAATCTGTCAAGGCACACAGCCATAATGGGGATGAAACGCACCCAAGAGAAACGATATTTCCGATTTTCAGGGTTGATGAACAGAACTGTTGCCATCTTGTTGGTACAGGCTTCTTTATTGGCGATGATGGTGTTTTTGTAACTGCAAAACACATAATTGAAGAGATTGAGTCTAAAGGCGGTCACGTTGCGATTGTCCATATCAAAGCTGGCAAATGGTTTCTTCGTAATGTCGCTTTTAGCACATTGCACCACAAGGCCGATATAGCCGTTGTACACTTAAATCGCTTATATAATCAGACCAAAGATGAGTACTTGTCCAACGACAAGCTAAAAATAGCTAAATCCCCAACTCGAAAGGGAGATAGTTTATTTACCTATGCTTATCCTAAAACAACCATTGCCTATGAAGAGTTACCAAGAATCAATATTGTCCCTAGCATTTATGATGGTGTAATTACTGAGGAGTATCCAGATGGTAGAGACCGAATGTTACCTTCAGCATGTTACCAGGTGGACATGCTGATTCATGGAGGAGCTAGTGGGGGGCCAGTGTTCAATTCAAATGGCGAGGTTGTTGCAATTAATAGCTCTAGCATGTCCTTTGATGAGCCTGATTCTGGCTGTACATTTGTTTCTTGTATTCAGGATGTTATGGATTTGGATATATATGAAAATGCACCTCAAAAAAGTAACTTTCTTCCGACGAAAGTTAGTGAGTACATCAATGATGTATAACAAACGCATCTTTCGACACCAAGCGAATACTAGGCTAACACTAAATTAACTCTACCATCATAAAGAAAATGGATTTTAAAATGCACCCACACAATATTCATATTAAAAATATAAAGCAAGCTAATGAAGACAATAGATTAGCTATATTTGTCGGTGCAGGTATATCAAAAAGCTCTGATACTGATTATATTAGCCTACCTTCGTGGAGTGATTTAATAACTGAACTAAAGGCAGATTTAGCGATAACTGAAGAACTGGATTATTTAAAACTAGCTCAACTATATTATCTGGAGTTTGGAGAGCAGACGTACAACCAAACATTGAAGAAATATTTTCCTGAAGACATCCCCCCATCTAGTCTACATCGTACAATTTTGAGGATAAGTCCTCGTGTAATAATAACTACGAACTGGGACTGCATCATTGAAAACGCAATAGAGCAGGAAGGCTATCTATACGATACGATATGCACAGACAAAGACTTAGTCAGTTCAACTAGTCCGAACAAATTTATTAAAATCCATGGTGATTTCAAAAATCACAATATAGTTTTCAAAGAAGATGACTACCTCAATTACTCAAGAAACTTCCCGCTAATAGAAAACTACATTAAGTCAATATTTTCAACACATACTGTTCTATTTTTAGGGTATTCCTATAATGACATTAACCTTAAACACATAATGAAATGGTTACAAAGTCATTCCAGTTCAGCTCCTCAAATGTATTTGGTAAATTTCAAAACAAACAAGCCTCAAGAAAGCTACTTGAGAAATTATGGGATCACCACATTAGTTATAGATAGCGAAAGCTATTCTATTGATGAAATTCAGCATTTAGAGGAACGGTCAGCGCTAACTCAATCTTTTTTAAAATCTATCATTCAAGATGATAGAGCTGTAGACCCGAACGATGACCAGGAAGTTATCAGTTTCATATACGAACGTATAAAACACTTAAAACAGCTAAGTTCAATAACTCATAATCAAATACGGCGAGCTATAACAAACTGTGGATTTCGTTACGATGACGATGGCTTAAATGTATTAGAATTATTCAAGCCTCAAGGAATTCTGACTACGGACTACAGCGAAACCACTAGATGTCTTCACGAAAAATTCTTGGAGCTTCTGTCTCGCATAGACTTGTTGAATGAAGATGAAAAAGAGAAGTTTTATCTAAGAAATTCAACGCTTACGGACATATTTTCTATCCTATCTCTAGCTTATATCAAAGGTGTCGTTTTACCTAACAATAATGATAGAGGCAAAACAATGTACTTTGTAAACGAGAAAATCGATTCCGCTCAAGACTTAGAAAAGAAAGATCGAGAACACATATCTTTTTCAGCATGTGAATGCAAAAGTAATGATCTTGTAAAATCCTTGTCTTCAGAATCTTATGAGAATTATAAAAATGGCAAGTGCGAATTAGCATTTAAGAAAAATTCTGAATTGATTCTAGTCTGTAAAATGCATCGAATATATTCGTTCCTATTGATAGCGCTATTTAACAAAAATACGATTTTACGGATGCTCAAGTATTCTTTTTCTACAGAGCAAAGAAACGAATTTGCAAAGGAAGCTGAAGTAGAACTTCAAGATGAATTTTTTAAATTTCCAAGGTCTGAGATAAAAAAGAATCAAGCCCTGTATGATTTTTTGTCCCTACACTCAGTTCATCAGAAAGCAAATGAGTGTACTAAAAAGGTACTTGATCTCACCAAAACCATTAAAAGTATAAAAGCTGGAGGAATAAGCCTTAACAACAATGCAGATGAGCCAACTTCTACACACATAAACCTATTAATGTTCGCATTGAAAAATCACATAATGATTGATCAATACGCTCCATACAAAGCTGTTATGAGAGACTTCATCAAGATCTCCATACTCCGTCAATCAGTAAAAGAAAGAGTAAAACTCAACCAATATGAGTTTTACTCTGCCATCCAATTCTACTCATCAAAAGACCTTAAATCGGAGCTTAGTATATTCTTTAAAAATGAAGATTCCACTCAGCTTCGTCTAGATGCTAGCGATGAGTGTTGCGAGTGGATTACTTCTACCATTTTGCCAAACTTAACAGATCGATTAATACAAGATAGAAGTTTATCCAACAGCTATGAAATTGAATTTATAAACAGTGTACAATTATTGTCATTTCTTAATTTAAATGTTTATCACTTCTCAAAAGTTATGAGTGAGTTTTCTCGGTTAATTATTAGTAGTTCAACAACTATCGGGACATATAAGGCAGTAAATGAATTTTTAGCACACCAGCACAATTTATTTGAACGAGAGATCAAAACTGACATTTTGATAAAGATATTAAACACGTTAATCGACAAAATCACTTCCAAAACAGCGCATGGTTACGATAACCATGCGATAACCAATGGATCTATAGATAATTTATACGATTATATCGGGTTAGAAAATGGCGAGTACACTGATAAGGAGCGAGTCAACCGACTAGTGTTTGAACTTGGGACTTACACTCTGGAAGAGCAGCGTAAGTTTTCGAGATCTCTGCTTTACAGCATTTTTAACATATCGAACGCTACTGTTCGAAATATTATTAGGAAATTCATTGAGAGCGTTATTTCTCAACCGAAAACAAAAGACATAGATGATTGGGAATTTGAACTTTGGTCAGTCGCAGTTGGTTTTAAAGATTTTGAGACAGAGGCTGCTACGAAGCTAGATGAATATTTAGAACAGTTTCGTGATGGAAAAACGTTTTCAACAAAGCTATATTCACTTAAAGGATTAACTCAATATTTAGTAGATAAAAATAAAATTAACACTCTAGAAGTTCTAAACAAAGAGTTAGGCGATCTTATAGAACAGTATGAAAACCGTCCAAATTTTTCAGTTATTTGAGTACACGAGTAGTTAAAAATTAGAGTCTCTCCGTAGTCTAGGTTAGGACAGAAGCAATTGGGTAAAATGCCATAAAACAAAGAGCTTTGTCCTGACAAATTCTCCGCTGCGATCCAAATTTTCCGTAGTTCGCGGCATTATCTCCATAGAAATTGTAATCCGAAACACATCAGGTACAGTTAAAAACGTAACTCATTTATGTCCATTAATGCCCTACAGAATTACAAAACTCTGTTTGTGAATGAGCTTTTAGCTTTGTATCGTTGAAAAAGTGGTGTCACCATACTTTATTGTGAGGGTTTAAAACGGAGAGCTAAAGGTTGAAACTACCTTTTCTCTGAAACCACCGAGAAGCTCAAATGACAGTGATGCCGCAGGGGCTGATGGTTCTAGTGACATCAACTCTGCCAAATGCGATGGCGTATGTTCATCAAGGCAGGCTTGTCCAAATTTGAGTGCGCCAATGGACGTTGGGGGAAGAGTTTTGGATAGCAAAGGAAGGGTATTGACTCGACCCTGTGAGACTTCAGGTTCTAGTGCTTCCCGGAATACTACTGGAATGTCGGGTATCTCTTCAGCTATGCGGTTTGCGAATTCAACAAGTTTTGGTGCAGCGAAGGTGTATAGCCAGGCTTCTTGGTTTTTGCTTTTATTTTTACGTAATACTCTACCTAGAACTTGCCTAAAATAGAGTTCAGTTTTGACTCTGCTTAGGTGACAACATACTTGGAGACGTGGGATGTCAGTCCCCTCACTAATCATCCCAACACTAACAATCCAGTTTGTTGTGCCGTTCCTGAATTCATCGATTTTTAATGACGGTTGTTGTTCTTTGTAAGTAACGATTTCAGCGGTTTGTGCAAACTCTTTTCTGAGAATATTCAGAATATGAGTAGCATGTTCTACTGATGAGGCAACGACTAATCCTGCTGCATTTGGATTGTGCAACCTAATGTTATTGAGCTTGTTTGTCGCCAGCTTTAACACATGTCGAACAGCTAGATCATTTTTGATGACTGATTGGTAAGAAACCGAAGAACCTTTGAATAGATCATCCAGACAATTAAACGTCTTAGTTTCATTATCTTCATCAGTAACAGAGATTTTTTCATTATCAATTAAGACGATCTTGGGATTTCTGCATACTCCGTCAGCTACAGCTTCCCTTAAACCGTATATGTAATCGCATTGAATCTGGTTGTTCGGATCTGTATAACGAGATAGAGCTATCGGTGCCTGATCTGAGCGCCATGGAGTGCCAGTTAATGCTAGGGTGTATTCTGCTTGGTTTTGAATATTCAGTAAGATCTCTTCTCCCCATGCATTCGCATCTTCTAGAGAACTGCCTGAGCAATGATGGATTTCGTCAAAAACAACGAGTACGCGATTTCGTTTTAGTAGTTGCCAAAAGTCTTCGTTGAATGACAGCATACTTTGGTAGGTATAAGAGCAACCAATAGCCCCTATTACGCCATCGAAACGACAATCCAATCGTTTTGAAAATGCGGACTTGATCCCCTGAGATATATTGATGGAAGGTGAAAAGCAAAGCACAAAGTCGATTAGGCCTTCTTCAAGTAGTTGAGCTGCCACTTCGGCCGCCATAATTGTCTTACCGGCTCCAGGCGTCGCTAAACAGAGAAAGTGTCTGTGTTGGGTATTAAAGTGCTTTAGAGTACGATTGACGCACTCTGATTGCCATTTTCTTAGCCGCATGAAGATTATTTACGCTGGTGAGAGAGGACAGATTTAATAGCCTTGATTTGCCCAAGTAGTTTTGAGCTTCTTTCCCGGGCTTGTAAGTACTGAGATTCGAGATGTGTCTTCATTTCGGGGAAGGATTGATACAATCGCATATACTCTTCTGATTCACCAATGCTAGTAAGTAGATCCACTTCAGATTCTTTCAAACGTTCTTCAAGTTGCTTAATAGCATCAATAGTGGTCGAGGGGGCTGATGTGATCTGGTTTGCCGTGGACGTCGTTGTATTTTGCTCGATGAATTTGGTCTCAAAAAACAGCTCAGACTTCTGGTACACAATCCTTTTAGAGTTTTTTGTTCCCTTCTTAAGCAGTAAGCCTTTCTTAACCAGTCTATGGATCTGTCTGTAAACATATTTGCGTGCCTCATTGGGCTCTTTGGTCACTGCACACATTGCCAAGTATGAGTCAAGTAGCTGTGTCACACTGAAGTTGTCAAAGTTCTCATCTTGGATAATGGAATTTAGTTGAGCGTTGATCTTGATGGATGGTTTTGACATTAACTTTCTCGCAAAGAAGCTCTGTATCCGCTAACTCACCGGGCTAGGAGAGCTTCATATTAATTAATGAGGATTATAATCCGTGGCTTTATAAGCCGCAACTTTGGATAGTCTTTCTCTTTAACGAGAATAAAAATGAAAGACTTAGCTATCCAGTTTGGTGCAAAATTACGCGATAAGCGCAAGGCTCTCGGGATCTCGCAAGATAAAATGGCGTTATTAGCAGAGATAGATCGTAGCTATGCAGGACGAATTGAGCGTGGTGAGGTCAACATTACGCTCGAAAAGGCCTATCAACTAGCTGAGATTTTGGAGTGTGACGTCAGAGAGTTATTACCCTAGCTTAAGAACAGCCGCCATTTCAACTCCAGAGGTGTCTCAATGTTACTTTGCAACATCAGAGTCAATACTATCTTAACTAGGAAATGCCCCATTACGATTCAGCAGTGTGATTCTGGGCTACGTCTAACACACAAAGATTGACCAAATTTTAGTAATGCTAAAAGTGACGGCTATGTTAGCGTTTATCTTTTTTGAATGGTTGAATTACGAGAGATAACGATAGGATTAAAGCAGTGATGAACAGCCGAAAAATTAGCTATTGTTGTTAATTCTGCGGATGCAAAATCCAAAGCAAGATTTGCAGCTAACTGCGCCATCTTCTGAATCGGATATTCCATACTCGTTAAAGCAGGGCGACTGTATCGCGCCATCATAGTGTTATCAAAACCAATAATGGATATATCATTCGGTACGTCGATTCCCACATCCTGTAGCTTTGCCATTGCACCACAGGCCACGGCATCGTTGTATGCCAAAATAGCGCTGAACTCAGTACCTTTACTTAATAGTTGTGTGATGGCTTGTTCACCACCATCAAAGTTTGGATTAATCGATGAAATGTGTGTTTCAGGCAATTCTACCCCAGCTTTATTAAGTGCCATCATAATCCCTTTTTGGCGATCCGTTGGATCTGAAATAGCCTGATTACTGTTTAGTAACAATATCTTATGATGATTTAATGCTAATAGATGCTCCGCCATTAACTGACCACCTAAGATGTTGTCTAACCAGACGCAGCGATCTGCAAGTACTGGAATATAGCGATTAATAAACACCATCGGCGCTTCACGACTTAATGCGACGAGTTCTTTATCAGACAGAAACTTACTATGCACTACTAATGCTTTGCATTGCTGCTCTAGTAACAACTCGATAGCTGCACGTTCAGTTTCCGCTTGCAACGCACCGGTACTCACCAACAATGATGCATTACGTTCACGCGCCACCTGTTCCACACCACAAGCAAGACTTGAAAAAAAAGGCCCATGCCAGTCAGCTATCACTAAGCCTAGTGATTGAGGCTGACGCTTGACCAAGGCTCGTGCATTTGCATTCGGCCGGTAGCCCAAATCACTAATCACTTTAAGCACACGATTGCGAGTAGTATCTGTTACTGCTCCATTGTTATTGACTACGCGAGAGACGGTAGCTATCGATACGTTAGCTGCTTTAGCGATATCTTTAATAGTGACCATTATTATTATCCAACCTAAGGACGCCGCGGGAGAATTCCGCCCTCGCATTAAGTCAATAGACTAATGTGGTGAGCATACTGGTAATGCTTCTCTTATCGGCACGCCAACTTGCGGCCAGCCATCGGCTCGCCAATGTAAGTGGTTTATTCCTAGCCGTGGTGTGCTATCTGGATAATAGTGGTAACTAAAATAATCACTTCCACACGCATCATAAATACCGATATGCCCAGGACCATGGCGTCCAGCCTTTGTTGCAAAGAACAGACGATCTCCTGTAAACGGTCCAGTAATATCCTTTGAACGTGCGACGTAAACCGTGTAATCACTGTCAGTACTAAAGCAGCAACCGCCTTCATTCCAAAACAGATAGTAATAGCCATCCCGATAATGTAGATAGGCGCCTTCTTTGATGCCTTGTTTCAGCGGATAACCTAGCTGTTTAGGCGGTTGATAACCAGCATCCGATGTCAATGGCAAGCCAGTTTGGTTCTCTAGCCGCGTAACGAAAATCTGATCACGACTTGGGTCTTTACCGTAGCCACTGCCCCACAACAACCACAGATTGCCATCGGCATCCACGATAGGTGCCGTGTCAATCGCCGAAAACTGAATAGTGGCCGAATTACGGGTATTGTTAGCCACCAGACCACGGTCTTGCCATTGATAATTATCCGCACTTGGGTCAAGCGTTTTGTTGGTGCTTAAGCCAATGGCGCAGGGGGCTCCAGCGCCTTTACCGCATAGCGAATAGTAATACAGGTACTGATCACCGTAATGGATAATATCGGGTGCCCACAAGCCCTGGTTTTCACCGTGAATCACGGTGTTGACCCACCTCGGAAATCCATCCTTTAGCGGTGCGGGCTCATTACGCCAATGAATACCATCTACGGATGATTTGGCATATTCGTAACGGGTGCTATACACATATAAACGTCCATCTGAGGCAATGAGTCGTGATGGGTCATGCGACACAGTATCGCCTTCAGTGATTGCCTGCCAATCCTCAGTTTCAGCCAAAAACATCGGGTCTACGTTGGTAATCGGCGCAGCTTGATTACGAGTCGCTGCTAGTTGTCGAGCGCTACGGTCAAATATTGGGCCAATACTAAAACTAAACTGATAATGTTTTGGTGGCAGCAAATATGGCGCATGAGCTTTAGCGCCCCAACTATCGTCACCACCAACACCACTTTGGCGATAATCGATATAGACCTCTGTTAACGGGCGTTTTTTGATATCAGTGTAATGACGCTGCGCTTTGTGTATCCCTGCATCAAAATCGGCAATGGTTTGGTGTCGTGCCGTAAAATCAAAGGTTTGATAGCCCGTAAATTTAAGCCCTTCGCCAAGTTGATCTGTTATGGCGCTCCAACGTACATCACTGCGGTTGCCATTTTCTTGTGGCCGAATATAGGCAAAACCTAAGTCATCCACCAAACCTTGGTATAAACCAACAAAGGCCGCGGACTTGCGATCCTGATAATTCTCAAATGGACCGCGTCCGTAATAACTGACTTGGTCAAACTGTGCAGGCATTTGCAAACTGGTACCGATACGCGGCAATTCACTGAGTTGCTGAGCCCGTTGGGTGAGCGGCAAATCAAGCTGCAACAACAATTCGCCTGCCGAATTAATATGGTAGGTAACGTTCACCGTGCTATTTACCGTTGCCAGTTTTATCTGCTGTGTCAGCACAATTTCATTGGCAGCTTGTTTGCTGAGTTTTATACCTAACCCTTGCTGCTCACGCGTTGCTTGTTGCCACATTTGAGCTCGTTGTTGGAAGCTGCTACCAAAGTCATTGTCAGTCGGTGCTCGCCAAAAATTTAATTTAAGCGGTTGCAGCAACATCTCTTTACCATGCACAGCGTAACGACTTAAAAAACCTTGCGCATTAAATTGTAACTCCGCTGGTCCCGCTTGAATGGTGATGCTATGACTCTCGTGTTGTTGCAACGACAGTTTGCCGTTGTTAGCGGTCAGCCACTGCGGATTCGAACCTTGCTGCAATAGAATTTGCTCTTTTGCCGATAAAGTTCCAGCCTCAAGTAATCCATCATCAGCCTTATTACTGGCGTAAAACTCGATGAAATATTCCCTTCCAGTTGTAAGTTCACCCATTTCTTTGGCTAGGCTAAACTGCACTCGCTGTTGCGGCTCGGCCTCTAGTGTTAACTCGCCTTTTTTGGTTGTCACACCATCAGCTACTAACCGCCACTGAAGTTGGTAACTACTTAAATCCCTGAAGAAATTTTCATTATAAAGTTCAAATGTCATGCCATTGATTTGACGAAAATGCAGATTTTGATACACCTTTTTGACTTCAGCTAACGCAGGATGCGGTGTTCTGTCGGGGTTCACCAAACCATTGAGGCAAAAGTTATCATCGTTATGCACACCTTGCGGCTCAAAGTCACCACCATAGGCCCAAAACGATTTTCCATCAGCATCTTGTTTCACCAATCCTTGATCGACCCAATCCCAAATAAAACCGCCTTGGAACTGCGGTTCTTTGCGTACCATTTGCCAATCTTCTACTAAGTTACCGGAGCTGTTACCCATTGCATGCGCATATTCAATCCAGATAAACGGGCGTTTGGGTTTACTGTCGAGATACTGTTGAATATCGGCCAGCGGTGCATACATCCAACTGTAAATGTCAGTATGTGGCTGATGAAAATCGGTTGGGTGACGTTCTGCGCGTTCATATTGCACTAAGCGCGAATCATCTCTTCTTTTAGTCCACTGATAACCTTTAATAAATGCAGGGCCATCACCAGCTTCATTACCCAGTGACCAGAAAATCACTGATGGATGGTTTTTATCTCGCTCGACCATACGCTCAATGCGATCGAGATGCATCGCTTCAAACTCTGGTTTGTTGGCTGGCGTTTTATCCGAATCATATCCGAAACCGTGAGTTTCGATATTGGCTTCGTCAATCACATATAAGCCGTACTTATCGGCTAACTGATATAAATACGGGTCATTAGGATAATGAGAAGTGCGTACGGCATTGATGTTGTTTTGTTTGAACAACAGAACGTCTTGCAGCATAGACGCTTTGCTGACGACATGAGCTTCATGTTGATCATGTTCGTGACGATTAACGCCCTTAAACAGTACAGGTTGGCCATTAACCAGTACTTGTCCATCTTTCAGTTCTACACGGCGAAATCCAATTTTACTGCCGACAAACTGTGGTGATGACTGCTGAGCAGATACGGTTTTGCTGGTGTCAATAATACTTAGCACCAACTGATACAGATTAGGCGTTTCAGCTGTCCATGGCTTAATATCATGCAGGGTTAACTTCTGCTGTAATTCCTTACGGCTATTGGCTTCAATAGAAAATGGCCATTGCCGTTGGTAAACCACTTGGCCGTTACTATCGAGTAACTTCGCCATGAGTGTATGATGCTGGCGGGCTTGGTTACTGTGGTTGCTCAATGTAACGGACAAATTTAAAACGCCTTGCTTATAGTCATCCGTTAAACTGGTTTTCGCAAAATAATCGGCAACATGCAGCGGTGTTTGTTGGTAAATATAGACATCTCGTTCAATCCCGCTGACACGCCAAAAATCTTGGTCCTCCAAGTAACTACCATCGCTGTAGCGCAATACTTTTACTGCCAACTGGTTATTCCCAGATGTTAACGCCTTGCTGATATCAAACTCTGCCGGTGTTTTGCTGCCTTCGCTGTAACCAAGGTAATGACCGTTGAGCCACACATAGAACGCCGAGTTCACCCCGCCGAAATGCAAAATTTGTTGCATATTCTGCTGTGGATTATCCACGTTGAAATTGGTGACATACGCACCGGTTGGATTCTGTTTTGCTGGTACATAAGGCGGGTTAATTGGAAATGGGTATTCCATATTGGTGTAAATTGGATAATCAGTACTGTGCATCTGCCAGTCGGCAGGCACTGGTATCGTTGTCCATTCACGACTGTGGCGCCAAAACTCAGCGGGCACACTTTGTGGGTTAGCAAATAACTTAAACAGCCACGGACCATTAAGTAGTTGATAATAAGGTGATTGTGTGGGCTGATTAGTGCTCAGTTGTGTCTCATTCGCATAGGGAATAAAGCTCGCCTTGGCGGGTAAGGTATTTACTCGAAACACGCTTAAATCTTGCCACTCTGGAGACGTTGACGACTGAGATAAAGCCATTGCGTGATGCTCCTTCCCACTGATCATCTCATTCTGACACCCCATAAAAAAAGCGGACGCTATAACGCTAAACACTAACGTGAGATGTTGCACTGTGCGTTTATTGATGACTGCTAACACTCGTTTTTCCCCATTAATGTTATGGAAATACTGGACCACATTGCTTGTCATTAAGCTGTTTCATTAACTTAGGTGACGCCCATGTTTGCCAATCCGGTTTGAGTAAACCGTAGGCTTCCACTTCACCTTCTGTACGTTTATAGCCGGCCATTTGAGTTCCATTGAGTGGCCAATAGGCCCAACTCACCGGTGCATCATTGCCAAGAGAACAGAGATAAGTCTTAAAGGCTTCAACAAACTGATAGCGGTCTTTTGGGCAAGGCTTACCTTCAGCCCCGAGTTGAGTACATCCGCCCCATTCACTTAAATACAGTGGTGCGGTGTATGGCTTATTTGGCTCTAAAACAAAGCCCCAACGTTTGTAAGCGGTAGCAGCAAATAATTGAGGATTAGAGAGGTTTTCTGGAGGATGATTCCAAACATAATCGTGTGCTACATAAACAAGCTTATGGGGAGTATCGAGCTTAACAGGCTTGGTTTTCACCTCTGTTAAATCAACTTGCCAACGTAATCCACCAATCATGATCAGCAAATTGGGATTCTGTTTCAGAATAAGGTTACCTGCTTTCGTTGCTGCCGCTTTCCAATCTGTTTTAGCATCGCCACTGCCCCAAGTAGGTTCAAGCCCCATGGTCGGATCGGGACGGATCTCGTTACGCAGTTCTGCTGCAACAACAAACGGGCGGTCTTGATAGCGTTTCACCATAAAAAGCCAGTGTTCGAAATAACTTTCTGGTGAATATTCCTGGGAGTACCACAAGCCATCCCCATGGTCAGCGTCGCAGCACCAATCGCCGCGGCTCCGGTGATTATCCAACACCACCATCAATCCCGCATTACCGAGCGCACCAATGATGTCATCAAATACTGCGAGTGCTTTTTTGCCCTGCAACTGCGGATTCGCTTTGAGTAATCTACGTTCAACAACAGGATTTTTGGCCACCATTTCATTCGCCCATGGTAAGCGCACCGAGTTAAAACCACTGTCTTTGATGAGTTTGATAATCTTGGCGAGCGGTTGTTTATCTAGCCCACCCGGTGTTAATGCAGCAGCCTCACCACCAAACCAGTTCACGCTTTTAAGCAAAACCTTACAGCCTGCCGCATCAACAATATATTGCTGCTGCGTGGACAGCGGATAACTCACTTGGCTGCAATCCTTGGCCCATACGGTTGAGCACGCCAATGTAACAACAGTTAGCAAGCTGCACTTCAATAAAGATTTAACAAACATAGTCATTCCCTACTTAATCGGTTCCATTTACTTGTTCAGGTGTACTGGGATTGCTGGCGCAATACCCGTGAGTGATGGTTTAACTTCTTGAAGACTGCCATCTGCGTTAAAGCGCAGCGCGTCGATACACACTTCTCGGTGATAACCCGCAGCTTTACCCATGGTGATACCGTGTGGACGACTGAAGCGGTGGTAAACTATGAACCAGTTATTGGTCCCCGGTTGTTGGATGACTGCGTTATGGCCTGTAGCAAAGATCCCCTGCGTAGCATCCTGCTCGATCACTAAGTTATTTTGTGGGACTGTTAATGGGCCAAGCGGCGATTTAGCGGTAGCGTATCGGACACGATAACTTGGATCGCGGGTGTCGTTTTCCGACCACATAAAGTAGTAAGTACCGTTGCGATAAAACACTTCGGTACCTTCGCGATATGTTGCGTCTGGGGTTAGCAATTTGGTGGTGCCAGGTTTGAGGCTAAGCATGTCGTCACTCAGCTCTGCGACAGCCATATAACCGTTACCCCAATACAAATAATGTTTACCGCTAACTGGGTCGGTGAAAACATCAGGATCAATTTGCTGACCGCCAGCGACACCTTGAGGTAGTTGGTCAATCAGCGGTTTGCCTGAGTCAACAAATGGACCTTGCGGATTATCACTGCTCGCCACCCCAATTTTTTGTCCTGCTGAGAAATAGTAATAATAGCGGTATCCTTGCGCTTGCTTTACTTCAACGGCCGTCGGTGCCCATGCGCGACTGTCCGCCCAACTGACATCTTTGCCTAACTGCAAAATTTTGCCTTCGTTATGCCAATGGACTAAGTCATTGCTGGAAAAGGTTTCAAAGTAACTACCTGACCACCCGGTGAAGCCGTCACTAGTCGGATAGAGAAAATACTTCTGCAATTTACGAGAATAGAGAATTTCGGGATCGGCATAATAACCACGAATAATAGGGTTGCGCTCTAAGACGACAGTTTCTGGATAATCTTGAGGCTCATCTTTTCCTTTACCAGCAAAATAACTGTAAGAATAACCAATATTGGCACAGCTGGTTAGCGAAAGACTTAGCAACGGTACTACAAACATAAAACACAGAGAAGTTTGTTTCATCGGTTAGCTCTTTTGAAAAATTAATGGGTGTTACAACCAATCTTCCGACTCAACGGCCTTTGACGGTGACAGAGCTGGAAAAATGACATGCTATTTGTATTACATATAATAATGTAAACGTTTACATGCAAATGTAATTCAGGTGGTTTATGAGGATATTGATTTTGGTGGTGATGAAATTTTGGCTTAAGCTTGAACCGTTTACATATGGGAAAAGGGCCATTTACAGTGATGATAGCTTAATATTGCGCCATGATGCTTAGTTATAGTGCTTGTTGTGGGGCCATTTTTATCAAAGGACACTGCATATCTATGTAAATCTCCTGCACACTGTCGCTAACACAATTCGGCAACCATTCGTTGTGCAATCCTTGTTGACAGAAGTAGATAGTATTTACCAGCTTCAACATTTACCAATTGAATGATGTGATGGTTGTATCAATGTCATACTAAGTTACCCTGAAATAGGCATATCTATGAGTTCTATCATTGCAAGATTTCCAAAATTTATACGCATTGGGCGTGTTGTTCATTTCAAAAGGCGTGAGACTTTGCTCAATGATGGAGACGTCTGCCAAAATGTTTTTATTATCGAAAAGGGCATCGTTAGGTCTTGGTTCAATGGAGATGGTGACGATGTAACGTTTCAGTTTTACTTTGCAGGCGATGTAGTAGAGATTTTGATACTGTGGGGTTTGACCTTACTGCGGGTTTGAAGGATGCATTAATTTTTGAAACCGCATTCACTTCTTGTGGCGTTAAGCCTTCTGCAATTGCAGGAGCTAAAGACAACTTAGTTGCAGCAAATGCTAATGGGCTAGGGCATAAAGACTGGAGCGCGTTAACCGAAATATCACTCGTTTTTGCTGGCTTAGCCGAATAGTTATCAGCTGAAGGTGACGGCGTTAGCTCCACTACTCTCATGTTGTCATTTCTAAAATATAATCAGTGCTTCTTGAACAAGAAGATGACCTCTATCGATTAATCTTTGCTTGCTCATAGACTTGACTGAGATATTCGAAATTTTATAGACGCTTATGAACGTTCAGTAACGCCGTTTTATCCTAAATTCGCAACGTCTGTCACAGCATCCAAGATTGGAATCAATTCCAAAATCTAATTCAGTTAACACTAATAAAACTTTCTGAGGGAGATGAAGTTTAATTCGATGCATGTCCACTGTATCGTGCCAATTCCATTCATGCAAAAGGATCTCTAAATGTTTAAAGCACTTCTATTACAGCAAACTGAAGGTAAAACGAGCGCAAGCGTCACCGATGTTGACTATGAACAATTGCCTGATGGGGAGGTAACCGTCAAAGTTGCTTATAGTTCCTTAAACTACAAAGATGGCTTGGCTATTACCGGTTGGGGCAAAATCATTCGTCAGTTTCCTATGGTGCCTGGAATCGATTTCGTGGGACAAGTGGTGAACTCCTCAGACGTTCGCTATCAAACAGGAGATTGGGTTATTTTAACGGGATGGGGTGTAGGAGAAAATCATTGGGGCGGAATGGCTGAATTTGCGAAAGTAAAAGCCGATTGGCTGGTACCCATGCCTAGGGATTGTGATGTAACTAAAGCAATGATGATCGGCACTGCCGGTTTGACCGCTATGTTATGTGTACAGGCAATCATGGAAGACGATGTAACTCCTGATTCAGGTGCGGTGTTGGTAACAGGTGCTAGCGGCGGTGTTGGTTCCGCAGCAGTCACATTATTATCAGCTTTAGGTTATCAGGTGACTGCAAGTACTGGTCGTATAGAAAGCAATGGCGAGTTATTGCGAAAGCTTGGTGCAAATGATGTCATTTCCCGTGATGAATTTACCTCACCAGGCAGACCTTTAGATAAACAACGTTGGGCTGCTGTAATCGATACCGTAGGTGAACAGACGCTGGCCACAGCTCTCGCGCAATTAAAATACGGTGGTGTAGCCGCAATTTGCGGTTTGGTTGGTGGTTATAAATTACCCACTACGGTAATGCCATTTATTTTGCGAGGAATTAGTTTAAGAGGAATCGATTCAGTATATTGCCCTACAGATAAAAGAATAAAAGCTTGGAATCAAGCCTTGGATATATTACCGGAAACTTTCTATAACCGAGCCTGCCAAATAATTTCACTTACAGAAGTTCCTAAATTTGCTTTTGATATTATAAACGGCAATGTAACAGGTCGAACAATTATTAAAATTAGTTAGATAAAATTTAGTGAATTTTTGGAAGTGGTTCCAATGTGCTCAGTTAAACAAAAATATCTGGTAAAAACCAAGATAATTCCCACTTTTTTATATTAGTAAACAATAAATATTTATCGCGATTTATAATTCGCATTTTGGAATCAATTCCGTTTTTATTATTTCGATATCAACCAAAACAAGAAGGTGATATCGAATGAGCAAAATTAGTCTGCTTGAACGTCGGCAATTCATAAAAACTTTTGGCGCGGCTGCTGGAGTGGCCGCTGGTGCAGCTGTTTCGGGACCTGTGATGGCAGTTTCTTCATCATCCGTAGGTGTAAAATGGGATGAAGAAGTTGAACTGCTAATTATTGGCTCAGGTTTCGCTGGGCTTGCTGCGTCAATTGAAGCAACAAAACGTGGATGCAAGGATGTCCATATCTTTGAAAAAATGCCATATTTTGGTGGAAACTCCGCAATCAATGGCGGTCTTTTTGCGGCACCTGGTACACCGTTGCAACAAAAAGAAGGGGTCAAGGATTCGGTTGATATTATGGTTGCAGACCAAATTAAATCAGGTCGTGGCATTGCTGACGTTGCCTTACTTCGTCATGTGGCGTCTCACGCGGCAGAAGCGCTCCAACTAACAATTGATGCCGGTGCAGAATTCCATCCTTACTTACAACAACTAGGTGGCCATTCGGTTGCTCGAACATATCAAACGGCCGTTAGCTGTGGAGCTGGCATTACCCAGCCACTGTATAACGAATGTAAGCGCATCGGTGTTAAGACTCGAAATAGATCCAAATTTGAAGGTTTTCTATTAGGGCAAGATGGCAGTGTAGAAGGCGTGAAAATGCGCGTGGGCTATTACTTTGGCAAAGATGACTCAGGAGCGGTCAAAAATATCAGAGCCAAGAAAGGCGTAATTGTGGCAACGGGGGGGTTTGCTCAAAACGTTACCCTTCGCATGGCACAAGATCCAACATTGACTTCGGAAGTAGGTTGTACAAATGCTCCTGGAGCAACTGGCGAAGGAATGTATGAAATGTTCCGCCTAGGTGCGATTCCAGTGCATTTGGCTCATATTCAGTCTGGTCCGTGGGCATCTCCTGACGAGGGTGGCTTCGGTTATGTATCCAATTATTCGATTTTTAACTTCCCTCACTCTGTAGCGATTAACTGTAAAACTGGTAAGCGATTTATGAATGAAATTGCTGACCGGAAAACTCGTGCTGACGCAGAGTTGGCATGTCGTGATAGTCAAGGGAATCCGATGCCACCAATTTTAATTAGCAGTTTCAAGGACTCAAAAAACCATCCCAATACTGCTAAGGTCATCAAGTATAACGTCGGCTGGAAATTTGAGTCGCTTGAAGACATTGCAAAACATTTCAATGTCCCTGTTGAACCATTAAAAGCACAGATTAACGAGTACAACACTTATGTGAAAAATGGGAAGGATGAACAGTTCGGTAAAGATATGACCAAAGCTACCGAAATGGCGGGGCCTTTCACTGTCGTGCGCCTATGGCCCAAAGTTCACTACTGTCAAGGTGGTGTGAAAGTTAACACCAAAGCAGAAGTTATTGATAGTTTCAGCGGCAAACCGATTACCGGCTTGTATGCTGCTGGCGAGGTATGTGGCGGTATTCATGGCGTTAGCAGATTGGGAAGTTGTTCGATTCCTGAATGTATCGTAATGGGTATGACTGCGGCTCGCAGCGCATTGTCAGCATAATCACAATTCAGTGATCGGGAGATTTACAGATGAATAAATTAAAATTATTTGTAGCATTGATGCTAACAATGCTGTTTTCAATGAACTCAAATGCCATTGAGCAAAGAGAAGCGCACAAACAAGCAATTGGGAAAGACTGTAAGGTATGCCACGACCAAGGTATGAAGCAACCGCCTTCGGATACCACATGCCTTAAATGCCACAACATTGATGACTTAGTGAAAAAATCAAAACGTAGCGACGAAGACAAATGGCAAAATCCACATAATAACTTACATTACGGCAAAGACTTACCTTGCATCGAATGCCATGGTGAACACGTCAAGAAGCAGCCATTATGTAAAAATTGCCACACCTTCAAATTTGATAAGTTCCCTGGTTAGTTGTTACAACACTTAAAATAGTGGAAAGGCCCTATTAAAGGGCCTTTTCTATTCGTAACTCGCTACATATGCTTGGATCAGCGTTATAAGTGGCTCTATGGATTCACTCTGACAGGCCGGATTAACATATAGAGACTCATTAAATACAGGCAATATAGGTAATCGGTGCACATATGGATCTAAGACTTGCATCTTATTGTTAATGCGAAACTCTGCAATAGGCGCGATAACTATATCACTCTCAACAGCCATACATAGAGCTTCGGGTGACGGAGTTGAAAGTAACAAATTGATTGGGCGCATATTTAGTTGGTGGTTTGCAAAAACTTGAGCTCTAATCGGACAATTTTCAGGATAGAGTGCAACAGGTAGGTTTTCTCCGAGGTGAGCTTTCCCGTCCTTTGCAGCAACCCAACGGAAATTTCTCTCAAATAGCAAAGTACCATCTTTAGGGGGTTGCCAATGAGTTGCGATGATGAGGTCAAACTCTCCTCGGTCCAAGCGCTTAAACAAGTTGCCACTTACGTCGGTATCAATGACTAACTCGATGAAAGTAAATTCTCTAATAAAATCCAATAGACAACTACTGATGTAGCGAGTGATATAATCGGTTGGGATACCTAATCGAATTACTTCATGTGTAGGCCCAGAACGCAATTCATTGAGTGCTTTGTAATTGAGCTGCAACATCTTATGTGCATAACTTAACAACGTCTTACCTGCTTCGGTAAGAGAAACACCTTTATTATCACGAACGAAAAGTGGTTGGCCTACGATCTCTTCCAGTTTCTTAATTTGCAGACTGAGTGCAGACTGAGTGCGACACATCTTTTCTGCTGCCTTCGACAAATTTCCAGTCTCAGCAATTGCAACAAGACTTTCTAAAAGCTCAGTTTTTAACATGTCTATTGACTCCGCTAATGATGCTATAAGTATTACTCAAAGAACAAAAAAATTAAAGTGGTAGTATAGATGTATGGGGAATTATTGAAGTAGGCAGAACTAAAATGGCTAGTTGGGATGAGAGAGAAAAATATTTAATTAAAATTGCGAAAAAATGTCTTGTAGGTCACAAAAGTTTCGACTTATGTAGGTCACACCTTGTTTCCGCCAGCCAAATATCCAAAGGGACAATTTATAATCATTTTGTGTCAGAGTTTGATTTGATGGTGGCTATTGCTGAGGATTTTTATAATGATTTTCTAGAACAAGCTTTATTAGATGATGATAAATATTTATCACCTATGGATAGGTTTATATTTCACCATTGTAAAAGGCTTTATGATTCGCTTCGTTATAAAAGATTTACGATTGAAAGGGTAATGCCAAATTCAGATATATGTGAACAAGCAAGTTTACGATTGCAGATGAAGTTTGAAGAAACATATGCTACATATCAAAAATGGAACGAAGAAACTATTCAATTGATTGGTGAGGTCCCTGGATTCGACAGGAAGGAACTGGTTAAAAATTTCATAAGAGGAACAATGATAGATAGCGGAGATAGTGAAAAAGATTTCAATGATGTAAGTATTTATCAAAAATTTAGTTTTGCTATCATTAACTTATCGGGGCATTCCGATCATAGAACACCGACCAAAACTATCTTTGAGGATTGGCTTCATATGGTAAATAGTTTAGATGCAACTGATTATATTGGCTTAAACATTGAGCATAAGTGTGCAAGTTAGTGTATATCTCAAATATTGTTAAGTTGTATGTTTTAATTAAATAGTGCTAAATAACTCCTTCCCCCCTCTGGCAGGATAGTTGTCACCCCCTAAAATTTAACCAGTTGGGGGTTAAGGCTTGAATGTGCCGAGTTACAGTGAAGAGCGTAAACAAGAGATATTAAGCAAGTTATTACTGATCTGATCCAGTAATAGTGGACACTTTGCTAAGCACTATTTTTTAATTCAAAGTTTTCTGGGCTCAAATACCCAAGAGCACTATGCCGTCTGGTCCGATTGTAATCAACCTCAATGTACTCAAATACAGCTTGTCTCATTTGATCTCGTGTCATGAGCGGCTCATCTTGCAGCGCTTCAACCTTTAATGTGTGGAAGAAGCTTTCCACGCAGGCAGTATCCCAGCAATTTCCTTTACGGCTCATGCTTTGTACTAACTGATGTTTCTGAAGCAAAGCACGGTAATCATTTGCGCAGTATTGGCTGCCTCGGTCACTATGGACAATCACGCCGATAGGAAAGCTTCGGCGGAATAATGCCATCCTCAAAGCGTCACAAACAAGCTCCGATGTCATTCTACTTGCCATCGACCAACCCACCACTGTGCGAGAGTAAAGGTCAATAATGACAGCCAGATAGAGCCATCCTTCGTTGGTGTACAGATACGTGATGTCGCCAGCCCACTTCAGGTTCGGCGCATTTGCAGTAAAGTTCTGCTCTAGCAAATTAGGTGCGACTGGATGCTTGTGGTTGCTGTCGGTAGTGACCTTAAATTTCTTTGCAGCTTTTGGCACTAAACGCTGGCGTGACATGCTGTCCATAATAGTTTTGATGTCCGCCTTACAGTCATTATCCGCTAAATCTTGCTGAATACGCCGTGCGCCATTGCGCTTCTTGGAATCGTCAAAAGACGCTTTAATCAGTACATCACGGGCCGCACGCTTAATCGCTCTTGGGCTCAGCGTCATGCCGTTCTGCCGCCAGGTGTAATACCCACTACGCGATACCTTGAGCACCTCCACCATTCGCTTGAGAGAAAAACGGTGCTGATGCTCGAGGATGAACTCAAATCTGGCTACTTTTGGTTCTTCGCGAAGTAGGTGGCCGCCTTTTTTAGTATGGCCAAATCTTCCGCTTGTTCAGCAAGTTGGCGTTTAAGCCTTGCGACCTCGGCAGCAAGTTCTGCCTCTCTAGACGTAGTATTGGATTTTTTCTCGGCACTAGAGCGCCAATTGTAGAGCTGGGATTCGTAAAGATTAAGCTCACGCGCTGCTGCGGCTACACCAATCTTCTGAGCGAGCTTCAGTGCTTCGGCTTTAAATTCTTGTGTATGGATTTTGCGGGGGGTCTTTGTTGACATACTTCACCTCAATAAGCGAGTTTACTCACTTAGCGAGATGTCCAAAAGTACCGGATCGGATCATTATCTGATATGCCATATATTTCGTAATCCGAAATGACGATAAATCGCTCGCCCTCCTAACTCAGAAATGTCCAGAAACGTGTTTCAGCGGATGGTCAAGAAATGACAGCGGATGGTCAAGAAAAATCATAAATGCCTAGCGAGTAGTGAGCTGTGCGAGCGTCAGGAGTGGCTTTATTATTTTACTTTACCATCATTCCCTTAAATACCCTTTTGGCAGGGTGATGGGTTTCACGCAGTGAGGCCATCGCCTTGCTAAGCCTTCATGGATAAAAAACGTACACACCATTATACATAGTATGTACGATTTAAATATTCACAAAAGGCATTACTAGTAAAGGGCTTTCACTCACTCACACGCAAATAGACATAGTTTTTACTGTATACTCCCAGTTGAGTCCTTTTTTTATCCATGTCAGAACGCTTAAAGTGTCGCTAACATATGAGCTTTTAACGCGGCAAAGTCTGCTGGAAGTTCCGCAGATAAGATCTCTTTATCTGCAACATCTGCCAGCGCTTTAGGCAATGGTAAGTCTGTTCCCAACTCTCGGTCGACAACATCCTTAAACTTAGCAGGATGCGCCGTGGCTAAGAAGATACCGCGCTCATCATCCTTCATCGTCATATTCAATGCTTCAGCCGCAATAGCAGCATGCGGTTCAGACTGATAACCCAAAGCTTGCAAAGACTGCAACGATTGGTGCGTTTGTGACTCAGACAAGGCCACGCCAGTCAGATCTGTCAGCGGCCATTTCATTTCAGCAAAAATCGCTTCTACACGAGGCCAGTTAGACGGTTCAGCAACATCCATCGCATTCGACATTGTTGCCACCGTATGGCGTGGCGCCCAGTCACCAAAACTTAAATAACGCGGTACCGTATCATTGCTGTTAGTGGCAGCAACAAAACGCTTCACTGGCAGTCCCATCGCTTTGGCAAACAGCCCAGCGGTGAGGTTACCGAAGTTACCGCTGGGTACACAGATAACCGGATCATCTTGATGTTGCTGACGATAGCGAGTCACCGCCTCAAAGTAATAGCAGATCTGTGCTAACAAGCGGCTGATATTGATTGAGTTGGCCGAATTCAGATGCAAACCGTCGCGTACTTCAGGATCTTCAAAAGCTTGTTTCACCAAGGTCTGGCAATCATCAAAATCTGACTGTACTGCCACTGTATGAATATTGTCGCCCAAAGTAGTAAACATCTTTTCTTGCAGCTCACTGATTTTGCCCTTTGGATACAGCACCATCACCTGCACTTTTTCCAAACCGAAAAACGCATCAGCGACGGCGGCACCAGTATCACCAGAGGTTGCTGTCAGGATGGTAATTTTGTCATCGCCACCAAGAGCATTCAGGCATTGGGCCATGAAACGTGCACCAAAATCTTTAAAGGCCAAGGTCGGCCCGTGAAACAGCTCTAAACTGCTACGCTTTTCATCAACCTCGACTAACGGCAACGCAAAGTTAAACGCATTATCGACCAGTTGATCGACTAACGGTTGACCCAGTTCATCTGCTAGCCATGCACCCAAAATCACTTTACAACGATCAACAAACGGTAGCGCAAGTAACGCTTCAACATTGTCTAAGCGCGGTATTTTTGTAGGGAAAAACAGGCCACGATCCATCCCTAGGCCAAGCTTTACCGCTTCAGCAAAGTTCACCCGTTGGGCAGGATGTTTTAAGTTATAGAGTTCCATAATGCTTCATTGCCTTCAAAAAGTTGTAATACATCAATCAACAGCCAAGACTCTTGCCCCTTGAGAGTCGAGTCGGCAAATATGTGAGAAGCCACCAGCTTCCGATAGATAATGTTGTTGTAGCCACTCATTGGCGGCAGTTGCGGTGGCTAAACTATCAGTGACACTAAACAGTGTCGGGCCACTGCCCGAAATTCCGGTGGTGAGCATTCCTAACTCAGCCAACGCTTGCTTGGCGTCATTAAATCCCGGAATCGCTGCTGCGCGATATGGCTCAGCCAGTACATCTTTTAATACGGCTAACGCCAACTGGGCATCCTGTTTGTAACTGGCGTGCACAAAAGCACTCAAATTTTTGCCAAATTCAATGGCAACCGCCTTGTCATATTGCGCAGGCATTAATGCTCGCATTTTGGCAGTCGAGAGTGAAATGCCAGGATAGGCCACCACCCAATACCACTCATCAAACGCGGGAATGCTTTCACAAATACGTTCCGGTAAATCGAGCATCAATTGCATTCCACCGAGATAACATGGTGCCACGTTATCGTAATGAACAGACCCACTGATGCGCCCTTCAAATTCCCCCATCAACGCCAGCAGTTGCTGTTGATTACATGGTCGTCCAAATTGCTCATTGAGCGCGAATAATGCTGCAACCACAGAGCTAGCACTAGAACCTAAACCTGAGCCAACTGGCAGATTTTTACTAAGACTGAGTTTAACACCACCAGCAATCGCAAATTTCTGCATAAAAAACTGCGCACATTGATAGACGATGTTTTCTTGCGGATCAGCAGGCAACTTATGTGCCCACTCCCCGACTTGCTCAAACACAATGCCAGATGCAAGCGGTTCGATAGTAACAGTATCACCTAGCAAACTGCCGTCAACCGGAGCTAATGCGGCACCCAGCAAGTCAAAACCAACACCTACGTTGCCCATCGATGCGGGTGCATAAACAGTTAACGCTCCGGAACTCATAGATCTACCTCTCTGGTCCAATTCAACGTACGTAGCAAGTCAGCAAACACCCCGGCTGCCGTCACAGCAGTGCCCGCACCATAGCCACGTAGAACAAATGGAATTGGTTGATAATACTGGCTATAAAATGCCAACGCATTTTCGCCATCTTTCACTTTAAACAGTGGGTCATCTTCGCCAACAGCGCGAATACCGACACTGCAACCAGCTTCAGATATTTCGCCAACATAGCGTAAGGTTTTCCCTTCGGCTTTCGCTTGTTTCACTTTATCAGCCATCCAGCTATCAGCTTCAGCTAAACGCGCCATAAAGTCGCTCACATCACCGCTACTATCAAACTCTGCTGGCAATACCGGCTCGACGTGAATATCGCTAAGTTCTAATGGCATGCCGGCTTCACGTGCCACAATCAACACTTTACGTGCCACATCCATGCCGCTGAGGTCATCGCGCGGATCAGGCTCAGTAAAGCATTTATCGCGTGCAATCGCAGTTGCTTCAGAAAGACTCATGCCCTCGTCCAACATACCAAAGATGTAGGACAGTGAACCCGATAAAATCCCTTTAAATGACTTGAGTTTGTCACCGGCGTACATCAGCTTTTTCAGGTTATCGATGACCGGCAGACCCGCACCAACGTTAGTTTCATAGAGGAATTGTCGGCGTTGCGATAACGCGGTCTTACGCAATTTACGATAAAACGCCAAATCGCTTGTGTTGGCCTTTTTATTCGGCGTAACCACATGGAAACCTGCATTCATAATATCAGGATAGGCTGCGGCAACGTGTTCAGACGAGGTGCAATCCACCAGCACCGGGTTCAGCAGTTGCTGTTCACGTCCCCACGCCAACATGCTCTCTAAATCGAACGCTTTCTCGCATTTAGACAAGGTCTCGCGCCAATTAGCTAGTTCAATACCCGCTGCATCAAGCAACATGGTGTTGGAGTTAGCGATACCACAAACACGAATGGTAATATTTTGCTTTTTCAGAAATTCTGTTTGCTTAGCGATCTGCTCCAGCAGGCCAGCACCGATGTTGCCTGAACCAACAAGAAACAGATCCAAATATTGCTGAACGTCGAAGAAACCTTGGTGGCAAGCGGCAATGGCATTATTGATTTTGCGCTGTTCAATAACGGCCGAGATCGAACGCTCTGATGAACCTTGGGCAATCGCCACAATATTTACGCTCGCCTGTGCCAACGCTTGGAAAAACTTAGCAGCGGCACCTTTATAGGTGCGCATACCGTCGCCGATCAGCGAAATGATTGACAGCTGGTGACGCATAACGATGGGCTCAAGCAATTCACTTTTCAGCTCCAGCTCAAACTCTTGTTCCATCGCCCACTTTGCTTTAGCCGCATCCATTGATGGCACGCAGAAGCTGATGCTGTACTCGCTGGAACTTTGGGTAATTAGCGTGACAGAAACGCCTGTGCGAGCAATAGCGCCCAATATGCGCGATGCCATGCCCACCATGCCTTTCATGCCAGGACCTGACACATCCACCATGGTTTGGTTATCTAAGTTGGAAATCGCCTTAACTTGTAATCCAGTTTGATCAGGGCTACTCGACACTAAGGTGCCCGGTGCTTGTGGGTTAAAACTGTTTTTGATGTAACAAGGAATCTGGAATTGCGCGATTGGGGCGATAGTTTTGGGATGCAACACTTTGGCGCCGAAGTAAGACAGCTCCATCGCCTCCTGGTAACTGAGTTGAGATAACAACTTAGCATCAGTCACGATGCGCGGGTCTGTGTTATAAACCCCGTCAACGTCAGTCCAGATTTCGCAACTTGAAGCATCCAGACAGGCAGCTAAGACAGCGGCTGAATAATCAGAGCCATTTCGCCCTAAAGTCACCACTTTGCCTTCGGCATTTGCTGCGGTAAAACCAGGCATCACCCACACACGTTTGTCATCTAAGTTAAGCAGTGAAAAACGCGGCTTGCTCACATTGATATCCACCACTGACTCAGCAGGGGTACCATGCGCTAAAAAGAGAGCGCGTGGGTCTAACAAACCGGAAGTCAGCCCTTTTGATTCCATCACCTTAATCATCAATGCCGATGATAAACGCTCGCCCGCTACCACGACTTCTGCTCTCACGCCATCAGGACATTCCCCTAACAGCACAATGCCATCAAGCTTAGACTTCCACTCTTTTAGCTGCGCCGCCAGTTTGCTCTCCAGCGATGCTTCAGCGGTACTGTCTTGCATATGGGTAAATGCGTCACCGTATAACTTACGAAACACCGTTTCGACTTTCCCCAAAGCCGCACCGATGTCGCCTTTTTCCAGCGCACATTCCACCATAGCTAGAAGGCCATTGGTCACCGTAGCAGGGGCAGACAGCACCACCGCAATGCTCTCTTCCTTTGCGGACTCAGCTACAATGTCGGCGGCCATTTCAAATCGCTGCCAATTGGCCAACGATGTACCACCAAACTTCATCACCTTCATCGTTTATCTCCTAAATTACCGCCGCCCAAAAACAAAAAAGCCCGCTTCTACTTGAGGCGGGCTTTCTATTATTCACTAAACTCAGGGTATATCAGCCCGCCCCCACACCGGTAATGGTTGTGGTGGTAATAATGTTGGTAATGACCACGGCTGAAATCATCATGAATAAAACCTATACAACCCTGAATTTGTTAACTATATGTGTGCATTTTTGCTGGCAACAAGAATTGCTTGTTTTGGGGTTAGTTGTCAAGGAGTTTTTTGAGGGATTTAATAACAAAAAACCACTTAATGTGAAAATGTATCAACCGACACCCAATATTATTCAATTATGTCTAAATTGAATAAATAAATGCCTATTCATCATTCCACGCTATCAGCTTCAGCTTTTTTTATGAAATCTGCATAAACACTGTGCAGTAGTTGGCATATGCAGGCGGCGATGGTCGCCACCATAATAAAAGCGCGCTATCATGCCGCGATATCTTCAACGGGAGGCGATATGCAAATCACCCAAAAAAGCGCGGTCACTATTCATTACCGTTTGACCGACACCCAAGGCAAATTAATTGAAAGCTCATTCGATAGCGAGCCTATGGTTTACCTGCATGGCATGGGCAACCTGATCCCAGGGTTGGAAAATGCGTTAGAAGGCAAAGCCCAAGGCGAAAAACTGGACGTTACTATCGATTGCGAACAAGCATACGGTCCTTACCATGATGGTTTGCGTCAAGAAGTGCCACTCGAAGCCTTTGGCGATATTCAAGATATCGTGCCAGGCATGCGCTTTATTGCAGAAACCGAAATGGGTCAACGCCCAGTGCAAGTGACCGAAGTATTAGATAATGCTGTTATCGTTGATGGTAACCACCCTCTGGCGGGTCAATCATTGGTGTTCAGTGTAGAAGTGGTGGACGTACGCGAAGCAACAGCAGAAGAATTGGCTCACGGCCACATTCACGCCCATGGACACGACCACGATCATGAAGGCGGTTGTTGTGGCGGCCATGACCACGGTGACGAAGGTTGCTGTGGTGGTCACGATCACGGTGAAAAGAAAGAAGGTTGCGATGGTAACGGCGGCTGTGGTTGCCACGGTTAATCCGCTTCAACGCAATGCAATAAAAAAGAGCCTTCTAGGCTCTTTTTTATTGCGTCAAACACTACAGCAACAATGCGCTGATCCGTTTCCTGAGTTCTGGCGACATGTTTTTTAAATAATTCGAGCAACGAGTAATCGTTGCGATACTTACTTCATACTCAGCCGCGATCTGTCGCTGACTTAACTCGCCATCCAGTAACAACTGAAACACTCTTAAGCGCCCGGCAACCGCCTGACGTTCATCTTCAGTAAGCAACAATTCAAACAGGCACACTAAGTTCTCAGCGTTATCCATCGCAACTATCTTATTGAGCACCTGCTGCCAATCTGGGCGCATAAAAACACCGTCTTCACGTAACAGTACACAAAGACAGTTTACCTTTTTTCAGAACGAAATGAAGTCTTTGGCGGATGACAAAGACAAATTGTGCAGCACCTTGATGATGTTTGCGTAAATAGATCTAAACACTCATCAACATCGAGCTGTTTAAATTCTCAGCAAATAGCATTTTCACCACGGCAAAATTGATAAAACTCATCAATACTTTAAACAAGGAAGTCGAGCAATTTGAGGAGGAAATAAGACCAAATTGAAGCAACACCTGACGAGTTATCCACTCAAATATGGCGTGTTATCTGGTAGCTTGCAAGCACTTTTACCTAGGTAAGACAAAAGGTGTTTAACAGCTCAAAATTTTGAACTAAACGTTCTTAGCAACACGCCAAAGGTGATTTACTTCACAAATATACTCAGCATAATTGGTAGTCTGGAACCGTGGAAACGAAAGAGGGTTGAACAATATGCTTAAAATTACCAGCAAAGAATTCAATGTTACCGATGCAATCCGCAGCCGTATTGAAAGCCGTTTGGAGAAGCTTAATCGCCACGATGTAGACCTCATTAATCCCCATATTATTATCATTACCGAAGGCCCGATGTTTAAGATTGAGTCGTCAATCAAACTCACCAATGGTCAGCTATTTGCGCAAGCTAAACATCAAAATTTGTATACTGCGATTAACGCATTAGGACAGAAGCTGGAAAAGCAACTCAACCGAGTGACACATAAATCAACAAAACGAGCTGTGGCTAACTTTGTTGAAGAAGAACCGGAGTATTCAGAAGAATACGCCGCTTAAGGACCACTCAGGGCGCATTTTAATGCGCCCTTTTGCTATTTGAATAAAATTTGATTGACACCTAGGGCACTTCACTTTAGTTTTATCCGCCATGAACAGCATAATTTTCTCGTTTTTTACTTTCTTTTTTACACCTCACACCCAGGGGCGGCGGTAACGTGTAAAAACGAAAGTGAAAATTACCAAGCCTCCCAACCGGGAGGCTTTTTCGTATATAGAACAGCATTCGCAGTACAAAGAGGTTGGCATGAAGAAAGCACCACAACTCAATCAGCTTAGAGAGCTCATCACCAGTCTGGACAATGAACTGTTAACGCTACTGGCGAAGCGTCGTTTATTAAGCATTGAAGTGGCGCGTAGTAAAGAGTCCGATATTCGCCCTATTCGAGATACCACTCGTGAGAAAGAGCTGCTGGCACGCTTAGTCCAACAAGGACGCGATCAAGGCCTAGATGCGCATTACGTGTTAAGCCTCTATCATACGATCATTGAAGACTCAGTGCTTAACCAACAAGCCTACCTGCAAAGCCAAGCTAATCCTGACAACCGTAAGCACCGCACTTCTGTTGCCTACCTGGGAGCCAGAGGTTCTTACTCCTACCTTGCCGCTTCGCGCTACTGCCAACGTCGCCAAGTTGAGATGCAAGATATCGGTTGTGCCAATTTTGATGAAATTGCCAACGCTGTCGAATCGGGTCACGCCGATTATGGTTTTCTGCCGATTGAAAACACTTCGTCAGGCTCCATCAATGAAGTCTTTGATTTATTGCAGCACACCAATCTGGCGATTGTGGGTGAAACCACTATCGACGTCGGCCACTGTCTACTGGCCAAGTCCGGTAGTAAGCTAGAAGACATTAAGACCTTATATGCTCACCCCCAGCCTATTAGCCAATGCAGCCGCTATTTAGCCCACAATGGTCACTATAAGCTGCAATATTGCTCATCAAGCGCTGAGGCCATGGAGAAGGTTCAACATGGTGATCATACGGTAGCCGCGATAGGTAGTGCAGAAGGTGGTGCCCTCTATGAACTGGAATCGATTGAAACTGGATTAGCCAACCAAAAAGTCAATCGTACTCGTTTTATCGTGGTTGCCCGCAAGGCCATCGACGTACCAGAACAAGTTCCTGCGAAAACCACATTGATAATGGCGACCGGACAAAAGCCTGGCGCCTTAGTCGATACGCTGTTGGTGCTCAAAGCGCATAATATCAATATGAGTAAATTGGAGTCACGTCCAATAACCGGGACACCATGGGAAGAGATGTTCTATCTCGACGTTGATGCCAATATCGCATCTGCCAACATGCAACGTGCCTTAAAAGAGCTGGAACGCATCGCTCGCTTTATTAAAGTGTTGGGTTGCTATGCCAGTGAAACGGTAAAACCTACACGTTTGGAACACGGCCAATTACTGATTGAACCGGACAGTTCTAAAGTAGCAAAACAGCAAGCGCGCAAACTTGATGCACGCCATACCCGCCAATTTAAACCAAGCGGCACTGAAGTCACCTTAGGCCAAACGGTGATTAGCGAACAACATTTTGCATCGTTGGCACAAATGCCAATTGAATGGTTTAACGATAGCTTTACTGCTCACGCTATGGCGCTGAAAGAAGCTGGTTTTCAGGGGGTTATCATCACCAACAATGACAGTAACGCAATTGACGAAGTTAAACTGAGTAAGCTATGTAAACAACTCGCCCAAGCGGGATTGGAAGCGATCCTCGCCATTGAACAGACTCAGGAACTCAGCATACTGCAAGAATACGCCAGCGCTTTGCTTATCCCTGGCAAACAGATGTTCAACAAATCCCTGCTTAGCACCTTAGGCTCTTCAAGCATTCCAGTGTTATTAGAGCGCAACACTATGGCGAGCGAAGATGAGTGGTTAGCGAGTGCAGAGCTGTTTTTACAAGCCGGCAATCAGCAACTGATTTTGTGTGAATCTGGTGTCCGCAACTTTAACCATCCAGAAGCGTTAGCGGTAGATTTGACATCTTTGGTCAATCTACGAGCGCAGAGTCATCTGCCAGTGATTGTGAACCTTAGCTATTCACGTGATAACCGCGAAGCATTAGCGCTCGCGGCCAGCAAGCTAGGCGCCAGCGGTATAGTGTTAGATGCTCTCGATGATATTGAGACCAGTCAAACCCTATTGCCTGAACTCTACAGACTGCAGCAATAACATCTCGCTATTCTGAACAAAAAGCCCCGAAGTTCGGGGCTTTTTGTTAGCGCTGTAAATCATAATCAAGACTTGGTTACACCTCGATGCCGTCAGCGAGGCTTAGCCAGCCTTTAAATACACGATAGCTGAACCAGATAACACCAAGTGCAAAAAACGTCAGACTCAACCACGCAATACTGCTCCAGTACCCTAACGCACACAACACTAATAAGCCGACAATACTACGCCGTTGCCACCGCAAATGTTTGCCCATCAGCGACATCGCAGAAAACTGCTTTTGATTTAAATTAATCGCTAGGCTTAGCAGCACAGGTACCAGAAAAAGTGGGAATGCGCACATTAGCGCATAAAGAAAATGTCCAATGGAGCGGTCTTCTGCATGAATGGCATGGGAAGGGTTTCCAGTCATATTCATTCTCCAATTAACTTCAGGACGCAAGAGAATCTTCTGCATACCTTAAACATACGTGGAGAATCACTGTTCTGCAATAATAAAACTGCAATAAAGATGCGTTTCAGTAGATATTCCTAATGGGATGAGTGCCAAATTATCGTTAGCACTGTCACCAGTAAACATCACAAAATAACACCCAACCAAAACGCAGCTGTTCTGAATGAACTGACGCCCTAGCTCAAATCTAGCTCGCTAAATCGATATCGACATCTGATTGTGCATGACTCGAACAAGCAAGCACATATCCCTGCTCGATTTCTGCCGCGGTTAAAGTTTCCGAACTGCTCGAGATAACCTCGCCTTTTACCACTTTACACTTGCAGGAACCGCATACACCGGAACGACAGGCGGCGATAATGGGCAACTGCATCTCCAGTAAGCCATCCAATAATGTTTGCTTTGCGCTCAACACCCTGCTGCTTGCGGCAACGGTGAGTTGAAAGTTACCACCACTAATAGGGTTTTCCAATGCCATCGCTTGGGCAAAATTTTCGCTGTGATAACGACTCATATCAAAGTCGCATGCTGCAAATAGCGCTTGTGCAGCATCCATGAATCGCTGCGGACCACAGACGAAAACGGTACGTTGTTGAAAGTCTGGCACCAGCAGCGTTAACAACTCAGCGTTAAGTTTGCTTGAGTGCATATTATTCGATAGTTCATCAGCGTCACTCACATGTTGAATAAGATAATTGATGTCAACGCCATCATTACGCTGCGACATCGCCTTGAGACTATCAGCAAAAATCAGGTCATTGACCGTGCTTGCGCTATGCAAAAATGCAATATCTGCCCGATGTCCGTGAGTATCGGTGAGAAAGCGGCTGATAGAATACATGGGCGTCACGCCACATCCAGCACTCAACAACAAATATCGCTCAGCAGCAATATCGACAACATTAAAATCCCCAAAGGGACCTGATGCGCGAATACTGTGTCCCGGCTGCAAATTATCAATTAGGTAGTTAGAAACACGTCCACCCTCTACCCGTTTAATGGTGACCATTAACGAGTGCGGCCGCGTGGGAGATGAAGATATCGTGTATGAGCGATGGTAAAGCTCATCGGCAATATCAACATGGAAAGTAATAAATTGCCCAGGTTTGAATAGGAATTTCAGTGGCTCAGTGGCATGAAAACGAAAACTCACCACATCATGTGTTTCTTGCCAACGCGCATCGCAGATAAGTCTCAGCTCACCTTGTTGCCATGTTGGTGCATGCAAGTGTTCACTGACCGCAGAAATATCAGGGGATAATGTCATAGAAGATGGCCTCTTCGTCAAAAACATCGAAGATTGCCACTACTCAGTATGCTGAGTAGTGGCATTTTGCACGCTAGGCTGCACCGAGAATGCTGGTTAAATCAGCTTCAACGCTGCTGACATTACGCAAGCCGAATTTGTCTTCAAGGATCTTCAGCAGATTCGGTGTTAAGAAGGCTGGAGGGGTTGGCCCCGTGCGAATGTTTTTCACGCCTAATGACAATAAGGTCAGCAAAATTACAATCGCTTTTTGCTCAAACCATGACAGCACCAGACTCAACGGCAGTTCATTGATGTCACATTCAAACACTTCAGATAAGGCAATGGCTAACTGAATGGCAGAATAGGCGTCGTTACACTGACCGATATCCAACAGACGTGGAATGCCATTAATATCGCCAAATTCCAATTTGTTGAATTTATACTTACCGCAGCCAAGCGTTAGGATCACACTGTCTTTCGGCGCAGACTTAGCAAAATCGGTGAAATAACTCCGTTCGTTCTTATCACCGTCACAACCGCCCACGAGGAAGAAATGGCGAATACTGCCATTTTTCACATTTTCAACGACTGCTGGAGCAGCATTCATCAATGCATTGCGGGCAAAGCCAATGGTGATCATGTGCGGAATTTCGTCGTATTTGAATCCCTCAAGTGATTGCGCCTTGTTAATCACGGCACTGAAATCATCTCCTTCAATATGCGTCACGCCAGGCCAGCCTACGATGCTGCGGGTAAATATACGGTCGCTATATTGGCCAACGTTAGGATCGATGATGCAGTTGGACGTCATCACTACCGCACCGGGAAAGTTAGCAAACTCTTTTTGCTGATTTTGCCAAGCACTGCCGTAGTTTCCGACCAAGTGCGGATACTTTTTGAAGGTTGGATATGCCAATGCTGGCAGCATTTCACCGTGGGTATAAACATTAATGCCCTTACCTTCAGTTTGCTGCAGAATGAGCTCAAGGTCTTTCATGTCATGACCTGACACTAAAATAGCCTTGCCGGTAACAGGCTTAGTGTTCACCTGTGTTGGCTCTGGATGACCAAACGCATCAGTTTCACCGGTATCCAGCATCGCCATCACCTGATAGTTCAGTTGGCCAATGTCCATCGCAGTAGCAAACAGTTTATCGGCGTCATTACTGTCGGTTGCCAAAAAGCCCATGATTTCGTGAAAGCGACCAGCAACTTCTTCGCTGACTTGGTTGAGCACACGCGCATGTTCCATATAAGCGGCGGCGCCTTTTAATCCATAAAGACAGAGCAACCGCAGCCCTAGAATATCTTCATTAAGGTTATCACCACGGTTCAGAGCCGCTTGCGTGGCCTGCTGCAATAACTCAGGCTTATCCGCAGCCAAGTTCAAAGTCGCTGCAGCAGGAAATGCGGCTGGCGTTTCGCCACGCTCAGCACACAAAGCTTCATATTGGCGCTGCAAGCTGTCGCGCATCTTTGCCGCTAGACGAGCATATTCAATGATCCGCTCGTCATCAAAGTTAACGTTGGTCAGGGTCGAGAAAAAGGCTTTAGGCACGAAGGTATCTACGGCGGCATCGATGACGCCAAACGCGCGCAGTTTGCTGGCATACAAGGACACGCCCTGCAGCATATAAATCAACAAGTCTTGCAAATCTGAGGTTGCGGCCAATTTGCCACACATACCCTGGGCGTAGCTACAGCCTGCACCGGCTGGTGTTCTGATTGTTTGCTCACACTGAATGCAATACACGGTAGTCTCCTTTTAATCATGCTTATTTTTTACATGTTTAAAAGGAGTGTAATCCTATTCGATGCTTTAGAAATATCTCAATTGGTAGAACGCGAGGGAGATCACTATAAAGATGCAATTTAAATAGTTGTTTACCACTAAAGAGATACAAAAAAGGAGCCATATCGGCTCCTCTTCGTCAGCAAACACTGATCAGTGTGATTTAAGATCGTTTACAGACTGCAGCATGGCGCGGCTTTCATTACGAAACTGTGGTGCCAACTCCCCAAACCATTGAGATACCTCATTAAATTGCTTAATAAATGTGTCTCGATCTTCAGCTTCAATCACTTTGAGTGCGTCAGCAAAGTTTCCGAGGTAGTTAGAGATAACATTAAAACTTTCGCGTTGGGAAAAGATGATATCAGCGTACAGCTCTGGATTTTGTGCAAACAAGCGCCCTACCATCGCCAACTCTAACCGATAAATTGGCGAGCTAAATTGCAATAAGTTCTCCATATCGACACCTTCGCGACACAAGTTGAGGCCATAGACAAAGGTACAGAAATGGCGCATTGCCTGTACGAGCTGCATGGCTTTGTCGTGACGTTCTGCTTCAGCCTCGACTATACGCGCGCCCCAGATCTTGATCTGCTCTAAAAGCCACTGATATTGGTCACTATCACGTCCGTGACATACCACCACCACTTGCTTTGCAAAGCTACCAACATCGGGACCGAACATAGGGTGCAAGCCAACTACCGGGCCGGAATGCACTTCCATCATCGCTTCAATTGGCGCTGACTTGATGGAGGTCAAATCAGCCAGAATGCAATCATTCGGCAAATTGCTTAATTTTTCGCGGATCAATTCACAGGTGATACCAATGGGAACGGTAACCAGCACTAAACCTGCACCATCAAACATTGCATCAGCTTGCTGCCAATCATCTTTATCCAGCGATACGACTTGATAGCCTGATAACGCTAGCATCTGGCCGAACAAACGCCCAAGTTGACCGTCACCACCAACGATGACCACTTTACCGAGATCTTCGCGAACTTGTTTGAAGCCAACATCTTTCTCATTGAGATAAGATTCACGCATCAAACGACGTAATACATCTTCAATTAATTGCGGCTGAATTCCGATGGCTTCCGCCTCTTCGCGACGCTTAGCTAACATCGCCGCTTCTCTTTCTGGTGCATAAATGGGCAGGCCTGCACCATGTTTGACCGCACCAACTTGGGCCACTAAGTCCAATCGTTTACGCAATAAGTGCAATAATTGTTGGTCCACACCATCAATAAGATCACGTAGCTGTTCCAGCTCTTCTGTGGTCTTCTCTGTCATCAGCCGTTCCTTCCTCATTCTGTTTTATTATTTTTTTCAAAGCGTTGGGGGATAACATCAGCTAATTTTCGGGCACCACTACGAAGCAAATCTTCAGTAGTTTCCCAATCAATACAAGCGTCCGTTACCGACACACCATAACGTAATCCGCTAACTGGCGCATTCACACTTTGATTACCTTCCAACAGATGACTTTCCAACATTATGCCAATTATTGAGGTATTCCCTAAAACAATCTGTTCGAACACATTATCGCAGACAATTGGTTGACGACGATGGTCCTTACTCGAGTTGCCATGACTGCAATCAATCACCAAGCGAGCAGTCAAACCCGCTTTGTGCAACTGCGCAGCACTTTGCGCCACACTGTCAGCATCGTAGTTAGGTTGGCTGCCGCCGCGAAGAATGACATGACCGTCTGGATTACCGCGGGTTTGCAACAACGCCACCTGTCCGGCTTGGTTAATTCCCATAAAACGATGCTGGCTCGCAGCAGATTTAAGCGCATTAATGGCAACATCGATGCTGCCATCAGTACCATTTTTAAACCCCACCGGCATAGAGAGGCCAGAAGCCATTTCGCGATGGGTTTGTGATTCAGTGGTACGTGCGCCAATAGCCGACCAACTGATCAACTCAGCAATGTATTGCGGACTGATGGGATCTAAGGCTTCGGTTGCTACAGGCAGCTCGATTTCCGCTAAGAACAACATCAGTTCACGCGCCATGCGCAAACCTTTTTCCAAATCGAACGACTCGTCCATATCGGGGTCATTGATCAGTCCTTTCCAACCAACCGTTGTGCGCGGTTTTTCAAAGTAGACCCGCATCACGATGTAGAACTGATCTTGCAATTCATCATGCAGCTTTTTCAGTTTGAGTGCGTATTCTTTGGCTGAGGCAATATCATGAATCGAACAAGGTCCGGCGATCACTAACAGCCGGTTATCACGCTTGTGCACAATATCGGAGATGGTATTACGAGCATTGAGAATAAATTGATGACCGCGCTCAGACAGCGGCAGTTGCTGCTTAAGCTCATCAGGCGTGACCAATACTTTTTCTGCATGGATACGAATATTCTCTAAATGACTTGTCTGCATAGTAGGCCCACCGATTGCCAGCAATAATATGAATTGGAACTCTGTATTGTTGTAATGCTACACCATTACATTGTCAGCAAGTTTGCACCTTGGCGGATTTAGGGTCAAGTAATAATTGACTGTTATTTAAAAAACAAAAACCCGCCATAAAGGCGGGCTTTGTGCGAACACTGCGTCTAATGGATAGTGGCTTACTTAGCAGCCAGCTTTTCACGGATACGTGCAGATTTACCTGAACGTTCGCGCAGATAGTACAGCTTAGCGCGACGAACACGACCACGACGTTTAACTTCGATGCTAGAAACCAGAGGACTATGAGTCTGGAATACACGCTCTACACCTTCGCCGTTAGAAATCTTACGAACGGTGAATGCAGAGTGCAGACCACGGTTACGTTTAGCGATAACTACGCCTTCGAAAGCCTGCAGACGTTCTTTTTCGCCTTCTTTAACACGTACTTGCACAACAACGGTGTCACCAGCGCCGAATGCAGGTACATCTTGTTTCATTTGCTCGTCGTTGAGCATTTTAATGATGTTGTTCATGAATTTCTCCAACTAGAAATAACTGAGCTTGACTACGCTTTGGTTTGTTTTGCAACAACCTGCGCTAATAACGTCTTTTGTTCGTCAGTCAGAGCTAGATTTTCAAATAATTCTGGTCGTCGCTGCAAAGTTCTCATCAAACTTTGTTGCATACGCCAGTGTTCAATGTCTTTGTGGTTGCCGCTTAGTAACACTGGTGGAACCGTTAATCCTTCAAGCGATTCAGGACGAGTATAGTGTGGACAATCAAGTAAACCATCTGAGAAAGAGTCTTGCTCAGCTGAGGCCTGTTTTCCCAGTACGCCGGGAACCAGTCTTGATACCGCATCTATCAAAGTCATCGCTGGTAACTCACCGCCCGACAGGACGTAATCACCAATAGACCATTCTTCGTCAATCTCCTTTTGAATGATGCGTTCATCAATACCCTCGTATCGACCACACACCATAATCAATTTGGAGTTTGTCGCCAGTTCAGTTACGCCTTGCTGTGTCAGCTTACGCCCCTGAGGTGACAAATAAATCACTTTTGCCCCTTCGCCTGCAGCAGCTTTCGCTGCATGAATCGCATCACAAAGTGGCTGAACCATCATCAACATACCAGGGCCACCACCGTAAGGTCGGTCATCCACTGTACTGTGTCGATCATGGGTGAAATCTCGAGGATTCCACGTATTCAGTTCCAACAGGCCATTTTTTACGGCCCGACCCGTTACCCCAAAGTCTGAAACTGCTCGAAACATCTCGGGAAACAGGGTAATTACCCCTAACCACATAAGTTGTTTCCTCGACTTAGAAGTCCGGATCCCAATCCACTAGGATCTGTTTTGCCGATACATCCACCGATTTGATGAATTGCTCGGTGACAAAGGGAATTAAACGTTCCGCTTTGCCAAAGCTATCTCTGGCATTGGCTTTCACTTGCAGAACGTCGTTAGATCCGGTTTCAAGCACCTGATCAACCACGCCCATGTGATAGCCTTTCAAATTAGTCACTTCGCAGCCAATGAGATCACGCCAATAGAATTCATTCTCTGGCAAATCTTTCATTTGCTCAGGCGCAATACCAATCTCGCAATGCGTGAGTATTTGTGCCTGTTCGCGATTTTCAACGCCATCAAGTAATGCAACAACTGCTTTACCGTGCCAGCGCCATTTAACTAACTTGATTTCTGCCCATTCTCCCTGACGGTTTAACAACCAAGGAGAATAATCAAAAATATCTTCAACAGATTCGGTATAGGAGGTGATTTTCACCCAACCGTTGACACCATAAGGAGCGCCAATTTTACCCAGCACTACGGGTTCGGGGTTACTGCTCATCGTCTATACCTATGACCAATTAAGCAGCTTTATTAGCTTCTTTGATCAAAGACGCAACGCGGTCACTGGTAGAAGCGCCAGTAGCGATCCAGTGTTGTACACGTTCCAGATCAACACGCAGTGTTTCTTCTTGACCACGAGCTTGTGGGTTGAAGAAACCTACACGTTCGATGAAACGACCGTTACGAGCGTTACGGCTGTCAGCAACAACGATGTTGTAAAATGGGCGCTTTTTAGAGCCGCCACGAGATAAACGAATGGTAACCATGCGTTCTAGTTCCTCTATTGATTTGCTTACTAGCAAAATAAAAACTGGAACTCCGTGTTCGCAAAGAGTCCCAGATAGAAAGCCGGGGAATTTTACCTAAGTTTTAGCTGAATGCAACCCGGGAACCTAGGAAATTCAATGTATTTTAAATAAGCAACAGCCCGCATCGCGGGCTGTTTTAATTTAGCTTAGCGACCGGGGAATTTCATTCCTGGCGGCATCATACCGCCAAGGCCCCGCATCATCTTGCTCATACCGCCTTTTGATGACATTTTTTTCATCATCTTTTGCATCTGCGTAAACTGCTTCAGCAAACGGTTAACATCTTGGATTTGTGTACCAGAACCTGCTGCAATACGGCGTTTGCGCGATCCCTTGATGATATCCGGATGGCGACGTTCGTTCGGGGTCATTGAGTTAATGATAGCCTCTAATTGGCCAGTCATCTTGCCACCTTGCAACTGCGCCATCGCATCTGGCGGCAATTTGCCAACACCGGGCATCTTCTCAATCATGCTCATCATGCCGCCCATGTTTTTCATCTGCTGCAGCTGATCACGAAAATCTTCTAAATCGAAGCTGCCACCAGATTTCACTTTTGAGGCTAGTTTGAGCGCTTTCTCTTGGTCAACGCCACGCTCAACTTGTTCAATCAGCGACAGCACATCACCCATGCCCAGAATACGCGATGCAATACGATCTGGATGGAAAGGCTCCAAGGCGTCAGTTTTCTCACCCACACCTAAGAATTTAATTGGCTTACCGGTAATGTGACGAATGGACAACGCAGCACCACCGCGTGCATCACCATCAACTTTGGTCAGAATCACACCCGTCAGCGGCAACGCATCGTTAAACGCTTTAGCAGTGTTTGCAGCGTCTTGCCCGGTCATGGCATCTACCACGAACAGGGTTTCAATGGGTTTAACCGCCGCGTGCAACGCTTTGATTTCGTCCATCATCGCTTCGTCGACATGCAAACGACCAGCGGTATCGACAATCACCACATCAATGAATTTGCGTTTGGCATGTGCAATAGCTGCATTGGCGATATCAACCGGCTTTTGGCTGACATCAGATGGGAAGAATTCGACTTCCACTTCCTCCGCCAATGTTTCCAACTGTTTGATGGCCGCTGGACGATAGACGTCAGCACTGACAACCAATACCGATTTTTTCTCGCGAGTGCGCAAGAACTTGGAGAGTTTGGCAACACTGGTGGTTTTACCCGCCCCTTGCAACCCCGCCATCATCAACACGGCAGGCGGCTGTGCAGCGAGATTCAAGCCTTCGTTGGCTTCACCCATCGCTTTTTCAAGTTCGCTTTGGACGATCTTGATAAAGACCTGACCTGGCGTCAGGCTCTTAGTCACTTCCTGACCGACCGCGCGCTCTTTGACACTATTAACAAACTCTCTCACCACAGGCAGAGCAACATCCGCTTCAAGCAGCGCCATGCGCACTTCCCGCAAGGTTTCTTTGACGTTGTCTTCGGTTAGACGGCCGCGACCACTGATATTTTTCAGTGTGCGCGATAAGCGGTCGGAGAGATTTTCAAACATACTGCGTTCTTCACATTGATTCAGAATTTGTTCTGGTCGCTATTATATAGAGGCGAGAGTAATATGCCACTGTCGCGGCCGTTCGATTGGTACCTGAGGAACTATTTAGTGCTTTTTACCACTAATTGAGCATGCGGCAGCCGAATTTGTTGCCTGTATCACTGCCCATATGCGGTAAGCTCATGTTATTCTAATTACTGCAACTTTTTATGCCCGCTACAGCTTTACTTACAATAAGGATAGGTTAACGTCTGATGGTCATATTTTCCGCCGTTGCTATGGTCTTCTACGGCATAGCGCTGATTTTGGTGACAAGCCGTCTATTTCACACCAATGGGCCCAATCGAAAAGCTGTGGCGATATTCGCTGCGGTGGGTGTGGTATTTCATGCGCTTGCGTTGTACAACGTCGTGTTTACTGGAAATGGACAAAACTTCAGTCTCACCAATGTCATTTCATTAGTGTGTTGGATTATCGCACTTACCTTCACCATTGTGATGCAACAGGTAAAAGTCATTATTCTGGTGCCTGTGGTATTGGCGTGTTCCATTATCTCAGTCGCCATGTTGTGGTTGGTGCCACCACAATATATTCGCCACTTTGAACATAACCCTGAAGTGCTGGTGCACGTGGTATTGGCATTAATGGCATACAGCACCCTAGTGATCGCCACTTTATATGCAATTCAATTGTGGTTTATCCAAAACAGATTAAAGACCAAACAACTCAAGGTGTCACCGGTGTTGCCACCGCTGATGACAGTAGAACGTCAGCTATATCACCTCGTGATTATCGGTATGATTTTATTGAGTTTGTCGTTGGCAACTGGCTTTATCTTTATGGACGGTTTATTTACCGGCCCGCAAGGACATAAAGCGGTACTTTCAACAATGGCGTGGTTTGTTTACATCGCTATGTTGTGGCAACAATATACTAAAGGTGTGCGCATTAGAACGGCGGTTATCTATACCATCAGCGGCACATTTTTACTGTCCCTCTCCTACTTCGGTGCGCGTATCGTTAAAGAATTGATTCTTAATTGATTGGCCACCTTCTGCAAGGCAGTCGCCCGGCTGCCTTGACAGAACTTCATAATCCCGGTAATTACTAAGCCTATTATTTTCTACGGAGCCCCTTTTTGGACGACATATCGACCAGCGCGCTATTTATTTTTTTGTTGCTGCTAATACTGCTATCAGCCTATTTTTCCGGTTCAGAAACCGCCATGATGACGCTGAATCGCTACCGTTTGCGCCATCTGGCGAGTAACGGTCACAAAGGGGCTGAGCGTGCACAGCAGTTACTTGAGCGCCCTGATAGACTGATTGGACTTATTCTGATCGGTAACAACTTGGTCAACATTCTGGCTTCTTCTATTGCTACCGTTATCGGCATGCGCTTGTTTGGTGATATAGGTATTGCTATCTCAACCGGCGTTCTGACTCTAGTGGTGCTGGTGTTTGCAGAAGTCACCCCAAAAACGCTGGCGGCTTTACACCCTGAACCAATCGCCTTTCCTTCAAGCTTGCTTCTGAAGTGGCTACTTACGATTTTGCTGCCGTTGGTCAAAATCATGAACTGGATTACCTCCACCATGCTGCGCATTCTGGGGATCAAATCGGTAAAAAGCAGTGATGCCCTGAGCCAAGAAGAGCTGCGCACTGTGGTACATGAAGCCGGCGCACTAATTCCACGGCGTCACCAAGAGATGCTGCTGTCGATTTTGGACTTAGGCAATGTCGCCGTAGAAGACATTATGGTGCCGCGTAATGAGCTCTATGCCATTAACATCAATGACGACTTCAAAAGCATCAACAAGCAGATCATCAATAGCCCTTACACGCGGGTTTTGCTTTATCGGGACACCGTTGATGATGCGGTGGGCTTCGTGCATATGCGCGATGCGTTGCGTTTGCAATCTAAAGAGCAATTCACTAAGTCATCACTGCTACGCGCGGTAAAAGAGCTGTACTTCATCCCGGAAGGTACACCGCTTAACGTCCAGCTCGCCAACTTCCAAAAGAATAAAGAACATCTTGGTTTGGTTGTTGACGAATACGGCGATATTCAAGGCTTGGTGACACTGGAAGATATTCTGGAAGAGATCGTGGGTGATTTCACCACCACCATGATTGATGCACCGAGTGACGATATCACACCGCAAACTGATGGTACGTTAGTGATTGATGCCACCATCAACATTCGCGATCTCAACAAAGAAATGGGCTGGGATTTTCCGACCGACGGTCCTAAAACGCTAAATGGCTTAATCTTGGAGTATTTAGAAGATATTCCATCGGCCAATACTTGCTTGCGGTTGGCGGGGTACCCAATCGAGATTATTGAAGTGTCTGACAACATGGTCAAAAACGTGCGGATAATGCCCGAGTTTTACGACGCTAGCCAAAGTTAATTGGTTTTAATAAATAACGACATTAAAAAAGAGGCTTGCAGATGCAAGCCTCTTTTTCTTTTGTCTATCATGCATCAATAATAACGGTTGCCACCGCATAATGCTTTTCATCGCTTATCGACACCCACACTTTAGCATCTTGCGGCAATCGCTGCTTTGCCTCGGCAGAAAACTGCAATTGCGGCGCCCCTAAGGCATTATTGGTACACTCAAAATGTTGAAACGAGATGCCGTGCCCAATACCGGTGCCGAGCGCCTTTGAAGCCGCTTCCTTTACAGCAAAGCGTTTAGCCAGATAACGCGCCGGACGGCTATGCTGAGCGAAAATAACCAATTCATTAGGTGTCAGCACTCGTTTTGCCAATCGCTGCTGGGCGACCTCGCTCATAGCCTCAAACCGCGCTAGCTCAACAATATCAGTGCCCAGCCCTACAATTGCCATGATTATTCGCCTCGACGCCCTTCCAGCATCAGTTGCTTCATGTCAGCAACGGCCTTAGCTAAACCATCGATCGCCGCGCGCGCAATAATGGCATGACCGATATTCAGTTCATGTAACTCAGGGATAGCGGCAATTGGTTTAACGTTGTGATAGTGCAACCCGTGGCCAGCGTTAACCACCAAACCCTGCTGATGGGCGTAGGCTGCCATTTCAGTAATACGTGCTAATTCCGCTGCTGCCTCTGCATCAGTCGTCGCATCGGCATAATGGCCGGTATGGATTTCAATTACAGGTGCACCGACTTTTACTGCAGCATCAATTTGTGCTTTATCAGCATCGATAAACAATGACACTTTAATGCCTGCATCTGATAAACGCTTAACGGCATTCGTCATCTTATCGAGTTGTCCAGCGACATCTAAGCCACCTTCAGTTGTGAGTTCTTCACGCTTTTCCGGCACTAAACAGCAGTAAACCGGCTTCACTTCACAGGCAATATTGAGCATCTCTTCGGTGACCGCCATTTCCAGATTCATGCGGCTTTTAATGGTTTTTGCCAATACGTAAACATCGCGATCGGTAATATGACGACGGTCTTCACGCAGATGCAGGGTAATCCCCTCGGCACCAGCATGTTCAGCCACCGCAGCAGCATGCACCGGATCTGGGTAGTTAGTGCCACGCGCTTGTCGCAGTGTCGCAATATGATCGATATTTACTCCAAGCAAAATCCTGCTCATTTTGTTGTTATCCTCATCTTGTTATTCGTTCGACACGGCGCGACGCCATATCAACCTATTTTATTATTCTAACGCTTTCTGCCAGCAAAGAGTTGCCGACTAACTAATGGTTTATCACCAAGTAATGGTGCTAACAATGTGCGGGTGAGATGTTTAGCAACAGGCAAATCTTCAACGAGCAAGGATTCATGTGCCAGACGTTGCAAGACGCTACCTGAGTAACGACCTTCGCCCACAATGAAGCCTTCTTCCGTTAAATAGCGGTAACTTAGCTCGGCTTCAATGGGCTGACCGTTAGCGTCATGGCTTAATGATGGCAAACATCCCAAGTCATGCATTAGCGTGACTTCAAAATAACGCAATGTATCTTCGGTAAAGCCGTGGGCTAATTGCAATAAGGTTCGATGATAGGGCAGAAATAAGCTTTCACCACTGTGATGTACGCTTAACGTACGCATCATCAGCTCATTAAGATACATGCCCGCATACAAAGCGTCCCCGGACAGTGGCACTGCCGGGGACGCGCTTTCAACCTGTTGCATACTGCGTAAATCACTGCGGCCAGACAGCTCAAATAGCAACGGCTGAAATGGCTGTAACACGCTCTTTAGTGAGCGCTTACCAGAGCCAATCCTAACAACGGCATCAACTCTGCCAAGATTATCGACCAACAAGCGTACAATTTGGCTGTTTTCGCGATAAGCACTGGTGTGAAGCAGATAGCCGCGTTGCATCAGAGTTTAGTCTTCACCATAACCTAGGCTGCGCAGTGCGCGTTCGTCGTCGGCCCAGCCCGATTTAACTTTGACCCAGACTTCCAAGAACACCTTGTTATCGAAAAGCTTTTCCATGTCCATACGTGCTTCAGTGGCGATGGTGCGAATACGTTCGCCCTTCTTACCAATCACCATCCGCTTTTGGCCATCGCGCTCTACCAAAATCAAGGCGTTGATTTGATAAACACCGTTTTCCATCATTTTGAACTGTTCAATTTCGACGGTGGCATCATATGGCAATTCGTCCCCCAGAAAACGCATCAACTTTTCGCGCACAATTTCTGACGCCATAAAGCGCTGCGAACGATCGGTAATGTAATCCTCAGGGAAAAAGTGCACACTTTCAGGCAGACAGGCTTTCGCCATATCAAGCAAGCGATCAACATTAGTACCGTTTTTGGCAGAAATCGGCACAATGTCATCAAAGGCAAACTTCTGCTGCAGCGTTTCCAGATGTGGGAATAGCGCTTCTTTATCTTTAATAAAGTCGACTTTATTCACCGCCAGAACAGTTTTACGTTCGCCAGCGCCACGACGTAACTTGTTCAGCACCATCTCGTCATCGGCAGTCCACGCCAAACCATCCACCACGAAAATCACCATACAGACGTCGGCAATCGAACTGGCCGCGGCACGGTTCATCAGGCGGTTAATGGCCCGCTTTTCTTCCATGTGTAAGCCTGGAGTATCAATAAACACAATCTGTGAATCACCCTCGGTATGGATCCCCATAATGCGGTGACGCGTAGTTTGCGGCTTACGTGAAGTGATGCTGACCTTTTGCCCTAACAGGCGATTCAACAAGGTGGATTTGCCGACGTTTGGACGCCCCACAATCGCGACCATGCCACAGTAGGTGACATCGTATTGTGAGTTTTCGTCGTTCTGGTTCAGACTGGCCAGCAAATCATCTAATGACGGTTCGTTTTCTGGCACTTCTGGGGTTTTGCTCATTTTTTCAGTAACTCCAGCGCTTGCGCGGCGGCTTGTTGTTCAGCTTTACGGCGAGAACTGCCCTCGCCGATAACCGCTTCATCCAGGTCAAGTACACGGCACTCCACCTTAAAGCGTTGATTGTGGGCTTCCCCTTCCACTAACACCACTTCATACTCTGGCAACGGCTTTTTATCGCCCTGCAAAAATTCCTGAAGTTGGGTTTTGGCGTCTTTTTGATTAACGCCCGGCTTAATCTCTTTCAGTCGCTGTTCGTACCACCCAAGCAATAGGCCGCGAACGTTCTCTAACTCACTATCAAGATAGATGGCACCAATAATCGCTTCCACCGCATCGGCTAAAATCGACTCTCGACGAAAACCACCACTTTTGAGCTCACCAGGGCCAAGCGTTAGGTAATCACCTAACTTAAACTCTTTCGCTATCTTTGCCAGTGTATCACCACGGACAAGACTGGCGCGCATACGACTTAAATCACCTTCAGTTGCCTTGGGAAACTGATGGTAGAGCGCATCAGAGATGATGATTGACAGAATCGAATCACCAAGAAACTCCAAACGCTCATTATGGGTGTTTGCGGCGCTACGATGCGTCAGCGCCTGCAACAGCAATGATTCATCGTTAAAACTATAACCTAACGTACGGCACAAACGACCGATGTTTTTAATCGGTTCCATTACTCCAAACCACCTATTCGGTTGAATCTCACACCACTTGGTACCCAATGCGGCAAGAAATCATCCGGTTTACGATTAAATTCAAAACTCATCCAAATACACACTGCGCGACCAACGAGATTATCTTCTGGAACAAAGCCCCAGAAACGACTATCCGTGCTGTTATCTCGGTTATCACCCATGGCGAAATACATACCTTCTGGTACCAGATATTCACCTTCGGCAGTACCCGGCTGTTGGTAATAGTAGGCTGTTGGCTCGGGACGCGCAGGGTTAATCAAGATATCGTGTGATACCTCGCCCAACTTTTCGTGATAACGCAACAACGGAATACCATCTTGCAGGAAGTCGCCACGACTGACTTCAGTATGACTAACCAATTGAGGTTGTGGACAAGGAGATTGACCTTCTTTACATGCTTGTTGAATATACAACTGCTTGTTGTGATAGATAATTTTGTCGCCCGGCAAGCCTACGACACGCTTGATATAGTCAATCGACGGATCTAGCGGATACTTAAAGACAAAGATGTCACCGCGCTTGGGTTCTCCCGTTGCCACTAACTTAGTGCGCCATACAGGATCTTTAATGCCGTATGCAAACTTCTCAACCAGAATAAAATCGCCCACCAGCAAGGTTGGCATCATTGAGCCTGAAGGAATTTGGAACGGCTCCCATAAAAATGAGCGCAGAATGGTCACAAACGCGATAACCGGGAACACCGATTTAGCGGTTTCCACAAATCCAGGCTCACGCAGAATTTGTGCTTTGTTTTCGTCAGACAGTCCGGTCGTCTGGGCTTCAGCCGCACTTAAACGTGCGCGGCGCTTAGGTGCCCATAACCACGCGTCAAATGCCCAGATAACGCCGGTGAGAAGGGTCACTATGACCAAAAAAATCGAAAAATAGGCTGCCATGGATTAAGTAGTCTCCTGCCTTAACTTAATTGCTTGGCTTTTCATCAACTTTGGTTAATCTACCCGCTTACCCACCACGAGATACACTAACCAAAGCGCCGCAATTTAGCGGCGCAATGAAAAGGCGAATTGATGAGTGAAGTGTTACTCGTTCAACTTGAGCACCGCAAGGAAGGCTTCCTGCGGAACTTCGACATTGCCGAGTTGCTTCATCCGTTTTTTACCTTCTTTCTGCTTCTGCAACAGTTTCTTCTTACGTGATACGTCACCACCATAACACTTAGCGGTTACGTCTTTACGTAAAGCTTTTACCGTTGAGCGTGCCACAACTTGGCTACCAATCGCGGCCTGAATGGCAATATCAAACATCTGTCGCGGGATCAGTTCTTTCATCTTATCGACGAGCGCTAAACCACGATGGCGTACGTTATCACGGTGCAAAATCATCGCCAGCGCATCAACGCGGTCGCCGTTAATCAACACGTCTAACCGCACCATGTCAGCAGCTTGGAAGTAAACAAAGTTGTACTCCAATGATGCATAGCCACGGCTGGTAGATTTGAGACGGTCAAAGAAGTCCATCACCACTTCAGCTGCAGGAATATGGTAAGTCAGCGCCACTTGGTTGCCGTGATACACCATATTCTTTTGTACGCCACGCTTTTCCACACACAAAGTGATCACGTTACCCAAGTAATCCTTAGGTACCAAAATGTTAGCTTCAACAATCGGCTCACGGATCTCTTCAACGTTACTCAGCGGCGGCAACTCAGAAGGGTTATCAACATAGACCACATCGCCATTGGTGAGTTCAACTTCGTACTCTACGGTTGGTGCAGTAGTGATCAAATCCAGATCATATTCGCGCTCTAAACGCTCTTGAATGATCTCCATGTGCAGCAAACCGAGGTAGCCGATACGGAAACCAAAGCCCAGTGCCGACGATGTTTCTGGCTCAAACTGCAATGATGCATCGTTCAGGCTCAGCTTGTTCAATGCGTCGCGGAAGCTTTCATAATCATCGGTGCTGATGGTAAATACACCTGCGTAAACCTGTGGTTTCACTTTCTTAAAACCGGGCAAAGGTTTATCAGCACCGTTTTTAGCGAGGGTTAAGGTATCGCCCACTGGCGCACCGTGGATCTCTTTAATACCTGCGATAACAAACCCTACTTCACCGGTTTTCAGCTCAGCTTTATCAGTTTGTTTTGGCGTAAAGATACCGACGCGGTCCGCGGTATGCGTTTGCCCGGTAGACATCACTTTAAACTTGTCGCCTTTGCGCAGCACACCGTTCTTAATCCGCACCAGCGACACAACGCCAAGGTAAGCATCAAACCAAGAATCAATGATCAGTGCTTGCAACGGTGCATCCGGGTCACCCTCTGGGGGCGGAATTTGTGCCACAATGGTTTCCAGCACCTGATCAACGCCTAGCCCAGTTTTCGCGGAACAACGCACCGCATCTTTGGCTTCAATGCCGACGATATCTTCGATTTCAGCAATAACGCGCTCAGGTTCAGCTTGTGGCAGGTCAATCTTGTTCAGTACCGGCACCACGTCCATATCCATATCAAGCGCGGTGTAGCAGTTTGCCAACGTTTGCGCTTCCACGCCTTGTCCAGCGTCGACCACCAACAGCGCACCTTCACACGCGGCCAACGAACGTGATACTTCGTAAGAGAAGTCAACGTGTCCCGGTGTATCAATAAAGTTCAGCTGATAAGTTTCACCATTATTCGCTTTATAATCCAAGGTGACGCTCTGCGCCTTAATGGTGATACCGCGTTCACGCTCTAGATCCATAGAGTCAAGCACTTGAGCGGCCATTTCACGGTCAGTCAATCCACCACAAACTTGGATGAGTCGATCTGACAAGGTCGACTTGCCATGGTCGATGTGGGCAATAATTGAGAAGTTTCTAATATTTTTCATTATGCTGCTGGACAAAACTCTAATCAGACAGAAATTCTAAAAGTGCGAAATTGTACCTGATCGGCGCATTAATACCAATCAGATTAGATGAGATGCGAGAAAACTGCGAAGTGTTCTAGGAGTGGCAATTTTGACCTTCGGCCGCTATAGCAGCACCAAGATTCGCCAAAATAACCGGCTGGGCAGAATGTTCCATTTTAGTGGCACGGAATTTACCATAACGCCAAGCGGCTAATGCTACCAATACCGCAAAAACAGCGCTGCTGGCATCAAGGTTAATATCCAGCGTGGTTCCTATGGCACTGCCTAGCACTCCGCCGACAAATAAGCCCATAAGCGGCAACAAATAAACTAAAGCAGCTGCTTTTAGAATGACGCTTTCAGGCAATCCCAAACGCAGCAGTGTTCCAGGCGCATATTGTTCAGCGGCGGGTAACGAGAACTGCTGCACTTTGGGATTAAAAGCTTTGGAAATCGCAGAAGTGCCACAAGATTCACTTTGCGAGCAGTGGCTACAGGCACTTTTCATCTGTACTTCAACCCTGACCCATCCGTCAGCATCAGTACTTATGACCTTCCCCACTTGCTCCATCATGCTCTTAACCTCACTGCAATCTTATGCTGTCGGCAATACGCACCAACGTTGCTTTAGGTACCTTACCAATCGCCACGACTTCGTATTGATTACCGACTTGCTTAGTTGCCATCGCGATACCGTCACGGGTAATCAGCTCTTCTGGCAACGAAGTATCACCAATACGTGCCACATATACCGAGATATTACTCACGCCATCAGTCAAGGCAACATATTCCACCGCTTCTTTGCTGTTAAATAACCGGTGCGAATCGCGCACAATAACCTTAAAGCCTGCGGGCAACCATTCAAATTGCCAGTTTTGACCATCTTCGCGTTCTGATGGGCTCATTGCGGCTGGCCAAGTCTGCTTGTAGGCGTCTTCCAGTAAAGAAGGCGTTTCATCAGCCTCAAACAGTTCAATCACCATCAGTTGTTCAAGTAACTTGTTGTCTTGGGTAATGATGTCGTAACGCAGTGGCAGATAAGTATCCATATCAATCCACAACACCACGGCAAATCGATACTCATCTTTTGGCATCAGTCGAACCATCTGGCCGACACGTCCCGCCATACGTGAACGTCCGCCGAGCACAAACTGATAACCGGCAGCTAATTCGGTGGTATCACCAGCGAACGCTTCGGGCAGAATGCCCGGAATACGCTCGGCATGAATACTATATACCTGCTGCTCGTGCTCAAGATAAGTTACGGTATCGCCAACACGCACCGCATTGCGCTTTAAGCCATTGAGATGCTCTAAAAACGCGACTTCAGTGTTATTAACAACACCGTGCATATAGATGATTGGGCGAATTTGGTCGGCTTCGAGTTCAATGATTGAGGCTTTGAACTGTTTTTGATGCAAAGCTTGGCTCATATGTTCAAGCCAAGCTTCAGCAGAAAGTTGCTCCTGCGCGAAGACAGGAGCAACGAAGGCTATAAGTAGCAGGATAACAGCGCGCAAAAATAATTCCTTAACGGTTTGCCGAAGCTGGAGTTTCCTCTTTATTGCTATCCACAACGGCAGCTGCATTCAATCTTTGCTGTAACAAATGATCTTGCAGATAGCTGTTAATACGCTGACTTTGTTCACGTAACTGTTCGTTAGTGTAACCTTGCTGTGGCGCTGCAGGCCCTTGATAGCTAACAGGCGAAGCACTGCCAATTAGAGGGCGAGTCACCAAAGTAGGTACACCATTATCTGGCGCGGCTTGATCTTGATTCATGCTTTGCACGCCAACGATTGCCATCATGGCCACAGTTGCTGCAATCGCATATTGACCAAACTGCTTGTAAAACGGTACAACCCTAACGGTATCTCCCGCTACTGTTGCCGCTGGTGCAATTTCAACTTCAGTTTCTGTCACAGGCGCGATGATTGTTGGCTCTTGTTCAATGGCGTCAGCAATTCGGGCTGCGAGATCCAAATTTAGGGTCTGCGGCAATTCGCCTCTCATTGCGTCACCAATCATGTGATAGCGGCGCCACTTTTCATGAGAAGTTTTGTCGCTAGCAAGCTCAGCAACGGCTTGTGAATCGGTTTCACCATCCACTGCTGCAGAGACCCACTCTTGACCAAATTTTTCCATTACTTAACTCACCTGTTTAGATTGATGGTTATCGCTCCAGCAACGGCTGAAGCTTTTTGTCGATGGCTTCACGTGCCCGGAAAATACGCGAACGTACGGTTCCCACAGGGCACTCCATCACATTGGCAATTTCTTCGTAGCTCATACCATCTAACTCTCGCAAAGAAATCGCCATTTTTAACTCTTCCGGCAGAGACTCTAAGGTATCGAACACCACTTGCTTAATTTCGTCCGACAACATTAGCCGCTCAGGAGATGCAAACTCCTTCAACGCATCACTACCATCGTAATACTCAGCTTCTTCTGCATCGACATCGTTACTTGGCGCTCGACGCCCTTGCGATACCAGATGATTTTTAGCTGTGTTTACTGCAATTCTGTACAACCAAGTATAAAACGCACTTTCACCGCGAAAGTTGGGCAATGCTCGGTAAGCTTTAATAAAGGCTTCCTGTGCCACATCTGCTACATCCGCTTGGTTACGAACATAGCGCGATATTAAATTGATTACCTTGCTTTGGTATTTCTGTACCAGCAGGTTAAATGCATTTTTATCGCCGCGTTGAACGCGTTCAACCAGTTGTTGATCACTTATCTGTCCACTCATTCGAGCCGACTTCTCCCAAATCTAAAATGCTGATTTCTCAGTCGCTCGAATTACATTCACGTATGTAGACCAGCGCCTTTCTAAAAAGTTCTTAATGATCTTTTAATTTTTTGAAATCTGTTTTCAAAAACAAAAGAGTTACCCATGAACTCTGTGTTGGTATAGGATTAACGCACCATCTAAACCAAGCATAATACCCCATGAAACAAGCAGTTGAACACCTCACAGACGTGCTGATTATTGGCAGTGGCGCCGCCGGTCTGACACTTGCGCTGCATCTCGCACAGCATTGTAAAGTCTCAGTATTATCAAAGGGTCCCCTTAATGAAGGTTCAACCTATTACGCCCAAGGCGGTATTGCTTCGGTATTTGACGCCGAGGATACCATAGAATCTCATGTTGCTGACACTTTGGTCGCCGGCGCTGGGTTATGTGATGAAGCTGCAGTGACCTTTACGGCTGAAAAGGCCAAGGCGGCTATGAAGTGGCTAATCGAATGTGGCGTGGCCTTTGATAAAGATGAATTACCCGATGGCAGCATTGATGAGTCACATTATCATCTCACTCGCGAAGGTGGTCACAGCCATCGCCGAATTCTGCATGCAGCAGATGCAACAGGTAAGGAAGTACAAACTACACTGCAACAATTGGCCAAAGAACATCCTAATATTACCGTCCTGGAACGCTATAATGCGGTGGATTTAATTACCACGCGGAAGTTGGGACATTCAGGAAACCGCGTATTAGGCGCCTATGTGTGGAACCGCGCCCAAGAATGCGTTGAAACCATTAAAGCGCGTTTCGTTGCGTTATCTACCGGCGGTTCATCTAAGGTTTATCAATATACGTCCAATCCCGATGTATCTTCAGGTGATGGTATTGCAATGGCTTGGCGCGCAGGCTGTCGTGTCGCCAATATGGAATTTAACCAGTTTCATCCCACCTGTTTATATCATGCAGAGGCGCGTAACTTTTTGCTGACAGAGGCTTTGCGTGGTGAAGGTGCCTATTTGCTGCGACCTGACGGCACACGGTTTATGCCTGAATATGATGAACGGGCAGAACTGGCGCCGCGGGATATCGTCGCTCGCGCGATTGACCATCAGATGAAAAAGCTCGGTGCCGACTGTGTGTATCTCGATATCTCTCATAAAGACAGCGAGTTCATTAAAAAGCACTTCCCTACTATCTACCGTCGTTGCTTAGATTTGGGGATTGATATTACCCGACAACCTATTCCGGTAGTTCCTGCCGCGCATTATACCTGCGGTGGCGTGATGACCGATTTGCATGGTCAAACGGACCTTAACGGCCTCTACGCCATTGGCGAAACCGCTTACACCGGACTGCATGGCGCTAATCGGTTAGCCAGTAATTCACTGCTTGAATGCCTAGTGTTTGCTCGCGCAGCCGCCGAAGATATCGAAAGCCAACTGTCGAAAAAAGCACAAGAAGCGACCATTCCTGCGTGGGATGAGAGCAAAGTATCTAACTCAGATGAAGAAGTCGTGATTGCCCACAACTGGCATGAACTGCGTCTGTTTATGTGGGACTACGTCGGCATTGTGCGTTCCAACAAACGCCTTGAGCGCGCGCTGCGTCGCGTAACAATGCTGCAGCAGGAAATTGATGAGTATTACAGTAATTTCCGCGTAAGTAACAACTTACTTGAACTGCGTAATCTGGTGCAGGTCTCAGAACTGATTATTCGCTGCGCGATGCAACGTAAAGAAAGTCGCGGCTTACACTACAACATCGATTATCCGAATAAACAGGACAACCCTAAACCCTCAATTCTGCAACCAGATTAAGCATGAGCACTTAAGGTTGTGGACGCCGATGGAGTAACAAGCGGCATAGGTGACGATAATCGTCGCCATGAAACATGTCGACAAACAACAGCACGGGTAATTGCCGCCCGTGCTGTTCCATGAAAAATATCACCAACCAAGGCGATACCCAGATTTTCTCGCCCACTTGAAATCGCTGTTCATCAGGTTGTAAACCACAACCATATTCGTCTAATGAAAACTCAAAATGCCAGTGCCGTAAACGCCAGTATTTCCAAGCTAGCGCCAATACTGTCACGGCAAATGAAGTGTATTTAATGGGATAAAAAAGCGGGGATTGAATTTCGGGCCAGCAGTTAAAAGTACTCAACAAGGCAAGCGCCAGCAGCAGAAAACTTAACTGCTGGCATAGAGAGCTACGTAGCTGAAAGCTATGGCGCTGCACGTCCGCGAACTCGCACGACCATTTCGGCTAGTTCTGCATCTGGACACTGTTGGTGTCCCATAAACCAAGCAAAAAGTTCAGGATCTTCACATTCAAGCAAACGTACAAATGTTGCTTGGTCAGCTTCCGATAAGGCTTGATAGTGATTTTCAACAAAAGGCTGGAATAACACATCCAGTTCCAACATACCGCGACGGCAAGCCCATCTCACGCGGGCAAAACTCATCTGTTCCGTCATTGAACAACTCCAGTGGTTTTAATGCTGGGCTAAGTTTACTCGCTGACGCAGGCACTGTCGATTAACCCAAAGTTTCAAATGGGTGAATCCATGCCGGAAAATAGCGGCTCAAAATCACTATTGAGCAACATCTTAACCGCTGGGTGCTGGATCATGCGCTCGGCAAAAATAAGGTGGTACTCTTCACGCACATCTTTTGTGGTACCGAGTAAGTGCATGCCACGGGCAATAATGTCTTGAATATAAATCGCCGGCGCAACAAAAATACCGCGCCCCACATAACCGAACTCACGCATCATCGCGGCATCATCGAATTCTCCCGCAATAGTAACGGACAGATCCAATTCGCCAAACCATTGATATAACTGCTGCCCCAACGAAGACATTTTGCTCGGTAATAATAAGGGCGCTTGCGTTAAGCAAGCAGGGAAAGGTGTCGATAGCGACTGGTGATAAAAAAATGCAACGCCACTTTCGCCCAGTTTTTTCGACAGGATTTCAGTATATTTCAGTGAGTCGCCAGCACAGTCGGAGAGGATCACGTCCAGTTTGTGCGCGCGTAAACGCTCCATTAAGCCCTCGTGCGTCGCCTCATAACAGGCAATCTGCATAGTGCCGTCAGCAGGCATCACTGACATCAACACCTTTCCGGCGAGTGCTTTTGACAATGCATCAGCCACCCCAACTTCAAACAAGACGCTGTTATCTTTGCGGTAGTTAAGAACATCGAGCATTTCATAGGAAAGGGCGAACATCTTGTCAGCATAGCGAAAGACCAGTTCGCCCAGTTCGGTAGGTTCAAGCTTACGGCCACTACGTTTAAACACCGCACCGTTTAAGCGCTCTTCAAATGCACGAATTTGTCCGGTAATGGTTTGTGGCGTTAAACAAAGTGTTTCGGCGGCTTTTGTCACTGAACCCTTTTTATTGACCATCCAAAAATAATACAGATGGTTATAGTTCAAATGCGACATGCCGCCTCCTTTGCTAATTCATACGCTGACAATCAAGCAGGCTAAATACCGCCTCCTCTAACGTCTCCTGAGAGACGATGGTACTCGATTCAAAACCTTCTACAAGCGCCAATACCAAATTATCCCGATCAGGTAATCGGTCTAAACAGTATTGGCGGTTAGCTTCTTGATAACGCTTACCGCCACGATACTTAAGCGCTCTCGAGGTATAGTCGTCACTATCTAAACGCGCGCCTACTGCACGAGGCTTGTACATCAGTGCGCCATCAACAATCCCCTCAAGATAACTCGTACAAACGGCTGCGGTTTGATTCACTTTACACGCCTCAATCTGTGAGCCATAGGCGGCAGGAAGTATGCCCACCATCAATGCAGATCCAACTAGCCATACTTTCATACTCGACCTCCGGTTTCAGGTAGTGTTTTGGACAACCACAGATAGCCGATAACAGCCGCTACCATTGATCCCATCAAAATGCCCAGACGCGCTAAATCACCATAAATCACCCCGCCATGCTCAAATGCCAGCGACGCAATAAACATCGACATGGTAAAGCCGATACCACACATCACAGCAACAGGCGCAATGTGTCGCCAGCCAATGCCCTCCGGCAATTCGGCCCAGCGCAGTTTTACTGCAACATAGCTAAAGAACATCACCCCTAAAGGCTTACCTAACAGCAATCCCAGCGCGATCCCCATTGGCACAGGTGACAACAAACTATCACTGGATACGCCACCTAAGGAAACTCCAGCATTCGCAAAGGCGAACAAAGGCAGGATGAGGAAGTTACTCCAAGGATGTAGTGAGTGTTCTAGCGATTCAGAAGGCGATTCCCCCTTCTTACCGCGCAGCGGAATAGCAAAGGCAATAATCACGCCCGCCAACGTTGCATGTACACCAGACTTCAGCACTGCAACCCAAAGAATGATGCCGACAAATGCATAGGCGCCAAGGGCGGTAACACCTTTACGATTTAAGCCAATTAAGACCAGTACTGCGGCAGCGGCAATGACCAAGCTAGTGACCGACAGGTCGGCGCTGTAGAACAATGCGATGATAACAATCACACCTAGGTCATCAATAATGGCAAGCGCTAGCAAAAACACCTTAAGCGCAACCGGCACACGGCTGCCCAGCAGCGCCATAATACCTAAAGCAAAGGCAATATCAGTCGCGGCCGGGATAGCCCAACCACCCAACGTAAACTCATCATGATAATTAAACGCAGCGTAGATCAACGCAGGAAACAACATGCCGCCAATTGCTGCAAATGTGGGTAACGATGCTTTGGCAACGCTTGATAGTGCCCCTTCCAACAGCTCGCGTTTTACTTCAAGACCAATCAACAGAAAGAACAACGCCATCAAACCATCGTTGATCCATAGCAACAACGGCTTATTAATATCTAAAGCACCAATGCGGATCTGCAATGGCGTATCTAACATTCCCTGATATAAAGCGACTAATGGGGTATTGGCGAACAGCATCGCGAGCGCAACTGCCACCAGTAGCAAGATTCCCCCAGCCGACTCTTGGCTGAGAAAGTTGCGAATAGCCTTTTCCATTACTTGACTCCTAAACTCAACAATTTAGTAAGTATAGCCAAGCATAATAGACAGTAATAATCGAAAGAATTTGCCAGTTAACTCGAAATTTCCGAGTTAACTGGCATTTTATAGCGGGAAATTAGATAGCAACCGGGGCTTTGATGTGAGGATGTGGGTCATAACCACTGAGCTCAAAATCTTCGAAGCGATAGTCAAAGATAGAGTCAGGCTTGCGCAAAATCGTCATCGTTGGCAATGCCCGCGGTTCACGGGTCAATTGCAAGGCGGTTTGCTCTAAGTGGTTGGAATACAGATGCGTGTCACCACCAGTCCACACAAACTCGCCTAATGCCAAATCGCATTGCTGCGCGACCATCATGGTAAGCAAAGCATAACTTGCAATATTAAATGGCAGACCAAGGAAAATATCACAACTGCGTTGGTATAGTTGACAAGAGAGCTTGCCGTCGGCGACATAGAACTGGAAAAACGCATGGCAAGGTGCCAAAGCCATTTTATCCAGTTCAGCAACGTTCCACGCCGACACAATTAAGCGACGCGAATCCGGCTGTTGTTTAATCTGCTCAATCACTTGGGTAATTTGGTCGATGTGCTGCCCATCAGGAGTGGGCCAGCTGCGCCATTGCGCGCCATACACTGGGCCTAAATCACCATTTTCATCCGCCCACTCGTCCCAAATAGAGACATTATGTTCTTTCAAGTAAGCAATATTGGTATCGCCCTGCAAAAACCATAACAGTTCATGGATGATTGAACGTAAGTGGCATTTCTTCGTGGTAACCAGCGGAAAACCTTTACTCAAATCAAAGCGCATTTGGTAACCAAATACCGAGCGAGTACCTGTGCCAGTCCGGTCAGATTTCACGGTACCGTTATCTAGCACATGCTGCATTAAATCAAGGTATTGACGCATTTATTGCTTTCCTTTCACCGGCTTAATCGCGGCAATATGTTTATCTTTTCTAAAAATCAGGTAGAGACCAAACAGGATCATCGGGATCGACAGAATCTGCCCCATGGTCAACCCTAGCCAGTAATAGCCCATCTGTGCATCTGGTTGGCGGACTAACTCTGCCACGCAGCGGAAAATACCATATCCAAGCAAAAACATCCCTGACACAGCGCCTGCTTTTGAAGTGCGCTTACTAAACCAATAAAGCAACAGAAATAGCACTACGCCTTCTAGCGCAAACTGGTACAGCTGTGATGGATGACGCGGCAATGGCCCGCCGTTGGGAAACACCATTCCCCAAGGCACATCAGTGGTTCGCCCCCACAATTCACCGTTGATGAAGTTACCAATACGCCCGGCACCAAGGCCAATAGGCACCACTGGTGCCACCATATCAGATACGGCCCAAAAACTACGTTTTTGCCGCACAGCGATAAATAGCATGGCGAGGATCACACCAACCAAACCACCGTGGAACGACATGCCACCTTCGGTAATTTTGAATAGATAAAGCGGATCTGCCAGAAAGTAGTCAAAGTGGTAAACCAGCACATAACCGATACGTCCACCAAGGATGACACCAAGGAAACTGTAAAACAGCAGATCTGATACCTGCTCTCGATTCCAAATGCCGTTACTGCGGTCAGCCTTACGATTGAGCAGCACCATTGCCGCAATAAAGCCAACCAAATACATAAAACCATACCAACGTAATGCTGGTTCAAACGAATGGCCGAAGATATCAAACGGACCAAACTTGACGATAATTGGGTCAATATCAGGAAACTGCAATGCCATAGTATTTTGTAATTCCTGGTGTATGTGTGATAAGTCGTTAACTTAAAATAAGTTTTAGCCCGACAACTAACAGCAATGCGGCAAATATCTTTTTCAGCACAGCTGTGGGCCAAGTACTCGCGGCTTTCGCTCCTAACGGGGCAATCAACATCGAGGTAGCGACAATTCCTGCCAACGCTGGCAGATAGATATAACCGAACGAACCGGACGGCATTCCCTGAATATCCCAGCCGGCGATAACATACCCTAAACTGCCCCACAGTGCGATGATCAGCCCGTTAGCTGAAGAAAAACCCACCGCTTTTTTCATTTCAAGTCCGCAGAAACAAAGAAATGGCACCATCAGCGTGCCACCGCCAATGCCCATCAATGCAGAAAGCACTGCTATTACTGCTGATGCGATAAACAGCACCGGGAACGGCGGTAACTTACGCCCTTCCGCTTTGGGCTTCACCGGATACGCCATATTGATAGACATCAGAATGACGAACACTGCGAACCCTTTTTTGAGGTCATCACCGGAAATAAGTTCAGCAATAAATCCTGAACACAGTGCGCCAACCGCAGTACCCGGCAACATAGGTAAAAACAAAGACCAATCAATATTGCCCCGCTGATGATGAGCTCTGGCGGACGAAAAGGAAGTGAGGATAATCGCTGAAAGAGAGGTCGCGATTGCAACATGAGGAATCGATTCGGCGGGTACGTTAGCCCAAGGTAAAATATAGAGTAATGCGGGAACCGCAATCAATCCGCCACCAATCCCCAGTAAGCCTGCTGAAAAGCCCACAACAGAGCCAAGCACCGCACAAACAGCAAATAACAGTAGAAGTTCCATGTGATGTGTGCCGTGATATCGGCATCCTAGTTAGGTTAATAACTCAGTTACAGCGCATTAGTTTAAAATGGCTGCTAAATCTTTTTGTGCTAGATACTCACGCAATAACTCACGTACATCCTGTCCACTACGTTTAGTCAGCGCTACGTCCAGCAGCGATTTAAGTTCTTCAAGGCTTACGCGGCGCAGTAGATAGTTAATCCGCGCCAAACTCCCCTGGTTCATACTCAGATGGCGATACCCCATTGCAGCTAACAGCAAAGCACCGGCAGGCTCACCCGCCATTTCGCCACAGACACTGCTTTCTAATCCGTATGCCACACATTGCTCGTGTGCACTTTTAAGTGAGCGCAACACGCCAGGATGGTAACTGTCAAACAATGAGGTAACCCGCGGGTTGTTGCGATCGACAGCCAGCAGATATTGAGTTAAGTCGTTACTACCGACCGAGATAAAATCGACCCGTTTAGCGACCTCTTCCAACTGAAACAGCAGGACTGGCACCTCTAACATGATGCCCACCCTAGGCCGGCTTAAATTAGGATCAACATCAGCTTTTAACTCTTGATAAGCTTGTTCAAAGTATTCCAAGGCGTGGTCAATCTCTTCGAGATTGCTCACCATAGGTAATAACACACTCAGTTGATCGCCAGCGCCGTTAGCTTGCAACATGGCGCGGATCTGCACCAAAAACAGCTCTGGATGATCTAACGATAAGCGAATACCGCGCCAGCCAAGGAAAGGGTTTTCCTCTTTGATAGGGAAATATGGCAATGGCTTATCGCCGCCGACGTCCAATGACCGCATAGTCACCGGACGGCCGCTAGCGGCGTTAAATACTTGCTTATAGACAGTGATCTGTTCCGACTCACTCGGAAAGCGCTGTTGCAACATAAACGGGATTTCAGTGCGGTACAGGCCAATTCCATCAGAGCCATCGGCAATTTCTGACTCAAGGCCGCTGAGTAGCCCAGCATTGAGGTAAAGCTTAACTCGCTGTCCATCCAAGGTTTCGGCGGGCAAATGCAGTTCATGCACATATTGCCGTTGCAGCGCCTTCTCAGCATTCATCAACAATCTGAATTCGCTGATCACCGCCGGAGATGGCGATACCATCAAGCTACCACGAGTAGCATTAAGCACCAGTAATTTACGATGCAGATTGGCAGACAATACCTGTTGTACGCCAGTCAACGCCGGGATCCCCATCGCGCGCGCCAAAATAGCCGCATGGGAATTGACGCCGCCTAATTCGGTCACAATCCCAACTAGCTTACCTTTAGGAAATTCAGCGAGCAGCGTGGTGTCAGCTTCTTTGGTCACCAGAATGACAGGTCGGTCCGAATCGAGTCCGAGCTGCCCCGGCTCAATAAGTTGCCGGAGGACTTTAGTGCCTAACTCACGAATATCACTAGCGCGCTCTTTTAAGTACGCATCTTCCATCATCTGGAACTGCTTAATGTAGCGCAGTGATACGCGGCTAACAGCCGCCTCAGCTTGCCAGCCATCTTCGACTTCGCGCAGATATTCCCCACCGAGACTGGAGTCTTCCAATAACAATTGCAATGCCGAGAAGATAGCGACAACTTCTTGATCTTGCTCGCGGTCAAACCGTTGGGCCAGATTTGCGAGATTGTTGCGACATCGTGCAATCGCCTGCACGATACGCTCCATTTCAAGAGCGACATCGGCACTTCTTTGCTCAGGTTGCTCAAGCGAAATATCGCCGCCTAAAACTAAAGCGTTAGCAATCGCGATACCATTGGAGGCAGGTGTTCCACTAAACAGCACTTGCTGACGACGGTGTTGCACCACTGACTTCTGTTTGAGTCCCCGTACCGCCATCGCCAACTGTGCCGCCAACGTCATTAAAAAAGCTTCTTCGCCTTCGTTAAATTGACGCGAACTCGCCTGCTGCACAACAATTACGCCGAGCAGTTGCTTTTGGTAAATGATGGGAACCGCGAGAAAAGCGCGATACTCTTCTTCTGCCGCTTCTGGGAAGAGTTTAAAGCGGGGATGCTGACGAGCATCGGGCAAATTTATTGCTTCTTCACGCTCAGCCACTAAGCCGACCAAGCCTTCAGAAAGCGGCATTCTAACTTGCCCGACAGATTCAGGTTTTAGACCGTCCGTTGCAGACAACACCAACTCATGCTCATCAAGAACATAGATAGAACAGCATTCAGTGGCCATTGCCAACTTGATTTGCTTCACCAGCAATTCCAACGCTGCGTCTAAATCTTTAGCCCCAGCAACTGCCTGTGTAATATCCCTGAGCGTGCTTAACAACGGGTCCCCCTGACTCTCGAATAAAACTAGCGATTATGGCGATTACGATTTCGCCGTCGTGGTTCACGATGCTGCATCGCCAAAGTAGTCGCAGCAAACTCCTTCATCACTTTGCGGTATACATCGCGTTTGAACGAGACAACTTGTCGCACCGGGTACCAATAACTTACCCAACGCCAGTCATCAAATTCTGGATGACCACATGCGTTAAGATTTACCGCATTGTCTTGTGACTTTAATTGCAGTAGAAACCACTTTTGTTTTTGGCCAATACAAACCGGCTTACTATCCTGTCGTACGAGGCGCTTCGGCAATTTATAGCGTAGCCAAGATCGGGTTGATGTCAGAATTTGAACATGCTCAGGCAGCAGCCCAACTTCTTCGAATAATTCTCGATACATCGCTTGTTCAGCGGTCTCGCCATCATCCACTCCCCCTTGGGGAAATTGCCAGGAATGCTGCCCATACCTTCTGGCCCACATCACCTGACCGATCTTATTACAAATAATTATGCCCACATTAGCGCGAAAACCATCGCTATCAATCACATGGACTCCAAAAATCGAGCAAGATTAATGGATTGATTGTTTCACAAACGCCGCCAAGCGGCAATTACCAACTGTGCCTGAATTTTCCTGCCATTAAGTGAATACTTTTCACTCATTTTTAAAGTTATTCACTTTTTAACGATAGTTTCGTCCATCTATCCACAAAAACTGTGGATATCTATGTTTGCAACTAGCGAATACTCTGGAAAAAGTCGGAAAAGCCATCAATTCGGCCAGATTTAATGCGAACACAAAATAATAATAAGTAACTGATTCTATTAAACTTACATGGGAGTAACAACTTTTCCGCCACTGTTTTACGCCGCACTGTCGATAAATTCAACAACTCGCAACTTAATCAAGTTATCAACATCCACGAGTGATAAGAATTAAAAACTTTTATCGATTTACTAAATAAAAATGCTACGTTTTGATTACAAGGCCGCGAGTATGATGTGGTATCAGTCACACCATTTGGTCTCAAGACGGTTATCCCATAAAACTGTTGATAACCTTGTTGGCAAAGAGGGGGAATCCAGAGAGTAAAAAGGTAAAACGTTTTATCTCAATATACATCGATAAAATTTATCTATAAAATTCATAGTAATAGTTAGCTATTGCGAGTTCTAATTACTGTGCAAAACTGCGCTGTCGTTTTTTTAACCGCAACTAATTCTATCCACATTTACCTCTATTTAATGGCAAAAGCAGATGAATCAGGTTTCACCTCCCACCAGCGTTGAACAACTGATGCAACGAGCAGAAGGCCTTGCAGGGTTAACTTTGGCTGAAATAGCTGCACAGCTATCAATCAAGGTGCCACAGGATTTACGCCGAGATAAAGGTTGGGTAGGTCAACTATTTGAAGCTGCACTTGGTGCTGAAGCTGGCTCGAAACCCGAGCAGGATTTCCTGCATTTGGGTGTTGAGCTAAAAAGTATTCCCTTGAATGCGGCCGGCTTACCATTAGAAACAACATATGTTTGCGTGGCCCCACTATCTGATGTAACCGGTATGCGTTGGGAGCAGAGCCTTGTTTATCATAAGTTACAGCGCGTGCTGTGGATCCCGGTAGAAGGTGAGCGCCATATTCCCATTGGAGAACGCCATGTGGGAATGCCCATTTTGTGGCAGCCAAATGCCAAGCAGCTATCGCAACTGCAACAAGACTGGGAAGAGATAATGGAGCTCATTAGCCTTGGCAAAGTTTCTCAGATAACAGCGCGCCATGGGGAAGTTCTGCAACTGCGCCCCAAAGCGGCTAACAGTAAAGCCATGACAACAAGCATTGCCGAAGATGGCAGTCTGCAAATGACCAACCCGCGCGGCTTCTATTTGAAGACCCAATTCACAGCCGAAATTTTGCGGAATTATTTCGGTTGAGCAGCCAAAGAGTTGACGCTGAGTTGATGTAGATCACACATATCACTGGAAACTATAGGGTTATATCTATAAACTAGCGCTCCTTGGGATGGGGTGTAAGCGCAGGCAAGATATTTTTCGTGAGAGCTCAAGTACAGGCTAAAAAACTATTGTTTGCCATTCTGGCCTGGACTGGGGCAATGTCGGCTTTTGTATTTTTCCGCTATTCCCAAACCCTCGAAGTCCCACAATGGGCAGTCAGCCCCGGCGACTTTGCCACACTCGCCATCTATCTTGGGGTGATCTTTGGCAGCCTCCACTGGATGTCGAATCTCATCGCCGATTTCAGTGCCATTAACCGCCTGCCCTATATCTTCTCGGTCATCTTTAAAGGCTTGTTTTTGCTATTAGGCGCCACCACCCTCGCCTACATGACCCAATATCTCAACATGTGGGCACTGGAAAACCATATTGCGACGCTTCGGCAAATGCTGACGGTGCATATTCTTTATAGTCCGTCATTTCAGGCGCTAATTGTTTACCTCGTTGTGGTGCGAGTGGGGTTAGCGTTTATTGAACAGATGGCATTGTTAGTAGGGCCACGTATTTTGCTCAATATCGGTATGGGCAAATACCATAAGCCACGTTATGAACAACGACTGTTCATGTACCTCGATATGGTGGCCTCGACCACCCATGCAGAATCGCTGGGCGACTATCGTTTCAGCCGTTTGATCCAAGACTGCTTTAGCCTGTTGACCGAAACCGTGAACAACAACGAAGCGGAAATCTACCGCTATATGGGCGATGCAGTGCTGATCCATTGGCCACTAGAGAAAGGCGTTAAGCATGATCGCTGTATGAACATCTATTTTGAGTTCAGCCAACAGCTCAACTGGCAGCGCCGCTATTTTGAAGAGCATTATGGATTTGTGCCTAAATTCAAAGCAGCGGCCCACTGTGGACAAGTTGTAGCGGCAGTCGTCGGCGTACAAAAGCAAGAGATTAGCTTCTTTAGCGATGTCATCAACACCTTGGCGCGACTACAAGACCAATGTAATCCACTTGGACAACGTATGTTGCTTTCGGGCGCGCTGGTGTCACGACTCGAAAATAACCACAGCGAATATCAACTCACTAATCTTGGGCCGGTAAAACTTAAAGGTAAACAACACTCTATTGAGGTGTATGGCGTAAAGCCTAAGCAAGGTTGATAAAGTTATAAGCTTATTGAATAAAACCTTAAAATCCCCTTATTTACCATTACATTATTCCTCCCCAAAAACACCAACAACAAGTCCTACGCACTCACAACTAACAATTCGGCAACATAGATTCAGGAAACTGTGAAGTATCTGGCTGTTTTTCCATCAAATAAGGTTAAATTGAATCAAACCATCCGCTTACAGGGACAGAACAAATGGATTTTGCCGAACATCTCCAGTCGCTTTCTAAAAAGGCAAAGCAGATAGGAATTTCACTGGAAACTGAAGAAGCTACCAAAAATGCCTTAGTCATGCCGTTTCTTCACAATGTCCTCGGCTATGACATTTTCGAGCCGACAGAAGTGGTACCGGAATTTACTGCAGATACTGCAACCAAGAAGGGCGAAAAAGTTGATTACGCAATTTTAAAAGATGGTGCGGTGCAGATCTTAATTGAATGTAAGCGATTCGGAGAAAAATTGAATCTTAAGCATGCTGCACAACTTTTCCGCTATTTTTCAGTAACTAATGCTCGAATAGCCATATTAACCAACGGCCACGAATATCAGCTTTTTACAGACTTAGACGCACCCAACAAAATGGATGAAAAACCATTCCTAGTTTTGGAACTATTAGATGTTGATGAACACATCGTTCCAGAGGTGAAAAAGCTCACAAAGCAAGCCTTTGATGTTGAATCCGTTGTCGGAGCTGCTGGAGAATTGAAGTACCTTTCAGCTATAAAGAGACTGCTTGAGAAGCAGTTTCAAGAACCCGAAGAGGAGTTAGTAAAATTCCTTGCATCACACGTTTATGATGGTGTTTTGTCGCCTAAAGTTAAGCAGCAATTTACGGTAATTGTTAAGAAGGCTTTGAAGCAATTTCTCAGCGACAGCGTCAATGATCGTCTAAAAAACGCACTCTCGTCTCAGGAAGGAGATGAACAATCTCAGCTGTCTGCGTCAGAAAACTCACCATCAGAAGCAGAAGCTTCATCGAGAGAATCAAAAATTGAAACCACGCAGGAAGAAGTCGATGCCTTCAACGTGGTTAAAGCTATCTTAAGAGCTCAATTCGATGTGAATAGAATTGTCCCACGTGATACTCAAAGTTACTTCGGTGTTTTACTTGATGACAACAATCGAAAGCCTCTTTGTAGACTCCACTTCAATGGTAAGTCCACTAAGTACGTCGGCATCTTTGACCCTTCAAAAAATGAAACAAGATTACAGATTGACTCGATTGATGATATATATCGAATCGCAGATGATTTGCTAGACAGTACCAAACACTATGTCGAAGTTAATTAACGTATCGGTGATTAAGCGTTAAAAAAGCCGCTGTTAGCGGCTTTTTTCTTTACTAATCTTCTTGTTTCAACAGCTTTTGGATTTCTAATCCCAACGTGCGGAAGGTCATAATGCGGCTGGTCGTTTGACGCCAGACAATGCCGATTTCACGATAAGGTGCGTCGCCCGGCGGGGTCATCACCGACAAATCGGTATCTTTTAAGATGCCAGCATCAATCGCCATTTGCGGTAGGAAGGTGGTACCCAATTTACTGTTTACCATCTGCACTAAGGTATGCAGGCTGGTTGCTGCAAATGGGTTTACCTTAGCACTATCACTTAACTGACAGGCGCTAATTGCGTGACCAGTAATACAGTGTTCACTTTGCAGCAAAAAGATACTTTCATCTGGCAGCGCATGATAGTCAATCGGCTGATGTACATCAGCAGCCAAGTCTTTGTGGATCACCATTTTGAATGGATCGACGCCGACTTTCATACTGTGGAAACCAGAGACATCAGCAGGCAATGCCAGCAGCAACAAATCGAGCTCACCTTTACCTAAGGATGCCAGCAATCGCTCGGTAGTGTCTTCTTTGAGTAGCAGACTAAGCTTGGGATAGCTTTTTTGGCATTGCTTGACAACTCGGCTGAGCAAGAATGGCGCAATAGTCGGAATACATCCTAAACGGATTTCACCGGTCATTGGTTCGCCCTGGTTTTTGACGAGCTCCACTAAGTCGTCAACATCCGTCAAAATTTTCAACGCTCGCTGCACGACTTCTTCACCGGTCGCCGTGAACATAAATGACTTATGGTCGCGTTCAATCAGTTGATACCCCAACTGCTCTTCCAGATTCTGAATGCCGCTCGACAGCGTTGACTGACTCACATGACAGAGTTTGGCTGCTCGGTTGAAATTCTGTTCCTGATGCAAGTTCACCAGGTAATAAAGATTTTTAAGGCTGGGCAAATGTTTCATTGTTTTAGACACCAATTGTCTACCCTCAAATTGTAATACAATACCACAATACAAAAATCGAGCAGATAACGCCAGAACCATTATCAAATTTATCTTTCAGAAATTTCACTTTAAACGATGATGACGATAAAAGAACAGAGTTTTAATGAAAAAACAGATAAGAACCGGACATTAGAAGCGGAGAAACAAAAAGTGACGCATCTAGCGTCACTTTTCGGAAGGGAGTTTATCGCGCGAAATTTACGCTTTAGCTTCGAGGAAACTTTTTAATGTTGCCAAGTCACCTTCTATCAAAGCGAGTATCTGCTGTAGCCACTCAGCATGGTGTTCAGCCCACGATGGGTCTTCGCCATGTTGCAGAGACTGCGCTAAATGATGCACTCGTTTCAGCCCAACAGATCCAGCAGCGCCTTTAAACTTGTGCGCTTCGGAACACAATACCTCGTTATCACCCGCGTCATAAGCTGATTTGAGATTGGCCAAATACTCTGGCAGCAATTTCTCAAACAACACAACACTACGCAACAATGTGCCTGCTCCAATTGCACTGCAATATTGTTCCAGAGTATTAAGATCGAGGACTGAATCCAAATCGCCGTTTGCCATTGAGGCACTCCTTGCATTAAAAAACTAACCACATAATACCTGCTTAACGCCTAGGCGCAACCGCTGTTCAGCTTACAGGATCACTTTTTGTCTGCACGTTACATGGATTTAACAATCAAATGCTTAGCAGAGAACCTTGCCCACCAAACTCGGCCAGATTATCTACAATGCCGACCAGTCCGGTCCAACGACTGGCACACCATTGTGGCGCTAACAACATCGGGGGTTTGGTATATGCTGTAACGCGATGAAATACCACATCATTTGGTGTGCGGCGAATAATATCTGTCGCACTGGTGACATACTCATCTAAGGTAGGCGGCACTAAGCGACCAGCGCGCCATGCTTTGGCCATGGTGCTGCCGTCAACGATGTGCAAAGGATGCAGTTTCAGCCCATCAACCCCACTATCGAGTACTCTGGCTAAGGTTTGCTGATGATCATTGAGGGTTTCGCCGGGCAAGCCAAATATAAGATGGGTACAGACCTTTAAGCCCAATTTCCGTGCCCGCATTACCGCATCATGGTAAGCGGCGTAGTCATGACCACGATTAATCCGTTTGAGTGAGTCATTATTGGCCGTTTGTAATCCGAGCTCTAGCCAAACCTCATAGCCTTGCTGCTGATAATCCGCAAGCAGCGCCAACACGGAATCAGGAACACAGTCCGGCCGCGTACCAACACATAAACCCACTAAGTCCGCCACTTGCAATGCTTCATCATAGCGTTGCTTGAGTAGCGCGTACTCTTCATAAGTGCTGGTGTAGGCTTGGAAGTAAGCTAAGAATTTATCGGCTTTGGCGCGTAAACGCTGTTTACCACCTGTCAGTTGATCCGCTATGCTGAGCTGCGTACTTGGCTCGTGGCTAAATGATGCCACATTGCAGAAAGTACAGCCGCCGCGACCAAGCGTGCCGTCCCGGTTAGGACAGGTGAATTTAGCGTCTAGTGTTAACTTCTGTACGCGTTGACCGAAATGTTGCTGGCAATAGCGACCTAAAGTAAACACAAAATCATCCAGACCCATGACACCACTCTGACGGCTTAGCAGAAAACGCGCATGGTATAAGCTCTGGCCGCATATTTGTATGTGCTAAATCAATGTTTATGCCATTGTCAGACAACATCTCCATACCTGCCACCCGCTACCCACAACTGAATAGTTAGTCACATTTTTCGATTATTTACACAAAAATAAGCAGCTCAAAAAAACAGCACTCAGTTCAATAAATTTTTGCGTCAAAAATGTTACGCTTTAGTATTAAATCTTTTAATGATTTTATAAATTTCTTTTTATTCATAATGTTATACGTCACTTTTTTCAGTTTACGTTAACGGAATATAATTAAAAAATATTTATAAAATCACCTTATTTGAATTGAATATATGCAATCTTTTGGTTTGACCTTTGAAGACTCTCAGGATAATTTGATTGGTTCGGGTGCATATCTATAGACAGCAATCTATTCAGATTCATGTTGTCGACGTTTTTGGGGGGTTTGTATGAGTTTGTATCATCCCAGTTTTGAGCGGGAAAACTGTGGATTTGGCTTGATTGCACAGATGGACGGTGAAGCGAGTCACCGTATTGTGCGAACAGCGATTCACGGTTTAGATCGCATGAAACATCGCGGTGGGATTGCTTCAGACGGACGCACAGGTGATGGCTGTGGCTTGCTTATGCAAATGCCACGCAGTTTTTTTGAAGCCATCGCTGAAGAAGAAGGCTGGCATCTTAGTCGGCAGTTTGCCGTGGGCATGTTGTTCCTCAGCCAAAATCAAGAGCTGGCTCAAGCCGCCAAAACGCTGATAGAACAAGAACTAGAAAAAGAGATGCTCAGCATCGCAGGCTGGCGCCAAGTGCCGGTCAATCCAGATGTATTGGGGGAAATCGGTAAATCCAGTTTACCGGACATCTGGCAAGTATTAGTAAATGCACCGGTCGGTTGGCGTGAGCGTGACGTTGAACGACGTCTTTATATGGCGCGTCGCCGTATTGAGCAGCAGCTTGCTAAAGATAAAGATTTCTATGTGGCGAGTTTGTCCGGCCAGGTCATCGTTTATAAAGGATTGATGATGCCGGCGGATTTGCCGGCATTTTACTCAGACCTAGCGGATCTGCGTTTACAGAGTGCTATCTGTCTGTTTCACCAACGTTTTTCAACTAACACCTCACCTAAATGGCCATTAGCGCAACCATTCCGCTTTTTGGCGCACAATGGTGAAATCAATACCATTACCGGTAACCGTCAATGGGCGCGTGCTCGTGCCTACAAATTTAGCTCGCCGCTGCTGCCTGACTTGCAGCAAGCTGCGCCATTTGTGAATGAAACCGGTTCTGACTCATCTTCGCTTGATAACATGCTGGAAATGCTGCTCGCGGGTGGCATGGACTTATACCGAGCGATGCGTTTGCTTATTCCACCCGCTTGGCAAAGTAATCCAGAGATGGATGAAGAGCTAAAAGCCTTCTATGACTTTAACTCCATGCATATGGAGCCTTGGGATGGCCCAGCCGGTATCGTAATGACCAATGGTCGCTACGCCGCCTGTGCGGTAGACCGTAACGGTCTGCGTCCTTCGCGTTACGTCGTGACCAAAGACCGTATCATTACGCTAGCGTCAGAAGTGGGAATTTGGGATTACCAACCGGATGAGGTGGTAGAAAAGGGCCGCGTAGGGCCAGGTGAGCTGTTAGTCCTCGATACCTTAAGTGGTCGTTTGTTCCAGTCATTTGAAATCGATAATGACCTGAAACGTCGCCATCCTTACAAAGAATGGATGTCGAAAAACAGCCGTATGCTGACGCCTGCTGAGCAACTACCAGTGGAACAACTGGGCGTAAGTGAATTCCCGTCAGACAAATTGCTTCAATACCAAAAGTATTTTGGTTATACCCGTGAAGAGCTTGAACAAGTGATCTGGGTAATGGCGAGCCGCGGTGAAGAAGCGATTGGCTCTATGGGTGATGACACGCCAATGGCTGTGCTCTCCGGTAAACAGCGCTCGATTTTCGACTATTTCCGTCAAAAATTTGCGCAGGTAACCAACCCTCCAATTGATCCGCTGCGTGAAAAACACGTAATGTCGCTGGCAACCTGTATCGGTAAAGAACAGAACATGTTCAATGAAACCACAGGTCATGCCTATCGCGTTATGTTCAACTCACCCGTGTTGTTGTACAGCGATTTTAACCAGCTATTACAGTTGGACAGCGACAACTACAAAGCCAGCATCATCGACTTAAGCTACAGTGCTGAAGAAGGACTGCAAGCGGCGACTGTACGTATCACTGAAGAAGCTGAACGTTATGCCAGCACTGGCACCACGCTTATCGTGCTGTCTGACCGCAATATTGGTAAAGACAAGTTAGTCGTGCCGATGGCAATGGCGGTAGGTTCTGTGCAGCAGATGCTGGTGAACAAGCAACTTCGCTGCGATACCAATATCATTGTAGAAACCGGCGCCGTGCGCGATCCGCACCACTTCGCGGTATTGCTGGGCTTTGGTGCGACCGCTATCTACCCATACTTGGTATACGAAACAATCTCTGGCATGGCGCCAAGCTACGGCCAAGACGATATGGTTGGGCTAATGCTTAACTACCGTCAAGGTATCGAGAAAGGCCTGCGTAAGATTATGTCCAAAATGGGCATTTCGACCGTGGCGTCTTACCGTTGCAGTCAGCTGTTTGAAGCGATTGGTTTGGCAGATGAAGTGGTTGACCAATGCTTTAAAGGCGTTGTCAGCCGCGTGCAAGGCGTGGGCTTCAAAGGTATTGAAGCCGATCAGCAAAAGCTGGCAAAGACAGCCTTCCGTGCACATCTGCCATTACCGCAAGGTGGCCTGCTGAAATATGTTGAAGGCGGAGAATATCACGCCTTTAACCCTGATGTGGTCAACACCCTGCAGTCATCGCTGGCAACAGAGAATTACGCCGATTATCAAAAGTTCGCCAAGTTAGTGGACCAACGTCCAGTGGCGACGTTCCGTGATTTGATGGCCATTAAGAGTGACCTGCCAGCTATCGATGTCGATAAAGTAGAAGCGGATAACACCCTCTACCCACGCTTTGATACTGCAGCAATGAGTATTGGTGCGCTAAGCCCAGAGGCTCACGAGGCATTAGCCATCGCGATGAACCGTTTAGGTGGTCGCTCTAACTCTGGTGAAGGTGGCGAAGATGCGCGTCGCTTCAATACCGAACGTAACTCTCGTATCAAACAGATTGCCTCTGGCCGCTTTGGCGTAACGGCGCACTATCTGGTTAATGCCGATGTGTTACAGATTAAGGTCGCTCAAGGTGCCAAGCCAGGTGAAGGCGGTCAATTGCCAGGCCATAAGGTCAGCGTTGAAATTGCGTCACTACGTTATGCGCGTCCCGGCGTCACCTTGATTTCGCCACCGCCACATCACGATATCTACTCGATTGAAGATCTAGCACAGTTGATTTTCGATCTGAAACAGATCAACCCGAAAGCCATGGTATCAGTCAAGCTGGTATCTGAGCCGGGTATCGGCACGATTGCGACTGGTGTCGCGAAAGCTTATGCCGACATGATCACTGTTGCCGGTAACGACGGTGGTACCGGTGCGAGTCCGCTGACCTCAGTGAAATATGCGGGTAGCCCTTGGGAACTAGGTTTAGCCGAAGTACATCAAGCCTTGGTGGAAAATGGTCTACGCCATAAGATCCGTTTACAAGTGGACGGTGGCTTAAAAACGGGGACTGACGTCATTAAGGCGGCACTGCTCGGTGCTGAAAGCTTTGGCTTTGGTACCGTACCTATGATCGCCTTAGGTTGCCGTTACCTGCGTATTTGTCACCTGAACAACTGTGCCACCGGTGTTGCAACGCAAGACAGCAATCTGCGTGAAAAGCACTACCACGGTTTACCAGAACGTGTGATGACCTACTTCCAGTTTGTGGCACGTGATGTACGCGAATGGATGGCGAAACTCGGTGTCAGCCGCTTTGAAGACTTGGTTGGTCGTAGCGAATGGCTGCAACTGCTTGAAGGTGAAACCGACAAGCAACGTGGCTTGGATTTGACGCCGATCCTTCATCGTCCGATCGTGAAATCCACTACCGCGCTCACTTGGAAAGAAGCCAACATTACCGCCGATAAAGGCGAACTGAACCAAGAGTTAGTGGCGAAATGCGGCGAACTCGTTGATAAAGGCGAAGGCTTTGATGCCTGCTTTAACATCAGCAATACCGACCGTTCAGTGGGCGCAGCCTTGTCTGGCTACATTGCCAGCAAATGGGGCGTGAAAGGCTGTCCGCAGCCAATCAACATTCGCTTCAACGGCAGTGCCGGACAAAGCTTTGGTGTCTGGAACAACGAAGGGCTGGACATGACGCTCTGCGGCGATGCCAACGACTATGTCGGCAAAGGTATGTCTGGCGGTAAATTGACCATCCACCCACCACATGGCAGTGCCTTTAAAACAGAACGCAGTTCGATTATCGGCAACACCTGCCTGTACGGCGCAACTGGCGGCAAGCTGTTTGCAGCAGGTCGTGCGGGTGAACGTTTCGGCGTGCGTAACTCGGGTGCACTGGCGGTGGTTGAAGGTCTCGGTGACAACGGTTGCGAATATATGACTGGCGGTATCGTCGTGGTATTGGGCACAACTGGGGTGAACTTTGGTGCAGGTATGACCGGTGGTTTCGCCTACGTCTTTGACCAATTTGGTAAGTTTGCCCGTCGCGTTAACCAGGAAATGGTGGAAATCATGAAGGTCGAAGCCCCTATCCACCAACAACACTTACGCGGTCTGATCGAACAACATGTCGCCGAAACTGGCAGCGAACACGCCAAAGCCATTTTGCATGACTTTGAAAACTGGCTGGATTGTTTCGTACTGGTGAAGCCGAAAAACATAGCGGCTGCGGATCTGCTCAAAGTGCAGAATCCAACTCCAGAGCTGTCGGTAAAAGCGGGGTAAGATGGTAATGAGTAACAATTTTCAATTTATTGAGGTCGGCCGTGTCGACCCAGATAAGCAGGCAATTGAAAAGCGCAAAAGCCAGTTTATCGAAATTTATCAACCGTTTTCACAGCAGCAGGTTAACGAACAATCTGATCGCTGCCTTGATTGCGGCAACCCATATTGTGAATGGCGCTGTCCGTTACATAACTACATTCCGAACTGGCTGAGTCTGGCCAAGCAAGGACGTATTATGGAAGCGGCCGACCTTGTTCACGAAACCAATACCCTGCCAGAAGTGTGTGGTCGTGTATGTCCGCAAGACCGTCTGTGTGAAGGTTCATGCACGCTTAACGCTGAGTTTGGCGCGGTAACGATTGGTAATGTTGAGAAATATATTACTGACACGGCGATTGCTCAGGGCTGGCGCCCAGATTTGTCCAATGTGACGCCGCGCCCTGAAAGAGTAGCGATTATCGGTGCAGGTCCTGCCGGACTCGGCTGTGCGGATATTTTGGCACGTAATGGCGTAACCCCTGTTGTGTTTGACAAAAACCAGCAGATTGGCGGCCTGTTAACTTACGGTATTCCATCGTTCAAGCTCGATAAAGCCGTGATGCAAACTCGCCGTACGGTAATGGAAGGCATGGGCGTTGAGTTCCGCCTTGGCATTGAAATAGGTAAAGACATCGACTTTAAGCAGTTGGTTGAAGACTACGATGCAGTGTTCCTGGGTATGGGTACCTACACCGCGATGAAGGCCAACCTCGAAGGCGAAGATGCTGACGGCGTTATTCAAGCCTTGCCTTACCTGATCGGCAACACGCAATCACTACTCGGTGAGACAGATAGCACCACGCCTTACATCAACTTGAAGGACAAACGTGTCGTCGTGTTGGGTGGCGGTGATACCGCGATGGACTGTGTGAGAACCGCAGTTCGCCAAGGTGCGACCTCCGTTACCTGTGCTTACCGTCGTGACGAAGAAAACATGCCGGGTTCACGCCGTGAAGTGAAAAACGCGCGCGAAGAAGGCGTTGAGTTTCTGTTCAACCGCCAGCCAACAGCCATTAAAACTGAGGCTGGAAAGGTTGTCGGCATCGAATGCGTAGAAACTCAAATGGGTGAAGCGGATGAGAGTGGCCGCCGCCGCGCCGAAGCCATTGTCGGCAGCGAGCAAGTCCTTGAAGCTGATGCCATTATTATCGCCTTTGGTTTCCAACCAAGCCCCGCGAGCTGGTTTGCTGATTTTGATATTAAGCTTGATCAGTGGAACCGTGTTATCGCCCCTAAGGCGAGTGAGAATCCATTCCAAACCAGCAACCCTAAAGTGTTTGCTGGCGGGGATATGGTCAGAGGTTCAGACTTAGTAGTTACCGCTATCGCTGAAGGGCGTGATGCAGCACTGGGGATCCTGAATTACCTCGACGACTAATTTTTATTTCTTCTCTCGAATTAGTCGAACCTTTTATGCGCACCCTGAGTTTCAGGTGTGCGCTTTTTTATAAGTGCAATCAGCCAACTGTGCTATAGTTGGCGCCCATTAGCAGCATCGTTTTTTGGAAAGGTTTTTTGATGAAAATTGGCATTATTGGCGCAATGGAACCCGAAGTTGTGCAACTGATTAACGCAACTACGGCAGCCAAGACTAGCACCATTGCGGGTATTGAATTTGTTGAAGGTGAATTGGCTGGTAAGCAAGTGGTTATCACCCGCTCAGGTATCGGCAAAGTTGCTGCCGCGATGGCAACCACTATGGTGATTGAACACTTTAATGTTGATGCTGTGATTAATACCGGTTCAGCTGGCGGCTTTGTTGATTCTCTAGCTATTGGCGATATCGTCATCTCTAATGAAGTGCGCTACCACGATGTAGATGTCACCGCCTTTGGTTATGAAATTGGGCAAATGGCACAGCAACCTGCCGCATTCAAGGCAGATGAAGCGCTCAAACAAGCCGCGCGAAATGCCATTTCCAGCTTAGGTGACGTCAAAACGATAGAAGGGCTTATCTGTACCGGTGACAGTTTTATTTGCGATCCAGCCCGTACCGCCGTCATGCGTCAACACTTTCCAACGATAGCCGCCTGTGAAATGGAAGGTGCTGCAATTGCACAGGTGTGCCACCAATTTGCAACGCCGTTCGTGGTCATTCGTTCATTGTCAGATAACGCCAACAATGACTCTCCGGTCGATTTTGACACTTACATCATCAAAGCTGGTGCACAGTCAGCGCAAATGGTGATGGGCATGTTAGCTCACCTGTAATCACGACAATGTGGCAGCAAATTGTCAGTCACGATGGGCCATTGTTGATCAGATTTACGCTGATCGCAGTGGCATTGTTGGCAGCGTTAGTCATACCGCTGCCACAACGCTTTAATCCGTTATATTGGTTGTCTGAGTTAGCCGCGCGCATGGCAAGCAAGGTGTGCCGCAGTGACCGGCAGGCCGGACAGCAACAAATCGCCGGGTTGTTGGCGACGACCTTACTCACCCTGCCCTTTTGGCTGATTTTACTGTTTCTGTTTGAACTGGCCGCATATCCGGTGTTCTTTGAGTTGGCCGTGCTCTATTGCTGCATGCGTGACTTACACGCTAGAACCGATTTTCAACAGGTAACCAGAGCGCTGCTCGTCGGCGATAAAACGCGAGCGCGTACTTTACTCAGTCGCTGGACCAGCCGTGATACCGAGATACTTTCTGAAACTGGCATAGCCAAAACGACCATCGAGTTAGCAGTCACTTCGTCAGCCTACGGTAGCATTGCCGCCATTTTGTTTTACTGGATTGGTGGCGTGCCGTTGGTGTTGTTAGCCGTAATGCTCAAAACACTGGAGCAAAGCTGGTCACCGGTTAATCCACAGTATCGCCATTTTAGTGCTGCCCTTAGCCATATTAATCATGGACTGTTTTGGTTGCCGGTGCAGGCATGTCGTCTGTCTTTAGCCATTCAAGGCGGCCCAGCAGCCATCAAACAGTTTGTGCAACTGCTAAGTTACCCGATAACCCAGCGTGGCTACCTGCAGATTTGCCAACTGGCCGCCGGCATATTAGCTGTAGAGCTGGGTGGAGCACGTAAATATCAGGGAGAGCGTGTCGCACTTGCCAAAGTAGGACCTGCCCGCCTGCCCAATGGCCGAGATATTGCCCGCGCTTTGTTGCTAGCGAACACTAGCCGCTGGTGCTGGTTAGGCTTCAGTCTTGTGATCCCAGCCTTGTGGATTCTGTTGCGAATGCGCTAACCGATGTTAGACTAGCTAACTGTTTTTCATCGTAAATCTATCAATCAACGAAGGTGCTCTGTGTTAGAAAACATGCATATTTCACTCACAACGCCAGCGCTGCTGTTTCCTGCAATTTCTTTGCTACTCCTGGCCTATACCAATCGCTTCTTTTCGCTCGCAGCGTTGATCCGCAGTCTGAGTGAAGGTGAAAAACGCGTATCCCATTTGCAACTTAAAAACCTACGCCGCCGCATTGTGATTATTCGCCGCATGCAGGAAGCTGGAGTTTCCAGCTTTGCCTTGTGTGTTTTTTGCATGATTTTGATTTATTTGGGCTTTAATCAAACCGGTTCGCTGGTGTTCGGCGCCAGTCTATTGTTGTTGCTTTATTCGCTGATTTTGTCCGTTATCGAAATCCGTATTTCGGTGGATGCTTTAAATATTCATCTCAAAGATATGGACAATTTGTAAACGCTTATCGCCGTCCGCTGTAAAACTATGCAACAGTCGCACTTCGATGCCACTTTTGGGGTTGATCCGAACCACTACCAAGGGCATTATGCGGCTTATAAAAGCTGCGGCGTCATAGACTACAGCCAGCTTGATAGCTCATCACCAAACTTCTAACAAGAGACAATCACATTGCGCTTTCTGAGGCTAATTCTGATTCTGCTGTGCTCCTTTCCTGTATTCGCTGATGACAGCGAAATGCCGCAAGAACAGCAGCTGGCGATTAGTTACATCAAAGCGCTTACCAGCCATGATTATGATGAGCTGGCCACCTTCTACGGCCGTGACTCTGTGTTTAATGATGCCACGGCAGGTCGCAGCTACACGGGCGGACGCCATATCATCGACTTTTTTGAACGGGCGCACCGCGGCGTATTGGAGTATGACTTCAATATCGAGCACATGTTTAATACCGGCTCACTGGTGGTGATGATAGGTAACTACCACTTTAAAGGGCCCGGCGAACAGTTTGGTAAACCCGGCAAAATCATCGATGTGGCCATTCCCGGAGTGACGACACTCAACCTAGACGTCAACCGCCATCGGGTCAACAAGCATATCGATTACATCGACTATCAAACCATGTCCGATCAACTCGCGGCACAATAATCACCCATTGCTGAACTTCGCTTAGCTTCTCAGGTCGAAAAGGACAATAGGCAAAATTTGTCCTGATGGTGCTTATGAGCAAGCGAGAGTTTTCGATGAAACACAGTGTTTTCTGGTGGCTAGCCGGAATTAGTACAATCCTCAGCATCAATGTTTACGCCGCACTTGCGCCCAGTAGCGATGATTCAGACACACCAATGGTGCTGTCTTATGCCGTACAACCAGTCAATCAATTCAATAAAGCACTGCAAAAAGCCACACAGGAGAATGACAGCTGGGCGGAAAACCCAACCGCAATTAGCAAACGTTATAGTGGCGCCGAATTTGAATTAATCAAATCCAGCCAGCAAGATGGTAAGGTCATCACCTACAATATGCGGCCATCTAAAAATGGTCATCCACAACTGTTGCTGATATTGTCATTGGATAAACATGCTCATGGCTGGACAGTGTCTAAAGCGGGCTTGAGCTGGCGTTGTGAGGATGATGCATTCTACGGCACCAATAATTGCCAGATGCAGCATAAGAACGCCCAGTAGCGATATTTAACGCCATAAACACAAAAGGGAAGCCATCAGGCTTCCCTTTCTGTATCACCCAGCGTTATTAGCTGATAGTGACTTTCGCAAATTTACGCTTACCAACTTGGAAGATAGCCGTCGTGCCAGCAGCAAATACTTGTTTGCTATCTTCAATTTTCTCACCATCAAGCTTCACCGCGCCCTGCTTCACCATACGCATAGCTTCTGACGTCGAGCCAACCAAACCCGCCTCTTTGAGCAAGTTTGCGAGTGGCAAGCCTTCATCGCCAGCGGCTAAGGTCAATTCGGGAATATCATCCGGCATTGCACCTTTCTGGAAACGGTTGATGAAATTTTGCTCAGCGCCAGCCGCTGCAGCTTCATCGTGGAAGCGAGCAATGATCTCTTTCGCCAACAGGATTTTGATATCGCGTGGATTTGCGTCGTTTTTGACTTGTTGCTTCAAGTCAGCAATTTCATTTAATGGGCGGAATGACAGCAATTCAAAATAGCGCCACATCAACTCATCAGAAATCGACATCAGCTTACCAAACATCTCATCTGGCGCTTCACTAATGCCAATGTAATTGGCCGCCGATTTCGACATTTTCTTCACGCCGTCCAAGCCTTCTAACAGCGGCATCATAATCACCGTTTGTGGCTTCTGTCCTTCGGCTTTCTGCAGTTCACGGCCCATCAACAGGTTGAATTTCTGATCAGTGCCGCCCAGCTCAACATCCGCATGTAAAGCCACAGAGTCCCAGCCTTGCAGCAGTGGGTACATGAATTCATGAATTGCGATTGATTGACCCGCTGCGTAACGTTTCTTGAAGTCATCACGTTCCATCATACGCGCTACGGTTTGATGTGATGCCAAGCGGATCATGCCTGCAGCACCTAACGCTTCTAACCAAGAAGAGTTGAACTCAATTCGCGTCTTGGCTGGGTCGAGAATTTTATACACTTGTTGTTTGTAGGTTTCCGCGTTGGCAATCACTTGTTCACGAGTTAATGGTGGACGGGTAGTATTTTTACCACTTGGGTCCCCCACCATGCCGGTGAAATCGCCAATCAAAAAGATCACTTCGTGTCCCAACTCTTGGAACAGGCGCAGTTTGTTCAGGATAACGGTATGGCCTAAATGAATATCTGGCGCAGTTGGATCGGCGCCGAGCTTGATCTTCAACGGACGACCTTCTTTCAGCTTCTCCAACAAATCGGATTCCAGCAGAATTTCTTCTGTACCACGTTTAATTTCTGCCATTACTTGCGCTAAATCAGCCATCAGCCTAGAACTCCCCCGAGGCGCTAAAATAAAGAGGCTTATGTTACTTGTTAGCCAGCCTAATTGAAAGTGTGTAAACTAGGGCAAGGCATTCAGGCAACGTCATTTTTTGGTACCCGGAGTCAATGGCAAAACTCATCACCTTATTCAAGCTGCTGCCAAAGAAGCACCAGCTACTGTTATCCCTGCTCACCCTTGCCATCTTTGTCATTATTTTCATTCCCACCGATAACGCAGTGGCCTCTAAACAGACGCCAGAATCGGGTGTTGCGGTACGTTATGATGTGCCTTTGGCATTCCGTACGCCGGATGCACCGAGTGCACAAAATGTTGCCGACAGTGGCGAGCCGCAAGAGTCTGAAAAAGCGGCTGAAGCCATTACCGATAGCATTGTTGAACAAACCAGTGACGCCCTCGAAACTCAGGTAGATAAGCAAGCTGATGGTATGGCAGAGCTTGAGCACTTTGAGGTTAAACGAGGCGATACACTTGCGGCGTTATTTCAACGCGCATCGTTGTCGGCCCGCGAAGTCTACGACATCACGCAACTGCCACTTGCGAAGAAACACTTGATAAAAATTATGCCGGGTGAGGAGATCACTATCGGCAAAAGCGCTGACGGTGGTCTTAAGCTGCTGCAATACCGTATTGATGCGATTTCTACCTTAATCATCAATCACGACAACAAAGGCTATCGTGAAGAAGTGCAAACCAAAGACGTGGAAAATAGGCAGCAGTTTGTCAGTGCTGAAATTCACAGCAACTTCTGGAACGCGGGTGTTGATGCCGGACTTAATCCAGCACAAATTATGCAGCTTGCGACCATCTTTGGCTGGGATGTCGACTTTGCTCTCGATATTCGTAATGGCGACAGCTTCTCATTAATCTATGAGCAAGAGTTCGCTGACGGCGAGTTTCTGCGTAACGGCAACATTCTTGCTGCTGAATTTATTAACCAGGGTGAACGTTATACGGCGGTAAGGTATACCGATGGTAACTATTATTCGGCCGATGGTCGCAGCATGCGTAAGGCCTTCTTACGTTCACCGGTTGATTTTAAATATGTCAGTTCTAACTTTAATCCACGACGCTTACATCCAGTAACGGGCTTAGTCCGGCCGCACCGCGGCGTTGACTATGTCGCCGCCATAGGCACACCCATCAAGTCGGCAGGCGCCGGGAAAGTGATTAAAGCAAGCTACAACCAGTACAACGGTAATTACGTGTTTATTCGCCATAACGCTACCTACACCACCAAATATTTGCATCTAAACAAACGCAAAGTGAAAGAGGGTGAATACGTTAAGCAAGGGCAAATCATTGGTACTTTAGGAAAAACTGGCCGAGTGACTGGCGCCCACCTGCACTATGAGTTTATTGTAAATGGCGTGCATCGAAATCCTCGCACCGTTGACTTACCCAAGGCTGAGCCCATTGCCAAACAAGAACGCTCGGCATTCGATGCATTGAGTAAGTCGCTGATGGCGGCGTTGAATCATCAAAAGCAAGTGCGTATCGCAATGCAGAAGTGAACAAAATATGAAGACAACGACAGGGTTATATATCGGGCTTATGTCCGGCACCAGCATGGATGGCGTGGATGCTGCACTGGTGCAATTTAGCGAAGGACAGCCGACCTTGTTGGCCTGTCATACCGAGAACTATCCAGAACACCTTTATAAAGGCTTACAGCGTTTATGCCAGCCAGGCAGCGATGAAATCAATCGCTTAGGACGTCTCGACCGTGTGGTCGGTAAGATTTTTGCCAAAGCGGTGAATGCCTTGTTAGCCAAAGCCGATGTCGACGCTAAGGATATTGTCGCCATTGGTAGCCATGGTCAGACCGTACGGCATATGCCCAATTTAGAGGTGGGATTCACGCTGCAGATTGGCGATCCCAATACTATCGCGATTGAAACCGGTATTGATGTTATCGCCGATTTTCGCCGCAAGGATATCGCCCTTGGTGGCCAAGGTGCGCCATTGGTGCCAGCCTTCCACCAGCAGATTTTTGCCAAGCCTGGCGTCAACCGCATGATTATGAATATCGGTGGCATTGGCAACGTCACTTGGCTGCCCGCCACCGGTAATGAAGTGCTGGGTTATGACACTGGCCCCGGCAACACTCTCGTTGATGCTTGGATCCAACAAGTGAAGCAAGAGCCATTTGATCTTAACGGCGAGTGGGCTGCGAGTGGCATAGCCTCTGTACCCTTGCTAACTCAATTGCTGTCTCATCCCTACTTTTTGCAACCAGCGCCCAAAAGCACTGGCCGCGAATTGTTTAACCAAGCTTGGTTGGAACAGCAATTGTCTGAGTTTTCTCAGCTTAACGAAGAAGATATTCAATCTACCCTGCTCGATTTAACCTGCCACAGCATTGCCACTGAGCTTACTAAGCTAAGCAATAATGGGGAAGTTTATGTTTGTGGTGGTGGCGCGCTGAATGGCGAACTGATGAAACGCTTGCAGGCTCTTTTACCTCATCACCATATCGATACCACCTCGGCATTGGGCATCGATCCTAAGTGGGTGGAAGGGATTGCCTTTGCCTGGCTGGCGATGCGTCATGTTGCAGGTCTCCCCGCCAATCTACCGGCGGTCACAGGGGCATCACGCGAGGCGGTATTAGGGGCTCGGTTTCCAGCCCAATAACATCGCTTTATTGGCGGCGTAACTGGTGATAGTATGCGCCGCCGTAACCTTCGCTGGACATTCGCAGGACAGATATGAAAGACACTAGCAAAACGCCTGACTTTACTCACTATACGCCGGAACAGCGCTATCAATATTTGGTAGAACAGACTAAGGCCAACAAAGAGCTGTGGATTATTCAGGATGACGATGGCTGCGTAATGCTCACCACCGATGATGAAGATTGTATTCCAGTGTGGCCTACCGAAGCTGCGGCACTGCAATGGATTAAAGATGAGTGGCAAGACTGTCGCCCACTTTCGATCAGTCTTGGCGATTGGCTTGAGCGTTGGGTTCCAGGCATGGAAGATGATGAGCTGTTTGTTGCTGTGTTCCCGCTTGAAGATGATCTCGGTGTTGTGGTGCCACCTTATGAATTGGAAAATCAATTCAAACCGAAAACTAAGCACTAAATCTAAACCCAAGGATTACCGCCTGTGAGCTTTTCAATGCCCAAACGCCTACTTCTGCTCAGCATCATCTATACAGTGCTGGCAGTCGTCGCATTGATTTATGGCGTGGCGGTAATACCGGCGTTGTTGCTATTAATGCTGGTGTTATCCATATTCGCTCGTCATCAGGCAACTGGCTGGATATTACGTGGGGTAGCCGTTTTTATGCTGTTGGGTGTGTCAACGATGCCCTATCTGCTCGAGCAAAACCCTCAGTTAGCGAGTCAATGGCAGCAACTCGTCGGCGCTGCTGCTGTTGCATCAATGCCTTCATGGTTACTGTTTACACTCGCACTGGTGCTGACGATGCTGCAGCTTTGGCTGGTACTGACGCCGAAAGTCAGTCGCTGGTTTCAACGTCGCAATAACTTCAACATTATGAGTTGATACAAAAAAGCCGCTGATATCAGCGGCTTTTTTAATACTGTCGTGACACTTAAACTGAGAAGCTGGCGCCACAGCCACAGGTGGTTTTTGCGTTGGGGTTCTTAACAAAAAAGCGTGAACCTTCCAATCCTGAAGTGTAATCCACTTCACCGCCTACCAGATATTGCAGGCTCATGGGATCTACCACCAACTGCACACCCTGTTTCTCGATGGTGAAATCGCCTTCATTGACTTTTTCATCAAATGTGAAGCCATATTGAAAGCCTGAACATCCGCCGCCTGTGACATAAACACGCAGTTTAAGTTGGTTGTTTTGCTCTTCATCGAGCAAGGTCTTTACTTTGGCTGCAGCCGCATCAGTAAAGGTGATTGGCATTGCTGCATCTGCTTGTTCAGTCATTATTACCCCTTGACGTCTGTTTGCTGCGGCTGATTATCTATTACCTGAGTGTTTTGTTCAAGTATTACGCTGGTGTCTTTCTCGCCGTTTAACAATTCGGGGACGCTGAAGCTTTGTTCGGTCTCACCGCCTTTACTCCAACGACTGGCGGGCACTACAACTTTTACCGCAATCTGTTGTAACTTAAATCCTTCAGGGAGGGACATTTCAGTTTCCAGCACTTGGAAATAGCGGAAACTGAAATCGAGTTTAGCGCCATTGTTAACGGATTCCAATGGGATTTCGACATCCTCCCCCGCTTTACTCCCTTTAAGCTGAATGATGGCCTTGCCCTTCAATTGTTGCTTACGCTTTTTAAGCTGAGTCAGCACCAACTTCAACTTGTAATCGCCTGCGGCCGCTTTGGGCAACAGTTCCAAACTGTTAATGGCGACTCCATCAATACTGTATTCAGGGGCCATAATACTGCGATAGAAACTGAGTTCTCGTTCCAAATCCTGCTGACGCTGATGCTGCTTAGCAAACATCTCCTGCATCTGCTTATTGGTTTCCTGCGCGAGTGACAGATCCATATTACGGCTTGCCAGCACGGTAGCTTGCGTCTCCAACTGCTGCTGATATTGCTGCGCTAGCTTACGATACTTGCCGCCGCCCACAGGGGACGCATCCGAATAGATGTAATGACTAACCGCCCCACAACAAAAAGCCACTAGCACGAGTGCAAACAGATAGAGCGAAGATGTGCGGAGATGCCGTTCACGTAGCTGCATGTGATGCCACCAGCGTCTGAAATTCGCCATTAAGAGATTGTCCTCTGCTGTTAACGCCGAGTTAGCGTGAAATAAGATGGGGCATAATACCTTATTGCTAAGACTGACAAAAAGTGCAGTCTGAACTTTGACTCGCTTAGCACAGCACTTTTGCAGAGGTATTACATCACCATAACGGGCTATTCACCTTTGGCTGCGGCACTCGCAACAGGTGTCGCCGCGCCTTCGGCTGGGGTGACCGCTTCAGCCGCTTTAGGCTGCTCAGCTTCTTTGGCTTCCGGTGCTTTGGTTTCGGCATTTGTCGACAGTGATTGTTGCAGCAACGCCGAATATAACGGGCTACCGCCAAATGCCTGCGCGATAAAGGTCGCACCAAGAATCGTCATCAGCAACGGCATGATAAGTTGGTAGTTGTCGGTCATTTCCACCACCAGAATGATCCCGGTCACCGGCGCACGCACAGTTGCCGCAAACAGCGCGCCCATTCCTGCCACCGCGTATACGCCCGGCTCCGCCACTAATGATGGAAACAAGCCAGCGGCGACCGTACCATAGGCCAACCCCAGCAAAGTTCCCAACGCCAACATAGGGGCGAATACGCCACCAGGGGCTCCAGAGGAAAAGCACCCCAGCGTTGCCACAATACGCACCAGAAATACCAGCACCATAAGCCCCCAAGCCATGGGTTCGCGGACAAAGTCGGTGATAAGCGCGATACCACCGCCAGAGATCGACGGTAAATAGAGTTGAAACAGTGCGAATAAACCACCTAGTAACGCGCCAGTCGACGCTACTCGCAGCAGATTATTACGGTGATAACGTTTGAAAAATGCAGTGCATTTCAATACCCAGCGGTTAAAACTAATGCCGACGACGCCAAATATTGCACCTAGCAGCAAAAATAACCACAACGACTCTAACGGTGGCACCTTAAAGGTCGGGATGTCCATCACCGCATCTTGACCATGGAAATAACGCAACACAATCGTCGCCATCAAGGATGCCAAGGTTACGCATTTAAACGAGGTGAAGTTATAGCGAAATTGCGGCCGCATCTCTTCGATAATAAATAGAATGCCCGCCAACGGAGCGTTAAATGCTGCCGCTAAACCAGCCGCGGCGCCAGATGCTGTCAGCACATGCGGCGCATAAGGATATTTACTCGCTAATCCGGCAAACATCCGCCCCACCGCCCCACCGATTTGCACCGACGGGCCTTCGCGACCAAGCACCATGCCAGAGCTCAACGTCAGGGTCCCGGCGAAAAACTTCACCGGTAATACTCGCCACCAGCGAATATCATGTAATCCGTCGAGCGCGCCTTCTACATGCGGGATACCACTACCCGATGTTTCAGGGGCCAACTTGGCGGTTGCTAGAAAGCCCACAGCGGCGAACAGTGCGCCCGCCAGAATGACCAGCAAAGCGGTCACACCTGGAGGTAAGCCCCAACTGTCGAAATAGTGTAAGCGTTCATTGGTGAACAGGTGAATTGCGGCTTCAAATAACGACACAATCAAACCAGCAACAGCGCCGACAAGAGCGGAAAGTGATAACAGGACTAAATAGTCAGGTTGAGAGGTAAAAAAGCCAGGCGTCAATCGATGTCTGAGCAGTCCCTTCGACGGGAAGTGCAGGTTGGCAAATCTAGGCATACTTCCTAATACTTAAGTGTTGGCGGCCAATAGGAAAAACACGTGCTGCATAGCTTATGGATTTAGCGCTTCTATGCTATGACAAACATCAACAATTCACCAATTTTTTATTTAAGCAAACGCCGAACAGCCTTGTTATCACGTCATTTTTTTAGCTAAATTGGGTAACAATTGGCATTCCCAATCGAAAAAACGACTCACAAAGCCGCTACAGCATCATTAAGTCTTCATTACATTAGCGTCTGGCTCACAAATTTAAAAAGCCGGGCGTTTTAAAGGCCCGCCTCATCTGCTATAGTCTTCACTCAGCCAAATATCATAAAAACCCTGTGCTGCTTTGGCAGGCCAGCACCCTACATGGAAACTAGGCTGATGAACCAATTCCAGGGATCCCACATCCTCTCTGTGAACCAGTTAGATCTGGATTCAATCCAAACCATCTTTAATGTAGCTCAGAAAATGACCCCCTATGCACTGCGTGAAAAACGTACTCGTGTACTGGATGGTGCAATTCTGGGAAACTTGTTTTTCGAGCCTAGCACTCGTACGCGTGTCAGCTTTAGTTGTGCCTTTGACCTGCTGGGTGGTCGCGTAGCCGAAACCGTCGGCATGGCCAACTCTTCGCTGTCAAAAGGGGAATCCTTGTATGACACCGCGCGCGTGTTATCGAGCTATTCTGATGTGATCGCCATGCGCCATCCACAATCTTTCTCCGTCAAAGAGTTTGCTGAAGGCTCTCGCGTCCCCGTGATTAACGGTGGCGATGGTGCTAACGAACATCCCACGCAAGCATTGCTGGACTTGTTCACCATCAAGAAAGAACTCAACAGCAACGGCATGACCATCGATGGTATGCACATTGCTATGGTCGGTGATTTGAAATATGGCCGTACAGTGCACTCGTTATCACGTCTGCTGTGCATGTATAAAAACATCACCTTCACACTGATCTCACCCAAAGAGCTGGCGATGCCAGACTATGTGATCGACGACATTGAAAATGCCGGCCACCGCGTCACAATTACCGACCAATTGGAAGGTAATCTGCATCAGGCTGACATTCTCTATCTGACACGCATTCAGGAAGAGCGCTTCCCTTCACAGGAAGAGGCAGATAAATATCGCGGTAAGTTCCGCCTGAACAGCGCGATCTATACCAAAAACTGTAAATCCAACACAGTGATCATGCATCCGCTGCCACGTGACTCACGCTCACAGGCAAACGAATTAGACAACGATCTGAACAACAACCCTAGTCTGGCAATTTTCCGTCAGGCGGATAACGGCTTGTTGATCCGTATGGCACTGTTTGCGCTTACGCTCGGCGTTGCTGACCAACTGGAACAATATGAATGTCCAGTTAACTGGTACTCACGTAAAGCCGACCGTTAATTGAACGATTAAATAAAAGGATGAAATATGACCCGTTCTGAAGACCTGTTTGCACAGGCCAAAAAGACCATTCCCGGTGGTGTTAACTCGCCAGTTCGCGCGTTTAACGGAGTGGGTGGTACACCCAAATTTATCGATAAAGCCGATGGCGCCTATATCTATGATGCTGACGGTAAAGCCTATGTCGATTATGTAGGTTCTTGGGGACCGATGATTCTGGGTCATAATAATCCAGTGATCCGCGAGGCGGTATTAGCGGCTGTAGCCAACGGCTTATCCTTTGGTGCACCAACCGAATTAGAAGTCATCATGGCGGAAAAAGTCCGCGATATGGTGCCGTCAATCGAACAAGTGCGTATGGTGAGTTCAGGTACTGAAGCCACCATGAGCGCTATCCGTTTGGCACGTGGTTACACCAACCGCGATAAGATCATGAAGTTTGAAGGTTGCTACCACGGCCATGCTGACTGCTTGTTAGTTAAAGCGGGCTCTGGTGCACTGACCATGGGTCAACCTAGCTCTCCAGGCATTCCGGCGGATTTCGCTAAACATACCCTGACGGCAACCTACAATGACCTCGAATCTGCACGTGCGCTGTTTGAACAATACCCAACTGAGATTGCCTGTATCATCGTTGAGCCAGTCGCAGGCAACATGAACTGTATTCCTCCCGTTGAAGGCTTCTTACGGGGTTTACGCGCCCTGTGTGACGAGTTCGGTGCACTGTTGATCATCGACGAAGTCATGACTGGTTTCCGTGTCGCCAAAGGTGGTGCTCAAGGTCATTACGGAGTTAAACCTGATTTGACCGCACTGGGTAAGGTGATTGGTGGTGGCATGCCGGTGGGCGCATTTGGTGGCCGTAAAGAGGTGATGGAATATATCGCACCAACTGGCCCTGTTTACCAAGCAGGTACACTGTCGGGTAACCCAATTGCGATGAGCGCAGGTTTAGCGCAGTTGAATGAACTGTGCAAAGACGGTGTTTATGAAGCACTGGCAGACAAAACCCAACAAGTCGCTGAAGGCTTAAAAGCCGTGGCTGCGAAGCATGGTATCAAGATGGCCGTGAACTATGTTGGCGGCATGTTTGGTATCTTCTTCACGGATGCAGAAAAAGTCACTCACTTTGAGCAAGTGACTCAATGTGATTTAGAGCTGTTCAAAGCTTTCTATCATGGCATGTTAGAAGAAGGTGTTTACTTAGCACCTAGCGCATTTGAAGCTGGCTTCCTGTCACTTTCTCATGGTGATAAAGAGATTAAAGCGACATTGGATGCTGCTGACCGAGTATTTAGTCGCATCAAGCTCTAAGCCATTACACTATGTTAAAAAGGCCCTGTCAGGGCCTTTTTTATTACTCGTAAAAATTAATTCCCTTTATATCTCAACCTATTAAGTTGGAAAAAACACACTTTTAAGTTTCGATTAAGACTTTGGTAATATTGCACATCCTACCGTCACCGTGCTCCAATCTGTGCGCTTCGTCACATCACCACTCACTTTTACCACTATCCAGCGCGATAATCATTGAAGCGAATGGTGACTCGGCATCCTGCCTTTAGGCGCTTGGTAACCTACGGATGGATCCATCACTATGCTAAATACCTTTCTGCTGTTGCTTGCTGCATTAGCTTTGCTCAGCATTATTTTTGAAGAACTGACTCACATTAATAAGGCGAAAACCACACTATTTCTGGGTTGTTTATCGTGGATAACGCTGTTTGTCGCCGCGCCGAATAACCAAGAGGCCGCAGCGGTTAATCATGAACTACAAGACAACCTGCTAGAAATTGCAACCTTATGGTTGTTCTTGATGTCCACCATGACCTTTGTGGCCTACCTTAACGCCAAAGGCATGATCCAAATTGTGGTCGGGAAGTTATTTCCTAAGAGCATCAGCGTACGTATGTTGATGATCCAGGTGGCCATATTCTCACTTTTACTTTCCGCAATTTGCGATAACGTCACCGCCACGTTAGTGTCGCTAGGCTTACTCACAACCTTCAAGCTGGATAGCAATATAAAGCGGCGGATGTCGGTGCTGATTATCTTTGCGGTGAACTCGGGCGGTGTATCACTTATCACAGGTGATGTAACCACACTGATGATTTTCCTCGACGGTCACGTAAAAATGGCGGATTTATTGATGCTGGTTGTTCCGGCAAGCGTCAGTGTTGTGCTATTGGCCACGCTGTTTTCGCTCAAAGCCAACGGCCGAGTATATGCCAATAGCGTGACGCAGAGCGTTGAACGCGTCGATATCATTATTGCGCTGATTTTTGTCAGCACCATTATTTTGACCATGGTGCTTAACATTCTGTTTGCCATTCCGCCAGTGCTGACCTTCCTGAGCGGCTTATCGGTCATGTTCCTCGTCGGTAAGACTGTACATACTGATACCGAAGAGATCCGCATCCTCGAATATATTCGCCAGGTGGAATTTGACACCCTGTTGTTCTTCTTAGGGATCTTGCTACTGGTCGGCATGCTGAAACAGATTGGCACGCTGGATCAATTAGCCCAACTCTACGCGGCGCACGACCCTAACATTGCCAACTATGTTACCGGGATGGGTTCAGCATTGTTAGATAACGTGCCTCTTACTGCGGCATTACTTAAGGCAGATCCTCATTTGTCATTAGCTGGCTGGTTAGGACTAACCTACGCTGTCGGCGTTGGTGGTTCACTCCTCGTCATTGGTTCGGCAGCGGGCATTATCGCGATGAGCAAAGTCGATGAGTTGACCTTCGTTTCCTATCTCAAATATGTGCCAGCATTACTGTTGTCATACAGCGTTGGCTATTCGCTAACGCTATTTGTTGGCCGTCTGCTGGCTTAGTCAACGCCTTAAAAAAAGCGCTCAATTGA
>NZ_JPEO01000004.1 GCF_000753795.1 Shewanella mangrovi
GTGCATCATTGGTGCCGTTAATGGTGATGGTTACCAATTGAGTATCGGTTGCTCCAAACTCATCGGTAACGGTGACGGTAAAGGTTTCGGTATGGGTTTCACCCTGTGCCAGTGCCTGTTGGTTGGCGTTATCTAGGGTGTAAATCCATTCGCCGGTGGCCGCGTCAATCGCAAAGCTGCCATAGGTACCAGTGGCATTGCCACTGAAGCTGAGTATTGCGCCGTTATCGACATCATCGGCCGTGACTGTGCCGTTCGCGGTGAGAGTGGTATCTTCCTGCACTGAACCAGTTTGGGTGTCTGAGGTGATCACCGGTGCATCATTGGTGCCGTTAATGGTGATGGTCACTAACTGGGTATCGGTTGCTCCGAACTCGTCGGTAACGGTGACGGTAAAGGTGTCGGTATGGGTTTCACCTTGTGCCAGTGCCTGTTGGTTGGCGTTATCTAAGGTGTAAATCCATTCACCGGTGTTTGAGTCAATGGCAAAACTGCCGTAGGTACCAGTGGCATTACCACTGAAGCTAAGTACCGCGCCATTATCGACATCGTCGGCCGTGACCGTCCCGGTTGCGGTGAGGGTGATATCTTCCTGCACAGTCCCTGTTTGAGTATCAGAGGTGATCACCGGTGCATCATTAGTGCCGTTAATGGTGATGGTCACCAACTGTGTATCGGTTGCTCCGAACTCATCGGTAACAGTAACAGTGAAGGTATCAGTATGGGTTTCACCCTGTGCCAGTGCCTGTTGGTTGGCGTTATCTAAGGTGTAAATCCATTCGCCGGTGGCCGCGTCAATCGCAAAGCTGCCATAGGTGCCGGTGGCATTGCCACTGAAGCTGAGTACCGCGCCATTATCGACATCGTCAGCTGTGACCGTACCGTTCGCAGTGAGGGTGATATCTTCCTGCACTGAACCAGTTTGGGGGCCGGAGGTGATCACTGGCGCATCATTGGTACCAGTGATGATAATAGAGACTTCTTGTGTGTCTGTGAGACCTTGTTCGTCAGTCACTGTCACAACAAAAGTTTCTGTGTGTGTTTCACCTTGTGCCAGTGCCTGTTGGTTGGCGTTATCAAGGGTGAAAGTCCAATCTCCAGTGTCAGGATCAATAGTAAAGTCACCAAAATCACCTGAGCTATCGCCACTGAAGGTTAACACTGCGCCGTTATCTACATCAGTTGCGGTTATGGTTCCTGATGTGGTGAGGGTGACGTCTTCTTGGACTGTTCCTAGATCATCAGTTCCGTCGCCTGAAATGACAGGTGCATCAGGTGTACCGGTAATTGTGATATCAACGGTAGTGCTTGAACCATCAGAAAGTCCAACACTAAAGGTTTGGGAGACAACTTCACCATCAGCCAATGCCTGAACAATATCTGCTTCGTTATTTAAGGTGTATGTCCAAACACCATTGGCATCAACACTAAATGTGCCATAAGCATCGGTGACGCTGTCAGCAACGAAACTTAACGCAGGATTGTCTACATCTGTTGCAGTTAAGGTGCCTGCAGCGGTCAGAATCTCATCTTCGACCACGGCTCCTTCATCGGCGGAGATTACTGACGGATCTTCAACCGGCGTAACGGTAATGTTTAGCGTCGCTGTTGCACCAGTGTTGGTTGTGTAGGTAACTTCAGGTACAGAACCATTCCAGTTGGCCACTGGGGTAAAGGTATAACTGCCGTCAGCATTAAGTTGTAACGTACCTTCATCAAGCTCGACACTGCTGCCTGCCACAAAGGTGTCGCCGTTTATGACGTAGGTAGCAACACTCAGCACGCTATCTATGTCGCTGTCATTATCTAATACATTGCCGCTCGCGACAGTGTCTTCAGGAATAGTGATGGCATCGTCGTTAGCAAGTGTTGGGTCATCGACAGGGGTAACTGTAATGGTCAACGTCGCAGTATTACCAGTATTGGTTGTGTAGGTAATGACGGGAACATCACCATTCCAATTAGCATCTGGCGTAAAGCTATAACTACCGTCAGCGTTGAGCACTAACATGCCGTTTTCTAATTCAACGGTGCTGTTTGCAGCGTAACTATTCCCTTCAACAACAAAACTGGTAACCGCGAGCTCGATACCTGTCGCGGTATCGTTACTTAGCACGTTACCTGTCGCAACACTATCTTCTGCGATGGTATTGCTGTCGTTTAACGTTGTTGCAGTGAGATCATAAGTAGGAAGGGTTTCCTGCGAGGTAGATGTTGGCGTAGTGAAGGTTGCCGTGTCATAACCAGAACTTGCGATAACTTCGGAACCATCACGGCTCAGCGTTACATAACCAGAGCCACCTTGGTTGGCCAAGTTACCACCAGCAGCGGTTTCAGGTAAGTTAGCGGTAGGGTCTTCTCCGGCAGCAATTAAGGCTTGCAACTGCTGAATTTCAGCATCTGTTGTCGCATTGCCTGTAGCATTGGCATCTGCTGGTTGTGAGAATTCTGGGGCCGCTGAAAGTGCAGTTTCTCCAGCATCGCTTAAATTCATGACCGCACCAGAAGAGGTAACAAGTTGTGCAGTAGCATTATCAGCAATTACCAACTGAGCGCCTGTGGGAACGATTTCTCCATCTTGAAGAGGTCGAGTTTTTCCATCGACAATAATTGAGATTTGCCCGTTAAGACCTTGAATTTGGCCGCCTTGCTGGATAGTTACTGTGTTCATACTAGCCCCTGCTTACTCTTGACCATCCTTGATGTTAAAGAGTGTTTATTTACATAGATGTTGAAAATGTAAAAAAAGTATCTTTTGGATTAGCAATATTAGGTTAAAAACCATTCGTGGTCAATTTTTTGACGCATTTAAAAGTCAATTAAAAACAGCATGTTATGCATATCGTATACTATCAACTATGACAATTTTATCTAGAAATTGACAATTGTTACTGTTTGGAATAACAGCAGGCCGATTCATAACGTTAAGTGATAAAAATCACATAACTGATGTAATGGTCTTTTTTAAGGATAGAAGGGCTGCTAGGGAACCTCAAATAAGGTTACCTAGCAGGATCAATATATGAGAAGTTGGGCGTTTGTTTTGTCAGATATCAATTGCGTTTGCAGCTGCGCGGTACGCATCGGCTGCGGCGGTATGATTGGCGAGCTGTTCATGAAGTTGTGCCAGCGCTAGAAAGTGTTTATGTGTTGGATCTAGTTCAGTCAATTTCTGTAATGCCGAGAGTTGGGCACTAAGCTCTCTTTTTTGCTCATAAGCTTCCGCTACACAATGTTGATAGGCAATGCGATTGGCACATTTAACTTCTTGCGCTTGCAATAACTTAAGTAGCTGCTCATCGTCAGGCGTGATGATAGTGGCAATCGCATGATAGATAGCATCACTGGTATCTTGCTTTAACTGTTTTGACAGAAGCTTTACTGCGTCGTCATGACGTGACAGGGTATTTAGCGCCAGCGCATAACTGGCAATCACATCGGCAATAGACTTTTCATGTCGGGTTAACCAGCCCCAGCAAGTGTTCAGTTCTTCCACTGTGGTGGCCGCTTGCAATTGTTTAGTGCAAATTTTAATTGTGAGCTGTTGTTGCTGATGTTCATCAATAAGCTGACGTTTTAGCAGTGCAGGTAACAAAGATCTGAGTGCCATCCAATCTTGTTGGGCCAAATAAACATCTTTGGCCAGTTTCAGCAACGGCGCTTTACTCTTACTGGTAGGTTTCAGTTTATCCAGTTCAGTTCGAGCGAGTTCAAGATCGCCGCTGCGGAGCAAGTAGCGGGTTCTGGCTGCGGTAACCGCCTCAAATGCCAGTGGTACTTCTGCCGCTTTATCTAGGTATTCATCACGTTCTTCAGTTTTTAGCTGATGCTGTGCGGCACGTGCGGCGGCGAGATAGTTCAGTACCGGGATCTCTCCCTGTTCAGCACCTTTACGCATGGCTCTTTCGGCAGCACTCCAGTTCTCTTCAGCAATGGCGAGCGCGCCAACTAAAGTGTGCTTGCGCGCTGCTTTGCGGCGCCAGCGTTGTGGTAAATAGCGACTGCTTAATACTAAGTTGAGCGTGGCGACGATGAGCCATTCCAGCAGTTGTAACACCCCATAAAATACCACCATCGCCACAATGGCAAAAATGACGCTGGTTTCGAGTTGCCAACCGAGAAAAGAGATATAGACGTAGCCTTTATTGCCAACAAGCAACGGACTTAGCAGTGCACCTGCTAAAATAACCAGCAGATAAAACAATACCCTAATCATTCAGTAGCCTCCCCATTTGGCATTAAATTGCCATAGGTGACTAACTGTTTGAGCAATTTACTGCACTGGAATTGCTGTACGTTAATCGCATCAAGCTTAAGGCTAGAAAGTGCTTCGAGGCTTTTTAACACTTCCTGCGTGTTGTCGTTATCGAGGTCGTAGTACTGCTGGATCCATTTACGTGCCATGGTGATCGACTGGCGGTAGTTCAACTCGTTATATTGGTAGAGTGCCAATTGTGCTTGTAGTAGCTTATTGCGAATATTTTCTTCCAGATACCATTCCTGCTTCGCAGATAACAGGGGCGTAACGTCGGTGGTAACTTTGCGGATAGTGAAGAAATCTTCCTTCAGGGCTTCCCAAGTTTTGGCGAGGTTGCTGCGCCAGTCGCTAAATGAATTTGATACTTGTTGATCTTCCGCTGTTGGCTCATCTTGCTGCTGTAATTTATTTAGCGGCATTTTATCTAACTTGCCGATCACGCCATCTAAGGTAAATACCGTCCCTGCGATATCTGCATTCTTGATTTCACTCACCGCGGCAATATCTTCGGCAATCGCTTTGCGTAACGGCACTAAAGAAGGTTCTTGCATCGCTGCAATTCGTTCATCGGCAGCATGAAGTAAACTCGCGGCAGTTTGTGGGTCTTTCTCCAACCATAGTTTACGGCCAGCAATACGGACCAGGTATTCAGCCTCCGCCGCCATCCAATGATTCGGATGACGTTGAGCCAATGTGGCCACTTTAGTATTAAGTTGAGATTGTGTCTGACTCAGTTTGTCGAGCGCTGATTGCGTTTGGCTAAGCTGTTGCTCGGTCTCATGCTGTGCGCTATCTAGCGTTTTAAGCTTTGCTTCCGGCGCAAGCTTAGCTTGGGCAATATCTGCCGCTAATTGTTCACTCTGTTGCTGCTGTTGAGAAATTTGCAGATACAAGTAATAACTCACGCCCATCCCAGCCAGCGCAATCAGTGCGACCAATAGCAGGCAAAACTTCAGTAACCCTGAACTTTTGTTGGTTGTTGGTTTGTTGGCGCTTGCTGGCGGTTCCGCTTCGACGGCACTGCCTGTTGTCTCGGCTTCGAGTGTCGCTTCTGTGCCAGTTGTATCGGCGACGACCTGTGCTTCGGTATTGGGTTGTTCCGCCTGAGGTTTCTCGTTGTCCATATAACTGTCCTGGGAATTGAAGGCCAGAGGCAACAGCAGTTACAGCGATAAGGCCTTTAAAATAGCGGCATCATTTGCTGCACCAGCATTTAAAACAAAGCTTAATCCAGCTTCATGAGCTTGCTGTTGTACTCGAATACTGGGCACTATGATATGACATGCTTGCAGCCAAGAAAAATTTTCTTCACTGATCAGCGAAAGGAGATTGGTTAATGCCTCGCCGCTGGTAAGGACAATCGTATCGATACCAAACTGCTGCCAATCTTGTAGCACAGCGCTTTTATCGTACTCCGGGCAGTGACGACGATAGACTTCGCAGTAACTGACATGGGCGCCATAGTCACTGAGTTGTTGGGCTAATGTCTCGCGGCCACCGACGCCGCGAACAATTACAATGTTCTTGTTCGTTACCACGTCAGGTTGGAGGCCGGGAAGACTCAGTAGTCCCTCGGTTTGCTGATTATCTGCAGGGGTGCCGATGGCGTTAAAGCCAAGTTTCTGCAGCGACTGTAAGGTTGCGTCGCCGACAGCATAAAATTGGCAGTCAGTTGGCCAGCCGTTAACTGGCGGCGCAACATATTTCACCGCATTGGTACTAATAAAAATGATGATGTCGGCCGTGGCCAATGACGCAGACGCTTGCTGAGTCAAGGCCGATACCGCCAATAACGGTGTGACTAAAAACGGAATCCCTTTTTGCGTCAGGGATTCCGTCATTGACTGGTTCCGACCTTGCGGTCGAGTCAGCAGTATTTTCATCGTGTTGATGAAATTAGTTACCGTAAACCGCTTGCAGGATGGCTTTGGCGCCTTTTCCTAGCAGTTCGTCAGCCAAGGCGTTACCTAAGCTTTCCGCATCGCTGACTTTGCCACTGATTTCACTGCGGATGACTTCAGAACCATCTGGGTTGCCCACCAGACCGCGCAGCAACATATCATCGCCAGTGATCTCAGCAAAAGCACCAATAGGTACCTGGCAACCGCCTTCCAGGCGAGTGTTCATGGCACGTTCTGCCAGCACACGGTAGCGTGTTTCTTTGTGTTCCAGTGGCGCCAGCAGAGCTTTCACTCGCGCGTCATCGGTACGACATTCGATACCAACGGCACCCTGACCATTCGCTGGCAGTGATTCAGTGGTTTCAATGAAGCTGGTGATGCGTTCTTTCAATTCCAAACGGATAAGTCCTGCAGCAGCCAGAATAATTGCATCGTAATCGCCAGCATCGAGCTTGCTTAGACGCGTACCCACGTTACCACGCAGATCTTTAATTACTAAGTCTGGGCGGCGGGCACGTAACTGGCATTGGCGGCGCAGGCTAGAAGTACCGACTACAGCACCTTGTGGCAATTCGTCGAGATTTTTGTAGGTATTAGACACAAATGCATCGCGTGGATCTTCACGCTTGCAAATCACTTCTAAGCCCAGACCTTCAGGAAATTCTACCGGTACGTCTTTCATTGAATGTACCGCGATATCTGCTTGGCCTTCGAGCATGGCCACTTCCAGCTCTTTCACAAACAAGCCCTTGCCGCCCACTTTTGCTAGCGGGGTGTCAAGAATGATGTCGCCTTTAGTGCTCATCGGCAGCAGTTCAACCAGCAATCCAGGATGGATGCGTTCCAATTCTGCTTTGACAAATTCTGCTTGCCACATGGCGAGCGGACTTTTACGAGTTGCAATGCGAATAAGATTGTCAGACATGCTCGAGATGTTCCGTAAGTAATGTAATGTAAGTAATTGCGGCAATGCTAACATTGCCAACTGCGGATTAGCACGAGCCACGCCGCAATCTTTGCATTTGCTTGATAGGATAATTACTCGAAAATGTGATCTTCATCTCAATTGCTTGCTGAATGTGATAGAAGTGTTAGCATTAGTGATTACTGAATCAAGGGAGTGAGTTGTTATAGATGATCAAGCGCCAACTGCAGTTTTTTGACACTGCGGAGCGACTCAATCGAGTTCGCTTAGCTCGTGCACAGGCGATTTTTTCACCGTTACAACAACAGCTTTTCAGCCTGATCCCAGTATTTGTTCACTGCCATCATCCCAGTTTGCCCGGTTATAACCATCCGTTAACACCCTGTGGTATCGCTCAGTTTGATCCTCAGCTTGAGCATACCAATGCGTTGGCACGGCTAAATTTGGCCTTTATTGCTCCAACGTCTGCGCCAATGCAGATTGAGGGTGTCTACGTCATGGGCAGCACCGCCAGTTTTGGGCAAAATCCCAAAAGTGATGTTGATGTGTGGTTAGTACACAGCGCCGACATCAGCGCTACCCAACAGCAGCTGCTACGTGACAAGGCCAAACAGTTAACTCGTTGGTTCGCTGGTTTTGATTTCGAAGTCAACTTCTATCTATTACAACCAGAACACTTCAAGTGGCATCAACAACAGCATGCGACCACCGAATGGGAAGTACTTGGTCATGAGAATAGTGGCAGTGCGCAGCATTGGTTGCTGCTGGACGAATTTTATCGCAGCCATATTCGCCTAGCGGGTAAACCTGCGGTTTGGTGGCCGGAGGGCGTTGCCGACCCTGAGCGCTTGCTGTATTTGGGTGACATGCGTGAATTGCCAGCCAGCGAATATTTTGGTGCTTCATTGTGGCAGCTTTATAAAGGCTTAGAAAAACCCCATAAAGCCTTGTTGAAAGTGTTGCTGTTGGAAGCCTACGCCAGCGAATATCCGCAAACTCGGTTAGTCTCAGAAGAGATTTGGCATTTAACTGAGCAGGAAAATTTCACCACCGAGAATGATCCCTATCTGCAGTTGTATTTCACCATTGAGCGCTATCTGCTCAAGGTTGGGGATTTGCGCCGCTTAGAGATTGCGCGGCGCTGCTTTTACCTCAAGTGCGGTATTCGTTTAAGTGATGCGCATACACACCAAGACTGGCGTTTTCATTATCTGCGTAAATTGGTGCGCGATTGGGAATGGCCCTATAGCTTAGTTGCCACCTTAGATAACTGTCATCAATGGCATAGCGGCGAATTGCAGTGGTTCAATGAACAACTAAACCAATTGATGCTCACCAGCTATCAAACCTTACTGCGGTTTGCCTCCACTCAGCGTTTGAGTGAGTCGTTTAAGGTGGAAGATCTTGGGCTGCTGACACGTAAGTTACATACCTATTTTAGTGAGGATAAGCAGCAGATCCTGCGCTTAAACTCGCTGTGGAGCCAGTCAATAGCTGAGCCGCATCTGACCATTTTGCATAGCGAAAATCAGCAGTGTTATTACCTCTATCGACTCACACCCGATCCGAAAAAATTCATCGGTGAGGTGGCCATCTACCGTGCTGAAAGCATTGCGGCATTGTTAGCCTGGACATGTCTGAATGGCGTTGCCGACGAAAATACTCAATGGCATCTGTTTGGGGCAAATCGTCGCCGAAGTCGTCGTTTATCAAGGGTGGCACACCGGATTTTACCCAGCTTAGCCAACTGCGACTGGCGAGTATCTAAGTTGGAGTTATGTCAGCCATGGCACTATCGCAAGATTATTCTATTACTGAATTTGGAAGATGATCCTTCGCAGTTGTGGCAAGGGCAGGAGATTATGGTCGACCTGCTGGGAATTAATCCGTTGTCGGTTGGCAAAAGCCATTTCTCACTGATGGGGAGTCTACAACTACTGACACAAAACTCTTGGGGCGAATGGCATAGCTACAACTTTAGCGCGGAGCTCGGATTACTGGAGCTGATCCAGCATATCGCGGCTGGCCTCAAGCGCACCCCCACACCGATAGCGGTCGAAGTACTCAGTGCGTCTGCCAAAGCACGTCCGCAGTTAGAAAGTCATTTACGACAACTGTTGCGACAGATAGTGACGCTCATCCATCGCGCCGACAATGCGCGTACGTTGGTGCAACCATTACAACTGCGCCATAAACGCTACGGAGTGTTTTTTGATGGTAAAGGTGTCAGCTATCGTGATTTGAGTGATGTACGTTCTCTCTACCAGCAGATGATGCGTGGGGCGCTGAATGAGCCTGAGCTTCGGGATAAGCCATTGCCGCGTTTTGAGGCGCTGCCGCAGCCAATTCAGGATGTGGCGGTAAAAGGTGTGGTGCAGTATTTTCTACGACCGAATGATACTCAGGTCGATGTCTATGTATTGGATGAGCTTAATCAGCTCCAACACTACATTCAAAATTCAAATAATATCAATGAGTTGGTGAGTCAGGTTTCGCAGCATTTTGCCTTTGCTGATGTGCATAACCTGCGTGGCCGTTTCAATTTTCCACAATTCTTTTTACTGCAAGGCTCGCGGCAAGCTCTGCAAGTTGTGCCTTTTGGTATGTCATCGGCAGCGGCGCAATCTGATTTTTAATCACGCCGCTGCTGAATATTAAAAGTTCAGTTCAATACCACTTTGTTTCGCGATAGATTCACGCACAAACGGCATAAACTCACCGCCATTGCGTTGATCCAACCATTTGCCGTCAACATAGGCAAAGTGGTACCCACCAAAGCGGGATGCGACCCAAAGTTCGTGCAGAGGTTCTTGTTTATTAATGACAATTTTAGAACCATCACCAAATTCTAACTGTAATACGTTACCTGACGCATCAATGTCGACATCTGCGTCTTGTGCGTCAATGGCGTATTCTATGGCGTTTTCAATGCGTTCAAACATATCATCGGCCAACTGATGATATTCGGTATCTGTCATAGCCATGCAATATCTGTCCTTTGCTTTCATCAAGATGAATGCGATTATAAGGCTAATGTATTTTCCGTGCACAGATGTTGAGTGAAATGAAATTACTTTTACCCTTAAGCTTGGTCTGTTTACTGCTCGCTGGCTGTGGTCAGAAAGGGCCTTTGTATAAAACGCCGACCAAAACCCCCAATCAGGTGCAACAGCCTGTAAATAACGCCCCCCAGAATCCAGTGTGAGGACGAAAAAGTGGATCATTTCCAATATCAAGAGAAGCATCTTTTTGCCGAAGAGTGTGACGTCGCAGAATTAGCGGCGCAGTATGGCACCCCACTTTATATCTATTCTCGTGCGACGTTAGAGCGTCATTGGCATGCATTTGATTCTGCGGTAGCTGAGCATCCTCATCTCATTTGTTACGCAGTGAAGGCAAATTCCAATTTAGCGGTGCTGAATCTGTTGGCCAGAATGGGCAGTGGCTTTGACATTGTTTCGGGCGGTGAACTAGCACGCGTTATCGCGGCCGGTGGTGACCCCGCTAAAGTGGTGTTTTCTGGTGTAGGTAAGACGCCTGCCGAGATGAAAATGGCACTGGAACTCGGCATTTATTGCTTTAACGTAGAATCACTCGCCGAGCTGGAAATTCTCAATGATGTTGCCGCTGGTTTAGGCACTATTGCGCCAGTGTCGCTGCGTATTAACCCTGATGTCGACGCCGGGACCCACCCTTATATTTCGACCGGTTTGAAAGAGAATAAGTTTGGCATTGCCATGGATGATGCCGAAGCCGCCTACACACGGGCGATGGAATTACCCTATTTGGAAGTGAAAGGCGCAGATTGCCATATTGGCTCGCAGCTTACTGAGATTCGTCCATTCTTAGATGCGATGGATCGTATGTTGGCGCTGATTGATCGCCTAGCCGAGCGCGGCATTAAAATCTCGCACTTAGATGTCGGTGGTGGTTTGGGCGTGCCTTACGATCAAGAAACGCCGCCTCAGCCTTTTGAATATGCTGCTGCGTTGTTGGAACGTATAGGTGAGCGAGACTTGAAGCTGATTTTCGAGCCCGGCCGGGCGATTGCTGCAAATGCTGGTATCTTTGTCACCGAAGTGTTGTTCCTCAAGGAAAACGCAGGTAAGAACTTTGCCATTGTTGACGGTGCCATGAACGATTTGATCCGCCCTTCGCTTTATAGTGCATGGCAACAGATCGTGCCGGTTCGTCAGCATAGCCGCGAACCTAAAGTGTACGATGTGGTGGGCCCTGTCTGTGAAACAGGCGATTTTCTCGGCAAGGAACGCGAACTCACTATTCGGGCCGGCGATCTGTTAGCGGTTCGCTCTAGCGGTGCCTATGGTTTTGCGATGTCGTCGAACTATAACACTCGTCCGCGAGCGGCAGAGATTATGGTCGACGGTGCTCAGCATTATGTCGTGCGTGAGCGTGAAAATCTGCAACAGTTGTGGCAAGGCGAATCGCTGTTACCATAAGCTAAGCGATTAATATTATTGGTGTGCAAGGAGTCATCTTGATTCAGTTCACTAAAATGCATGGGTTAGGCAACGACTTCATGGTTGTTGACGCTGTAACGCAAAATGTATTTTTCTCGCCAGAGCAGATCCGTCGTTTGGCGGATCGTAACTTTGGTATTGGCTTTGACCAGCTATTGCTGGTAGAGCCACCGTACGATCCTGAGTTGGATTTTCACTACCGGATTTTCAATGCTGACGGTAGTGAGGTGGAGCAATGTGGTAATGGCGCTCGTTGTTTTGCCCGATTTGTGAAAAACAAAGGACTTACGCAAAAATACAAGATCCGTGTCAGTACGTCTGCTGGCAAGATGTTGTTAAAGCTAGAGAAAAATGGCTCAGTTACGGTCAATATGGGCGTGCCGGTATTGGAGCCTAATGCCGTGCCTTTTAAGGCAAAAAAGGCGGAAAAAACCTACTTGCTGCAAGCCGGGGCACAGAACTTTCTCTGCGGGGTAGTGTCGATGGGGAATCCGCATTGTGTGATAGAGGTGGATGACACCACCAATACCGATGTAGATACTCTAGGGGCTTTGCTGACCAATCACGAACGCTTTCCAAATGGCGTTAATGTGGGCTTTATGCAGGTGCTATCACCAGAACACGTCAAACTACGTGTCTATGAGCGCGGCGCCGCCGAAACGCTGGCGTGTGGCAGTGGTGCTTGTGCTGCGGCAGCGGTTGGCCAATTGCAAGGTAAACTGGGCAATACTGTGCAAGTTGATTTGCCAGGTGGTTCATTGACGATTTCTTGGGAAGGGGAAGGAAAGCCACTTTACATGACCGGTCCAGCCGAACATGTGTACGATGGTCAGATACAACTATGACAGACGTGAAAACGCGACCAATACCACCTTTTGATGAGCAGATTATTCGAGAATATCTGCTCGACAACCCTGATTTTTTCACTCGTTTCCCTGAGCTGCTGTTAGCGATGAAGGTGCCGCACGTTGAGCGTGGCGCCGTATCTTTGGTCGAGCGGCGTCAGGAGCTGTTACGCCAGCGCGTTGGCCAACTGGAAGAAGAGATCACCGCCTTGATGTCGATGGCGACCAAAAACGAGCGTATTTTTCGTTTTAATCTGCAATTGTGTCAGAAGCTGCTCGACTGTGAAGACATGGGCGAGTTGCGTCAAGTGTTGACCCATGAGCTCAAGCAAGGCTTCGGCTTTAGCCATGTGCGACTGATTACGGTGCATGATCTTGATTCCGAATTGTCTACCATTTGGCATAACCGTTTGGCGGATGGCTACTATTTTGGCCGCCTAACCCGGCACGAAGCGCATCGCCTGTTTGGGGCGGACATAGGTTCAGTGTCATTGGCGCGTTTATCAGAAGAAAACGGTCAGGTGATTTTTGCCATTGCCAGTGATGATGCGGCACATTTCCATCCCGAAATGGACAGTATGTTGCTCGAACAAGTGCGCCAATTGTTAGACCATCTATTGCCTAAGTTGTGATCTGATGGCCAACTTAGCGGACTCGCCTTGGTTAGCTAAATTTGAGCGTTTTCTTAGCGCTGAGCGTCAGCTGTCTGCTTATACCGTCCGTAATTATCTCAATGAACTACATCGCATTGCTGAGCTGCTACCGGCTGACTGCCAATGGCAAACGGTGACCTTTGAACAGCTTAAAGCGGCGTTAGCCAAGCTGCATCGCCGTGGATTGAGTCCACGTAGTTTGTCTTTGTGTTTGTCGGCGCAAAAACAATTCTTCAATTTTTTACTGCGTGAGCAACAAATTGAGGCCAATCCAGCGGCACAGTTATCGGCACCGAAACAAGGGAAGCCATTGCCGAAAAATCTTGATGCCGACAGCGTGAATCACCTGCTGGATATCGACGTGACGGATCCCATCTCTGCACGGGACAAGGCAATGATGGAGCTGTTTTATTCCTCGGGTTTGCGTCTGGCTGAGCTGGCAGGGCTTGATCTGCATGATATTGATTTAGCGGCTGCGCAGCTCAAAGTGGTAGGTAAGGGCAGTAAAGAACGTTTATTGCCGATTGGCTCGATGGCAATAGCGGCGATCAAGCAATGGTTGAACTACCGCAATACCTTGCCCTGCGCGGATGCGGCGCTGTTTGTGAGTAATCGTGGTACACGTTTATCACATCGCAGTATTCAAGCGCGCATGAGCTATTGGGCGCAGCAGCAGATGTTATCGACCAAGGTGCATCCGCATAAGTTACGGCATTCCTTTGCCACACATCTGTTAGAAGCAAGTGGCGACCTAAGAGCAGTACAAGAACTGCTGGGACACGCTAATCTGTCCACCACGCAAATCTATACCAGCCTCGATTTCCAGCATCTTGCCAAGGTGTACGACGGCGCACATCCGCGCGCTCGCAAAGGTAAAAACTGATGCAGTGTTTTCAGCGCTTACAGCCGTTTCAGGCGATTAGCTTTGATCTGGATGATACCCTCTACAACAATCAGCCGATTATTCAGGCAGCGGAGCAGGCGATGCAGCAATGGTTGCATCAGCATTTTCCGGCGTCGGAGCAATGGTGTTTCGCCGATTGGCGTCAATGTAAATTGCAGCTGTTTGCTCGCGAACCAGCGCTCATGCACGACACCTCGGCGGCAAGGGTGGCGATGTTACAAGCGGGATTGCAACAACTAGGTTATTCGGCGCAACAAGCCGAAAGCGGGGCGGCAGAGGGGCTGGCGTATTTCTCTTATTGCCGCAGTGACTTTTCCGTGCCGAGCAAGGTCGTCAGCTTATTGAAGCAATTACAGCGCCATTATCGGTTGATTGGTGTGACTAATGGCAATGTCGATCATCAACGCATCGGCCTAGGTGATGTGCTGGAATTTGTGCTGCATCCTGGGCAAGGAATTCGGATGAAACCGCACACCGATATGTTTACCCAAGCTGAGCAAAAGTTGGCTTTGCCTTTGGCGCAACTGCTGCATGTGGGCGATCACCCAGTGACTGACGTTGAAGGCGCGCGCCGCGCCGGAGCGCAAGCCATTTGGTTAGCGCCTGCATATGGCCAACAAACGGTCAAACCGCTAGGCACACTGTTGCCGCATTGGCGCATTGAGCATCTTTCACAACTAGCGACCTTGTTACTGCGTTAGCATATTCCACATCAAACTTCGTTTGCGTTTGCCAAATCATAAGCGCTTGTGTTGTTAATGCTTTTCCCTATCACAGTTAGATACAAATCTTAACCCATCACTACTGACTTTTTTTTGCGAAATAAGATATTATCAAATCGCTAACAAAATTCGCGTATAATTTAACTTACATTTAACGGTGTAAGTCTTGGGGTGCGTTAAGTGGTTGTACGTCTACTCATCTTACTGGTGGTTTTTTTCAGTGTGCCTGTGTTTGCTACCACAGTTGCCAGTGAAGATGGCTTCTGGAACGGCTTCCTGCATACTATCTTTGGTATTGATCATCTGCTTGTCGCACTCTGCGTCGGCATGCTGTGCGCCATGATTTCAAGTCGTGTTGTCTGCATGGTACCTATGGCATTTCTGTTCTTTTTGGCGCTTGGTGGTTTAGCCGGCATGCTGCATATCTCACTGCCGTTTGTTAGTTTTGGTGTCGCAGCTTCCGTGGTGGCGATTGGGCTATTGATTGCGTTGAATCGACAGTGGCCATTGTCGTTCACTATGGCTTTTGTCGGGCTATTGGCGGTATTTCACGGCTATGCGCACGGTGCCGAGATGCCGGATATGGAGCATTATCTCGCTTACGGGATTGGGTTCTTAGCGGGGACTGTGTTGATGCAGCTTATTGGCATTTTTGTCGGGCTGGGACTTAACCAACTCGATAACCAAAGTCGCTTGCTGCGTTATACCGGTGGTGCGGTTGCTGCCTTTGGCAGCTATCTGGTACTGGGGCTCATTATCTGAGTCAATTTTGTGTGTCGTTCCAGCTAGGCTGTTGTTAGTGCGACAGATTCAGGTCAAATCGCGCTTTTATCCCATCACAAACTCATAGAATTTGCTGTGACTTCAGCATTAATTTTAATGAATAATTAAGATCTTAGAAATATCTATTAGCAATTTTGGATATGTGAAAAGCCCATTCACAATAGTATAATACTTGCCTGATTTTTGACCTTTTAGTTAAAGTGCCGATATAAGCCCCAGCAGTACAGTGACTATCGCTGCAGCTTTCCGGTTTGGGAGCTCGCTATGTCTATCGTGGTAAAAACCCTATCAGAGCAAGCCTACGAAATTATTCGTGAGCGAATTCTGTCGAATGACATTCTGCCATCAAAACCATTACGCCAAGATTCGCTATCGCAAGAACTCGGTGTCAGTAAAATTCCGTTGCGAGAAGCGCTTACCCGTTTAGAACAAGATGGATTTTTGATTTCCCACCCTAATCGTGGCTTTTTAGTTCGACCATTGACCATGAGTGAAGCTGAGGATGTGTTTCACCTGCGTATTTTGCTTGAGTCAGAAGCGGCATCTAGCGCGTGCGTGATTGCCACTGATGCTGATAAAAAAGCCGTAGCTCAAGCATTTGCCGAGTTTAGAACGCTAACCGATAAAACGTCGCATCGTCGTGTGGCAATTAATCGCGAGTTTCATTTGGCGATGACACGTCCGATCAACCGTGGTGTCAGTCAACGCATTATTACGAAGCTGCATTTCCTATCAGAGCGTTACGTGCGTATGCATTTAGAGCCACCGCATCGAGAGGAAAGTGCGTTTAATGAACATCAGCGGATTTTCGATGCGTGGATGGCAGCAGATGCGACTGCAGTAAAAACCTTGTTGGAAGAACATAATCGGCAGGTCATACGCGATTTACGCCAGCAAATTCCTAGCGAATAACCTCAGGCCCAGTATCTACTGGGCTTTTTTATCCTCGTTTGTTACTGCTGGAATCAGTGCGCCGCTGGCGCAGAACCGCTGCCAGTAAGGGCGACGTCACTCGGACAAAAGCAGAATTTTTCCTAAAATCATGTTATTAAATAAATTCATTACTCATGCTTTGATGGCCGCTAGGGATTGCGTTCACTATGTTTAGAGCCCTATCTACTTCGTTTATTAATTGTGGCGCCATGCTACTGCTGTTCGCTGGCGGTAAGTCTGCACTGGGTGCTGAAGCCCTGCCAAAATTAGCGTTGCAGTTTGACACTGTGTCGCAGACGTTAGTCTCGATGAGACCTACCCAGAATAAAGATGGTTTTGATTTTCTACCCGCCGCCCACGCTAAAACTCGTCATGGGGATGGCTATTACCAGTTGGGCGATATCGACATTCGTTTGCGTATTCAAGGCAGCGACAGTTGGCGCGATTTTTCGACCGCGCAGCAATACAAGCAAGTGAATGAGTTGACGGCTACTGGCAACATTTTGGCATCTTCCGAAATCAGTGGTGATTTGCCCGGAATTCCGCTGCGAGTGCAGCGGGATTGGATTAATCAGCAAGGCCAGTTGTTACTCAAATTTACCTTGCGCAATCCGACCAATGACACCATAGAGATCGGTGGCCTCGGTTTAGCGATGGTGTTTGATAATATTCTTACCGGACGAGCGCTGGATGAAGCCCATGAACGGGCCAGCTTTGCTGAACCCTATATGGGATTAGATGCGGGATATGTGCAAGTTGTTCGTCTTAACGGTAAGGGGCCGGTACTGTTGGTCATGCCACAGCAAAATGCCCAACTCGAAAATTGGATGCCGTTGCTGGATAACCAAGATAGCAATGGTAAGGCATTGATATACAACGACCCTACCGAACGTACACACACCTTTGAAGGCTTTTATGACTGGATGGTGCTCAGTAAGGGATTTGCCGAGCAGGAGTGGCTTGGGGGGCGTCAGTGGAACACGCCACAATCGGTATTAATAGCGCCCGGTGAAAGTTATATCACCTCAGTTAAATTTGCATTAGCGCCGAGTGTGCGGCAGGTAGAATCCACCTTAGCCGCAAATCAGCGACCAGTTGCAGTTGGCCTGCCGGGCTATGTTGCGCCAACCGATTTACCGGTTGATCTCTACCTGAATACTCCCAGCGGTGTTCACGCTATTACAGTGACGCCAAAAGCAGCGTTAGAAGTTTTACCGGCTAGCAGTAAGGGCGATTGGCGTCATTTTAAAGTGACTGGTAAGCATTGGGGACGTGCCCGGTTAAATATTTACTACGATGATGGCAAGTTACAAACGGTGCACTACTTCGTGACTGAACCAATGCGTACCGCCGTCGACAAGTTGGGGCAATTTTCTTTTACGCAGCAGTGGTTTGATAAGCCTGATGATCCGTTTCATCGCAGTCCATCGGTGATGGGATACGACAATGAACGTCACGCTATCGTGACCCAGGATCATCGTGTGTGGTTGGCCGGTTTAAGCGATGAAGGCGGTGCTGGCCCTTGGTTGGCGGCAATTATGAAGCAACTTGGCGCTGCGGATGCTGATCAAGTCGCTAAATTTGAACAGTTTTATACGCAAGTAGTGGATGGCCGTTTGCAGTATAACGAGGGTGAGCTGCAATACGGTGTCGCCAAAAGCCTCTTCTATTACGATCCGAAATCAATGCCCGATTTCCCTTATAACCCGCAAGAGAGCTGGACGACGTGGGCATCGTGGGATAAGCAGCAGGCCGCATCAGTGGTGCGTTCTTATAACTATCCGCATGTTGCCGCAGCGCAGTGGGTGCTGTATCGGTTAGCGCGCTTTCAGCAAGGGTTGGTTAAGGCACACGATTGGCGTTGGTATCTTGCACACGCTTTTCAGACCAGTATGGCGATGATCAAGTTGGCGCCGCACTATGCTCAGTTTGGGCAGATGGAAGGTGATGTATTCGTGGCCATTTTGCAGGATTTAACCGCCGAAGGCATGCAACAAGAAGCGAAGCAATTAACAGCGGCCATGCGTCAGCGTGCACAACATTGGGCCAGCCAAAAATATCCTTTTGGCAGTGAAATGCCGTGGGATTCTACCGGCCAAGAGGAGGTCTACGCCTGGATGCGTTATTTCGGCAAAACTCCTCAAGCTGAGATTACCCGCGAAGTGATTTTAGGCTATGACTTCACCCTGCCGCACTGGGGTTACAACGGTAGCGCGCGACGTTTTTGGGATTTTCTCTATGGCGGTAAACACAGTCGCATTGAGCGGCAATTGCACCACTATGGCTCGACCATAAATGCGTTGCCGCTGCTGGATAGTTTTCGCCGCGATCCCGATGATCTTTACCTGCTGCGGGTGGGCTACGGCGGCATGATGGGCGCATTGACCAATATTGACCAAAAAGGCTTTGCCTCTGCTGCGTTCCACAGCTTTCCGGATATGCGCAAGTTTGATGCTTATAGTGGCGATTATGGCACCAGCTTTTTTGGTTACGCGTATGGAAGCGGCAGCTATTTGGTAAATGATAAAACCTTTGGTTGGCAAGCGTTTGGCGGCCTACTCGATGTCAACGCAGAGGCGGTAACCATCACGCCTAAGGATGCTTTTCGTCGTCGTATTTACATTGCGCCGGCAAAGTTAAGCATCACGTTAGATGCAGGGGAATTTATCTCTGCGCGCTATTTCCCTAGGACTGGCAAGATAGAGCTAACGCTTGCAGCGGCAACCGAACACTCCCCCAAAGCCATGCTTAATCTGCAGGCGTATGGCAAAACCTATACGCTCGTCGGAAAGGCGAAGAAATATGCAGGGCGCCTTGTTATTCCGCTTAATTCCGAGCCAGTCACTGTTCAGTTTCGGGTTAAATAAGTGGTAAAAGCCGACAGCGGATGTCGGCTTTTTCAATTACGCTTAGCGGCAATGTGTCAGCGTAAAGCGATGTAGCTGGCGCTTAGAGGTCAAGTGAAACACCTGTTTGTCTTGCTGCTTGGCAATTAACTCACGATAAGCCGGCGTTAGCTTTTTATGGCAAAGCCATAATACCCGATAGCTATTGAGTGAACTTTTCCAAATGGGGCTGTTGTCGGGCCAACCTTCTGGATTGATGAATAAGCCTTTAACTAAGCGCTTGGTAACCCACCAGACGTGTAGCCATAAGGGCAGGTCGATATAAATCAGTGTATCTGCTGCCGCAAAGCGTTGCCATGCGGAAGTGACACAGCCAAAGCCATCGATGATCCATTGCTCCTGCGTGATGATTTTGGCGTGTTGCACGAGATATTGTTCATGTGGCAATTCTGCGCCACCGGGTAGGTATTTAATTTTATCTAATGCATACAGTGGCAGCTGTGTGGCTTCTGCCAGCTGTTTAGCGAGTGTGGATTTCCCTGCGCCAGCATTGCCAAAAACGGCGACTTTCTTCATCGTTAACTCCTGTGGTTTGCTAGGCCCAGAAGACGAGTAAACAAGAAACCCGCCTTTGGGCGGGTTTCTGAATTAATAGCGCATACGCCAAAACCCACCATTCCTAAGGAATGATGGTAATAATGCGGGTGAAGTGACATGGCGTAAGACGGTTCATCCCTACATCATCTACCACAAGGGGCAAAGCGTCAACGCCTGGCGCTCAGCAGGAATACCGAATATTGCCCATGAGGTTTTTGCACTATGCTGGCATCGCTGACGAGCACCTGCTTAAATCCAGCCTGAATTGCTTTCTGTGCTAATTGTTCTCGGTCAAAACCAAAGTGTTGCACGCCGGTATCGTCGGTGTGAAAGCTGCCATCTTCGCTATCAAGATCTGCAATAGCGATGAAGCCGTCTTCATTGAGCAGCCGGTAAAACTTCGCCAGCATGGCATCGACATCTTTAATATGGTGTAGCGTCATCGATGAAATAATGCCGTCAAAACGCGTGGCTAAATCATCGGTTTCAAGATTGATTGGATATAGCGCTAGTTCACAAGGCAATAACTGTTGTTTGGCGGCCAGTTGCTGGTTCATCGAATCTGATACATCGACCGCGGTGATCTTGGCCACATGTGGTGCGATGCGCTCGAGCAGTAAGCCAGTACCGGAACCAAAATCCATGAGTTGCATGCTCGGCGTAAGCGGACAATGAGCAATAATGGCATTGGCAATATTGCCGACGTTATCGACGCGGTGCGGGTCTTGCTCGTAGCTATCAGCTTTATGTTGAAAGAAGTCTTTTGGCATGGCACAGGCTTAGTTGGGCGGATGATAAAAATCATCATCTGGTTTTATGGTGATAAATTCAACTCAACCTATGGCTATGCCTCAATCAGCAATCATCGTCATCGACATGGTGATGCCAAGGCAATGAACCCACGCCAGCACCTAACAGCATACCTAAGCTGACGCCCAAGGCGAATTGTTCGATGGCAATACCTAACACCAACCCCACTACCAGACCGATGGCGATGTTAAAGGTTAAGTTGTCATCAGCGGCACGACGTTTACGCATTGTTGCCTCCTCAAACATGGTGTAGTGGACAAGCCATTCCGTGATAAACCTGCTGCCAGATGCAGTGGGCGCACATTGGTGAGAAACATCCATTTTGTCTTTCAGCCTTTTCTTAAGTGTAGCAACTCCTCCAGATTGAAAAGGCCAACATGAATTTCACTCAAGTTACAGTTGAACAAATCTCGCTTAACTATGGACGTCTAGAAGTCTATTCTCTTTAGCATTGAAATTATCGCTGAGTTGAGAGCTACTATGTCTACGCCATTAATCCCACCATTTCGTGCCGACGTTGTTGGCAGCTATCTGCGCCCAGACTATTTGCACCAAGCGCGCCGCCAATTTGCCGCAGGCGAGATTGACCAAACGGCACTAACTGCAGTGGAAGATAAAGCCATTACCGAACTGGTTGAGCAGCAAAAAGCAGCAGGATTACAAGTGATTACCGATGGTGAATTCCGTCGTAGCTGGTGGCATCTCGACTTTATGTGGTGCCTTAACGGCGTAGAAAAAACGACCATCGAGCAAGGTTATACCTTCAATGGCATTCAAACTCGCCCAGAAAGCTGCCAACTGACGGGCAAAATCAGCGGTGACAACCACCCGTTTATTGCGCACTTTAAATTTATCGCCGAGCTAGCGGGTGAGGGCTATGTGCCACGCTTAACCATTCCGGCACCAGCACAGTTTTTGCGTGAGCTACAACGCCCGGTGAACCTTGAACAAACGCAGCGTATCTATCCAGAACTCAGCGAGCTTATCGCCGATATTGCCAAAGCCTATCAAACAGTGATCCAAGAAGTGTATGCTGCCGGTTGTCGTAACCTACAACTGGATGACTGCACTTGGGGCATTTTGACCGACCCGAACATCGGCGCGCACACTACCGGTTGTGGCTGTGGTAGCGATCATCAAGCCTATGAATCCGAACTCGATGGCTTGCTCAATACCCTGCTGGAAGTGAACAACGCAGCCTTTGCAAACGCACCGAAAGATTTGGTACTGGCAACCCACGTTTGCCGCGGTAACTACCGTTCTACTTGGAGCGCTAGCGGTGGCTATGCGCCGGTGGCCGACACCCTGTTCGCCAGAGAAAATGTCGATGCTTTCTATTTGGAATACGATACCGACCGCGCCGGTGATTTCGCGCCGCTGGCTAAACTCGCCGCCGGTAAAAAAGTAGTGCTTGGTTTGATTACTTCCAAATCGGCTGAATTGGAAAGCGTTGATGAAGTGGTCGCCCGCATTCATGAAGCAGCGCAATACGTGCCGCTGGAAAACCTCTACCTCAGCACCCAGTGTGGTTTTGCGTCCACCGAAGAGGGCAACAGCCTGACGGCTGCAGAGCAATGGGCCAAAATCGCTCTAGTGAAGCAAGCCGCTGAAAAAGTTTGGGGCTAACTCCGCGATAACCATTAGTGTCAGATATAAAAAAACGCCTCTGGGAAGGCGTTTTTTGCTTACTGGGTTATCATTCACCGGAATGATGTTTTATTTCTAGTAACCTGTTATTTCAGGTTATTTGGAAAATCTGCTGGTAGCTCGCTGGCCGGGCAATTAATTACTTCGTCATTGTTTTCACCGCAATCACGTACAAAGGTAATTGTGGCGAATTCATCAATCACTTCCGTTGGATAGACTGGCCCTGCATCGCGATAAGCTCGCATCTGTTCTATGTGTTCGTTTTGGAAACACACGGTTTTCTGCGGCTCGTTAATGATCCAACGTGGGAAGAAAATGGTGCCATGGAATACGCTATCTGCGAAGTTGATGATCAGGCTGACGTCAGTTCCAGTGGGTTCGGTCCAAGAGATCTTATAAACATCGCTGGCAACACGTACCAGATAGATGTGTTGGTCTTTGACCCAACGGTTAGCGACGATACCGCTGTGAATGCGGTAGTCCATGGTCTCAGCATTTTTAACGTAAATTTCGTAGTTCCAGCCATTGTCATAGGTATATACCAGATGTTTGCCAACAATGCCGCTTACGTCGTTTTTATCAAACATAGTTTTAACCTCTCATGTGCTGTGCTATTTAACTTGTGCTTAGCTTAAGCATTTTATATTTTTATAAAAAACGTAAATTTTGAATTAAAAACATAAAGAATTTTTATATGTTTAAAACCAGTCTTGAGCAGTGGCAGTTGTTAGCGGCCGTAGTCGAACACGGTAGTATCGCCAGCGCGGCGCAGCATCATCATCGCAGTCAACCCGCGGTGAGTTATCAGCTCAATCAGCTACAGCAAAGGCTGGGGGTGGCGTTGTTGGCGCTACAGGGGCGTCGCCTCGTATTAACTCCGGCGGGCACTACCTTGTTAGCGCAAGCGCAACTGCTTCTCGATGGTTTCCAAGATTTGGAGCTGCGTGCTGATTCGATTCGTGCGGGGAAAAGAACGGTGGTGGATCTGGTCGTCGATAGCATGTTTCCGCAGCCTTGGTTGTTTGCTGGTTTAAAGGCGTTTCAGCAGCAATTCAGTCAAACCCAAGTGCATGTCAAAGAGTCAATTAAAGATGAAGGGGTACTGCAACTGCAGCAACAGGCTGGAGATTTGTACTTGATCAGTTTGCCAGCCGACTCCGCGATTGAGAAACAGCTGGTGATGGACGTGCAGTTTGTCTGCGTGGCGCACAGGGAGCATCCACTGTTACAGGTATCACCAGAGTTACGGCGCTCGCAACTGGCCAGTTATCCGATGATTCAAATTGTGGATAAACAGAGTCAGCAACTGCTGAATCAATATCCTTCGGCACAGGAATGTTGGTACTTCACATCAATTGATGCAGCGATAGGGGCGGTGGTGAATCAGTTGGGTTTTGGTTGGTTGCCGCAGCAGCAGGTCGCGCCCTTGTTGGCGGATGGCACATTAGCCTGCATTGGCGTCAATAGCCGCACCACGCAGCTGTACTTTGTACGCAGTGAAAGCAGCCGTCATGATGAGACGGTGAGGGCGCTGAGTGAAGCTTTGTTAGCACAAATTAACAGTAATAAGCACTGACTTTCTTAAAATAAGCTTAGTTATTAATCTATAAAGCCGAAGTAACCTATCGATATTAACCCTTTGTTATGTGATTTTTCGAGGTTTATGCTGTGACGAAATTCGATGGATTGAGACAGTAATTGCATACTCAGGAGGGTATATGTCTATTGTTCCACGTACCGTAACTTCCCCTAAAAAATTTATCATTGGGAAAGGCCTTTTGGCCCAAATGCACGACTACGTTAAAGACTTTGGCGACAACGCATTTATCATCAGCGATGAATTCATTCTCGACCGTGTTCAAAACGAAGCCGTTAGCGCATTAAAAGAAAATAAAATCGAAGCGAAAGCTGAAAAATTTAACTACGAATGTAGTGAAGCCGAAATCAAACGTTTGGGTGCTTTAGCTGAAGAACAACGTGCTAACGTGATTATTGGTGTCGGCGGTGGTAAAACACTCGACTCCGCTAAATCAGTGGCCTATTACCATAAACTGCCAGTGGTACTTTACCCCACCATCGCTTCTACCGATGCGCCATGTACCGCTTTAGCCGTTATCTATACCGCTGAAGGCGAGTTTGAGCGTTATCTGTATCTGCCACAAAACCCGGATGCTGTTATTGCTGACACCTCTATTTTGTGTGCCGCACCACAGCGCTTTTTTGCCGCGGGTATTGGTGATGCGTTGGCAACCTACTTTGAAGCACGTACCTGCTACGCCTCTGACGGTATCAACTTGGTGTTGAAAAAGCCTTCTCGTACAGGTTTAGGTTTGGCAGAACTGTGTTACCAACTGCTGCGTGAAAATGTCGCGGCGGCGATGGATGCGGTGAGAAACAAGATTGTGACTCCTGCGTTGGAACAAACCATTGAAGCCACTATCTATTTGAGTGGTGTTGGTGCCGAAGCGGGGGGGTTGGCTGCGGCTCATGCAGTCAACAACGGTATGTCAGCCGTGCCAGATCTGCACCGTGCGCAACACGGTGAAAAAGTGGTGTTTGGTTTGCTGACTCAGTTGGTACTGGAGAATGCACCCAAAGAAGAGATTGATGAAGTGATCCGCATCATCAAAACCGCGGGTTTGCCACTGACTTTGGCAGACATGGGCCTGAAAAACTTCGTTGAAGAAGAATGGCGTAATGTCGCGAAAATTGCCTGTGCCGAAGGCGATACCATGGGGAACATGACCATGGAGTTGAGCGAGGATGATGTTTATCACGCGATGATTGCGGCAAACGCGATGGCTGAACGTTACAAAGCGCAAGCTTAACTCAGTTGCTACTCAGTTGCTAAAACGCCGCTCAATTGAGCGGCGTTTTGATATCGGCTTCGTGATGCTTTTATAGTGGTATAGGTAGGCCGTTGAGATTAGCGATCCCATTTTCCAGCGAAGCTGAAATGCTGAAGGTACCTTCATCCTGAGTGACTAATCCTTGCTGAATAAATTGCTGCAAGACTAACCCGGTTTGGCCATCAATCAGTTGTTGCTGCTGCGCAGCAGGCATCTGACTAAATTGAGGGGATTCGCCCAGCTGTCGCTTCAACACCATCGCTGCCAACAGGTTCGCCACATCTTCATCGGCCTTGGCATTAAATTTTGCCTTGCTGTGTTGCAGCCAAAATTGCTTATTCGCCAGTTGCTCTTTGCTGAGTTTACCTGTGATATCAACAATACTGGCGTCAACATCTGCCTGTAAATTCCCCTGAGGTAGTTTGCCATGCAGTGCCATTTTTAAATTTGGTGATTTGCTCAGTAGCTGTGGCAAATTATCGAGCATAAACTGCTGCACTTGTTGTTGCAGTGCTTCAGCTTGCGCGCCACTGCCATACAACTGCTCTAAAAATGTCTGGTAACTGCGTAAGAAGTTATTATCGATATTACCAAGAGTGATATTGAGCGCTAAATCAGATGCGGTGGAGTTAAGGTAACTGACGCTATCTGCTGCATAGTTCATGCTAACGGCGGTTGTGTCATTGTCTTTATCAACGCTGTTAGCCAATTCAATCAGCAACTTGTTAACTTTCACCAGATTTGAATCGACCGCCGCCACTGTGATGGCGGTTTTACCGTCGTAGCCTTGTCGAGATAGCAATTCGGCCAAATTGACATCAGCTGTGGTTGTCATGCCGATGTTGCTCACCTTTGCCTCTAGCTCGCCTGATAAGGTGAGTGCCGCAGCATTGCCCTGATAATTTAATGCCCGCCCAATCCAAGAACCGTGTCCTTGATAACCACTAAATTCACCAGCTAGCTGGCCCGTTTCATCTTTGAAGGTGAATGGTGCGATGGTGTCACTGATATACATCGCGTCTTGCAATGAGACGGTGTAATTGACGTTGACCAAAGGTTGCTGTGCCTGCCAACTGAGTTTATCTCTTAGCCCATCGGCAGCGATGCTGAGTTCAGTACGATACCAACCAAGGGTGGCGTCCTCTGAAAATAGTAAAGGGCCAAACTGAGTGTGCAGTTGGGTATCAAATGACAATTTAGGGAACGCCGCGAGCGCATCATTTTGGCTAAAACGTGGCATAGCGGAGAAATCGATACCGAACTTAATGGTGGTATCGGCGCTAAACCAACCCTGTTGATTGCTAACGACGGTGGCGCTATAACCCGGATACTGATTTAACTTTGCAACAATTTGATCAAGCTGCTGTTCGAAACGAGCGCTACCAAATTTGGGTGCCGCCACCACAGCGCCTACAATAACAACGGCGCCAACAAGCAAAACTTTCTTCATAAAAATCCTTTTTCTAACGGCTGCTCCCAAGCGCTAATGCGACCACAAGCAGTATTGATGAGCTCTTGCACCAGTATTCAGGCGATGACTCAATGGCATATTCCACACAATATGCCATATGAAAGCGCCGATAACATCCCTAGATTGAGTAAATGGCGCTAGGAATTGCTTAAGTAAATCAATCGATTCACATGCGATTAGTTGATAATGGGGGAATGTCTGTGCGGATGTAAAGCGCGCTGCGAATAATGCCCAGCGCGCTTTTTTGCTGACAACGTAGTTAAAAATCTAGCTAAGCCAAGGTCGTAAGGGCCGTACTAGCCAAGCTAAATAATGGGGGCGGTAGCTCAGCAGTATGATCACCACTGTCGCTGAGCCCGTTAGTAGCATAGCCCAGTTAACCAAGCCGATCGCAATATCTGTTTTAAGCAGCATGGGCCACAATGACAGGGCTAACAACAACCAGGCGCACGTGGTCAATAATCTTCGCAGCGACTGTGATAGTGGTGTAGATAAAATACTCGTGGCATTGCGGCCAGTCGTAATACACAACAGATTGAAGCCAAACAATGCCAGTATAAATGCCAGTAACGTCATGTTATTGCTCCTGTAATTAACGGCTTGCTGGCGGCACTGCTTTGGTTACTTCGGCCTTTGCCAGCTTGTGCTTAACCTGCAGGGTGGCATACAACAGCCCCAAACCGAGTGCGAATGCGGTGAGATCAAACCCGATAATAGCGAACTGTCCTTGTAGCCAGTTTTGCCAAATAAAGTTACCGCCTGTGAGTGGGTCTAGCAGCGGAATGGTGATCAGTAAAGCCGTGGCGAGTGACAGTTGCTCACGCCATGCTTTGAGGTGTGGTCGCACAATGGCGTGCAACAAACACAATCCCCATACAGCAAAGAAGCCGTTGATTTCCCAATGGCTGCGGTCAACCATATCCGCCGGTAGCATACGGTTAAACCAGAAATATGCCCCGAGTGCACTCAGCAACCCCGCAATCGCCGCGACATTGAGTTGTTCCACCAAACGATGACCGCGAGGCAGATAACCGAGTTTTTCGCGCTCGCGTTGGCGCGCCACTAACCACATCACGAGGCCAGAAGCGATCATCACCGACCCCAATACGCCGGAAAGAAACAGCAGCGCGCGGATCACTGGCGTAGTAAATAAGCCCATGTGTGCCGATAGCATAAATTTCCAGATGGTTTCGGCGGCACTGTGCTCTTTACTCGTGGCGGGAATGAAGTCCCCGGTGACGCCGTTGTACTGCAAACTCGCCAAGCTTTGTTTGCCGCTAAACAGCGAGCCTTCCGGTGTGGTAACACTTATTTCTGCATCCGCTTTACCGGGGCGTTTGATATTGATGCTATCAATCCCCGCTGGCGAGCGTTTGAGCGCATCAAGTGCGATGGCGCTGATATCCACTAATTTGGCGGCATTAGGATTAGGTGCTGCTTGCTCGGCACCAAAGCCACGATAATCCCGTAAGAAACCTCGCGGATCGCCGTTATAGGCAGCGCCAGCCACCATCGGCAGCAGTTGCCCGGCCAAAAACAGTAAGCCGGAGAAGGTCAAAATCAGATGGAACGGCAGCGCGATGACGCTGGTGGCGGCGTGTGCATCGAGCCATGAACGTTGGCCTTTGCGCGGCCTAAACGAAAAGAAGTCTTTGAAAATATTGCGGTGAATGATCACCCCAGTAATGATGGCGGTGAACATAAAGAAGGTGGCAATCGCTACTATGGTGCGGCCAATACTCCAATGCATGCCATACAGCTGAAAGTGAAAGCGATAAAGAAACTCGCCGCCAGCGGTTTCGCGCGGGGTGATCACTTGGCCTGTGGCGGGATCAAGCGACAACTGCATCATGCCTCGATGGCCTTGCTGCGGTTTGATTTTGTCGCCGTCAGCGCCTTTGGCTAGGTGTGACTCTGCAGGCTGTGATTGTTCCGCATTGGTTTTTTTGGCTGCAGTGTCGGCAGACGTGGCATTGTGGCCGTTGTTGCTCCCGCGTTGCGGTTTATCTTTGCCATTCCCTTGTGCGTGCCCGTTAGCATTGCCTTTAGCGTTGCTTTTAGCTTTGCCTTTAGCGTTTTCAGGGCCAGATTTATCTTCCGGCGCACGCCAGCGCAGTTGATACAGTGGATTGCGCGCCGTAGGAAAACCTATCGACCAAAATTCTGCATCGCTGGCATATTGTTCCAGCAGTTTGGTGGCGGTACTGAGCCCTTGGCCTTGATCGTAAATCGACGCTTGCTGGGTTTCTGGCTGCATCCACTGGGTGATCTCCAGCCGATAAAACGACAGGGTGCCGGTGACGAAAATGGCAAACAGTAACCAGCCGAGTGGCAAGCCGGTCCAAGTGTGCACCCAAGTCATCGATTTGCGCAGTGAACGGGGTTTATCAAACTTCACAGGCTGGCTCCTAACAAATGTAATACCACTGCGGCCGCTGTGGCGGGCAGGGCTAAGCCAACAAACGCGCCAATTAAGGTGCGGGCGTAGAACACCCAAATTACCGCCAGCAGTTGCACCACAAAACCGAGCATAATGGCGCTCATGGTGGCGTCTTTGGCGGGCATCGACAGGGTGATGGCAATCACTGAACCGAGCAGCACGGCGTTGGCATAGCTGCCAAGCAGTGCCAGTACACAGCGAATGGTGGTATTGAGCCAGCCGATACGGTCCAGCGGCGTATAAAGTGGGCGAGTAGCAATCATGGCAACATCCTCAAACAGTCGCACAAGCGTAAAACGGCAAAAGCCGCGCTCTAGAGCGCGGCCGTTTGATCAAGCAGATAACTTAGAACGAGTAAGTGATTTGTGCATAGTAGGCACGGCCCGGCTCGTTGTAAGTGTTGGCACCTTCGCCAGCGCTGGTGGATTCGCGGAACAATCGACGGTCAGTCAGGTTGCTCACGCCAGCGCTGAAGCGGATGCTGTCATTCAAGTGGTACACACCACCTAAGCTCAGCAAGCTGTAAGGCGCACGTTCGCGCAGGGCATCACCCTCAGCTTCTGCACCATTGAAGGTCAACGTCTGTGGTTTTTGGGTGCCGTAGCGGGTCCAAGTGAATGACAGCGATAGCGCTTCAGTCACTTGCCAATCCAGCATCGAATTGATGGTGTAACGTGGGATCACTGACAGCGGTTGACCAGTGGTTTCGTTACGGTTTTTATCCATGTAAGTGATGTTGGTGTTCCAGTTCAGCACTTCGCCGTACTCACCAATCACAGGGACTTTAATGTTGCCTTCAATCCCTTCCACAATCGCTTTATCGGCGTTGGTCCATTGCAGCAGATACGCACCGTTGTCGTTCTCGCCGTATGGCACCATGCCTGACACAATCTTGCCGTCGTAATCGTTACGGAAGTAGGTCACGCTGGCGTTCCAACCGGCCAGTTGATATTGCAGGCCAATCTCTTTGTTGACGCTGGTTTCTTGGTCGAGATCGTCGTTACCCAAAATGTAGCAACCGGCACCTTGGCTTGGGTATTGGTTCGGGCAACCGTTACCACGGGTGTAGTACAGATAATCTGGGTTAGATTGATACAAGTTTGGCGCTTTAAAGGCTTTGGCTACGCCCATACGAACGGTCAGTTCGTCGGTCAGATTGTATGAACTGCTGATATAGGGGCTGAAGTTGCTGCCGAATTTATCGTAGTGATCCATCCGCACCCCAGCGGTCATCATCCACGCATCGGTCAGCTCGATGTTATCTTCGGCGTACAGCGCTTGGTAGTTGCTGTCTGATTTACCAGTGCGGTTGTCGTTCAGGCCATCAATTGCGCCACCACCAGTACCTTGTGATACCGAATATGGGTCGTCGAGTTTATCTTGGCCAATTTCAAAACCCACGGTGCCGTTGTGAGCACGCTGCCACAGTTTAAATGGCATGCTGGCGCTACCGGCCAATTCTAAGGTTTTGTAGCTGGAGGTTGACCAGTCCGCATCGGAGGTGATGCTGCCTTCACGGCCGCCGGCCAAACCTTCATTCAAACGGTGGTTGCGGCTGTTTTCATAGGAGAAAGACAGGTTGGTATCACCCCAATCCCAGCTGCCACGGTGTGAAATTGATGCACTTTGGCGATACATGGTATTGGTTTCGGCGCCGCTGTTGGCCAGTTCGGCCATCAAGTCAGAGCCGTTTTGGTTGACCGCGCGGTCACCGGCGTAGATGTTGCCTTGGCGACTGTAACCTGCTTCAAATTCAAATACTTGATGTTTGGTGGCATCCCAACGGATTAAGCCGTTGATATCTTTGTTGCGCACACCTTCACGGCCTGCTGGCGCCATAGCAGTATCGCTGCTGGCAAATTCTTGGTTCAGCGCTTGGTCATCCGCATCGGTTTTGTTGAGGTTACCGAACAAGCGGAACGATAGCTCATCAGTTAAGCCACCAGACAAGTTAAAACCGGCGCGTTTGCTGGCGCCTTCAAGGCTGTCTTCTGGCTGATTGGTAAAGACCGAGATATCACCGTGTAGGCCTTTTGATGGCGCTTTGGTGATGATGTTGACCACACCACCCGAAGCACCTGAACCATAACGCGCTGCCGCTGGTCCACGCAGAATCTCAATACTTTCAACCGCTTCTACTGGCACCCAGTTAGTATCCCCACGGCTGTTACGCTCACCGGATTTACCCATGCGCACTGAGCTGCGGGAAGATACAGGTTTACCATCAATCAAAATTAGGGTGTTTTCTGGGCCCATGCCGCGCAGATCGATTTGGCGGTTGTTACCATATTGGCCTGAGGCACTGTTACCGGTCAGGTTAACGCCGGGCATTTTGCGAATGATATCGGCCAAGTCGTTGGCTGGGGGACGACGCGCCAGATCTTCCGCAGTGATAAATGATACGCCAAGTGATTGTTTGATCTGCTGCTCCGCAGTACCAACGACTTCGATACGTTCGTCAATCCGTTGCTTATGCTGTTTACTCTTGTGGTGACCACGGTGTTGCTGACCATCATGCTCGTGCTGTTGCAGAATGCTAGTTTCGGCTGGGGCGGCATCTTCAATCGTGTTGTCAATGGTGGCAGCGTGGGCAAAGCTAGCCGCTAAAGCAAGAGTTAACGCGCTCACTACCGACACGGTAGCGGGTACTGGACGGATCATTTATTTCTCCAATAACTACAAATGATAATAATTAGCATTTGCGATAGAGTAGCGATCTCGTTACTAAAACTCAAACCGTAATTTGTGGATTATTAATTAAGTAGTGCTTAATTAACTGTTTGATACAGAATAATTTATCGTTAAATCGGCTATAAGCAGTCACTTATCCCTGTTAAAATAGGCCTACCCGCGGTCATTCGGCCGTAACCTTGTCTCATGCTGCCGTAAATTAAACATGCTATCTGTGCTTTCACCCGTTCAACGTACCCGCATTGCGGGGTGGTTCGTCTGTGCCACCGCCATCAGTTACCTGCTTGCCATTGCACTCGATGTATCCTTGTTGCTCCCGGCTATTATCTCGTGGTTAGCGGTCGCTTTTTGCTGGCCGTCACTGGGCAAATCGGCCCACAAACAAGCGGCAATTCTGTTCAGTTGCGGCGTGTTAATGCTGTTGTGGGGCGCCATCAAAGGCACCGATGTTGGCCTGTTTAGCGCGATATCGCGCAACCTACCGCTGTTGACCATGTTCACTGCGGTGTCGTTTCTGGCGTTGACCAATCCTGAAGCGGTTGATACCTCACAGCCGATGGGAAAACGCGGCTTTTGGTCGACGATTTTGTCGTGTCATCTGCTTGGCGCGGTGATCAATCTGTCGGTGATTTTTGTAGTGGGCGATCGATTGCAGCGCAAAGCGCCGCTGACGCGCGGTCAAGTTGTGGTGTTGATGCGTGGTTTTTGTTCCGGCGGCTATTGGTCGCCGTTTTTTATCGCCTTTGGGGTGGCGATGACCTACGCCAATGGCGCGCAATGGACTCACACCATGGTGCCGGGGCTGATTTTGGCGCTGCTAATGGCGGTGTTTACTTACTATGAAATGCGCCGCTATCGCATTAACGGCTTTCGTGGTTATCCGCTGAAACGCGACAGTTTAGTGATGCCACTGATCTTGGCGGTGATCGTGCTGGTGCTGCACTACGTGTATCCCGCGGTGCATATTCTGACGATTATCAGCATTGCGGCGCCGATTGCGGCCTTACTGTTTTTGAATGGACGACCACGCAAGCAAGTGCTGGTCAATTATATCGAACGGCGTCTGCCGAGTGTGGCCAGCCAGTTCGCGCTGTTTTTAGCGGCGGGTGTGTTCTCCAGCGGCGTGGCGGCGTTGATCGCCAGCTATCCTGAGCTGTTTCAATTCAATATTGCGCACATCTCGCCGTGGGTATTCTGGGGCGCCAGTTTAATCATGATTTTGGTCGGCTTGATTGGCGTGCATCCGCTGGTGAGTGTCTCTTTGGCTAGCCCGCTGTTACTGCCGATTGCCCAAGATTTGAATCAGTTAGCGTTTTTGTATCTGTCGGTGTGGGGCACGGCGACTGCGGTGAGCCCGCTGTCGGGCGTCGGTTTGGCGATGGTCAGTCGTTATCAAGCCAACAGTATTGGCATTCTGCGCGATAACTGGCGCTATCTGCTGTTTATGTGGTTCTGCGCTGGCGCGTTGAACTGGATAATCTTTGGCAGTTGATGACTGTTTCTAGCAAAACAAACGCTCATAAAAAAAGCCACACATGCGTGGCTTTTCTATTACTAAATCAACCGATTAGTCTTGATACGGTGACTTACCACCATCGGCAATAAACTGGTCGATGCGTGCATCCAGCACTGACAGCGGCACGGAACCCATCTGCAATACTGTGTCGTGGAAGGCGCGAATATCAAATTTCTCACCCAGCGCTTTTTCCGCTTTCTGGCGATTTTTAACGATATCCATTTCACCCAAATAGTACGACAGCGCTTGGCCCGGCCAGGCGATGTAACGGTCCACTTCGGTGGTGACTTCATGGGTCGACAGCGCAGTGTTATCCAGCATAAAGTCTTGCGCTTGTTTGCGCGTCCAATGCTTAGCGTGAATGCCGGTATCGACCACCAAGCGGGCGGCGCGCCACATCTGATAGCTCAACATGCCAAACAGCTCATACGGCGTGTGGTACATGCCCATCTCTTCACCGAGTTTTTCGCTGTACAGCGCCCAACCTTCACCAAAGGCGGAGATGTAATAGTCGCGGCGGAACTCAGGTAAGGCTTTGTTTTCATTCGCCAGCGGCATTTGGAACGCGTGACCTGGCGCCGATTCATGTAGCGTCAGCGCGGGCAATGAATACAGCGGACGCGCTGGTAGATTGTAGGTGTTCACTAAGTACACGCCTGGGCCACCACGGCCAGCGGTGTAGTACGGCGCGATATCATCCGGTACCGGAATTACCGCAAAGCGGCTGCGGGGCAGGCGACCAAAGTACTGTGCGGCTTTGCTATCAAACTCTTTGGCGATCCACGCGGCGCGGTCGAGCAGTGCTTGCGGGGTTTTGACATAGAACTGCGGATCGGTGCGCAGGAAGTCGAGAAACTCTTTCAAGCTGCCATCAAACTTCACCTGCTTCATCACATCAAACATGCGCTGTTTGATGTGCGCCACTTCATCCAAACCGATTTGGTGGATCTGATCGGCGCTCAAATTCAGCGTGGTGTATTTCTCGATTTGCGATTGGTAAAACGCTTTGCCGTTGGGCAGATCGTACGCTGCCAGTGAATCGGCCCCGTGCGGCATATATTCATCACGCAGGAAATCGAGCACTAACTTGTGTGCGGGGATCACTGATTTAGCAATGGCATTTAAGCCCGCTTGTTGCAGCTCGGCTTGAACATTTGCTGGCAAGTTAGCCGGCATCTTTTTGAACGGGCCGTAGAAGATATTGGCTGCGCCTTTGGCATCCACTACGGAAGCGGCGGTGGCATCGCGGCCTTGCAGACTGATTGTCGGCAACACAAAACCGCGTTTCATTCCGGCGCGCATGTTGTCGATGTTCTGGCTGAAGTAGCGCGGCATATCGGCCAACCATTTGATGTAGTTGCGATAGTCTTGCTCGGTGTGAAAACCTTCATCTGCCATGTAGGTCAGATCGCCCCAAAATGAGGTATCACCTGACAATGGACGCTCATAGACCTTGTTGGTGATGTCAGAGATCAGCGAACCAATCTGCTGCTGATACACCAGCAAATTCATCTGGTTATCGGCGGACAACTTGCTGCTATCAATCTTTGACAACTTTTGTTGCACATTTTGCCAGTAACTAAGGTTGGCTTGTTGTTTAGTCAAGCTAACATCAGGCAATGAACTTGGAACACTCGTGATGACACTATCTTCGTTTACGCCGTTTTGGTCCTGACGCCATTGCCACTCGGTTTTATAAATAGTTTCAAATGCTTGGTCAGCATTGCTGGCCATTGCGCTAGATACCGGGTGTAGGGCCAGAATCGATGCTAACAGCAGCATGCGCGGAAAAACGGGTTTGCTTGGCACTGCCTTCTCCTTGTTGTATTAGTGTTGTTATTTCGTATACGTTATAAAAAAGAACATGAAAACCTTACCCCGTCAACATTCCGCTGCAGGAGCTTTACATGTGTCAGCTGTGTTTTTCTCGTCAGCGTCGCCAATTACTTAAGGGCGGAGCCGCCGTTGCTGCAGCCGCGAGTTTACCGCTGACGGCTTGCAGTCAGTCGCCAGTTGCGAGCACTGCAACGACCCCTAAAATCCCGCTGAAACCTTTGCCAAATACGGCACTGCCTGTGCCGCTAGCAGCGGTACGCTTGCTCGATTCTGACTTCAAACGTGCGGTCGATGCCAACCATCGTTATCTGCTTGAGCTTGAGCCGGATCGGTTGCTGCATAACTTCCGCTTATTTGCCGGACTCACACCTAAAGGCGAGGTCTACGGCGGCTGGGAAGGCGACACCATTGCCGGACATTCGCTCGGCCATTACATGTCAGCGCTGGCACTGCTGTATGCGCAAACCGGTGAGCCACAAGCCAAACAAAGATTGCAGTACATCGTCAGTGAACTGACTGAGGTGCAGCAAGCACAGGGTGATGGTTATGTTGCGGGATTTACCCGCAAACGCAAGGACGGCAGCATAGTTGATGGTAAGGAAATATTTGCTGAAATCCGCGCCGGCGATATTCGCTCGGCGGGGTTCGATCTCAACGGTTGCTGGGTGCCGCTGTACAACTGGCACAAGTTGTATGCTGGGCTGTTTGATGCTGAGCAGTATTGCGGCATTAAGGCGGCGCTGCCGATTGCGCTTAAGCTTGGTGAATATATTGAGGCGGTGTTTGCGCCGTTAACTGAAGCGCAACTGCAGCGCGTGCTGGATTGCGAACACGGCGGCATCAATGAAAGTTTTGCCGAGCTGTACGCCCGCACCAAGGACGAGCGTTGGCTCAAGCTGGCGCTGCGGCTGCACCACCATAAAGTGCTCGATCCATTGGCGGCCAAAACTGATCAACTGGCCAATCATCATGCCAATACCCAAATCCCCAAGATTATCGGCTTAGCGCGCATTCATGAGCTGACCGGCGCCAGCACACCGGCGACGGCGGCGAATTTCTTTTGGCAAACGGTCACGCAGCATCACTCCTACGTGATTGGCGGCAATGCCGACCGCGAGTATTTTTCGGCGCCGGATACCATCGCCAACCATATTACTGAGCAAACCTGCGAAGCCTGCAACAGCTATAACATGCTCAAGCTGACGCGCCATCTTTATAGCTGGCAAGTGGACGGGCGCTATTTTGATTTCTACGAGCGGGCGCATCTGAATCATATTTTGGCGCAGATTGACCCAGCAAATGGCATGGTGACCTATATGACGCCGCTGATGTCGGGCGCGGTGCGTGAATATTCCACCCCGTTTGATTCGTTCTGGTGTTGCGTCGGCTCTGGCATGGAAAGCCACGCCAAACATGGCGATTCTATCTGGTGGCAGCAGGATGACACGCTGCTGGTGAACCTGTTTATTGCATCGACGGTTAATGTCAGTGGCAAAGGCAAACTGCGGCTGGATACGCAATATCCCTACGCCGGCAAAGTGGCTGTTACCGTTGAACAGGCTGAGCGTGCATTTACGCTGGCTCTGCGGATTCCAGCGTGGGTGGGCGATGCTTGGCAACTAAGCGTGAATGGCAAACAGGTCACCCAAGCCAATGTCGATCGCGGTTATGTTGCCGTTAGTCGGCGTTGGCAAGCGGGTGATCTGGTTGAATTGACGCTACCTATGCAACTGCGCTTCGAAACCGCCGCGGGCAGCGACAAGCTGGTGGCCTTGCTGCGTGGGCCAATGGTGCTGGCGGCCGATCTCGGCGGTGAACACGAAGATTATGGCGGCACCGCGCCCGCGCTGGTGGGCAGTGATTTAGACAGTAAATTCGAGACGATTGATGCCAGCAAAGCGGCGTTTATCAGTCAAGGCATTGGTCGACCGCACGATATGACCTTTGTGCCGTTTTATGCCCAGCATCATCGCCGCAGCGCGGTCTATTTTGAGCGCTTCAGCGATGCCGGGTGGGCTGATGCCGAAGTGGCTTATGCTGCCGAGCAAGCGCGTTTGCAGGATCTGGCCAATCGTTCGGTGGATGTTATGCATCTCGGTGAAATGCAGCCGGAGCGCAATCATCAGTTGGAATCTGAGATCAGCTATCCGGTGGTATATCGCGGCCGTGCTGGGCGGGATGCGCGCAGCGGCGGTTTCTTCTCGTTCACTATGCAAGCGGCCGATGGGCCGTTAAAACTACAAGCCAGTTATTGGGGTGAGGAGCGCCAGCGCGAGTTCTACATTCTGGTAGAAGGCGAACGCATCGCCAGCCAAACGCTTAACTTTGACCAGCCGGGCCAATTCTTCGATGTGGTGTACGACATCCCTGAGCGGTTAACCCGTGGCAAAGCCCAGATTAATGTGCGCTTTGAGCCGAAAGCAGGCAACAGCGCCGGGCCGGTGTTTGGCGTACTGCTATTTAAACCGAAAACGCGGCAACCACTGATTATTTAAACCCAGAATGAATCACGCTGCAGCACAATTGCTGTAAGCCAATTAATAACCACAGATTTTGACAACGAGACAAGCATGAGCATCGACAATATTACTCGGAACACCAAAGGCATCGGCGGCAGTACGCCGGAGCAAGCGTTAGCCTGCTTAAGCGATATGACCGCAGGCGCGGCCAAGATTGAACTGGCCGATTACCAAGCCCGTATTGCCAAGGCGCAGGCGTATCTGCGTGCCAACGACATCGCCGCCTTGTATATCAACTCAGGCACTAACTTGAGCTATTTTACTGGCATCAACTGGGGCGTAAGCGAACGCTTGATGGGCGCAGTATTGCTGGCCAGTGGTGAGGTTTACTATCTGGCGCCCGCGTTTGAAATCGACACCATCAAGCAACGTTTGCTAGTGGACGGAGAAATCCTCGGTTGGCATGAACATGAAAGTCCGTATGCATTGCTGATTGATTCGCTAAATAAACGTGGCATCAGCAGCGGCAAATTGGCGTTGGATGAATCGACCCAATTTTTTATGGTCGATGGCATTCAACAACAGGCGGGCGAACTGAGTATCATCAACGGCTTTAACGTCACAGCCCATTGTCGCATGCACAAAGAAGCGAAAGAGATTGCGCTGATCAAGCAAGCGATGCAGATGACGCTGGAAGTGCACAAAGCCGCTGCCAGCATTTTGCATGAAGGCATTACCACCGCCGAAGTGGAAGAATTTATCGAGCAAGCGCACCGCAAAGTGGGCGCCAGCGGTTCGTACTTCTGCATTGTGCTGTTTGGTAAAGCGACGTCTTATCCGCACGGTGTGGAGTATGTGCAAACCCTCAAAGCGGGCGATATGGTGCTGATTGATACTGGCTGTAAGCTCAAAGGCTATCACTCTGATATTACTCGCAGTTATGTATTTGGCGATGCAACCGAGAAACAACAGCAGATTTGGCTGGCGGAGAAAAACGCCCAGCTCGCGGCCTTTGCTGCTGCCAAACTTGGTGAGCCTTGTGGCAGTGTCGATGACGCTGCGCGTGCTTCACTGCAAGCGGATGGTTTGGGGCCAGATTATGATTTGCCGGGGTTACCGCATCGCACCGGTCACGGCTTGGGGATGGATATTCACGAAGCGCCTTACTTGGTGCGTGGCAATCAAATTCCGCTGGAAACTGGCATGGTGTTCTCTAACGAGCCGATGATTGTGGTGCCAGAGGAATTTGGTGTGCGCTTAGAAGATCACTTCTACATGGGCGAAACTGGGCCGGAGTGGTTTACCGAACCGAGCCACAGCATAGATAACCCATTTGGTGATTAATGCCAGTGAGTGGAAATTGGGACAATAAAAAAGCCAGCAAAAATGCTGGCTTTTTTCTATTTATAACAAACAATTAGATGCAGTTTTGATTATTTACAGGTGTAAGAATCAAATGCGTTTACATCGCCGCTGCCGTTGTATTGGGCAGTTTGTGGGTAAGCACAGATTGGCATTGATTTACCTGGGAAGGCTTTACCTTGGGCTTTCAATGCGCTTGGGGCGTCATCTTTTTCTACCCAATTTTGGATGGCAGTCAGTGGATCGAAGTCATCCAACGCTGGACCGCCGCCACAGTGGTTCATGCCTGGCACCATAAACAAACGCGCCCAATCCTTATCGCTGGTTTTGGCGGTGTTTTGTTGTGCTTTAAGATACCAATCGCGAATATCGTCGGCAGAGAACACTGGGTCTGACAAACCTTGGAAGATAATCATTTTGCCACCTTTAGCTACATAGCTATTAAGGTAGGTAGATGTAGCATCGTTGATGGCACCGGTTTCGTTGGTCAGCGGTGTGTCAGTATCAAAGTTGAACGTCATTGGATTGAAATCAGGGTTCGCAGGTGTCAGAAAGTAAAACGCCATGGAACCTGCGCCTAAGTGGGTGTTCAGCGCATTTGGTTTCGCTGGGTCTTGAGAGGTACCTAGCTTCCATGCTCGCCAGCCCGGAGCGTTCACACCAGTATCATACGGCCAGCTGTTGTAGAGTTTGTTGCCTTGGCTATCTACGGCGCCACTGAACACTTTTTGCAGCACATCAACTTTGTTGTCTGCTAAGCATTGGCCATCTTTTTTGCTACAACGCAGGGTGTCAGGCGTAAAGTGACAGGCCATGTAGTTAGCGACGATGCCGTCTTTGACGCCATCTAAGCTATCGCATTGCTGCAAAATAGCGTTGCTAACCAAGTCTAAATCTTGTTGAGTCAGCGCATTGGCCAGTACCTTATTTGGCGCGATGCTCATCAATGATTGGGTGTCCCATGCTTCTGCTACTGCGGCGCGGCTTAAGTGGAAACCTGGGTTACCGGCAACTACGCCGTTGAACTCTAGCGGATAGCGTTGCGCCGCCATCATCGCTTCACGGCCACCGTTCGAGCAACCCATAAAGTAGGAGTGTGCTGGCTCGGCGTTGTAGTACGTGCTGATAATCGCTTTGGTGGCGTGGGTAACTTTACCGAGCGCAGCATAGGCATAATCAATACGCGCTTGTTGGTCGAGGCCGAAGGTTGGGTCTGGACTATCGTGGCCACCGTTCATGGAAGCGACCGCATAACCGCGTGCCAAGGCTGGCAGGGCGGTTGAACCTGCGCTAGGAATGGTGCCAAGTGCGTTAGCAAGGAAGCCGTCAGTACCGCCACCACCTTGGAACATAAAACGTTTGCTCCATTTGGTTGGCAGACGCACTTCAAATTGGGTGCGGTAGGTTTTGCCATCGGCACCAGTACGTTTTTCAATTTCACCGCGTACTACGCAGTGCTCTGGCAGTTTAAAGGTAGTATCGCTACTGCCAGTGAACATGCGGAATGGGTCTTTGCTGGAATCACCCGGCGCCACCATGTGGGCTTCGGTGATATGGCCATTTTGAATGGCCACTTGGGTCAGCTGCTCACAACTTGTGGCAACATCATCGTTAGCAAACGCTTGGCTGCTGAAACCAAACATTGCCAGCAAACTCAAGGCGGTTAAGCCTTTGAAATTGACTGGGGTAGGGGAATATTTACGCATAAGTCGCTCGCATCTCGGTAAATTTGGCGTTAGGTTACCATTAGTAAATTGAATCAAATAATCAAAATATTAGCGTAATCCATCTAAATGTTAGATAGTGTGGCTGGGCTGTAATCATTGGTGTGGCAGAAAGTATAGGTGCTAAAAATCCCGTGTATAAAACAACGTTAGAGCAATGGTTAGCATTTAAGACTGTATTTGAATTAGGTGGCTTCACGGCGGCGGCAGAGCAGTTGAATCGCAGCCAATCTACCGTGAGCTATTCAATTGCCAAGCTGCAAAAACAGCTCGGCGTTAAGCTGATCAAAATGGACGGCAAACGCTGTGAATTGACCGATATCGGCCAAAAACTGCTGAACGATGTGGTGCCACTTCTGCAGCAGTTTGAGAACGTTGAGCAAAAGGCCAATTTTTTGAGCCAAGGGATTGAGGCCAATATTCATCTATCGCTGGAGAGCATTTTCCCAAAAGATGTGTTGTTCCAAGCCATTGCTCGGTTTTCAGAGCTTTATCCGGCGACCCAAGTGCATATTCATGAACGGATGCGGTTGCAGCCCAGTGACGACAGCGCTTGCGATATCGCGATTTCCGTATCTGAGGCGGGCTTGCTGCCGGGGCCGAAACTGTTAGAGGTTAAGCTGATCAGCGTGGCGCAGGCGCAACATCCCATATTTACCGAGCACAGCGAGCCAATCGCCAATGAAGCTTTGCTGCAATATAAACAGATCTACTATCAGCGCGTGGGACAAGAGATGGCCTTGATGGCCAATATCAATCAGCAGCAGTGGGCAGTGAATTCGGTGGAATCAGCCATTGCCGCGATTAAGGCCAAAATCTGTTACGGCAGTTTGCCAGCGCACAGTGTGGCGCCGTTTTTAGCCAATGGTGAGCTGCGCGAGATCAACCAGCAAAAGCCGGTTGATTACAGTATTCCGTTGTATTTATTGGTCAAAAATCGCCGTTCTGCTGGGCCTGCCACCCAATATCTTGCAGATTGCTTATTAAAAGCATGCGCTGTTATTTAGTCGCCTAGGTACGCTAATTGTGTGCCGTGTTCGGCAGCCAGTTAGGCACAGGATTGCAGCGAAAAAATGAAGCGTGCTTTACGTAACACATTGGTAACAAAATAGATATTTACAAAGTTTACTACCAAAAAAGTGTCAAATGAAGCATGCTTAACCAAGCGATCACTTCGCTGTTTCGCAATTTAACAGCACATGGAATTTGTCTCGTTGGAGAATAAGGGAATATGACAATGAAGAAACTCGCCTTTTCACTCTGTGCGCTCATGCTTGGGGCATGCAGCAACATCTCTACCAGCCAACTTAACCTTAATTTGCCGCGTAATGCGCCCGCTGCGGTGACGGTTGATAATCAGGTGTACGTTATCGGTGGTCAGAATTCGCAAGGGCCGCGTGATGTGATTGAAAAAATCGACCTGCAGCAAAATAGCGTCAGCGAGTTAAGTACCAAGTTGATGCCGCGGACGTATGGCTCAGCGGTCAGCGATGGTCAGGGTCATATCTATGTATTGGGCGGGACAACCCGTTTTCGCTTACAAGGTCACGTGACCAATCCGACCGTTGAAGTCTTTGATACTGAGAGTGGCGAAGTATTATATGGCCGCGATTTGCCGCATCCACGCCGTTCCACGGCAGCGGTGCGTGTAGGCAATAAAATTTACGTGATTGGTGGTTCAACAGTGGTGGAAAAACCTCTGTTCAGAATCGCGGCTAGTGCCAAAGTCGATATTTTGGATTTGGATACCCAAACTTGGTCGCAAGGGGCTGATATGCCACAAGCTGCGGAAACCAAGGCGGTGGTTTATCAAGGTAAGATCTATATCGTGGGTGGCGAAAACTTTGTGAATCCACTGCCCATGTTTGCTTGTTACGATCCCCAAACCGATAAGTGGCAACGCCTCGAAAGTTTACCTTTTGGCATCAGCTATGAGTCCGCTATTGTAGTGGGCGATAAGCTATTGACCTTTGGTAATGAGCGTAAGCTGGAATTGGTCATGCAATACGATTTCAATACCCAGAAATGGCAGCAACTCAAGAACATTCCGTTCCGCCCGTCGCGTAACCAAGGCATTACGCAAGTCGGTGATAAGGTGGTGATTGTTGGCGGTAGTATTTCAGGCAAAGATGCCCTTGATGATATTCAGGTGCTACCTGCCACTCTGTTGAACCGCTAAGCTAAAACACGCTTGTTAGCGTAGCAGCCAAGCCTTGGGGCTTGGCTGTTTTGTTTTATTCGCATGCACTAGATTGGTTCGTCTTGTTGCTGTTTGCACTAATGTGTATCAGCGCGTTGTGGTGTCCCCACGCGAAATACCCACAAAAATAACCAGTTAACTATTGGCATAAATATCGCTATGATACTGCCGCTTTTTATGGTTTTCGGTTGTTATACAAACATCGATTAACAAGGGCTTAGCGCTTTGATGTGAGGCTGCTAAGTCAAAAACCATTGGTATTTTAATATTCAATGGAGTCTTGTTATGTCGATCCCGTCGATAGAGCCAGCTGTCGCCAGTGCTCACCCTTTTGCTAAAAATCACGCCATTCGTGGTAGTTTTCTGCACTTTATTGCCAATCCTGCAGCAGTGGAAACGCCAGCGCAAAGCTATCAATATTTTGCCGATGGTTTACTGGTGATTGAGCATGGTCTCATTGTGGAGTTGCGAGATTATCACGCTGATGATGCAAGCAAGTATCCGCACTTAGAAGATCGTTCCGGTCAGCTCATTATGCCGGGCTTTGTCGATACCCATATTCATTATGCGCAGACCGAGATGATTGCCGCGTACGGTGAGCAGTTATTGGAGTGGCTCGATACTTATACCTTTCCTACCGAGCAACAGTTTGCCGATAAAACCTACGCCAGCAAGATTGCCAAGTTTGTGATTAACGAGCTACTGAAAAACGGCACCACCTCGGCCTTGGTGTTTGGCACCGTGCATTCGCAGTCGGTTGATGCGATTTTTGAGCAAGCAGAAGAAAGGCACATGCGGTTGATTGCGGGCAAGGTAATGATGGACCGCAATGCGCCGGATTACCTGCTCGATACCCCACAATCTGGCTATGCTGAAAGCAAAGCCTTAATTGAAAAATGGCATAACCGTGGTCGTTTGCAATACGCCATTACCCCAAGGTTTGCGCCGACTTCGACGGCGGAGCAGCTTACCTTAGCAGGGCAGCTACATGCGGAATACCCAGATACCTATGTGCAAACCCATGTATCAGAAAATAAAAATGAAATTGAGTGGGCTAAATCGTTATTTCCCGAATGCGATGGCTACTTTGATATTTATCAGCGCTTTGGATTGAGCGGCCCTAAGTCAATTTTCTCCCATGCGATTCATTTAACAGATGAGGAGTGGCAAGCCTTTAGTGACACCGATTCTGTCATCGCATTTTGTCCTAGCTCCAATATGTTTCTCGGCAGCGGCTTGTTCCCACTGGCCCGTGCTCATTGCGATAAGGTCCGCGTCGGTTTAGGCACAGATGTTGGGGCTGGCACTAGCTTTTCACCGCTGCAAACCTTGTGCGATGCCTACAAAGTGATGCAGCTACAGGGACAAAAGTTGTCCGCCTTAGATGGCTTTTATCTGGTGACACTGGGAGGTGCGATAGCGCTTAGCCTAGACGATAAAATTGGTTCGTTGGCGATCGGTAGCGAAGCGGATTTAGTGGTGCTCGATTGGGCGGCAACCGATGTGCAACGGCTGAGAATGCAAAACGCTAAGGGGCTGGAAGATAGTTTATTTGCGCTGATGATGCTGGGGGATGAGCGCAACGTGGCGGCAACTTATGTGGCGGGCCGCTGCGTTTACCGCGCTGACTAGCGCCAATGTGCAGTCTTAATATTGAGGTTACGCATTTTCTGATGCGGTGTTAAGACTGTCCACTGTGGCATAGGCGACGCCATTCTTACCGTTTTTCTTCACCCGGTACATGGCGTTATCTGCCAGTTGATAAAGAGCGTTGAAATCGTTGCAGGGAATAGCGAATTCGCAGACACCTATGCTAAAGCCGATTTTGGCTGTGCCATTGTCCAGCTTGATGGCTTGTTCAGCGCGTTTAAGCAATGTTTGCGTGAAGCCGCTGACGGTGTTGCTATCACAACAACAGCTAAGCATAACGAACTCGTCACCGCCCATGCGGGCAATCTGTGTGTTAGCGGGGGCGAGTTCGTTAAGCCATTCCGCAACTAGCATCAACACCTTGTCGCCTGCCTGATGACCCAATTGGTCATTGACCGACTTAAAATTATCTAAATCGATAAAGATCAACACCGCCCGTTGTTTCACCTGAGTTTGGTTGAGTTGATCAAATTCCTGCTCCAACTTAGCCCGGTTTAATACGCCAGTGAGTGGATCGGTACTGGCCAGTTTTGCCAGTGCCAGTTCGTAGCGTTTTTCTTGGGTGATATCGATATGCGTGCCCATGACACGCAAAGGTGTGCCATCCTCGGTAAACTCTACCACCCGACCACGATCAGCGACCCAACTATGGCTACCATTTTTGTGAAGCATGCGATGCACTGCTTGGTAAGAACTGGTTTTGCCGGCCAGATGATCTTCAAAAGCACCAACAACTTCGGCGTAATCGTCAGGATGCAGTTTGCTTTTCCAGATATCGAAATGGGCTTCCAGTTCTTGTGAATTGAACCCGAGCATTTTGCCCCATTCCATGTTGAATATGGTGAGTTGCCCGCTGGGCAGATGATGTTCCCACAAACATAAGCCTGTGCCGTCCAAGGCTGCGTTGAGCTTTTCCTGCAGCCGCGCATTTTCACGTTTCAGGCGTGCGTTTTCTTGCTCTAGCTGCTGTAGTTTTTTCAGGTTCTCATTCATAACAGTGTGGGTTATTTATGGGCTGATAAAAACAATGAGCAAACTATACCCTAGCTGTCGCAATAAAACACCGCTAAGCAGCAATACAACTCGTGTTGCTAGGATTTGCCCGTAGCAGTCCTGTTTGTGGTTGTTGCAATAATTGTAGTGCCTAGTGTCGCGGCTTGTGAGGTGGAAGCCTCATTATTACAAGGCTGCTGGCAGTGATGGCAACTTGTCCGTCTAGCACAACACCACAGGCACAGACGCCATACGGCCTGTTTCGATTCTGCATCTAAACAGCAGATATCAGCCGCACACACTTCACCTGCTAACATCAATTGCGCTAGCTTGGCTTCGCTGATCGCTAGGTTAATTGTTCTCGCCATTATGATTCTCCCAACCGAGAAGAGTTACTCCATAATATAGATTAATGAGAATTATTATCAATTGAGGCTTAGCGTTTTTGCTGCCTTGATGTGGTCGGTGTGTTTCAGGGGGGATAACGGCTGTTGTTCGTGGCTAACGCCAAGGCACCTCTGTGTCAGCACTTTGATTAAATCGGTTTAACCTCGGTAACTAGCACGTCGTTTAACGCTATGATGAGTCATCCGTCATGCTGATGTTGCTTAACAACCGTTAGATTTAAAGCATACTTTTACTGCATGGGTGACTAGATTTTTGGACGCGTATGAATGTTGCTGCGCAAGGAGACTAAGTTGAACACCATCACCAAATTAGTTTGTTCGGTCATTGGCTTATGGATATTGAGCTGCTCGCCACTCAAGGCACAACCGTTGCAGTTGCAAGCCGCAGATGTGATTGCGATGACGCAACAACTTGAACAACGACCGCTAGCGCAAGAGGCCGATGGTTTACGCCAACAACTGTTTGACTGGACGAGAGAAAGTGACGCGGTAATGATTAATGTCTGCGACATTCTTGGCCCAATACCGAGTCGAGAACACCTGCCATATGCCAACGAACTATTGGTGCAGTCATTTTTTGGCAATGCTGCTTTTCAGTTGCAGCATCCGAACAGCAAAAACGATCAATTTAAGACACAGTTAGCCGGTGTCAGCAGTATGTTGCGAGCTTACGCCAATATCATCAAACAGGATAAACAGGCGCATATTCCAGAATATGATCACTGGTTGCAATTGCTGCAGTCTGGCAAGCTTGCTGCTGAACTACGCCCAGAGATTGCCCAAAAATGTATGAAGCAGGATGACACGCAGTCAAATCAGTTTGCTTTTAACGATTAGTGGTCATGTCGGTGATTGAATCGCAATTTAACGTTTTCATGGCATTATGTGTGTAAGAATTTTGTTCTTCAACGCGACTAACGGTTGCTAGCGCGTCAAAGATTGCCACTAAGGTGACTAACACTGTGTCAGACCAAATCGACCAAGCGGAGATCGCTGAGCTGCGCCAGCAGATGCTCAAATTCGCCATGTTGCAGTTGCGGGATGAACAATTAGCAGAAGACGCCGTACAGGAAGCCCTACTCGGCGCGCTGAAAAATATTGAGCATTTCCAACAACGTGCGCAAGTGAAAACCTGGGTGTTTGGCATTCTCAAACACAAAATTGTGGATGTGCTGCGGGCGCAAAAGCGACAACTTAACCTTAGTGAGTTAGCTGAGCCCAACACGATGGAACAGCTGATGTTCGATCGCAGAGAGCATTGGCAGAGTGGAGAAGCGCCGCAAGCGTGGCATTGTCCTGCGGCATCGGCATTATCAGCAGACTTCTGGCAGGTGTTTGAGACGTGTTTAACGCATTTGCCTGAGGCACAAGCACGACTGTTTATGATGCGTGAATTTGTTGAGTTAGAAGCTGATGAGATTTGTCAGCTACATAATATTAGCCACAGTAATCTGTACGTCATGTTATATAGAGCGCGCATTCGTCTGCGCGAATGCTTAACCAACAAATGGTTTCAGGAGGTGTAACTATGATCATCACCTGCAAAAGAGCAACCGAACTACTGTCGCAACAGTTAGAACGACCATTACATTTTGGCGAAAAGGTATCGTTGAAATGCCATCTGCTGGTCTGCCGCGGTTGCACTAATTTTGGTTCACAGATATCTGTTCTCAGAGAGCTGTCGCGCGAGTACCAGCGACAACAAGGTAAAGATTAGTCTGTCGGCCAGTGCTTCATTCACTGGCTTGACGGTTTTGTTGCGCGTAAATGTGCGTATCCCCTCCGCTTGGTTGTAATCCTTTTAAATGCCCTTCATGAAAACCTTATATAGATTAAAAGGTTAAAAATTAGTTAATAAATAGTTTAATTTTGGTGTCGCAAATTGTTGGCGTCTTCGTCTAGTCTTATCAGGTCTTGGTAAAGCAGTAGGACATTTATTTGCCGTGCTGAATGTGTCGAAATGGCGTCAGTTACGGCGGGAGAAGTAATTATGTGAAGTGTTAATTAGGGATTTATTTATGCCAATTCAAAGGAAATTAATTATTAGCTCGGCAAGCCTCATGCTTGCCAGTTTGGTCTCGCTGCCAACGTTACTGCATGCAGCACCTGTTGATACACAAGTAAAGCAGGCAAAACACAAAGATGACTTGCCTAATCCTCTAGAACAGCAACGGCGGCAGTTGCGTCAACAGGCACTCACTGAACAGCTGTCTAAAAAACAGAAAGCCAAAAAAATACACCAAGTCGCCAAAGGACAATTTGTTGAACTAGCCCGCGAGGGCGAAGATCGCATCTGGACTGTAATTGCAGAATTTGGTGACGCTCAGTCTCCTTACGGTGTGCTGCAGAGTGAACAGCCAGGCCCATTGCATAATCAAATTTCCGAGCCGGACCGTAGCGTAAACAATACCACTATTTGGAAGCCCGATTTTAGTCAGGCGCATTTTCAAGACTTGCTCTTTTCTGAAGCGCCGGGTGCTATCTCGATGCGCAATTTTTATATCGAGCTCTCCTCTAATCGTTACACCGTTAATGGCGATGTGACCGACTGGGTGCAAGTCCCCTACAGAGCCGCGCATTATGGTCGTGATTATTGTGGCAGCACCGTTTGCCAGACTACTTGGTTGTTTGTGCAAGATAGTGTAAATGCTTGGTACCAAAGCCAACTTGATGCTGGAAAATCGGCCGCCGAGATAGAAGAGTATCTTAGTCAGTTTGATGTGTGGGATCGTTACGATTACGACGGCGATGGCAATTTTAACGAGCCCGATGGATATATCGACCATTTCCAAGTCGTTCACGCGGGCGAGGGACAAGAAACGGGCGGTGGCGAATTGGGGAGTGATGCCATTTGGAGTCATCGCTGGTATGTGCAGCTGACGCCAATCTACGCTGGAGGTCCAGTGCTGGATAACGGCACGCAAGTGCCTTATGGCGGTGTGCAAATTGGTGCATCTAAATACTGGATTGGTGATTACACCATTGAACCTGAAAATGGTGCCGTTGGGGTGTTTGCCCATGAGTTCGCCCATGATCTAGGCTTACCGGATCTATACGACACCGCCGGTGGACAAAACTCGACTGCATTTTGGACGCTGATGTCATCAGGCTCCTATGGAAATAGTGGTAAGCCAGAAGATGGTATCGGCACCGAGCCAACCCATATGGGCGCTTGGGAAAAGCTGCAGCTTGGCTGGTTAAACTATGAGGTGGCTGCGTCTGGCGCGAAATCTGAACATAAGCTCGGACCAGCAACCGCCAATACTAAGCAGGCGCAAGCGCTAATTGTGTTGTTGCCTAATAAGCAAGTGGAGTCGACCATCGGAACGCCATTTGCTGGGGATTATTTCTGGTACAGCGGTCAGGGCAATATGTTGGATAACGCCATGGTTAAGGCATTTAGCCTGCCTGCTGATGCGACCTTATCTGCTCAAGTCAAATTCAGTATCGAATTGGATTGGGACTATGCCTACCTCATAGTTTCTACTGATGGTGGCGTGAGCTGGCAACCGGTGCTGACCAACTTTTCTACCAGTTATAACCCGAATGGCAATAACTTGGGTAATGGCATCACTGGTAGCAGCAACGGTACCTGGATGACGTTAACGGCGGATCTATCCGCTTACGCTGGCGATGTGTTACTAGGGTTCCGTTATGTCACCGATGAGGCGGTAGCGGAATCTGGTTTGCAGGTTGATGATATTCAGATTACTGATATTGCCCTTGAAGATGCCGAGGCGGCACAAGGCTGGGCATATAGCGGCTTTGAATTGACCTCAGGAAGTTCTTATAGCGAGTTCTTTAATGCTTATATTGCAGAGTATCGTAACTATCGCGGCTTCGATGCCAGTTTGAGAGATGGTCCGTACAACTTTGGCTTTACGGATAATCCTGAGCTTTATGATTGGGTAGAGCATTTTTCTTATCAGGATGGTCTGCTTATCAGCTATTGGGATACTTCAGCGGACGACAACAATACCAGCGAGCATCCAGGCTCAGGCCTCATTTTGCCGATTGATGCTCATCCGGACGTCATGTATCGTGCCGATGGAGGTCCCTGGAGCTTACGCGTGCAGACCTTTGACTCTACCTTTGGGCTAGAAGATACCGATGCACTGGAACTGCATTATAGAAGTCAGCCATCTTGGCATCCTAGCTTACCAGCGAGCTCTATCTTTGATGATATGCAGCAGTATTGGAACCCTGAGTTACCTGCAGCGGGGGTGATAAATCCTAATACCGGCACAGTGATCCGCGTGAAAAGCATCAGTGCCCAGGGTGAATTTATGCAGGTAGGAGTATCGACCTCTAAATAACGTTGCTTGCTCAGCAGCGAGTAATGTTTGTCACAGGCATTATTCACGCTAAATAAAAATCCGGTGAGGTAGGCTCACCGGATTTTTTGTGTCTAACGTGACCGCTGTTAGTGCATCAGCAATGGTATCTTGTGAGATTTAGCTGCGGGTTAGCCCAGCAACTTATTAAACTGTGCTAACCACTCAGGGTGTGCAGGCCAGGCTGGCGCAGTAACAAATTGGCCATCGGTGATGGCATCAGTTACTTTGATATCGGCATAGTCGGCACCCGCCAATTGTACTTCTGGTGCACATGCTGGATAGGCTGAAATTGAACGGCCACGGATCACGTTGGCTGCAGCGAGCAACTGTGCGCCATGGCATACGGCGGCAATGGGTTTTTGTTGTTCTGCAAATGCTTTAACGAGGGCGATAACTTTGCTGTTAAGACGCAGATATTCTGGTGCACGTCCGCCAGGGATCAGTAGTCCATCAAAATCTTTGGCGGTCACTTGGGTAAAGTCAGCATTTAAACTGAACAGGTGTCCCGGTTTCTCGGTGTAGGTTTGGTCACCTTCGAAATCGTGAATAGCGGTTTTTATGGTGTCTCCCTGACCTTTGTCTGGGCAAACTACGCTAACACTGTGCCCCACCATCTGCAGCGCCTGAAATGGCACCATCAGTTCATAATCTTCGACAAAATCACCAGCGATAATCAATACGTTAGCCATGAAAATGCTCCTTATAACTGACACGGAACAGTCACTGTTCCAAAAGAGATATCGATTACAGGTTACTCCTCAAGTTGGCGAATAAACACTCTACTATTGGCTAGATGAGCGGCTAGTTTACAGTGTCGCTGGTACTACACGTTCGTGATGCCGATGCGATAATTTGCTGAGCCAGTAATCGATACTGATAAAGCGTCCGGCACCTAAATAAAAGAGTGCCAACAACATCACAAAATAGCTGGCGGCAAACTCAATCCCATTTTTCAATATGGTGAAACTTCCCGCTTCGGTGAGCCAGTCATAATGGCCGTGTTGCTGTAGTAGTGAAATCGCGGTTTGCTTGCGTTCACTGGCTGCATCGATGAGATCGCCACGCCATTCCCATGGCATGGTAAGTTGGGTCTCTGGTAATACATGCCAGCCGTTGTCCCAGTGTGCAGTCACGGCGGCTACCACCATGGTAATCATTAGTGGCAGAGCGAAGATTCTGACCCCAAGCCCCAGCAGTAATCCTATGCCACCAACAAATTCGGCAGTGCCTGCCAACAGCGCCATCAATTCAGGGAACGGTAGCCCAAGGTATTCACCAAAATAATAAGCCGTACTTTCGAGGTCGCTGAGCTTATGCCAACCCGCCAGAATAAAGATGGGCGCAAGGTAAAAACGCAGCAACAGAGGGGCGAGAAAATCGAGCTTTTGGGCAGTAGCAAGCCCGCGCTGATAGCGATAATCAGCGAAATTTAACGGATTCATGATGTGCTCCTTAAGGCGCGTCGTACTCTGTTGCGAGGCCAATAATGCCGCGTTGACTGAGTTCAGGCATAATCGCGCCTAGACCATGACTTAATACATCTGCAGGAAACTGCGGGCAGTGCTGAGAAAGTTGCGCCAGCCACTGTTCCATCGTCAGTCCAGCGCTATTTGTCAGTAACTGCAACGCGATGACTAACAGTGCGGATATCTCCATAAACGTCACTTCATCGTCATGATCGCGATAGACCAGCAGATGTGTGGCGTGTTCAGGCGCTTGCTGTGGTAGCTGATCAACCGCGATATGTTGCACCGCATAGCGATAACTCAGTGCGACTGCGGCTTGAGAGCAGTGCAATATTGCGTCTTTGTCACTATGCCAGGGTGATAAGTCTTCTGCTTGTTTGGTGGCGATATCCAGCTCAATCCATTCGTAATGCAGCAATTCGTTGATGAAAGGTTTGTCATCGAAGCCGTCAGCATAATGCTGCTGCATATAGGCTAAAAATTCGGCCGGAATATCTAAAAACAGCGGGCTACTGCAGCGATGTTGCCGCACAAATTCATCTAACAAACTCGGCCACTTATCTGCCAGAATTTGTCGCGTAAGTGGGAAGGTGTTATCAATAAAACCATAAATGTTATTGCGCGTCAGTTCTCGATACACGGCCACTCGGCGGCTATCTAAAGCGCTATCAATCGGTTGGCGGCTATCGCGCAAATGTGCCGCCAGTTGATATTCGCGGTCGATAAAATTCATCTCGTTAGCTGACATGGGCCAACTCCTGAACTTGCTGTTGCAACTGCTTTACTTGCTGATATTCAGTCATTAATTCGGCAAGCGGTGGAATATTGAAATCGCGTTCTAATAGCGTTGGTTTCACGCCATGGTGCAGATAGGTTTGTCGCAACAACTGCCACACCGGATCAATAATCTCGGTGCCATGCGTGTCGATAATCAACCCGTCATCTTCACGCAAGTGCCCGGCAATATGGAGATAACGGATAGCATGGCTTGGGAGCGCATGAATGAAGGCCAGTGGCTCATAGCCATGGTTATTGCCGTTTACATACACATTGTTGACGTCTAATAACAGCTGGCAGCCGGATTGGCGCTGCACCTCCAGAATAAACTCCAGCTCGCTCATCTCTGCGCCAGGCATTAGGTAGTAACTGGAATTCTCAAGAACGAGAGGCTGTTTGAAAAACTCTTGCACCTGCTGAATACGGCTCACCAAATGACGGATTGCAGCGTGGGTGAAGGGAATTGGCAGCAAATCGTATAGGTGGCCTGCGGCATCGCAATAACTCAAGTGTTCGGAATATTCACTGATACCATGCTCCGCCATAAAATTGCGGATCTGGGCGAGCAGCGTCATATCCAGTGGTTCAGGCCCACCAATTGAGAGTGACAGACCATGACAGATGACAGATTGCTGCGCCGTTATCTGACGCAGTTGCTTGGCATATTTACCGCCGAGTTTAAGCCAGTTTTCGGGCGCGATTTCCCAAAAGTCAGGTCGTTGCTCACTCTGCAGTACTTCTTCCATCATGGAACGTCTTAGGCCAAGTCCAGCACCTTGTGGCACGCTCATGGGCTTCTCCTTGAGTAGCTTTGAGGAACGCATCATTGCTGTTCCTCTTAGCTAGGCGGGTTGTGGTTATAACGGGGTGGCAGGCTTCTTCTCGGCTTTTTTCTCCATGCCTTTTTCGTTGCCGCATTTGCCTTCATGCTGCATCTTATGGTCGGCGCCACAGGTGCCTTCCTTCATTTTATCGCCTTGTTGTTTCATCATCTCCTTGGCGTCTTTCTTCTCCATCTTCATCGCGGCTTTGTCGGCGCCACATTTACCTTCGCCGCATTTGCCTTCTTTCATGGCTTTTTTCTCGGCACCACATTTACCATCTTTTTTCATCTTCTGTTCAGCGCCGCATTTTGCTTCTTTGGCTTTGTCGCCACCGTCTGGCGTCATGAGCTGATAGCCACTGGCGAGCTGCGTCATGCTAAACGGATTGGCGTTAGCTTCGCTGGCGACTGTGGCAGCCGCTAAACCGCTTAATGCTAATGCCAGTGTTGATACTTTAACTTGATTCATAGTTCCTTCCTCGATCGTCGATAAGTTAAACCGCCATATCCGTTGCGTTAAAGCGGGCAGGAGTGGCGATGAGAGCCAGCAAATTGCTGAATTCATACATCTGTCGTTTACAGTGTCGTTTTTATTACACGGATCGCAAAATTATTTTTAAATTATTGCTAGGGAAGATAGCGTCGCGTGGAAAATTGATAGAGCTAACCCCTAATCCACGTTAGTCTGTGGACGAGTAATGGTGGGATAAGGGAAGGCGCATTGGGAGTCCAAAAACAGGTCGGTATTTTATTGCTAGCCGCGGGTAAAGGAGCACGCTATTCGGCTGCTGGTGGTGAAGGTAATAAGCTGTTAGCTATGTATCCAAACAAAAATGGTGATCAGGTGCCGCTGCTGGCGTTTTCACTGTCGCAAGCTGTGGCTTCGGGGTTGCCGGTACGATTAGTGACTCGGCCCGGCGAGGCAGCGATTATCGCGTTAGCGCAACAGTTTGGAGCTGAAGTGAGCTTAATCGACAGTAACGGCTCCAGTGAAACCATTGCGGCTGGCGTGCGTGATAGCGCTGATTGGGATGGCTGGTTAATCGCGCCTGCTGATATGGGGTGGTTGCAAAGTGATGATTATCAGCAGGTTGCAGCAGCGTTAACGACTGATGATGCACAAGCACGGATGATGTTTGAGGAAGTGCCGGGGCATCCGGTGGGGTTTGGCAAAGGCTATTTTGCGCCACTCAGTCAGTTAACGGGCGATAAAGGCGCGCGTCAGATCTTGGATAACCGCAAACTTGTTCGCTTGGCTGGCCATAGCGGCGTTATTAAAGACGCCGACTTACCTGCGCATTAGTCATTAAATGGCGCAGCTGGCGCCATCTTCTTCAGTCAAAGGCGCGAGTTGATTCAGTGTGCCTTGTACGACTGGCTTGGCGTTCATGTGTCCCAAATTCTTGATACGCACGATATCGGCCATAATGGCTAAGCCAATTTCTGCTGGTGTCTTACTGCCAATGGCTAAGCCAATCGGGGCATGAATGCGTGACAGCTGCGCTTCAGTCAGCTCGCCAATGCGCTCTAAACGTTCACGGCGTTTAGCGCTGTTGCGACTAGAGCCCATAGCGCCGATATAAAATGCTGGCGTGTTGATCGCTTCCATCATGGTCAGATCGTCTAAGCGTGGATCGTGGGTCAGCGAAACAATCGCGGTATTGGCGTGGCAGCCCTGCTGTTCCAGATACTTGGCCGGAAAGGTTTCTAGCAAACGTACGCCAGCAGGCAGTTGTTCAATGTTCGCTACCACACTCGCGCGCGGTTCTAGCAATACCACCTCAAAACCCAGCGCGTGACCAAACTCCATGCAGTAATGGGCTACCGGTGAGTAACCCGCGACCAGCAAGCGTGGTGCGGCCGCCATACGAATATCGATATTCGGTGTTTGATAGGTAATGGCGGCGGTAGTGCCGGCAAAATCTTCTTCGACAATGTGCTCACAGGCATTCGGTAACTGCAACTGTTTGCGAATCGCTTGATAGCCTTGCACCGCATTTAACTGCTGTTGCAGGTAAGCGATAGTGGCTTCGCCTGCGGGCAGATACTCGATCAGAATCTCTAAAATACCGCCGCAGGGCAGGGTGACTTCTGGCGCGAGTTCGCCATCACCGTAACGTACCACTTGCGATGCTTGTTGCCAGCGGCCATCAGCAATCTGCTTGATAAAGTGTTCTTCAACACAGCCGCCAGACAAGGAGCCCTCTTGGCGTCCATCTTGGGTCGCCACCAACAAACTGCCCGGTGAACGCGGCGATGAACCCCACGTATGTAACACGGTACACAGCCAAACCGGTACTGATTCAGCCCAGTTGATCGCTTGTTGTAATACGCGAGCATCGAGTGGTTGCGAGAGATAGGACATAGAACAGCTCCTGAATTCATTGGCGTGATGCGCCGATCACGCCATACAAAAGATGAAACAAGCCCGACGCTTTGTCGGGCCGAAACACTAGGCTTTAAGGGCCGCTTTCACGTCGTCTGGTGTCATTGGGATCTTACGCAGACGTACACCAACCGCATTGTAGATGGCGTTGGCAATCGCTGGGGCAACAGGGGTTACCGCAGGTTCACCCAAACCTGATGGCGCGTAGTCATTCTTCACGAACTCAACTTTCACCTCAGGGGTTTGGCCGATACGCAGCGGCGTGTAAGTATCAAAATTGAGATCTCTGAACTTACCGTTTACCAGCTTGGTGCCTTCATACAGTGCCATTGAGAGACCCCAAAGCGCGGCCCCCTGACATTGTGCTTCAGCGCCATTTGGATCAACGATGATGCCCGCATCAACCGCTACATGCAGTTTTTCAACATGCACTAAGCCAGTGTCGCGTTCTACTTTCACTTGTACCGCTACGGCGACCCAAGTTGGCATATCACGTTCTTGACCGAAGGTAGAAGCGATACCGATGCCGCTGTCTTTTGGCAGCTCTTTACCGTAGCCGATCATTTCAGCGGCTTGTTTCAGTACAGCCGCCTGACGGCTAGCGCCGCCCGAAGCAATAGGGCCTGATCCTGCGTTACGTCCTTCAGCAGTTAAGTGCTCTAGACGAAACGCCAGTGGATCAACGCCCGCGTGGTGTGCGGCTTCATCGATAAAGCTTTCGACGGCCCAACCTACCCAGCCTGGGCTTACTGAACGCAACCAACCGGGACGGAAGGTGTCGTTGGCCAAGTCATTCGATACGGCACGCACTTTTTGTGCGCCGACGTTGTACCAGTGATCCGCACCGGCGATGGAGAACGGATCGTACGGTTGGCCATTGGTACCTTTCGGCATAAACACTGGGATCATCACTTCGGTTGGCCAGCCAGCCGTTGCGTGGTGTTCCATCGCGAGTACATGTTTCTCGCCATCAAAGGCCATTTTTAGCTGCTGCAGCGAGGCAGAGCGCGGGCTATCGAACTGCAAATCTTGCTCGCGAGTGAACACTAACTTCACTGGCTTACCACCAAGCGCTTTAGACGCCAGCGCCGCTGGAATAGTGTAGTCACCGTTCAAACGACGGCCGAAACCACCGCCGAGCATGTAAGCGCGAATAACCACTTGGTCTTCCGGTACTTGCAACGCTGCTGCTGCCACTGGCAGCGTCAGTGATTGCCATTGGCAACCTGAGTGGATTTCCCATACGCCATCTTCATTTTGGAATACGGTAGCATTCAGCGGTTCCATTTGCGCGTGCAGTACGGTATCGGTGATGTACTCGTGTTCGATGGTGGATGCGGCTTTAGCAAATACGGGATCAGTGTTGGTATCGCCAGTATCCAAAATTGCGCCTTTGCTGACATCTTTCAGCAACTCACGACCGTGGTTGATGATGTCAGCTTCAGAGACTTTCGCCGCTGGGCCAGCTTGCCATTCTACTTTCACCAACTCAGAGGCTTTTTTGGCTGCATAGTAGCTGCTTGCCAAAACCACCACCCAACCGGGTACGGTGTTGCTTGGGTCATCCAAGGTGATGAATTGTTGATAGCCTTTAACCGCTTTGGCGGCGCTGTCATCGACTGACAACACTTTTGAGCCGTAACGGGTTGGCGGCAAAATTGGCGCGGCGTACACCATGCCTTCAATGTTGGCATCAATCCCAAACACGGTTTGACCGGTGGTTTTGTTGTTGATGTCCAAGCCACGCACTTGTTGGCCAATCAGCTTCAGCTCTTCATTTGGCTTCAGCTCCAGTTTTTTCAGCTCATCTTCGGTGAATTGGCGGTTAACGCCTTGGGCGATCAGCTCGCCATAACCGATAGATTTTTTGCCGCAAATCACTTGGCCTTTGCTGGCATGACACAAACGTTTTGGTACGCCCCACAGCTTAGCTGCGGCTTCAATCAGTGCGGTACGGCCGGCGGCACCCGCTTGACGATAGATGTTCCAGCTTTGTGATACTGACCAGCTACCACCGGTGACCATCAGGCCCCATTTTTTGTGGCTATCAACGTGGATGATTTCGACATCATCCCAATCCGCTTCCAGCTCATCAGCCAGAATACGCGCGATAGAGGTACCTACGTGTTGGCCCATTTCGGCGCGGATGATGTTCACTTTGACCTTGCCATCGCTATCGATGGAGTACCACAGTGATGGTTCATACACAGATGATGCATTTGGCAATGGTTTGCCATCATCTGTCGCTGGGTCCATTGCCGCAAACGCTGCACGAGGGAAACCAAAGCTAACACCTGCGGCTGTCATCGCGACCAAAAAGCCACGACGGGTCATGCCAGTGCCGTTGTCCTTATTAGGCAGTCTGCTCATCTTTGCCTCCCTGCATACTCATGGTATTAGCGGCTTCACGTACCGCTTCACGAATACGAACGTAGGTCATACAGCGGCAGATGTTGCCACTCATTACTGCGTCGATATCTTCATCGGTTGGATTTGGAATATCTTTCAGCAGCGCCGCAGCTTGCATGATTTGACCTGATTGGCAGTAACCGCATTGTGGTACTTGCTGCTTTTGCCAAGCCACTTGCACTGGGTGAGTGCCTTGTTCAGACAGACCTTCAATGGTGGTGATTTCAGCGCCTTCGACAGCAGAGAGTGGTGTGGTGCAAGAACGGGTCGCGCGGCCACCCACATGTACAGTACACGCACCGCAAGTCCCAATACCGCAACCAAATTTGGTGCCGGTCATGTTCAGTTCATCACGGATAACCCACAGTAGTGGAGTGTCACCGTCTACATCGACAGCCACTGGCTTGCCGTTCAAAATAAATTTAGCCATGTTACTCACTTCTCCCGTGATTATTGCTCAAAACGGGGTTGACGACGGATCTCACCCACACGCTGTTTTAGGTTTGGCCAAGGTTGTTCACCTGCGGCTTGACGCAGGTAGGCAGCCAGTGCGGTGATATCTTCATCGCTCAGTGCATCACGGAAGGCTGGCATAACCACGCCTTTGATACCTTGATTGGCGCGGAAACCATCCAAAATCACGTTGATGAGGTTGGTTGGATCTTGCAAATGAACTGCTGAACCTAAGGCCAATAATGGACGGCCTTTCACCAGTTTTTGCTTGCTGTAGTGGCAAGATTGGCAAGATGCAGCATACAAGCGGGCACCTTGGTGCGTACGCAGATCTGGCAATTTTTGCGCTGCTACGGCTTTGGTCAGCGCTGGGCTTTGTGCAGGGTCTTCGCTCACGTTACCGGCTTTATCCGCAAAGTAAGTGGCGATGGCTTTGATATCGTCTTTAGACAGTGCTGCCAAACCATCATGTACCACTGGCGCCATTGGGCCGCCGGCACTGCCGTGGAATGGAGAGTTACCTGTGCTCAGATATTCAAAGAAATCTTGTTCGCGCCATTTCAGTGGTGAAGTGCTTGAGGCGGTCAGCGATGGTGCGATCCAGCCATCAATGGCCGCGCCGCTGTACATTTGATCACGTTTTTCACCGCCAAGGGCGTTACGTGGGGTATGGCAAGCACCGCAGTGGGCAATACCTTCCGCCAGATAAGCGCCGCGATTCCACTCGGCCGACTTGTCGCTGTTAGGTTTGAAATCACTGGTGTCAGCAAACAGCATTTTCCATCCCGCTTGCAGGAAGCGAATGTTCAATGGGAACGGAATGCCGTTCTCTTTCTTGGTTTGCTGCACAGGTGCAACAGACGACATGATATAAGCGTAAACGGCTTTGATATCGTCATCGCTCATCTTGTTAAAATGTTCAAAAGGAAACGCCGGTAACAGATGGCTACCATCACGGCTCACACCGGTGCGCATGGCACGAATGAAAGCTTCTTCTGACCAGTTACCGATCCCTGTCGCTTGGTCTGGCGTAATGTTGCTGGAATAGATAGTGCCGAAATCAGAATGCATTTCATAGTTGCCAGCGAAAGGCTTGCCACCTGGCGCAGTATGACAAGTACTACAGTAGCCTGCCGCTGCTAAAACCTTACCCTTTGCAATCATGTCCGATGAAAACTGATCCTTGGCTGGTGGCGTTATCGGAGCGATCGATGGATGCCAGGCATAAACGCCAAAGCCAACCAATACGACGACCACTGCGATGAGCACGCTGTATAAACCGCGTTTCATATCACATTGCCTCATGAATTTTATTAAGTTGTTTTTTTAGATAGTGGAGTGGATGCCACCATCCTTGTGAAAGTCGCTTCGTTATCCTTGCTGCGACGCAGGGTGTGTGCTTGTCACATCTTGATATTCTAATGTGATCAAGTTAACAAAACATCGCTAGTGTAAACCATAATCCCCTTATCGGTGAAGAGGTTATAGCTGTTTAGCAAATGAATTTTTTCGTCGTTCCAGTACCGATTTTGCAAAGCCATACGCATCATTAGCCGGTGACCCACGCTAACTAATTCAATTTCCACAGTAAATTTAAGGATTAGGGATTACTGAGATATTACTGATATTGGCTAATCGGTTAGGTCTTACACAGTGGGTATTTTTAATTCACTCTTTATCCGGTTTTGCTGATACAGCGAGATGTGTATGTGAGCGTGTTAATGGGTCAGTGAAAATTAGTTACCACAAACTTGACTAAAAAGCTCAACCAATACTTTAGTATTAGGATTTTTGGCGTAAAATAACCAATATTCAACGCATCCATCGCTGAAATATCGTCATTTTCATGTTGGCGAATCACGATTTCAGCCGCAAGACCGAGAAAATCGTGGCGTATACCTAGCTCATACGCCGAGTCGTCTATTTTGCTGTTTCGGGAGTATTCATGAGCGCAAATGGTAAGCAGGTGATCAGTCATAGCTCGATCGGCCTGACCTTATTTTCTTTAGCCATCGGCACTTTTCTATTGGGATTGACTGAGTTTTCGGTGATGCCAATGCTGCCGTTGATCGCCGAAACCTTTAATGTCTCCACTGGTAAAGTCGGACAGGTGATCAGTGCCTACGCGGCTGGCGTGGTGGTGGGCGCACCATTGCTGATGATGTTAACGCCAAAAATGAATCGCCGCTCTGCGTTGGTGCTGTTTGCCGCTATGATTTTTGCCTTCAACGGCTTGAGTGCGCTGGCGGGGTCGTTTGAACAGATGGTGTTGTTCCGCTTTTTAAGTGGCTTACCTCATGGCGCCTATTTTGGTACTGCGCTGTTATTTGGTGCGCGTTTAGCGCCGGAAGGCCGCAGCACCCTGTATATGTCACGCGTATTTTCGGGACTCACCATTGCCACCATCGTCGGCGTGCCGCTGGCCACATTGCTGGCGCAAAACATCAGTTGGCGCTGGGCCTTAGTCTTAGTCTCTGCGGGTGCCTTTATCGCGTGTCTATTGTTGTGGCGGGTGCTGCCATCGTTGGAGGCTGAAGGAGAAGGATTGAAAAAAGATTTAGCAGTACTGAAAGATCCGCTGATCTGGCCGATTGTCGGTATCGGCGTGATTGGCTTTGGCGGCGTGTTCTGCCTCTATACCTATTTAGCCGATACTATGCTGTCGGTGACCAAAGTGCCTGAATACTACATCTCCATTGCGATGGTGATTTTTGGTGTAGGTTCTACCGTCGGTAACTGGCTACTCGGACACGTGCGCGATCGCGTGGTGGCTAAGGTTACTGGCATGGTGTTGCTCTATTGTATTGTGTTGGCGATTACCTATGTTCAGGCCGCTACCAATGTGTGGTTCCTGTTCTTGGTGGTGTTCCTGCTGGGTGCTAGCTTAGGTTTGACTACCGTTATCCAAGCCATGCTGATGCGCGTGGCTAAGGGGGGGCATGCGGTGATTGGTGCGCTATTACAATGTGCATTTAACTCAGCGAATGCGATTGGTCCAGTTGCGGGTAGTTATATCTTTCTTAACGGCTATGCTGCCAATGATACGGGCTATATTTCAGCCATATTGTTTGCGGGTGGCTTCGTGATGTGGCTGGTCAGCCGTATTCAAGGACGTCAACGCAACCAAGAACTCGAGTCGGTTGGTTCATAAGCAAACTGACTTAAAAGGTTCATTTACAGATGAATAAAAAAGCCCTCGAACACTGAGGGCTTTTTTATTCGCGCATGTTTTGGCGCTGTTGTGTAAGTGCAATGCTGAGAACATCAAAAGGAAAACGTTTTCGAAAGGCCAAATAGCAAACGGGTATCACCATAGCTGGAGAGCGTTGTGTTGTGTACGCCAGCCGATAAGTTAAAGCCACGCAGATCATAGTTACCGGTAATTTCCCAATGAATATAGTTATTGGAATCTTCCCAAGACCATTTATCTTTATTCAGACTCTGCGAGCGGTCTACGGCAAGATAGAGCGAGGCGTTATCGGTTAAGGGAACGTTTTGTGCGAGTTTCACCACGAAATGTCCCGCGCCAGTACCAAAATAGTCCCAGGCATATCCGGTGGTTAACTTGGTTTCTCGGTAGCTGAGCGCCGCGAGTGTCTCGGTATAGTCCAGCGTTTCACTGCTTGCTGCTCCCCAATAAGAGTATTTGGCCACGCCCACATCAAATGACCAGTTTGAAGCTATGGCTTGGCTAAATCCGGCATAGATATCTGTCGCAACATCGGTGTCAAAATGTTCCATACTGCCAGCCCATCGCCCACGGTAAACGCCAGTATCTTTATTCCAGTCGAGTACGCCCTGCAAGGCAGGGTTATTCTGCGTCAAGCTGATGCCGTTGAATGGATAGTCGTTATAACCGTTGAGAGCTAGAGTGGTAGCTACTGCGCTAAAAGGCTGTATGCCAAGCACGCACATGACGGCGAACAAACTTCTCATAGCAAGCTCCTCTGCTGAAGATGGTGTGACGTATATTTTATGGGGGCGCGCAGTAATACGCTTTTGCTGTGCTTAACGTGCTTGGAGAAGCTGCCGTAATCGGTGCAGTTATCAAAATATAGCAACAGATCGGTAACTTTGTGGGCTCGGCCAAAATTATTGGCTAATCATTTGAATAAGCAAAAACTTATTCATCATCCGTCCTTCTGAAATTAAAAGATGGTGTCCTGTACTGGCGAAAAAGGTTTTTCGACTATTCTTGTTGATAGGTGTCAAAGGGTGGGTAGGTTGTAATATGAAGGGTGTAGGCTTAAAAGCATCGCTGTTGATTTCTACTTTGTTGTTAGTGGCGATATCTGTGTCGCTGGCGAGTACGGTTTCCTATTTTGAGCAGAAAGCCAACCTCACCGATGCCATTATGCGGCAAAGCAAAGTCTATGTAGAAAACCGCGCTGAAATCGCCAGTAGTCTTGTGAATGATAAGGTGCAGGCGATCAATAAAGTGGCGGCGGAGTTTGCCAATAAAAGCCTGCATGGCAGTCCTCAGGAAATCATTGATCGCACTCAGTTCCTAGCCAATGCCGCCAATACCAGTAGCTCAGTGATTGCCTTTACCAACGGTGATGGCTATTGGAACCAGCAAAGTGATAGTTGGCCAAATCATAAATATGCTGGGGATGTAACACAGCGACCTTGGTTTCAAGAAGCTATGAAATCCGCAACTGCCGCCGTCTCTGAACCCTATCAGGGGGGCAATGATGGCGTCTATTGGATCACTATTGTGAAAAAGGTCATGGATGGCACGGTTTCGGTGGATATCGAATTATCCTTTCTCAACAACTTGGTCGCACCTTCTGATGACATGGAGGGGGCGGTTGGTATCATGCTTAACAGCGATAGCACCATTTTAGCGTCGTCGTCGCCTGCATTGAGTTCGGGAAAAAAGGCCAGTGCGTTCAGTTGGTTCAGTGAGGTGGCTCAAAAAGCCATCAATAGCGATTATCTGGTGCAAGAATACACCTTAGATGGGCAGGACAAGTTGCTATTCTCTAAGCGCATTGCGGTCGGCAATAAAAGCTGGGTTTATGCTATTGGTTTGAATAAAAACACCATTTTTGCTGCGTTAACATCTGCCAGAAACAAGGCGATTATCATTACCTTAGTTGCGACTGGTGTCAGTGTCCTCATTGCATTTCTGCTGATCCAAGTGCTGTATCGCCCAATTATTTTGCTGCGTAATACCATCAGCGATCTGTCCAGTGGCAATGGTGACTTGACTCAGCGTCTCGCCGTTTCATCAAACGATGACATTGGCAAAATATCCGACGGCGTGAATCAATTCATTGCGAGTTTGCAAAAGATGATGCAAGAGGTGAAATTGGCCAGTGAAGAGCTGCAGGTCAATATTGCCGGACTTCGAGAACAGTCAGCACAAAACAGTGCCATTTTGGAGCACCATGTCACCGAAACCGAACAGATCGCGACGGCGATAGAAGAGATGGATGCGACCGCAAATTCGATGGCGCTAGATGCTTCCCATACCGCCGAAATCACTGATCGCGCCAGTCGTACCAGTGACGAATCCAAAGCCATCGTCGAAAGTTCGCAAAATACCGTATCGGCGCTGATCAATGATGTTCGTAATGCTTCTGATGACGTGCAAGCGATGAGTGACCAAGTCAAAAGTATCAGTACTATTTTGAATGTCATTGGCGAAGTAGCCGAACAAACCAACTTGCTGGCGTTGAATGCCGCCATTGAAGCTGCACGCGCTGGTGAACAAGGCCGAGGCTTTGCGGTTGTTGCCGATGAAGTACGTTTACTCGCAAGTCGCACCACGGCCAGCACTCAGGAAATTGCGCAAGCGATTGAGATACTGCTGAGTCGTTGTGGCAAAGTGGAACGCTCGATGGCGGATACCAAACAGCGCTGTGAAGAAACAGCGGCGGGTTCGCAAAACGTGGTGAGCAGTCTCGATGTATTGACTTCATTTGTGGGTGAGATTAATGCGCTAAGTGGACAGATTGCCACTGCTGCCGAGGAACAAAGCTGTGTGACCAAAGATGTGAGTAAGAATATGACGGCGATTAGCGACATCGTCGTTTCGTTGAATCAACATGGTGAAAAGGCGCTTCATGGTGCTGAAGACATCAATCAAATTAATAGCAAGCTGATCTCGATTGTGAATCGGTTTAGGATTTAAGGAAGCATCAACGATAGACGGTTTATTGAGTTTGTATCGTGTGCGTAATCAACAAAAAAGCCACTTCCTTAGAAGTGGCTTTTTCTTCAATATCACAAGAACTAAAAATTAGTTCATGCCATATTTTTTCAATTTTTTGCGCAGAGTGCCGCGGTTGATGCCCAGCATGTTCGCTGCGCGAGTTTGGTTACCACGGGTGTGTTGCATGATGATATCAAGCAGTGGAGCTTCTACTTCGCAAAGTACCATTTCATACACTTCTTGAGCTTCTTGACCATCTAACTGGCTGAAGAAGTTGCTGACAGCGCGTTTAACTGCGTCGCGCAACAGCTGAGGCTTGATAGTGCCGTTAGCGGTTTCGATTTTGCCTACGGTAAGCGGATGAGCTTCTGTGTGAGTTGTCTGATCAAACATTCGTATTCTGCTCTTTAATTATCTAAAACACATTCATCAAAAAATCGTTCCACCATGGAACATTGTTCAGCAGCGCTTTCCAACCGATTAAAATCGGCGCGGAATTGACGCTGTTCTTCCTGGTCCAGGTACCAACCTATATGTTTTCTGGCGATGCGAACGCCTTTAAGTTCGCCATACAAGCCATATAGTTTAGCTAGATGCTCCAGCATCACTTGACGCTTTTCAGCACTCCCCACGGGTTCCAGTTTGTCACCGGTGTCCAGGTAATGCTGGATCTCACGAAAAATCCAGGGTCGTCCCTGCGCGCCTCGTCCAATCATCAGGGCATCGGCACCGGTGTAATCCAGCACAAAGCGGGCTTGCTCCGGTGTGGTGATATCCCCATTGGCCACCACAGGAATCGACACAGTTTGTTTAATTGCTTTGATGGTGTCGTACTCGGCATTACCTTTGTACATGCATTGTCGCGTGCGGCCGTGCACCGCTAGCGAAGCAATACCACTCTCTTCAGCAATCTGGGCTATTTGAACACCATTCCTGTGCTCCGGGTCCCAGCCCGTGCGAATTTTCAGCGTAACCGGTACATCTACTGCGGCAATTACGGCATCCAGAATCTGTCTCACCAGCGCTGGAGATTGCAACAAAGCAGAACCTGCTAGCTTTTTATTCACTTTTTTCGCGGGGCAGCCCATGTTGATGTCGATGATTTGCGCGCCTTGCTCCACATTGAAGCGGGCGGCCCAAGCCATCTCCTCTGGATCTGCTCCGGCAATTTGTACTGAGCGAATGCCTTCCTCACCGGAATGCGCCATGCGCAAACGGCTTTTGTCGGTATCCCAAACTTCAGGATTGGCCAACATCATTTCTGATACCGCTAAGGCGGCGCCATAGCGTAAACAGAGATTGCGGAAAGGCTGATCAGTGACACCTGCCATTGGTGCCACGATCAGCTGATTGTTCAGTTGATATGGGCCAATTTGCATGTCGCGATTTCACCTCGCTCTTCAAAGGGGCGCTATAGTACGACTTTTTATCGGCCATGAAAAGGTTAAAAAATCACCTGAGAGTAAACTTTTTTGCTTGACTTTTAAAAGCGACGAACTCAATAGTGGCGCGCCTTGGCGGCCTATTACTGCGTTTTGCGGGTCCCTGTCAAGCGACTCCAGTCTTCTTTGTGAGCAGCTGCATCCATCTCAAACCACTGGCTGTAAATAGAACGTAATTCTTCTGCTTGTTCATTTAACAAACCTGATAACGCCAGTACACCATTTGGTTTCACTAACGTAGCAATTAACGGTGCCAGTTCGCGTAGCGGGCCTGCCAGAATGTTGGCTACCAGTACATCAGCTTGAATGCCTTCTGGCTGATCTTCCGGTAAATAGAGGGATAACTTGTCTTCTACACCGTTACGACGGGCATTTTCCTTAGAGGCATCGATGGCCTGATAGTCGATATCGATACCGACAGCGTGTGGCGCGCCAAGTTTCAGGGCGGCAACGGCCAAAATGCCTGAACCACAGCCAAAGTCGATCACTTGCTTGTCAGCCAGATCTAAACTGTCGAGCCATTCCATACATAAGGCGGTGGTTGGGTGAGTGCCAGTACCAAACGCCAATCCTGGATCGAGCAAGACGTTGACCGCATCAGGCTCTGGCGCTTCACGCCAGCTTGGGCAAACCCACAGGCGGTTACCGAATTTGATTGGGTGGAAGCTGTCCATCCATTCACGTACCCAATCTTTATCTTCTACCTGCTCAACTTTGTACTCTGTGTTGCTCGGCATATAAGGCAGGGCCTTGAGCTGCTCGATCACTGGCGCGAGATCTTCGCTAGCATCAAACAGCGCGACGACAATGGTGCTATCCCACAGAGGTGTTTCACCCAGCTTGGGTTCAAAAATCGGGGTATCCAGCCCGTCTTCAAAGGTAATGGAGACACTGCCCAGTTCCATTAATAGGTCGCTTAAGGGCTCAGCGTGTTCTTTATTGCTGTTCAGACGCAGTTGGATCCAAGGCATGGGCATTCTCTTTTTCGGTCGGGCGGCTCAGCTAGCCATAATCAAAGTGGCGCTATTTTAGTGCAAGGCGGCCATTTATCGCCAGTTGAACTGCAATTGACGATGTAACCATCTTTCCATTTTCAGAACAGTAATGGCTATTTTTGTGAAACTTCCTTACTTTTCTGTTTGATTTGTACATATAACCTGCTGAATTAAAGTGGTTAATTGGTATGACCTACATGGTTATTTTTAAGAATAATGTGATCTTTAAATATCTAGGCAGGCTTTTTTATTGAACAGGATCACAAAGGTAAATTTAGCCGTTTGGAATTTAACCGCTTTTGGATATGTTGAAATGCTCGCTAAATTAACTTAAGTAAGTTTTGTAATCATGTTAACTAAATATCAGATTGGTGGGCGTTGGTTAGGCTACCCCCAAAGCTATCAGTGGTCGGCAATGGCTGATCGGTTGCAAAGTGCCTCTGGTGTATTGCTTGGGTTATTTTTGCTATTACATCTGCATTTTGAATCGTCAATTTTATTCGGAAAAGCAGCCTTCTACCGAGTGGCGCAGATACTGGAAGGGGGGATTTTTACCCATTCTGGTCACGGGATTGCGCTCATCACTCAGCTGTTCTCGCTATTTATGCTGGTCGTGCTTATGGTGCATGCCGCTACTGCATTACGTCGTTTCCCTGTGCAACTGGGGCAATGGCGCGCACTGCGTAATCATCTCCACCTTATCAATCATCAGGACAGTAAGCTGTGGTTTTGGCAGATGCTGACTGGCTTTATGCTGTTCTTTTTGGCATCTATGCATCTGGTCACCATGATCACTGCACCTGAAATCGGTCCGCATTTATCCGCTGCACGTGTTTATCACGATCACGCCTGGTTGCTCTATGCCATTCTGCTGCCAGCCGTGGTGATCCACGCGATGATCGGCTTATACCGTGTTGCGGTGAAGTGGGGTATCACGACGCAACGTGCTGGTCTGCGTAAAATTGCCAAGATACTAATTGTCTATCTGTTATGCCTCGGCGTTGCCAGTTTGGTCACCTATTTGTTTATCGGCAGTGACCTGAGTGTACCGGTACAGCCCTATATGCCTCATTGATATAAATTCGACACTGCTGCGTTGTGCTCTTTTGAGCCTAACGCGGCGGCTTTTGATGCACTGTTGATAATTTAGCGTCTGATTGATTATTCACCTCCTTGTTGATCTATCTCAGGTTTTTTGTTGGATTTGTGAGCGATATTACCTTTCGTGAATAAGACTTAGTGAGATGGCTCAATAGAGTCGACGGCGCGAGGCGAAAGCAATGGCAATCAAATCAAGTATTAGAAAATTAAGTGCGTGGTTGGATTTAAGTCAGAGTTTGTCAGGAGTCATTCTGGCGGTGTTCTTATGGACACACTTAGTGTTGGTATCGTCAATCTTGTTAGGCGGTGATGCCATGAATTGGGTAGCGCGCAATATGGAGTTGAGTTTTCTCTCCAGCGATGGTCATGGTTACCCTTGGGTGGTCACCTGTATTGCCATCAGTATTGCCGCCATTGCACTGGTGCATGTGATTGTCGCGTTGCAAAAGTTGCCCATGAGTTTGCGGCAACAAAGAGCGCTACAACAACAGATACAAGTGATCAATCACGGTGATACACGTCTGTGGCGTTGGCAGGCCATTACCGGGGTTGTGATTCTGTTGCTGTTACCGGTGCATCTGTGGCTTATCGGTTCATCGCCGGAAACCATCGGTCCGCTAGGGAGTGCAGCACGTATTTGGAACCAAGGTGTGTGGATGGTGTATCTGCCACTGCTATTGATGGTGGAACTACATGCTGCCATTGGGATCTATCGGGTTGCATTAAAGTGGGGAGCGGCGCGGAATCTCAATACCCGCAGCCGTTTACGTAAGATTAAAACAATTATGAGTGTCGTTTTTGTTGCCCTTGGGGTTGCGTCATTACTGGCATTTTTACCCCATGCTGGTTGAAGTCAAAAATAATTAAAAACAAAACCTTATAAAAAATAAGTGAAATAGAAAATGACAGCAGTAGCCGTTAAGGAGCAGGCGTGAAACTGATTTATACCGATGCATTAGTCGTGGGGGCAGGGCTCGCCGGATTAAGGGTAGCCATTGCTGCCAAAGAGCGTGGCCTAGATACGCTGGTGTTATCGCTGATCCCCGCCAAACGATCTCACTCTGCCGCTGCGCAAGGGGGAATGCAGGCAAGCCTTGGTAATACTACGAAAGGTGATGGCGATAACGAAGATGTGCACTTTCAAGACACCGTAAAAGGTTCAGACTGGGGCTGTGACCAAACGGTGGCGCGAATGTTTGCTCACTGCGCACCGAAAGCGGTACGGCAGATGGCAAATTGGGGAGTTCCGTGGACACGGGTGACCGCTGGGCCGCGGCAAGTGGTGGTTAACGCCGAGCGTATCACCATTGAAGAAGCTAAAGCAGCGCATGGCCTGATTAACGCCCGTGATTTTGGGGGTACTAAGAAATGGCGTACCTGTTATACCGCTGATGGTACTGGGCATTCGCTGTTGTACGCCGTAGATAACAAAGCGATTTCGTTAGATATTCCGGTGCACGAGCGCATTGAAGCGCTGAAAATCATCCACGATGGCAAGCGCTGTCATGGGGTGATTGCTCGCTGTTTGATTACCGGTGAACTGCGCGCCTACATTGCGAAATCTACCACGATTGCGACTGGTGGTTATGGTCGTATCTATGAAGTCTCCACCAACGCCATTATCTGCGAAGGCGTTGGCCAAGCGTTGGCGTTAGAAACCGGCGTCGCGACGCTGGGCAATATGGAAGCTGTGCAGTTTCACCCAACGGCGATTGTACCGGTGGGCATTTTGACCACTGAAGGTTGCCGTGGTGACGGCGGCTTGCTGCGTGATCGTAATGGCCACCGCTTTATGCCGGATTATGAACCTGAGAAGAAAGAGCTGGCGTCGCGCGATGTAGTATCACGACGCATGACCGAGCATATGCGTAAAGGTCTTGGGGTAGATAGTCCGTACGGCCCACACTTGTGGTTGGATATTACTTTGCTGGGGCGCAAACATATTGAAACCAACCTGCGTGAAGTGAAAGAGATCTGTGAAAACTTTCTCGGCATAGATCCCGCCGACGAATGGATTCCCGTGCGGCCGACACAACACTATTCCATGGGCGGTATTCGCACCAAACCGACGGGTGAAAGCCCGCAGCTTACCGGCTTGTTCAGTGTTGGCGAAGCTGCGTGTTGGGATATGCATGGCTTTAACCGCCTAGGTGGTAACTCGCTGGCCGAAACAGTGGTTGGCGGCATGATTATCGGCAGTTATGTGGCGGATTTCTGTGAGCAACAAGATTTGGTCGTGGATACCGCCTTGGTGAACCAGTTTGCCAGTGAGCTACAAGGTGAAATCGATACGCTCTGCAGTGGCGGCGCTGGGGAGAATGCCTTTGAATTGAAGTCGCTGATGCAGCGCATCATGATGGATCATGTCGGTATTTTCCGTAATGGCCCTGAGCTGGAAGTTGCGGTCACCGAACTGAAAGAGCTCCTGCAGCGCTCGCAAAATATCAAACTGAAATGCACCAAACGCCACGCTAATCCTGAGTTGGTGGAGGCGCTGCGCGTCAGACGCATGATCAAAGTGGCGCTGACGGTTGCTTGTGGTGCACTCGCCCGTACTGAGAGCCGTGGTGCTCACGCCCGTGAAGATTATCCGCAACGTAATGATAAAGACTGGTTGTGTCGTACTCTGGCAAGTTGGCCAGATGCTGACGCGCTGACACCGACACTTAGCTATGAGCAGCTCGATGTGATGCAGATGGAGCTACCGCCGGGTTATCGTGGCTATGGTGCCGATAATGCCATTGCTCATCCTGATACGGCGAAGCGGCAAGATGAAATTGCCACCATTGTTGCCGGGCTTGGCAGCAATGCCAGCCGTGAGCAAGTGCAGCAAGCCATTATGCCGTTTGAACTGCCACAGCCGTTGCGCGCGGGCAATCAGCGTCTACACGACTCTTTTGCCAAAAGCGCTAGCGCAGCTAACGATGCAACTTTTTCTAAAGGCGGAAAAAATTCATGAGCCAAAGCCGTATCCTGACATTTAATATTTTTCGTTATGATCCGCAGCAGCCCGGTGACAAGCCGGCAATGGTGCAATATCAGTTGGAAGAAACGCCGGGCATGACAGTGTTTATCGCACTTAACCGACTGCGTGCCGAACAAGATCCATCGCTGCAGTTTGACTTTGTTTGCCGTGCGGGTATCTGCGGTAGCTGCGCTATGGTGATTAATGGGTTTCCAACCTTGGCCTGTCGTACGCTGACCGCGAAATATGCCGACGGCAATATCACCTTGATGCCGTTACCTGGCTTTGAATTGATTGGTGATCTCTCGGTCAACACCGGCAAGTTTATGCGAGAACTGGCCGAGCGCTTGAAGCTTTGGTTGCACCCGGATGAGACTCAGCACGATATTCATCTCATTGAGAAACCGATGGACCCTGAAGAAGCGGCCAAACTCTACGAGCTGGAACGCTGTGTCGAGTGTGGGGTTTGTGTATCAGCGTGTGCTACGGCGCAGATGCGTGACACCTTTGTCGGTGCCGTTGGTATGATGAAAATCGCCCGCTTTGAGCTGGATAGTCGCGATGCTCGCAGCGCCGAAGATTTCTATCACGTGATTGGCACGCAAGATGGCGTGTTTGGCTGTATGACCTTGCTGGGCTGCCAAGACAACTGCCCGAAAGACTTGCCGCATATGCAGCAGATTGCCTATTTACGGCGCAAAATGGCGGGTACTTTGATCACTATCTCCAAAGCATAAGCACAACTGAGATTACTCGATAACAAGCGGTCACCACCGAAAGGGGCGACCGCTTTTTTTTCGGCATCCCGTTTAATGGCGACAGGCTTTTGCGCTGCTAGTCAGCCGCAGTCAGCTTGGCTATGTTAGGCTGCACAACTACTAGTTAACCAAATTCACGCAGCAGTCGGTGTGCAGATTTCTTCTGTGCATGGCCAGTATGAGGAGGTCGTATGAAACGGATATTTGTGGTGGGTGGCGCCGGAAAAATTGCACGATATTTAGCGCCACGGTTAGCCAAACAGGGCGATCAAGCCCTCAGTCTCTATCGTCATTTTGATCAGGAACCTGCGCTAAAAGCGCTGTCAGCAATTCCGGTATATGGCGATTTGCAAAAGCTCAGTCCTGAGTCATTGGCGCTGTTGATGGACGGTTGTGATGCGGTGGTGTTTACTGCTGGCGCCGGTGGTAAAGGTGGCACTGCCACTACGACAGCGGTTGATGGCGTCGGTCTAGAAAAATCGGTTGAAGCCGCCAAGCTCGCTGGCATTAAGCGTTTTATCTTGGTCTCCGCCTTTCCGGAAGCGGGGCGTGGGCGCCATATCTCCGATACGTTTGAGCATTATATGCAGGTCAAAAAGGCGGCCGATGTTTATCTTGCCGCGACGGATTTAGACTGGGTGATTGTGCGGCCCGGCACCTTAACCGATGATGCCGCGACAGCGCGGATTAACACAGGGCTTGCCATTCGCTATGGTCATGTGTCGCGTGACAATGTGGCAGCTACACTGGCCTATATTGTGGCGCACGATAGTATCAACCGAGTGATTATCGAGCTTACCGATGGTGATACACCCATTGAACAGGTACTAACACCGCTTGCGCGTTACTGATGAATATGTCTCACAAAGTCTACTAGTTCAGGTTTGGCAATGCGGCGGTAATCGTCGCTCGCCACAATTATTGAACGCTCTAAGCTCCCAGCGTTAAAGGCAATTTCATCGTAGCGACTAAACAGCTGCGGCGCTGCCACTAGCTTGAGTTGTGGATGAAAACTAAAGGGGGGAATTGCACCCGCAACACAGCCAGTCAGCTCGGCCATTTCGGCTGGACTCGCGAGCGAGGCTTTGCGTGCGCCGAAGTGATAGGCTAGCTTGGCGAGATCCGCTTGCGCATCACCCGGTAGGATTGCCAAAACATGGCATTTCACACCATTCCCTTTCAGGTGCGTCAACAGCCCTTTGGCTCCTTGGCCGAGTTCAGTGCCACGTATTTTTGCCACCTCTTCACAGCGTCCACCGCTGGCATGTTCAATCACGCGAAAGCGCGCATTTTGCTCGCTAAGTTGTTGATAAATTGTTTGGAATACATTTATTTGTAACATTCAGCCCAACAAAATTAAGACAGTTAACTCGACCATTTTTAATGTGCCAGAGAGTGGCATTGAGCTCAAGCTACCGCTGTGACTGAATAATCGGTTAATTGCATGATTTTTTATATAATGAATTTGAATTTTCTATCACTAATTTGAATACATTGGTTATAAGAAGCGGTGATACCATTGCGACCAATTTGTTAATGAAGAACGAGCACTCTCTCTTCTCCATTCTCTTTAGCGTTTTTTCTTTTTAATTTACCCGTTGATTTAATTGCACATTCATTAAGGTTTGACTTCATGAAACGCGTTTCAATTATTGCTCTGGCTGTCGCTGGCCAATGGGCTGCACCTGCTGTTATGGCAGCGGATGATGCGGCTAATAACAGCAACATGGAAAAAATCTCGGTGGTAGGCTCGCGCATTGCGATGCGCACGGCTACCGACAGCGTAGCGCCAGTGGATATCATCACTGCCGAGCAGCTGGAGGCTACAGGTCTGACAGAAACCGCCAAGGCGTTGCAGTTTGCAGCACCTAGCTATAGCTTCCCATTCTCTGCGGTAACCGATGGTTCTGACGCGGTGCGTCCGGCGAACCTGCGTGGTTTGTCACCGGATCATACCTTGGTGTTAGTAAACGGTAAGCGTTACCACAGCTCAGCGCTGGTGCACTTGTCTGGCACTGTTGGTAAAGGTGCATCAAACGTCGATTTGAACACCATCCCAATGGCGGCGATCAAGCGCATTGAAATCCTGCGTGATGGCGCGGCGGCACAGTATGGTTCTGATGCGATTGCTGGCGTCATCAACGTGGTCCTGAAAGACAACCGCGATGGTGGCATGGTCAGCGCACAAGTAGGCCAAACCTACCAAGGTGACGGCGAGCAATGGCGTGTGGGCGCCAATAAAGGCCTGAGCTGGAGCGAAGATGGTTTTGTAAATGTGTCGCTGGAAGCACAACATAAAAACAAAACCAACCGTGCCGGTCTCGACCCGCGTCAACAGTATCCAACACTGGCGGATGGTAGTGCCGATCCTCGTGAAGACACCTTTGATCGTCTGAACTTCCACGTGGGTGATGCGGAATACGACAACCTGTCACTGTTTGCGAATGGTGCACAGTTCTTCGGCGACAATAAGCTCTATTTCAACGGCGGCTTCAGCCAACGTGAAACCCACTCCGGTGCTTTCTACCGTCGTGCGCTGCAAGATAACAACGTACCGGAAATCTACCCTGACGGCTTTTTGCCGATTCTGGCACCACGTATCAAAGACTACTCTGCGCTGATCGGTTATGAGTTTGAACTGGGCAAATGGCACATTGATAGCTCCGCCGGTTACGGTAAAAACAGCTTCCAATATCGTGTTGAAGACTCATTGAATGCGTCTTATGGTCCAGACAGTCAAACCAGCTTTGACGCAGGTACGCTGTCGACTGATGAAATCGATTTGAGCATCGACGCGTCGCGCTATTTTGCCTTCTTCAACCAATCCGACATCATGCTGGCGTTAGGTGCTGCATGGCGTCAAAACGGCTACGAAATTGAAGCGGGTGAAGAAGCGTCATACGCTAGCGGTGGTTATCAAAACAAACCAGCGGGCAGCCAAGGTTTTGGTGGTTTTACGCCGGAATCCGAGGTGGATGAAAACCGTCACAACACCGCTTTATACGCTGAGCTGGAAAACCAGTTAAGTGAAGCCTTCTACTGGTCTGCGGCGCTGCGTTATGAAGATTACTCCGACTTCGGCGATAAGATCAGCTGGAAACTGGCGGGTCGTTACGACTTCAATGACAACTTTGCGATTCGTGCTACGGCGAACACCGGTTTCCGCGCTCCGAGCGTACAACAGCTGTACTTCACCAATATCTCGACCTTGTTTAATCCAGATCCTACAACTGGTGAGATGGTGCCAACAGAGTCAGGTACCTTTAACAACTTGTCGCCAGTGACCCAAGCATTGCAGGTGGGTAAATTGCGCCCTGAAGAGTCAACCTCATTCAGCTTGGGGTTTGTCTATACCGGCGATAATGGCCTGACTGTGACCTTGGATAGCTATCAAATCGATATCGACGATCGTATCGTGCTGTCTAGCTCGTTGCGTGCCAGCGATTCTGATGTTGTCGGTGCAGCTCTGGCTGGCACTAACGCCGAATCTGCGCGTTTCTTTATCAATGCGGTGGATACCCGTACACGTGGTGTCGACTTAGTGGTAGCGCAACAGTTTGATTTGGGTAGCTTAGGTGATTTGAAAGCGAACATTGCATACGCCTATAACAACACCGATATCCAAGATATCAACCTGCCATCCATTTTGAACGGCTTGCAGGATCAACTGTTTGATCACATCGAACAAGTGCGTATGACCGAAGCGACGTCGCACAACACTGGTAGCTTAGGTTTGACTCACCACTTGGGTGACTTCACTACCAGCCTGCGCTTTAGCTATTTTGGTCCTTACACCATTGCTTATAGCAGCACCGGTGATAAAGAGTATGAAGGCAAAACAACCGTTGATTTGTCAGTAGCATATGCAGCTACCGACAATCTGACCTTCACCGTAGGTGCGCAAAACTTGTTTGACACTTACCCTGAGAAGCGTCCGGAAAACAACAACTACAACGGTATCTTCAAGTACCCACTGACCAACACGCCATTTGGCTTTAACGGTGGTTACTACTTCGCGGAAGCGACTTACCGTTTCTAAGTGTTGACTGACGTAATATCCTGAGTTTTTGGCCGCTCTCTGAGCGGCCTTTTTTATGAATGGTGGTTGAGCAAGCGCTGACTAAAGTAACCAATGACGCAGCAGGCCAGTGGCGACAATGGCAATAATGACTGTTGGCAGCAAGGAGAAGCGCAGCATGGCGACAAAGGTGATGGCAACCGCCAGAATATCACTGATATGACCGGAGAAAATCACCGGTGCGATGACGGCGATCAACACGCAACCCGGCACCACTTCCATGACCCGTTCTAGGCGCGGGTTCAATGTACGATTGCGCAGTGCCAAATAGCCGATAATTCGAGTAAGGTAAGTGGTCATTCCCATCGCCACTATGGTTAACAGCGCCATGTGTTCAATGAATAGATTCTCTAACGGATCCATTAGCGTTTTCCCCAAATCAGTGCTGCAAGAATCCCGGCTAAGGTGCCGCCCGCGACATACCAAGCCCCAGGTAACAGATGATATAAAATCCCGGCAACCACTAAACTGACAAACCATGGCCAACAATGGCTAAGCCCACGCCACATGCCTTTGAGCAGCACCAAAAACACCGCGGTAAATGCCATATCAAAACCGTACTGCTCGACATCGCCAATCAGCGGTCCCACCGCCGCGCCGATGCCGGTAAATATCACCCACGAGCCATACAAACACGCCGCAACGCCGATATAAAACGGCACACTCAACTGCATGGATTTGCGTTGTTGGCAGTCGGTAATGCCAATCGCCCAGGCTTCGTCACACATAAAAAACAGCAACGGCAGTGACTGCTTTTTACTGAGATGGCGCATAAAGGGCACAAATGCTGCGCCCATGATGATGTGGCGACTGTTGACCAAAAAAGTCATGGCAACGATGAGCAATAAATGAGGTGGCGAGGTCCATAAACTGATGGCGGTAAACTCCGAACCACCGGCAAAGTTCACCCCAGTCATCAGCGGGACTTGCAGCACAGTGAAGCCTTTTTGCACCGCTTGTGCACCCAGCACCAAGGCAAAGGGAATAAAACCGAGTGTCATCGGTAGGGAGGTTTTAATACCGCGTAAAAATTCAGCTTTGGTGTTGGGGGACGGAGGTTCGGAACGGCTATTGGACTCGGTCATCTGAGGTGGCTTGGCTCTGCTGGCATTATCGTTAAGGGAACATTGATATTGCCAGTGACGGCTGAGTTGTAAAGCGCTAAGCGAAAATTTTCGACCTTCGATTAACGAACCACGAATAATTGCGACGCGATGCTGATGGGCACTGAATCTTCGTCAAACTCAGCGGGCTTTTCTTGCTATAATGCCGCCTCGATTTTGACGGAGGCAACGATGGACGTATCTTCTTTACTTGATGGCCTGAATGAGAAACAGCGCGAAGCGGTTGGCGCGCCGCTGTCCAGCATGTTGGTGCTGGCTGGGGCGGGCAGTGGCAAAACGCGGGTGTTAACTCATCGCATTGCATGGCTGATGCAGGTAGAGAACCAAAGTCCGTACTCGATTTTGGCGGTGACCTTTACCAACAAAGCGGCGCGCGAGATGCGCGAGCGGGTGGAGAAAGTGGTCGGCCACAATATGAGCCGGATGTGGATTGGGACCTTCCACGGCTTGGCGCATCGGTTGCTGCGCACCCATTGGCAAGACGCCAACCTGCCGCAAAACTTCCAAATTTTGGATGGCGATGACCAATACCGTCTGATCAAACGCATTCTTAAAAGCCTTAATCTGGATGAAAAACACTATCCACCGCGGATGGTGCAAAACTATATTTGCACCCAAAAAGATGAAGGTTTTCGCCCGAAAGATATCGATGCGGGGCCGTTTCCGTTAGAGCAAAAGTTAAAAGAGATCTATCAGGTTTACCAAGAGTCGTGCGATCGCGCTGGGCTGGTGGACTTCTCCGAAATTCTGCTGCGCGCTTATGAGTTATGGCTCTACAAGCCACTGATTTTGCAGCACTACCGCGACCGATTTCAGCACATTTTGGTGGACGAATTCCAAGATACCAACACCATTCAGTACAAGTGGATTCAGGTACTGGCGGGCACCACCGCCCATGTGATGATTGTCGGTGATGACGACCAATCGATTTACGGCTGGCGCGGCGCGCAGGTGGAAAACCTGCACAAATTCCTTAAAGATTTCCCCGGTGCTGAGACCATTCGTTTGGAGCAAAACTATCGCTCCAGCGGCAATATTCTTAAAGCGGCGAATGAGCTGATCGCCAACAACCCTGGCCGCTTGGGCAAAGATCTGTGGACGCAGGATGCCGATGGCGAACCGATTGCGGTTTATAGCGCGTTTAACGAACTCGATGAAGCGCGCTTTATCGTGGGGCGCATCAATGACTGGCAAGACATGGGCAATGATCTCAGTGACTGCGCTATTTTATATCGCTCGAACGCGCAATCGCGGGTGCTGGAAGAAGCCTTATTGCACAAAGGCTTACCGTACAAAATCTACGGTGGTTTGCGCTTCTTCGAGCGGCAAGAAATTAAAGATGCCATGGGCTATCTGCGTTTGATGGCCAATCACGATGATGATGCCGCATTTGAGCGGGTGGTGAACACGCCAACCCGCGGTATTGGCGATCGCACCTTGGAAATTCTGCGTTCGACCGCGCGCCATCATGGCTTAACCTTGTGGCAAACCGCGTTGCAGGCGTTGGATAAAAAAATGCTCAGCGGTCGTGCGGCCTCGGCGGTGCAAAACTTTCTGGATCTGATTGTGACGCTGGCGCGCGATACCGATGAAATGGCGCTGTATCGTATGGTGGATCATGTGTCGCAAGCCTCTGGCCTCAAAACCATGTATGAGCAGGAAAAAGGCGAGAAGGCGCAAAGCCGCGTGGAAAACTTAGAAGAGTTGGTCACCGCCGCGCGCACTTTTGAAGTTCCGGAAGAGCTGCTCGATATGGGCGAACTCAATGCCTTTTTATCCCACGCGGCGCTGGAAGCGGGTGAAGGCCAAGCCGATGCCAACGCCGATGCGGTGCAGTTGATGACCTTGCACACCGCGAAAGGTTTGGAGTTCCCAGTCGTATTTATGGCCGGTGTGGAAGAGGGCTTATTCCCGAGTCAGTTGACGCTGGAAGAGGGCGATCGCTTAGAGGAAGAGCGCCGTTTGTGTTACGTCGGTATGACCCGCGCCATGCAGCAGCTGTATATCACCTATGCAGAATCGCGCCGTATCTATGGCCGTGAAAACTACTCGCGGCCGTCACGTTTTCTTAAAGAATTACCGCCAGAATGTATTCGTGAAGTGCGTTTAAAAGCGCAGGTGAGCACACCCGCGTTTAGTACCCGCTTTAGCCAATCGAGTAGCGCTAGCAGTAATGAAACGGGTTATCGTCACGGCAGCAGAGTGCGCCACTTCAAATTTGGTGAAGGAACAGTGGTCAACAGTGAAGGCGCTGGGGCACAATCGCGGGTACAGGTGAATTTTGATGACTTCGGCAGCAAGTGGCTGGTGGTGGCCTATGCCAAACTGGAGTCGCTCTAGTTTTTGATGATAAAAAGCTAGTTTGTGGTGTAAATCACATTTTTACTGCGCCATAATATGGGCAGTTAGCAACCACGGCAGCGGTGCGGAGAACCAAGCCAATGACACTCAGGGATAAGTTACATGCCTATGCGCGCCTCGCGCGGATAGATCGTCCTATCGGAACCTTTTTATTACTCTGGCCTTGTTTAATGGCGCTGATGCTGGCGTCTGGCGGCATGCCGGATCTGAAAGTGTTGGCCATCTTTATCGTTGGCGTGTTTGTTATGCGTGCCTGTGGTTGCATCATCAATGACTATGCTGACCGTAATCTCGACGGTCATGTCGAGCGCACTAAGATGCGCCCGCTGGCTAGCGGTGAAGTGAGTGTAAAAGAGGCCTTGTTACTGTTTGTCGTCCTCGGCTTACTGGCTTTCGGTTTAGTGTTGATGCTCAATCCGCTGGTGGTGAAGCTGTCTTACATCGGCATTGTGCTGACCGTGATCTATCCCTTCACCAAACGCTTTACCAACATGCCACAGATGTTTTTGGGCATTGTCTGGAGTTGGTCAATTCCGATGGCATACGCCGCTGCAACCGGTGAGGTACCTGCCGAAGCGTGGTGGTTATTTGCTGCTAACTGGTGCTGGACAGTGGCTTACGACACTATGTATGCCATGGTGGATCGCGAAGATGATCTGCGGGTCGGCATCAAGTCTACTGCCATTTTATTTGGTAAATACGACCGCCAAATCATAGGCTTATTCCAAATTTCTGCACTCGCTTGCTTTGTCACTGCTGGCTTTATCGCCGAACGCGGTGCCTTGTACCTGTTGGGGATTGTGGTATTTATCGGCTTTGGTTTGTATCAACAGCGCCTAATTCACGATCGTGAACGCGCCCCATGTTTAAAAGCCTTTTTGAATAACAACTGGGCAGGAATGTCGCTGTTTGTGGCGCTCGGCATGGATTACCTGTTGCACACCGCTGCGTTATAAATTTTAGCGTTTTCGCTCACGTCTCAAAGGCCACCTCAATGTGGCCTTTGTTGTATCAAAATGTCCCACCTTAATTTTACAATCCTAATTTATGCCGACGTAATACACGTTTCTGCATGGTTTATATCATCGACTGTTGACCTTTGAAATTGATCACATTACCGTTATGCATCTTTTTATATAGCGGTGAATATTTTATCGCTATTGCGCTAGTACTCAGCTGCTAATCCAGCCGAGTAATCCAGATGTTTCACCACTTGAGGGCAACATCTATTCACTCTTTCACCTGTTAATGCCTTTACCGCAGTTAATCAGCGGCGGCATAGGTGTAATTAAATATTAAATCAACGGACGTTGACCTTTTGTTGGGGCGAGCGCCGTAATAGTTGTGAGTTAAGGAACATGGGAATGTTGATGTCGAAAAAATTCATTATGAATACAGTGACAGTAGCGGTAGGGGTAGCGCTGAGTCATGGGGTGATGGCAGCAGAGCAAGCCACAGATAGCAAAGCCGATGCGCAAAAGGCTAAGCCAGAAGTCATTGTGGTGCGAGGAGATCGCGAGAATAAAGATGGCTTTCGTCCAAAAACCGTTGATTTAGGCCTGCTAGGCAGCCGCTCAATCCAAGATACACCGTATGCAATTAGCGTGTTCAACCGCGAGTTGATGGACAACGTCAACGCCACCAACTTAAACGACATTCTTAAATATATGCCGTCGACGCAGATGGAAGCGCGTGGTGGTACCGATGTGGGTCGCCCGCAAAGCCGCGGTATGGAAGGCAGCGTGGTCGATAACAACCACTTAGATGGCATGAACGTGGTCGCAACGACTGCACAACCGATGGAACTGTTAGAACGGGTCGAAGTGATCCAAGGTCTGACAGGGGCCATTTATGGTCCGGCCTCACCAGCGGGTAACTTTAACTATGTGTTTAAGCGCCCGACTGAAGATTACTTCACCAGTGTCACTGCTGGTATCACCGAAAATGGCGCTTGGCTGCTGCATACCGATACCAGCGGTAGCCCCAACGAATATTTTGGCTATCGCGTGAACTTACTGCAGGAAGAGGGCGAGAGCTATGTGAGCAATTCGCACCTGAACCGCAAAGCTGTGGGTTTGGCGTTTGATATCAATCCTGACTATTACACCACCATTCAATTGAATGGCAGCTACTACAAGTTTGATAAGTTTGGTGAGGCGGGCGGTTTCTCCTACGGCGCTGATATCGCATTGCCGGGTGCCTTGGATGCCAGTAAAAAAGGTTATGGTCAGCCTTACAGCGGCAGTGGCTTAGAAACCACGACTGGTAGCGTGAAAGTCATCCGACAGTTGGGCGATGATTGGAAGCTGACTGCAGGCATTTTGCATCAGGATGCGAAACGCACGCTGAATGGTGTCAGCAACGTGATTAATGGTGATGATACGTTTACCCAACGTATGTCGACCACAGGTGCAGCGGGCAAGTTTGCTGTCACTAGTAACATGGCGAATCTCATCGGCCAAGTCTACACAGGTAGCGTGCGCCATGACTTAGTATTGGGTACCGCTGGCTATAGCTGGAACATCTATCGCGCTTCAGCGCGTGGCACGGCAACGCTGGGCACCAGCCCATTGGATACGCCGCAAGTTTATGAGGCGCCAGAGCTGAATCTGCATATGCCTTTGTATCGTTCCGGCAACACCAGCGTACAAAGTGGCATTATTGGTGACACCATCACTTGGAACGAAAACTGGTCGACAATGCTGGTCGGTAGCTACAGCGATTTTGATGTTGATAACTACAATGCCAACGGCGACACCACCTCTAACTACGGCAAAGATGGAGTGAGTTCGACCATTTCGGTGATCTACAAACCGACAGCGAATATCAGCACCTACATCACCTACGCAGATACATTGGAAGCGGGCGGCAGTGCGTCAGCCGACGCCCAAAATGCGGGTACCACACTGGATCCTGTGCGTAGCTACCAGAACGAAATCGGTATCAAAACCAGCATCGGTAGCTTTGATGTTAATGCCGCATTATTCCGTGTTAAACGTCCAATGGCCTATGAAGGTGGCGATGGCTATTACCGTCAACAAGGCATGCAGAATAACAAAGGGGCTGAGTTAACGCTGAATGGTTATCTGACCGAAGATTTGAAAATCTACAGTGGCGTGACCTACTTGGATGCAGTGCTGGAAGACGCATTCGATCCCGCCACCTCTAACAAAGAAGTGGTCGGTGTGCCGAAATGGCAAGCGAACTTGCTGGCAGAATATCGCATTGTGCCCATCTCTGGCTTGTCGTTCACCGGTAACGTGCATTACAGCGGTAAGCGTGCTGCAAACAACACCAATACTTCATGGGCGAGCTCATATACAACCGTGGATTTAGGTATGAAATACGTGCTGCCAAAAGACGTGATTAAAGACACCGTCGTGCAGTTGCATGTGACCAACCTGTTTGATCGTCAATATTGGGCGGCAATTTTCCCCGGCAACATCTATGGAACCGTGGGCGCCAGCAATACTGCGTTTTTGGCTGAACCGCGTCAGCTGAAACTCACCGCTACCATGAAATTCTAACTATGATGCAGGGCGCTGAGCTGAGGTTCAGTGCCCTTTTAGGAAGAAGAGATTATGCATAATCACTCCTTTATCGCGCGCAGTGTGTTGGCCATGCTGCTGTTGCTGCCAGCACTATCCTGGGCCGAAGATAGCCGCACTATTCATTACGACGGCAAAACCGTGGTGTTGCCACACACCATCGAACGGGTGGCCACCAGTTGGGAATCACAAAACTCAGTGCTGGCTATGCTCGGCTTTGGCGACAAGATTGTCGCTACCACTCGTTATGCGCGCAGTACCCCGGCGTTTCAAAAATTCATTCCATCGATTACCAATACCGAGCTGTCGACCATGGGGGGCTCCGGCGATGTTAACGTGGAACAGTTGATGCGCTTGCACCCTGATCTAATGCTAGTGGCAGAAGGGTTTCCGAAAACCAAGAAAGTCCAGCTCGAAGCGGCAGGGATTGCGGTGGTGGATTTTACCTCTGACTCCTTTGCGGCACTGTTGCATCGTGTCACCGTTGTGGGCGAGATGTTGGGGCCTGATGCGACTAAACGCGCCAAGGCATATACCGATTATTTTGCCTGGAACCAACAGCGTGTGGCAGAGCGCTTGGTCAACGTGCCAGCAGATAAACGGGTTCGCGTTTATGTGGCCTCGGGAACACCTTTGACCACCTCGGGTCGTCCCTCGCTAAACCAAGACTGGATGGACTTTGGCGGTGCTATCAACGTCGCCGAACATTGGCAGTTGGCGTCGGTGATGCCTAACGATACCAATGTGAATATCGAGTCAGTGTTAGCAGCTAACCCTGATGTCATTATTGCCATGCGTAAACGCGATGTCGCCGCTATCAAAAAAGATCCACGCTGGCGGACTGTGAGTGCGGTGAAAAACAACCGTATCTATGCCAACCCACGCGGATTGTTTTGGTGGAGCCGTAACACCTCAGAAGAGGCGCTACAGTTTCTGTGGCTGGCCACCAAGCTTTATCCACAGCAGTTTAAAGACATCGATATGAAACAAGAAACCCATGATTTTTATCAGAAGTTTTACAATATCGACCTGTCAGACGACGATGTGGAAGCCTTTCTGCAGCAGTTACCTTTGAAGTCAGTGTAAATGGAAAGCATAACTGAACCTGTGTTGCTGCGGGCGCAGCAACTGACCTATGGCTATGGTCAGCGGCAAGTACTCAACGGGGTGTCACTCGATATTCGCGCTGGTGAAGTGCTGGCGTTACTTGGCCCAAATGGCACGGGCAAAAGTACCTTACTTAAACTGCTGCTGGGGCTTTACACCGCAGCCAGCGGTGAAGTGTATATCGGTCAAAATGCGTTAAGCGAGATGACGCGACGTGAGATTGCTGGCCATATTGCCTATGTACCGCAGCATCATGTCAGTCCATTCCCCTATACCGTGCGCCAAGTGGTGGCGATGGGGCGTTTTCATGCCGGTGGTGTGTTTGGCCGTATGAGCGAACGCGACAGTGAACTGGTGCAGCAAGTGCTTGAGCGACTGCAGATCATCCATTTGGCCGAGCGACGTTACACCGAAATTTCCGGTGGTGAACAACAATTGGCGTTGGTGTGCCGAGCGTTGGTGCAGGGCGCAAAAATCCTGATGCTGGATGAACCTGCCTCGGCGCTGGATTTCGGTCACCAAGCACGTTTGTTGGCGCAATTGCGGCAATTGGCCGAAGAGGGCTATGCGGTGGTGATGACCACCCACCATCCGCATCATGCGCGGATGATCGCCCATCGTGCCGTGATGCTGAAGTCTGGCTTGGTAATGGCCAATGGTGCGCCAGCAGACATTCTCACCCCCGAAGCAATTCAACAGCTTTATGACTTATCGGCGCAGGAACTAGCGGCGTTTACCAGAGGAATTGCCTGAGTATGTCCCATTTTTTCTCCCGCTTTAACGGGCAACTGGCAGCACTGCTGTTGTTATTACTGGCCATGATGCTGTTTGCCCTGTCGCTTGGGAACTATCCCATCTCCATGCTGGAAATTTGTCGTTTTGTCGGTAGCCATCTCGGGCTGACGACGCTGACGGATGAGCGTCAAAGTATTCTGTCGAATATTCTGCTGGATGTGCGCTTACCGCGCGTGATTGGTGCCATCTTAGTGGGGATGGCGTTATCTGGCTCCGGTGCGGCATTTCAGGCGGTGTTCCGTAATCCGTTGGTATCGCCCGGTATGCTCGGCGTACTGGCGGGGGCGTCCTTTGGCGCGACGCTCGGCATGTTGTTTCATGGCAACTGGATGGTAATCCAAATCATGGCCTTTGCCTTTGGATTGTTAGCCGTCGGTATCGGAGTGGCGATTGGGCTGATCTTTGGTGGTGGTTCGATGATTACGCTATTGCTCGGTGGCATCATCAGCAGTGCATTATTCAGCGCCCTGCTGTCGTTAGTAAAGTTTGCCGCCGATCCGCAGGACGAGTTGCCCTCAATCGTCTACTGGTTGATGGGCAGTCTTGGCATGTCAGGGCTGTCGGATGTGTTGTGGTTGTTGCCGCCGATGTTGTTGGCAGTGCTGGTGCTGTGGGGCTTTGGCCGCGCATTAGATGCAATGTCGATGGGCGATGAAGAAGCGCGTGCACTCGGCGTACCGGTTAATCTGGTGCGCTATGGCGTGATTATCGCAGCGACGATGGCGTCAGCGTTGTCGGTGTCAATTGCCGGAATGGTCGGTTGGGTTGGCTTAATTGCACCGCATATTGCCCGCATGTTGGTGGGGCCGGAAAACAGCCGCTTAATGCCAGTGAGCATTATGCTCGGCGCAATCTTCCTGTTGCTGGCTGATTGCCTCGCCCGTGGCTTTAGTGTGGTGGAAATTCCGATTGGCATTGTGACTGAGTGTCTCGGCTTACCGCTGTTTTTATTGGTGCTGCACCGTGCCCGCAAAGGCTGGAATTAATTAGGAGTTGTAATGACAGGATTAGTGAATTGGCGCTTGTTACGTGAGCGCATGATGGCACCCATGAACAACGGTCAGATGGCCAAATTTAATTGGAACCAGATTACCGATATGTATGACGGCATGGCGAAACTGGAGCGTCGTTACACTCAGATGCAGGTCGATTGCATGCCGATCACTGCTGACGATACTGTAGTGGATATCGGTTGCGGGCCTGGTCGTTTGTCGGTACCGATGGCACAAAAAGCGCAAAGCGTCACCAGTGTCGATGCCTTTGATAATATGCTCAGTCGTTGCATGCATAATGCGAGTTTGGCGGGGATCAGCAATATCACGCCAAAACTGCAAGACTGGAACAGTGACGATGCAATCGAGCAAATCGGCATACACGATATTGCGGTGGCATCGCGTTCAGTCGGCTTTTCTGATCTGCTTAAGCTGAACAAAATCGCCCGTAAATACGCGGTGGTGATGAGCTTTGCCAACGCCCCCAGTCTGCGAGAAATCCAATTAAGCTTTTTACAGGGCGTAATTGATACGCCGCCAGTTCCGCATGCCAATGACCGTAACTTTGGCTACAACATCACTTTTAATATGTTGTACGACATGGGCGCCGAACCGAATATTCGTATTGTGGATGACGGCTATGAAGCGCAGTTTGCCAGTCGTGAAGAAGCTTATGAGGCCATGCGCTTTGTGGGTGATATTCCGGCGGACAAAGAGGCACAGTATCGCGCCAATGTGGATAAACGCCTCACTGCCAACGAGCAGGGCTTCCGCTTGTTCTGCGCCAGTCGCACCTTTGTGATGTGGTGGAAAACCAGCGAGCTGCAAGCCGATTAAGCGATAGCGGCTTGTGTTTAACAAAGGTGGCGAATTAACGTCACCTTTTTTCTTATTCGTCACATTTCAACGTTCATCTATTGCTGTCAGCTTGTATCAAAATGTCCCGCCGCGTGTTTCCCGTCAGCTAAGGGTATCGATGTTGCCCACGTTTTTTCATCACCGCTGAGATTTGCCATTGCTCATCGGTGCAAATTACTCTACCGTTATATACTAAATTATATATCGTTATCTTGTGTTCGTCGCATAGTTGTATGCAGGTATCGTCGCGGCGCGTAACAGCAACAATATGGATTGTTTTATGGCGTATTACTCTTGTCTTGGTCGGGCTTGTTTGGCTCTGTTATTGGTGCTGCCCTCGCTGGGGTGGGCGACCGCGACCCGCACCGTGGAATATCATGGTCATAGCGTGACTGTGCCGACACAAGTTACCCGTGTAGCGACCAGTTGGGAGGCCAAAACTCGGTGCTGGCAATGCTGGGCTTTGGCGATAAGATTGTCGCCACAACGCGCTATGCCCGCAGTACGCCAGCTTTTCAAAAGTTCGTTCCGAGTATCCAGAATACTGAACTAAGCTCGCTTGGCGGCGCAGCTGAAGTCAATGTTGAGCAGTTGCTGCGTTTACAGCCGGATATCATGTTTGTCTCGGCAGGCTTTCCGCAAACCAAGCAAGCACAGCTTGAAGCGGCTGGCATTGCGGTGGCGAGTTTCAGCGCCAACTCGATGGCGCGTTTAGTGGAACGAGTAGTACTGACTGGGGAAATTTTGGGGCCTGAGGCGGCAGCGAAGGCGAAAGCTTATCAGGACTATTTCGCTCGCAACAAAGCACTGGTGGCGGAACGTTTGGCGAAGATTCCGGTGGCGCAACGTCTGCGTGTATATGTGGCCTCGGGAACCCCGTTAACCACCTCTGGGCGACCATCACTCAATCAAGATTGGATTGATTTGGCCGGCGCTATCAACGTCGCTGAAGACTGGTCACTGCTGGATGTGCATCATGGCAGTGCCAACGTCAATATTGAGGCAGTGTTGGCAGCTCAGCCGGATGTGATTGTCAGTATGCGGGCGCGCGATGTGGCAAGCATTAAGCAGGATCCGCGTTGGCGTAGCGTCAAAGCAGTGCAGCAAGCGCGGGTATATGCCAATCCACGGGGATTGTTTTGGTGGTGCCGTGAAACATCAGAAGAGGCGCTGCAGTTTTTGTGGTTAGCAAAAACACTGTATCCAACTGCCTTTGCTGATATCGATATGCATCGAGAAACCGCTGCTTTCTACCGAGAGTTTTATGGCATCACCTTATCTGATGCCGATATCACAGGTTTTCTTAATCCAGAAGCAGGCTAACATCCAACCCTGGTACATTTTCAGGGCGCTTGTCGGCCGTATGTCGCAGAGGTTGGGCAGGTGTTGCAGCACTTGTGGTTTAACCCGTTGGCAAAGCGCCCTAATTCCTTTCCAGCAGCTAGCTACTACTCTCATCGGTTCATTAATGAAATCAATTCATCAATATTATGAATGCGATTTGATTGTATTCCTAAGCAACACTCTGTTAAATAAAAAGCTTTCCTAGCAATTTTAAATCTAATTGGCAATTCAGGATTGTGTTATGTGGCGCACAAATTTAGCATTTGTCAGCTAGACTTATCGTTATCTTTTGACCGTCGCGACTTAATTGCACGGTGTTTCCCGGTTGCAACCAGCCAGTGTAGTAGAGCAGCGCTGGCTTCAAATTAGGTCATTTCCAGTGCGGAATGACAGCATCCAAACATACTAACAACACGCATTATTTTCGTCAGCGCGACGGCTGTCTGTCGAGCAAATATGGAGCTTTGGAACGACATGAAACTTCAGATCAATCAGCAAACTTATGATGTCGATGTTGCCGAAGATACCCCGTTACTGTGGGTAATTCGCGACAATCTTGGCATGACCGGTACAAAATACGGTTGTGGTTTAGCACAGTGTGGTGCTTGTTCAGTGTTGATCGACGGCGAGGTGGTGCGCTCCTGCGTCATGCCTGCGTCTTATGCTGAAGGTAAGCAAATCATCACCATTGAAGCGATTGAACAAGATGATGTCGGCAAACGCGTGGTGAATGCGTGGGTAAACCATCAGGTGCCGCAATGCGGCTACTGCCAATCTGGGCAGGTAATGGCCGCCACCGCATTACTGAAAGCTACGCCGTACCCGACCCACGAGGAAATTTCGGCGGCAATGGGTAACTTGTGTCGTTGTGGTACCTACAACGCGATTGAAGCCGCAATCGATGAGCTTGCGAAAGAAGCCAAAGTGGAGGGCACCGCATGAAACCGTTAACTCAATCGGTTGATGGGCAATTTGCCGAACTCACCCAAGAAGTCCCCGTCAATGTGTCGCGCCGTCGTTTTCTGCTGTCATCCGCAGGGTTAGCGGCGGGTGCGCTGGTGTTAGGGGTAGGAATACCTTTGCGTCAGGCGCGAGCTGCCGAGCAACAGCAGTTGCCTGCTGGCACGCGCGTGCCAGCCTTTTTGCAAATCACCCCAGATAATCAGATCTACTTCCAGAGCCCATTTGTAGAAGGCGGACAGGGGATCTTTACCGCCATGGCGCAGATTGTGGGAGAAGAGTTAGATGCCGATCCCGCCAGCTTCATTGTGGAAAATGCGCCAACTGGGGCAGATTTTCAGGTAATGATTGCCGGGCCCGGACGCATTACTGGCGGCAGTATGTCGGTGCGTTTTAGTTATCCGGTGATGCGCCGGCTGGGGGCATTAGCGCGACAAATGTTGCTACAAGCAGCAGCCACCGAATGGAAAGTGGCGATTACCGAGTTAACCACTGAGCCGGGCAAGGTATTACATGGCGCCTCAAACCGCTCGCTGACCTACGGCGAACTGGCCAGCAAGGCATTAGATTTACCTGTGCCCGATCCTGATAGTGTGAGTCTGAAAGATCCTAAGGATTTCCGTTGGATAGGTAAGTCAGTTGAGCGTATTGATGTTTACGAAAAATCGACCGGTAAGGCGCAGTATTCCATTGATATGAAAGTAGATGGCATGTTGCACGCTGCGGTACAACATGCGCCACGTTTAGGCATGACGGTGGGCGATATTCTCAATCTGGCCCAAGTGAAAGCGATGCGGGGCGTGCATTCGGTGCATATTTTAGAGGGCGCAGGTGCAGTTGCGGTGGTGGCACCACATTGGTGGGATGCCAAACGTGCTGCCGAAGCAGTGCAGGTAGACTGGCAAGCGGCGAAAGGTGAAGAGCAAAACAATGTGCGGCACATGCCAGCTGACTTTTCCAGCGAAGCGTTTAGCGAGCTGTTGGCAAAACGTACTGACAAAGGACAGGACGCTGAGGCCAAAGGTGATGCGGTAAAACTGTTGGATGCCGCAGCGCCAGAAGCGCTGGTGAGCGCTACCTATCGTACTCAATACGTGCATCATGCTCAGTTAGAGCCACCATCAGCCTTGGCGCGCTTTGATGATAATGGCGCATTGGAACTGTGGTTGCCTAACCAAGCGCCGGATATGTTCCTCGCCGATGTTGCCAAGCGTACCGGATTGCCAGCGAACAAGATCACCATTAACTCGCCGATTTTGGGCGGCTTCTTTGGCCGTCATTTTCTCTACAATACCGCCAATCCTTATCCGCAAGCGATTGAACTAGCAAGAAAAATCGGTAAGCCAGTGAAACTGATTTGGAGTCGTGAGGAGGAGTTTCTGCGCGATCCATTACGGCCGATGGCAGCGGTGCGTTTGCGAGCGGCATTGCAGGATAAGGCGCCGGTCGCATTAGAAGTGATTTCGTCCTGTGAAGGTCCGACTGAAGGCATCTATGGTCATAATCCACAGAAAGTCGATGAAACTGCGGTAGAGGGACTCGCGGGCAAGTCCTATGAAATTCCCAATGTGCGTATTGCTCAGGATTACGTGAAGAACCCGACCATGCTGGCTTACTGGCGTTCGGTGGGGAACTCGATGAATGATTTTGTGTATGAGTGCTTTTTGGATGAAGTGGCGGACAAGGCTGGTGTCGATCCATATGAAATGCGGAAACAATTGCTAAAAGATAATCCGCGTCTGTCGCATCTGCTGGATGTCGTCGTGCAGTCTGCTGGTGGTTGGAAACGCGGCCCCTTTACTGCAGAAGATGGTAGTAAACGTGCTCGTGGTATCGCCATGGCGTCTCCATTCGGCACTGAGGCGGCGTCTATCGCTGAGGTCTCTATCGAGAACGGCACGGTACGTGTGCACCATGTGTGGGAAGCGATCGATCCCGGTTCTATTGTGAATCCTGCCATTATTGAAGCACAGGTGAACTCGGCCGTTGCGTTGGGACTGTCACAGGTGTTGATGGAAGAAGTGGTCTACAAAAACGGTAAGCCGTTGGCACGCAACTACGATATGTATCCTATTTTGCGGCCATACGAGATGGCGAAAGTACATGTCAGCATTGTCGAAAGTGGCGCCAAAATGGGGGGGATCGGTGAGCCGGGGCTGCCATCTGTGCCACCAGCGGTGGTTAATGCCGTTTCCCAACTCTTGGGACGTCGTATTCGCAGCATGCCGTTGTCGCGTGAGTCGTTGCAAGGTTAAAGCTGAGCTCGACATTTGCTAGACACTTCTCGATAGGACAGACATAGAAGAGGATTCGGTGAAAAAATTAACCTTAGTGGTGGTCATTGTCATCATCGTGGGCGCGGTTTGGCTGAGTAATCGTACGCCCGATTCGCCATTTGCGGCGCAATCGGCCGCTGTGCCATCGGCAGCGTTAATTCAACAAGGGGAATATGTGGCGCGTCTGAGTGACTGTGTTGCTTGCCACACGATTCCCGAACAGCCCGCCTTTAGTGGTGGTTTAAAAATGGCGACGCCGATCGGGGCGATATATTCCACCAACATCACTCCTGATAAGCAAACTGGTATCGGTAATTACTCGTTGGCGGATTTTGATCGTGTGTTGCGTCATGGCGTTGCGCCTGACGGTCATCGACTCTATCCAGCAATGCCTTATCCATCTTATGCCAAGCTCCATGATGATGATGTGAAGGCGCTATACGCTTACTTTATGCATGGCGTCGCACCCGTGGCGCAGGTCAATCACAGTAGTGAAATCCCTTGGCCGCTGAATATGCGTTGGCCACTCGCCTTTTGGAGTGTGCTGTTCACCGATGGTGGAAGTTATCAGCCGCAAGCAGATAAAGACGAAAAGTGGAATCGCGGCGCTTACCTCGTACAAGGTCCTGGCCACTGTGGTAGTTGCCATACGCCACGCGGCTTGGCTATGCAGGAAAAAGCCTTGGATGAGTCAAGTGAGCAATTCCTTGCTGGTGCGCTTTTAGATGGTTGGTATGCGCCCAGCCTACGTAACGACATCAATATTGGGGTTGGTCGCTGGAGTGATGAGGATATCTATCAGTTCCTAAAAAATGGTCGCAACAAACATGCGGTGGTGTATGGCTCCATGACCGATGCCTACAATAACTCGACCCAGTTTATGTCGGACGACGATCTGTACGCGATTGCCCATTATCTAAAATCGCTGCCGAGCAATCCGCAACTGGACGGTAAAGCGTGGCAACATCAACCGACGACAGTCTCCACCGAGATGGCAACCCAGCCCGGAGCTCATACTTACATGACACGCTGCGCAGCTTGCCACGGCAGCGATGGCATGGGGCGCGAGCAGTGGATCCCACCATTGGCGGGCGCTACCTCAATGCTGACACATCACGACGCCTCGGCCATCAATATCACCTTGAATGGTTCGAGCCGCATTGTCAGTCAAGGTGTACCAGACGCTTATCGTATGCCGCCGTTCCGCCAACAGCTATCGGACCAAGAGATTGCCGACGTGTTGTCATTCATTCGCACCACGTGGGGCAATCATGGCGGTGATGTGGCGGTGGATGAGGTGCAGGCGATGCGGCACGATACAGATCCTGCCAGCAGCGACGTGATTATTTTACAGATGCGTTAGTGGCGCTATGGATAAGCAAAAGGGGCGATTTCGCCCCTTTTTCATGTGCTTATTCGGCGCTACATATTGACGAATGCGGCTAAGTTGGCCGGACGGTAATAGACCGATTTCAACACCTTACCACGGCGCACCAGTTTGCCCTGTAACTGACAATCTTCCGCGCATTTGGCAATCAGATAATCGCCCTTGGTAACGCCTTCAATCTTGATACCTTGTGTGGCGTAGTGGGCGATGGTGTCATTTAATTCCTGCTCGCTACGACAGACTTTACTCATGTTGCTGCTATGAACTTCATTCCAGCAGGTGATGAAGTCGATGCCGCGCGCGTGGGCTACTTGCAGCAAAATATCGATCATATAGCTGATACCGGTTTTATCATCCGCGCTGGTCTCGATACCAAGATGCACCAAACGTCCCATCAGCACGTAAACGCTATCCACAATGGCATCGGCTTGCTCGACCAGATCCTGCGCTTCAGCGAGTTCGGTTAACTCTTCTGTGATCAGTGATGTATGCAAGCTGTCCTGCTGCTCATCGAGCGAGGTAGCATCGGCCACCGCCAGATCGAAGGTATGGCGAAATTCGCGAATATCACGATAGAGTTGCTGATAGATGTCGGTTGAGAGCAGTTGTAATTTCATTGAGGGGCTTACCTGAGTCGCGCTAAATAAAGCGTCTATGATAAAGAGCCTGTGTCCAGCTTTCAAAAGTTGTTGCGGTAAAGGTTGGTGCATCGGTAGTGCTGTTTTAGACTTAAGCTTTCTGAGTGCCAAGTTGTTGAGTCAGTATGTTGAATGAAGTCCCAAGCGCTATTGTGAAGTATCTCTCTGAGCAGCATGTGCTAACACTGGCCACCGTCGATGACGAAGGCGTGTGGTGTGCCAGCTGTTTCTATTTTTACGATAACGCCACCGCGAGCTGCTATCTCATGACCGCCGATGACAGCCGTCATACACAAGCCATGTTAGCTAAGCCAGAGGTTGCGGGCACGGTAGCAGCACAAACGCGCAACGTGGCCAAGATCCAAGGTATCCAATTTAGTGCGCTTGCCCGGCGGGTTTGCGAGCAAGAATATGACCGTATCAAACAAGGTTATTGTGAACATTTTCCTATCGCACGTGTTAAATCTGCGCCGCTATGGCAGTTAGAGCTACAGACCATCAAGATGACCAACAATCTGCTCGGCTTTGGCAAAAAGCATCGCTGGCAGCGTAGCTAACCCAATCTTTCCAACGCGTTATCCATTACTCGCGCTGGGGTATGAACACCGAGTGCGCCGTTTCCTGAACTATACTGCTGAGTAGCGCATAACCTAAGCGCTCAATGCTGAGCAGCTGGTGTTAACAGGAGGCGTCGATGGAGCATGTTGTTCTTACCGTGCAATCGCAAATTCAGTTAAAGCATGAATTGCGGCAATTGCAGGCATGGAGTGCTAAATACCCCCAAGGCAACGTTCTGGCGCAAATCTACAGCAAGAATCCGCAGCCGGGTTGGCTCAAGACGCTCGCTGAGCAGTTGCATAAGGTGATGCCCAATGTCACTGTGGTCGGTTGCTCGGCAATGGGCATTGTCTGTAGCGAGCGCTACATGTTCAACAGTACGGTGATCTCCTTACTGCGTTTCGAACATGCTGAGTTTCAAGCGCAAATGCTCACCTGTGATGATGGCCATGAATATCAGCAGGGGCGGCAAATAGCGGCGGCATTGGCACTACAACAGCGTGATATTCAGGGGGTGCTATTACTGGCTAACCCCACCAAAATCGCCACGACGCAGCTGTTGCGCGGTATGAGTGATGAGCTGGTGAATGTGCCTATTTTTGGCGGGCTGGCAGGCGATTTTAATCAGAATCTGTCGACCGAAGTGGTGTTTGAACAACATAGTTGTCGAGCCGGGGCTGTAGTGGTTGCGTTTTATGGCGAGTCACTGCGCATTCAAACGTTTAACTACCTTGGTTGGACGCCCTTTGGTGAAGTGATGACCGTTACTCAGGCCGATGGCGATACCGTCGGCACTATCGATAATATCCCCGCCTACGACCTGTACCATTATTTTATTGGCATTGAAAAAGAGGGCTTTTTTAGTGCGGCAATGGAGTTTCCGTTGATGGTGAATCATGGCGGCAAGATGGTAGCACGTGTGCCTGTCGCGGTAGGGAAACAACATGAATTGGTGTTTCTGGCGCCGCTAGCCCCCGGGGATGCGGTGCAATTTGGCTATGGTGATGTGAATACTATTCTCAGTGATTTGAGTTATGCCAGAGAGGAGTTACTGCAGTTTGCACCCGAGGGCATTTTGGTCTTTTCCTGCTGTTGCCGCCAGTCGTTTCTACAAGATGATCAGCGCGCTGAAATTCAACCGTTTGAAGAGCTTGCGCCGGTGGCGGGCTTCTTCAGCTTTGGGGAATTTGATACCGCTAATCTGCCGCAGGATGTGCTCAATGCCACCATCGTTTCGGTCGCCTTCAGTGAACAACCCGCACCACCGCTGCGCGCTGAATCTTTGCAGGTAAAGGCTCGATCCGATGTCAAAATGTCACGTAACCTGAATAGGTTACAAAGACTGATGTGCTTTATCTCGCGCATGACAGATAAGCTCAATGCCAAGAATCAGGAACTCACTCGTCTGGCGCAGCTAGATAGCTTAACCGGCATACTGAATCGCCGTGCTTTTGATGAGTTATTGGCGCAAGAATTTCAACACTGTCGCGTTATACAGGCGCCGCTGTCATTAATGGTTATCGATTTAGATCTGTTCAAACAGATTAATGACGATTTTGGTCATGCGCTTGGTGATCAATTGCTGCGGAATATGGTGGAGATAGTGCATCGCTGTATTCGTCATTCTGACGGCTTTGCGCGCTTTGAGGGCGATTGCTTTATGTTGTTACTGCCACAAACTCAGTACGGTGAGGCGTTAACGATTGCCGAGCGGATCCGTAGCTGCGTCGCGCAGCAACTCACTATTAAAGGCATGCCGGAACTGCCAATGGTAAGTTGTTCAATTGGCGTCGCAAAAATGCACGAGGTCGATGACCATCAAGCACTGCTACTCGAACGCGCCGACCAAGCGTTAACGCGAGCGAAACAAGCTGGACGAAATTGTGTGAAAGGGGAGTAGTCAGGGGGCAAATAAAAACGGCGCTGAAAAGCGCCGTTTTTCGGTCTGTGCGGCCGTTGCGTTACAGAATGAAACGACTCAAATCTTCGTCGTGTACCAGTGTATCGAGATGCGCATTGACATATTCGGCATCAATCACATAGCTAGTGCCTGACTTATCAGAAGCCTCGTAAGAGATATCTTCCATCAGACGTTCCATGATGGTGTGCAGACGACGAGCGCCGATGTTTTCGGTGCTTTCATTCACTTGGAATGCGGCTTCGGCGATGCGGTCAATACCATCTTCGCTAAAGCTGATTTCAACGCCTTCTGTTGCCATCAGCGCTTTGTACTGCTCAGTCAAGGCTGCATGTGGCTCGGTCAGAATACGTTTGAAGTCACCAGCGGTCAGCGCGTCCAGCTCTACACGGATAGGTAAACGGCCCTGCAATTCAGGGATCAGATCTGAGGGTTTCGACATCTGGAATGCACCAGAGGCGATAAACAGAATGTGATCGGTTTTTACCATGCCGTGCTTAGTGTTCACGGTGCAGCCTTCGACCAATGGCAGCAGATCACGTTGCACACCTTCGCGGGATACATCTGGGCCTGAGCTTTCGCCACGCTTACAGATTTTGTCTATCTCATCCAAGAACACGATGCCGTGTTGTTCAACCAATTCAATCGCTTGGTCTTTCAAATCTTCTTGATTCACCAGTTTGGCGGCTTCTTCTTCCGTCAACTGCTTCATGGCATCTTTGATTTTCAGCTTACGGCGCTTGGTTGGCGTTTGGCCCATGTTTTGGAACAGGCTCTGCAGCTGGTTGGTCATCTCTTCCATGCCAGGAGGTGCCATGATTTCCACACCCACTTGTGGGCCCATCACGTCGATTTCAATCTCTTTATCGTCCAGCTGACCTTCGCGCAGTTTTTTGCGGAAGATTTGGCGGGTATGCGATTGGTCGTCTTTTTCGCTGTCCCAGTCGTTCTTTGGCTTGGGCAGCAGTGCATCTAACACACGTTCTTCTGCGGCTTCTTCGGCGCGCACGCGGCATTTTTTCATCTGCTGTTCGCGGGTCATTTTCACCGCAGTATCGGTGAGATCGCGAATGATCTGATCCACTTCTTTACCGACATAACCCACTTCGGTGAATTTGGTCGCTTCCACTTTGATAAACGGCGCGTTAGCCAGTTTCGCCAGACGGCGGGCGATCTCAGTTTTACCGACACCGGTGGGGCCAATCATCAGAATGTTTTTGGGGGTCACTTCATGGCGCAGCGCATCATCGAGCTGCATACGGCGCCAGCGGTTACGCAGGGCGATGGCCACAGAACGCTTGGCTTTATTCTGACCGATAATGTGGGTGTCCAGCTCATGGACAATCTCGCGGGGGGTCATTTCAGACATGTTACTTCCTCACGCTCCGGCTTAGTAATTCAATTCTTCAATGGTTTTGAACTGGTTGGTGAACACACAGATATCACCAGCAATAGTCAGCGACTTTTCACAGATGTCGCGCGCACTCAGTTCAGTATTTTCCAGCAGTGCGATAGCAGCTGACTGGGCGTAGTTACCACCGGAGCCGATGGCAATTAAATCGTGTTCTGGCTGCAATACATCACCATTACCTGTGATGATCAGCGAGGCTGAGTGGTCAGCAACCGCCAGCAGCGCTTCCAGTTTGCGCAGCGCGCGGTCGGTACGCCACTCTTTAGCGAGCTCAACCGCGGCCTTCATTAAGTGGCCTTGGTGCATTTCCAGCTGCGCTTCAAATTTTTCAAACAGGGTGAAGGCATCGGCAGTACCACCGGCAAATCCGGCAATCACTTTGTTGTGGTACAGACGGCGAACTTTACGCGCGTTGCCTTTCATGACGGTGTTTCCCAGTGAAACCTGACCGTCACCCGCCATAACAACCTGATTATTGCGGCGTACTGATACGATTGTGGTCACGATACTTCCTCTCAAATGCTGGTGGGTGAACCAGTGGGTGATACTGGACTATATGGGGCAGACGCTGCTCAATATCAACCGCCGCGGGGCGAATTCATTTCGGTTTAGTGCAAAAATAAAAAAACCGCCAAAAAAGGCGGTTTTTTTGTAAAAGAGCTGTTAACTCTGCCAGAACCAGATCATACAACCGTTAACACCCGCGCGTTGCAAGGTGTGGCGGTCGCGCTCCGCTTGGCGTTTGTGGTCATATGGTCCGAGAATCACCTTGTACCAATCACCACTGCTGCCGTTGACCTTGCGCACTTGCGCTTCTAAGCCCTGAAAGGCGATGACGGCTTTCAGCTCCTGCGCCTGTGAATCTTTACGGAAAGAACCACATTGCATCTGATATGGACGCGTTGGTTGATTCGCTTTTTCCGGTACGTCTACTTCAACCTGCTTATTTTCCAGCTCTTTTTGATAGGTCCATTCTTCTTTTGGCTTCGGTGGTAAGGCATCCTTTGGCTTGCTGCTGGTGGTTGGTACTTTTACTTCCACCACTTTTTGCTCAGTGCCATTGCTGCTTACCGCTTCGGTATCGTCATGCTTTAAGAACCACAGCGCATAGAAAAAAGCGACCACTACCGCTAAACCGACCACGAGCTTCAGCGGTGACACTTTATGCGGTGTCACTGGCGCTGCCGCAGGCTTACTGGCTTTGCTTTTACCGCGCTGCCGAGGTTTGCGCGGCTTGCTGTTGGCATAGTCGCTTCGCATCGGTTACATCCGCTCCAGAGTCTCGATTCCCAACAAACCTAACCCTTGCTTCAGGGTCTTCGCGGTCAATTGTGCCAGCAATAAACGGCTGTCACGTTCAGTGTCACTATCTGCCGCCAATACTGGGCAGGCTTCGTAGAAACTAGAGAAGGCACCGGCCAGTTCATACAGGTAAGTACACAACAGGTGCGGTTGGCCCTTGTCGACCATTCGCGCCAGTACTTCACCAAATTGTGCCAGCTTGTTGCCCAGTTCTTTCTCTTTTTCTTCGTTGAGTGCAATTTGGGCATTGCTCAAATCGACATCAGCGGCTTTCTTGAAGATACCGACCACGCGGGTGTATGCGTATAGCAGGTATGGCGCGGTGTTACCTTCAAAGCTGAGCATTTGGTCGAAGCTAAAGATGTAATCGCTGCTGCGGTTTTTCGACAGATCGGCATATTTCACCGAGGCAACACCCACCACGCGGGCGATCTCTGCCAGTGTTGCTTCATCCATGTCTGGATTTTTGCTGCGTACCAGTTCAATGGCGCGAGTATTCGCTTCATCAAGCAGATCGACTAACTTTACGACGCCGCCAGAACGGGTTTTGAATGGACGACCATCTTCACCGTTCATGGTGCCAAAGCCCATGTGTTCCAGTGTCATTTCAGGGCGAACAAAACCGGCGGTGCGAGCCAGGCTAAACACTTGTTGGAAGTGCAGCGCTTGGCGCAAATCAACAAAGTACAATGCGCGATCGGCGTTCAGTACTTTTGAGCGGTAACGCATGGCGGCTAAGTCGGTGGTGGCATACAGATAACCACCGTCGGCCTTTTGGATAATGACGGGCAGTGGCTCGCCTTCTTTATTACGGAACTCTTCTTGGAAGACAACTTTGGCACCATCGCTTTCCGACAGCAGGCCTTGAGCATCCAAATCAGCAACCACCTGGGCTAAGTCGTCGTTGTAGGCACTTTCGCCGTGCACATCAGCGCGGGTCAGGCTCACACCTAAACGCTCGTATACTTTGTGGCAATGGCTTAGCGAGATGTCGTTAAATTCGCGCCACAGCTTATTGCAGTATTCATCGCCTGATTGCAGCTCAACCACCAAGTGGCGGGCGCGGGTGGCGAATTCTTCTGATTCATCAAAACGTACTTTGGCCGCGCGGTAGAAAGTTTCTAAGTCCGACAGTTCAATCTCGGTGGCTTCACCATTTGCAGCACGCAGCTCTTCCATATAGGCCAGCAACATACCGAACTGAGTTCCCCAGTCGCCAACGTGATTTTGGCGGATCACCTTGTGGTTCAAGAATTCCAGAGCGCGTACTACCGCATCACCAATAATGGTGGAACGCAGGTGGCCGACGTGCATCTCTTTGGCGAGGTTTGGTGACGAGTAATCCACAACGACAGTTTGTGCTGCAGGCAGTTGGATGCCCAACTTGTCATCCTTGATAGCTGCTTGCAGCTGGTTCGCCAAAGCATTTTCATCAATGAAGAAGTTGATAAAACCTGGACCGGCGATATCCACTTTGGTGACGTTAGATGATGCAGGTAGATTGTCGATAATCAGCGTCGCCAGCTCACGCGGGTTTTTCCCGGCCGCTTTGCTCAACATCATGGCTAAGTTAGTGGCTAAATCGCCATGCGTTTTATCCTTGGTGCGATCGACCTGAATCCGTGGTGCGGCATCTGCGGGAATAATCCCTTGTTGTTTCAAGGTGGAGACGGTTTGTTCGAGCAAAGATTGAATATGTGCTTTCATTGGCGTTATATCGACACTGACGACTGAAATAGGTTGATAACGGAATAACCGTACATTCTAGCGGTTAAGCGTATACGAAAGCTATGGGATGGACGATTTTTATCGCGAATTTTGCCCCTTTATTGTGCAAGTTACAGCAGATCTTGCGGATCGCGATCGATACTCCAGCGACAGCGGCGTGCCAGCGGTAGTTGTTCTACTATTGGCAGGGCATGTTCGAACAGTTGCTGAATTAGGCGGCGATCAGCAGCTTGCACCAAAAGATGGCGACGATGAAAACCTGCTTTACGATCTAACGGCGCCGGCATTGGGCCAATCAATTCCAGTTCTTTATGCTGACCCAATTGCTCAGCAAAGGCGCGTAAAAAGTTCTCTGCATCCTCTGCCTGATGGGCCTCGGCGCGGATCAACACCATATGCCAGACTGGCGGCAATAGCGCCATACGGCGTTCTTCCAGTTGCGAACGGGCAAACTCGCCATAACCTCGTTGCAGTAGGTCTTGCAGCAATGGGTTATCGCTTTGATGGGTTTGCAGTAGCACTGTGCCTGGCTTACTGGCACGGCCTGCACGGCCCGCCACTTGGGTATACAACTGGCCGAAGCGCTCCGGCGCGCGGAAATCTGCGCTAAACAAGGCACCATCGACATCGAGCAGCGCCACCAGTGTCACGTCGGGGAAATGGTGGCCTTTGGCCAGCATTTGGGTGCCCACCAAAATACGAAAGCTGCCGCGATGAATCGCGTTGAGTTGTTGTTCCAGCGAGCCTTTGCGACTAGTGGTATCGCGGTCAATACGAACGACAGGATACTCAGGAAACTCTTTACTGAGAATGCCTTCCAATTGCTCGGTGCCAATGCCTTGCCCCTGTAACATGGTGCTGCCGCAGTTGTGGCACTGACGGGGAATCGCATACTGGTTACCGCAATGGTGGCAACGGATTTCGCCTAACGACTGATGCAAAGTGAAAAAGGCATCGCAGCGGTCGCATTCATGCAGATAACCACATTCATGGCACAGCAGCGCTGGCGCAAAGCCACGGCGGTTGAGGAATAATAACACTTGGTTACCGGCTTGCAGATGAATACGCATCTCATTAAATAGCGCTTGTGACACGCCGCCGCGCAATGGCTGATTGCGAATATCAATTACGCCTTGGCGCGCTTTTACTGCAGAGCCTGCACGTTCGCTAAGTTGCAGATGGTGGTAACGGCCCGCAATAGCATTGTGCAGCGATTCTAATGATGGCGTGGCACTGCCGAGCACCACTGGAATATCTTCCAGATGGCCACGCATTACCGCTAAGTCGCGGGCGTGATAACCGACGCCTTCTTGCTGTTTAAAACTGCTGTCGTGTTCTTCATCGAGAATGATCACTCCCGGCCAGGCCATCGGAGTGAACAATGCGGAACGGGTACCAATGATGATTGCCGCTTCGCCGCTACGAGCCTGACGCCAAGCATCGAGGCGCTGTTTATCGGTCAGGCCTGAGTGCAGCACCGCGATAGTGACTTGGAAGCGATGTTTAAAGCGGTTGATGGTCTGTGGCGTCAGGCCAATTTCTGGCACCAACACCAGCGCTTGCTTACCCGCTTTTAGCACAGTTTCAATCAACGACAGATAGACTTCGGTTTTGCCTGAGCCAGTTACGCCTTCTAACAAGGAGCAATGAAAGCCTTGTTGATGATTCAGTGCCGCCACTGCAACCGCTTGCTGTTTATTGAGTTTATGCGGAGCTTCGCCCATCTTTAGCGCATCGCGCCAACTGATATCAGTGGTGACAGGTCGTTCGTAGATATCAATCCAATCGCGTTCACGCAGCGCTTTTAATGCACTGACGCTCAACTCCAGTGCTTGCGCTTCCTCAACCGTTACTTCGCTGCCTTTGAGCAGTTCGACAATTTTTTTCTGGGCGTGGGCACGGCCAAGACTGTTGCTATCCGACTGTTCGCCTTTTTCGGTGAGGGCGTAATAGCGGATGGTTTCTGGTTGGGCGCTAGCACCTTTGCGCAGTGCCACCGGAATAGCTTGCGATAACATCATGCCGTGGCTACAAAAATAATATCTTGCTGCCCACTCGGTGAGTTTATAAAGTGGTTCACTGAGCAAAGATTCATCATCCAGCACGCGCGTGATATTGCGAATCTTTTGTGGTGGCAGGTCGCATGTGTCGCTGATATTGGTTACCAATCCGATCATTTTTTGCTGGCCAAATGGCACTTCGACGCGAACACCTTGTGTTGGCATTGGCGCAATAGTGTCAGGTATGCGGTAGCTAAAATTTTGCCGTAACGGGACAGGAAGAGCGATTTCGGCAAATTGCGGCATGGAAAAGATAAGTTTGCTGGACGAATACTGCTGGCCAGTGTACCGATTGAACTATGCTAGAGCCAGTGCCTTAAGCAGAAAATCAGAACCAAGGAACTGTATGAAAAGCCAAGTTAATCTACTGAGCTCCATCATCGTTGCCGTTGTGATGCTGTTTAACAACTGCTGGGCTGACACTTCACATGTCAGTATTAATCAACGCCTGTTTGATTTAGGCAAAATTCCATTACTGAAACTCAATATTGTGTCTGATGCGACCGATACTGACCGCTTTCAATTTATTCTGCAGCAACAAGCGGGAGCTGAGCGGTTGATGGTTGATCGTATCAATGACTTTATGTATCTGTTGCAAGGTGTGGATGAGGTGACAGACCCTAAGGCGCAGTTATTGGTAAAAGAGTATCGGCAGCAAGTGTGGGTGGAGGTTGCCACTTTGCCATTGTTTGCCGATGGCGTGCCAGTTGGTAATCCGCCTGCGGGTAAAAAGCTATCATTATATCGAGACGTTAACGGCTCTGACGCCACAACTGAGGTCATCGCAACGCCGAAGGTGAACACCACTACTGCGGTAAAGTCAGCGGCGGCTGAGGCCGCCATACAATCAGCGTCGGCTAAGGCCAAATTGCCTGAACTGCAGCAGCGCTGTTTACTGGAATATGACGGAAAACAAACCCTGTGGCGTTTGGCGAGTCGCTATGCCAAAGAGTGGCATACCAACATTTATGCGGCGGCGCTGGGCATTTTAGAGGCGAACCCTCAGGCGTTTTATCAGGGGAATCCAGCATCGCTGCGCAGTGATGCAAAATTGCGTTGTCCGAGCGAAAGTATACTGGCGCAATACGCCGATAAAACGGTCGCTGAGAAAAAGTTTGACGCGCTGCTTTAATGCTTGTATTGCCCCCAATGATCCGGTAATATCCTGCGCCCTAAACAACTGTATTAACCGCATGTGGTGCTCAACTTCGGGTTGGGAGAGCGACATGGCCTTAAACTTGAGGTAATCCCAATGAAACCAGGTATCCATCCTGAATACGCAGAAATCACTGCTACTTGTACTTGTGGCAACGTGATCAAAGTACACTCAACTGCTGGTAAAAACCTGCATTTGGACGTTTGTGGTGCATGTCACCCATTCTACACTGGTACCCAGAAAGTTGTTGATACCGGTGGTCGTATCGAAAAGTTCAACAAACGTTTCGGTGTACTGGGCAAAAAATAATTGCCAACACACAGATTCTGAGAAAGGCGTCCATTGGACGCCTTTTTCTTTGCCTATTTCTTACCTTTGCATCTTTTTTAGCTAACAAAGCCACTTTTTATGCAGTTTTATGTTTATTAATAAGCGCTAAACTAACGTGCTATTTTTGTTGGTTACTTCTTCAGCTGTTTTATCTAATTGAATGTTATTCACTAATAACTGTAATTAATTTAAATATGTTTTACTGAAATACGTTTTTTCTATTTTTAGAACGGTATTTTCCGTAATCATATTTCATCTTTGATTAGTTGTTTCAGGCTTATTCTTGTAAAGTAACTTATGAAAATAAAGTTTATAATTCTTGATTTTGTCTTAGCGCTAAAAATTCATAAATAGTGTTTGATTAATGGTCAATATCAAGTATCTTTAGCGACCCAATTTGTATTAAGTCACACTCCTAACTATTCCAAATGTGATTAAACTTACAAATGGCGATGCAATTAGTTTGGCTTGAACCTAGGAAAGTAAGATGACCGACTTCCGTCAAAAAGCACTTGATTACCACGAATTCCCTGTCCCCGGAAAAACCGCCGTTGCGTTAACTACTGCCGCTGAAACCAGTATGGATTTAGCATTGGCTTATAGCCCTGGGGTTGCAGAGCCAGTGCGTGAAATTGCCGCAAATCCGGCAGATGCCTATCGCTATACCAATAAAGGTAACACCGTTGCCGTCATCTCTAATGGCACCGCCATTTTAGGATTGGGTAACCTCGGACCTTTAGCTTCAAAACCTGTTATGGAAGGTAAAGCATTATTATTTAAACGCTTTGCCAATATTGATGCGACTGATATTCAGGTTAAACATCGTACTAACGAAGATTTTATTAATACCGTAGAAGCGATTGCCGATACTTTTGGCGGTATTAACCTCGAAGATATTAAAGCACCAGAGTGTTTTGAAATTGAGCGTGAATTAATTGACCGTTGTGCCATTCCGGTATTTCATGACGACCAACACGGCACTGCCATTGTCACCGCTGCGGGGATGATTAACGCGCTTGAGATCCAAGGCAAAAATATTGCTGAAGCAGTATTTGTCTGTTTGGGTGCAGGTGCCGCCGCTATTGCGTGTATGAGCCTGTTGGTGAAGTGCGGCGCTCAGCGTGAAAACATTTACATGTTGGACCGCAAAGGTGTGATCCACAGTGGTCGCGATGACCTCAACCAATATAAAGCGTTATTTGCCACCCCAACCGACAAGCGTACTCTGCGCGATGCAATCGCCGGTGCTGATGTGTTTCTCGGTTTGTCGGGGGCGAACCTGCTTGCGGCTGAAGAACTGGCATTGATGGCGGACAATCCGGTGATTTTCGCCTGCTCTAACCCTGATCCAGAAATCAGTCCTGCGTTGGCACATGCTACCCGTAGCGATCTGATTATGGGCACTGGCCGCAGTGATTACCCTAATCAGGTAAATAACGTACTGTGCTTCCCGTTCATTTTCCGTGGTGCGTTGGATGTGCGTGCCAGTGAAATCAATGACGAAATGAAACTCGCCGCGGTTTATGCCTTGGCTGAGTTGGCAAAAGAAGCGGTACCTGCATCAGTATTGGCAGCTTATCCAAATATCACTGAGCTGACTTTTGGTAAGAACTATGTGTTGCCGAAGCCAATGGATCCGCGTTTGTTAGCGCGAGTGGCCAAGGCAGTCGCAATGGCGGCGATTAAGTCAGGTGTGGCAGAAATTAACACCGTGCCTGAATATCAAGAATAATCATTGTTAAAATGAATTCATTGCAAACGCCCTCTTTATGAGGGCGTTTTTGTTACCGCAGCCTGTGGTTGCGTTTTTGAGCTAACTGCTTAATAATCAAAAGCCTTAATCGTCAAATGCTCGGGCTTTTGAAGCCTGATGGTGTAGTAAAGGTGGTGACTCTGCAAGCGGCGCGTTGGCGTTAGCGTGTCGTCTTATCCACCCCAAGATTGACGCTCATTTTCGGTGATCAGGAATGCCACTTTATGGAATTAACTCGGCTTCTCACCATACGTTTATCCCGCTTCTGGTTGTTATCACTGACCATGACGTTTTTGGTCGGTCTGCTGATGGCGATGGCGGCCTATTCTCAGCTTACCTACCGTTTTCAGCAGCATCATATTGAATCGATAACTCAGTCGTTAGCCTCGCATCTACATAAAGATGATCTTCAACAACTATCGCAATGGTTGCCTGATTTGCTCAATGCCGCCGATGCCTTAGAGGCGCGTGTCTGGAATGGTCAGCAGCTGTTGTATGAATATGTCAGTGGCCAAACAACCGCCATGCCGCGCGTTGTCGATATTCAATTACCGCAGCAACCGACATTACGTATGCAGTTATTGATGCCGCAACCCTTAGCGCATTATTTACCGAATCGGCTCGAGATGTTCATTATGCTGGCGGGTTTTGTTGGGGTGATGATTTTGGCGCGGCTGGGATATCGTTGGTACGCCACGCAACTGGCGGGGCTGGAGAGCATAGGTGAACGTTGTCATCTCATTCTCAAAGGACGTTTTGAGCAAGCGCGCAGTCGTTACAGCAAAGGGCATCCTCGTTTTATCAATCGCGCGATTTCGATGTTGCTGGATGAACTGTCGGAGGCCAAAAAGGAACGAGCGAAATTCGATACCTTTATTCGTAGTAATACGTTTTTGGATCACGAAACCCGTATCGGCAACCGCCTGCTCTTTGATAGCCGCCTAGATGCCTTGAGTAGTAGCAGTGGCATGATGTCCCATGGGGCTTTGATGTTACTTGAGTTTGAAGAGCTGGAGCAGTTACATCAACTTCTTGGGGATAACGGGCTACGCGATTATTTGCTACTCAACGTGGATCATATTAGCCGCATGTTGCAATCACAGGCCAACAGTGTGTTTGCACGTCGCAGCCATAGTCAATTTGCCGTGTTGGTCACTCAGATAAGTCTCGCCGAAGCCGAGCAGTTGGCATCACGTTTAGTGAAATTGTGTGCCAGCCTGAAGCCCAATGAGGTTGCCGCACACGACGCGTTTTGTCATCTCGGCTGTGCCTACTTTAAGTTAGGTGACGAGCCCAGCCAGTTGTTAGATGAGGCCGAAATGGCGCTGCGAGCGGCGCAGATGCAAGGCAGTAATAACTGGTTTATGTACGATAAAGGGGCAGTTGACGAAGAATTTGCCCGAGGCTCAGTGCGCTGGCGGAGCTTTTTGGAAATGGCGCTGGCAGACAAGCGTTTTGTTGCCTTTGCGCAACCCATCCTTGATGTGGACGGGCTGGTGCAACACCGTGAAATTTTCACCCGCGCTCGCGAGACCAATGGCAACTTAGTACGCGCGACCTTGTTTATGCCCATGGCGATTAAATGTGGGCTGATCCCACAAATTGAGCGACTCACGTTGGAGCGAATTATTCATGAACTGCTGCCAGCGAAACGTGGCAGCGACTACTTCAGCGTTAACCTATCGTTTGAAACCTTGATGAATAACGAGTTTTTTCGCTGGCTCAAACGTATCATGCTAGAACATCGTGATGTTATGCCACGCCTGATTGTGGAAGTGGATGAGGCGTTCGCCGTCACTGAGTTGCCGCAACTGCTACCACGTTTACAAGTGATCAAAATGATGGGGGCACGCTTATGTGTTGACCATGTTGGGCAACAGGTCGTCAGTACTCAATATATTGTGGAAGCTGGATTTGATATGGTGAAACTGCACCGTTCCTTAGTGAAGCAAATTCATCTTCGTACTGAAAATCAATTGTTTATAAGAAGTTTGTTAGGAAGTTTGCCGCTGGCTGATATCGAGGTAGTCGCCGAAGGTGTTGAGCAGTTGGAAGAGTGGCAAACCTTGAAAATTTTGGGCATAAGTGCGGCACAGGGACCATTATTTAGCGACCCTGTATCTGTGGATTAAGTGCCATTATGGTCGCTTAGGCATCACTAACCGCGAACTTTCGCAAATTTTCCCTATTATTCTGTGTAGAATTAGTCAATTAGCGTATAACATTTGCTTAGCAATGTTGGAACATAGAGATTAGACGTCGGCGCGTTTTCATCCTAGTTGCCGCCAAATGAGAGCTCAAAAGCGATATGACGACAGCAGCCCCAAAAAAATGGCAATTTTGGCGTACCAAGGTGCCAGAGCAACAGCTCGGAATATTTGTCGGAGCCAACGCAGTTTGGGCTTGTAAAGCTTCTGCCGTGCTCGATGTGCGTTATTACAGTCACCAACGAGATTGGGAAGCGCTGTTTAGCCAGCTTGCGGCCGATTTTGGCGCTGCCAGCTTACAAGTCGTGCTCGGTGCTGGGCGTTATCAACTCTTATCCGCCGATAAACCGAATGTACCTGACGACGAACTGCAACAAGCGTTGCTGTGGAGCGTTAAGGATATGGTGGCAACACCTGTGAGCGATATTCACCTCGATTATTTTGAGTTGCCGTCAAACGCGGTAAGCAAACTACAAGTGGTAATCACGGAACGGCAAGAGATGAGTAAGCTGGCACTGGCGGCCACCAATAACGGCTTTGACTTGGTGGGGATCACCATTGAAGAACTGATGTCAGCCAATCTCTTCATCGATGATAATCAGGCACATATGGTGGTGAGTCATGTGCCAGGAGAAGAGGTGCTGTTGACGGTGATCCGCGATGGTGAACTCTGGATGCAACGTCGCTTACGTGGTTTTGGTGCGCTAGACAGTTTTACCGAGGATGATTTGCGTTTTCGCGTTGCCGATAGTTTAAGCCTTGAAATTCAGCGTTCTATGGATTTTTTTGAGAGCCAGCTACGACAAGCGCCAGTCAGCTCAATTGAATTACTTTGCTTAGGTGAGCGGCAGTTACTAGCCCATTTAGTTGCGGCTAACTTTAATCAACCCGTTAACCTGATTGAAGCCACTGATGTGGGCGGTAAAATGGCTGAACTTGGGTGTCGAGAGCTATCGCGGGGGGCATTATGAGCAAAACCCGCGTCAATCTATTTACCCCAAACTTGCTGCCAGCTAAGCAGCGACTGACATTAATGTCGGTGGTGATACTGAGTGGGCTGATTTTATTATTGGGTGCGCTGGCAAATGCGGTGCTTTGGTACCAAAACCAGAGTGCGAAACAGCACTATGCGCAGTTACGAGCGCAGATCCACACTGCTGAAGTGCAACGCGACCAGCTACAACAGCAGCTGCAACAGCATCAGCCAACCGCAGCGTTACAGGCGGAAGTGACCAAGCAACAACAGGAATTACAACTGAAGACCTTGTTGCTGAGTGAGTTGGCGCAGCGTGAACAACTCAAATCTGTAGGATTTACTGAGAAATTGCAGGAACTGGCCACTGTCTCAGACGGTAAGATCTGGCTGACACGGTTGCGTTTTGATGAACAACATCTGCGCTTTGAAGGTTATAGCGATACGCCCGCTGAGGTCCCAGCGTGGATTGGCCGCCTGTCTCAAACTGCAAGCTTTAAAGGTAAGTCGTTTGCGTCGATGACCATGGCGCGCGATCAGCAGCATCCATTGGCCTTTATTCTGACCAGCGAAGCAGAGGAGGTCGCAGCACAATGAACTTCCTCGATAAATTAGCCAGCCTGTTTAATCCATTATCTCAGCGTGAGCGACTGATGGTGGCTGCCGTGTGTTGGTTGCTGGTAGCAACAGTTGTCTATCTGCCATTTGACGCCATGTGGACACAGCACTCGCAATTGCGGCAACAACAGCAGAGTGCTAGCAAGTTACTGCGCAATACCAAAGAGCAGATAACCCTGCTGAACCAGCGATTGGCGCAAGATCCCAATAAAGAATTACGGCAACAACAGCAGCAGCTAGTAGCGCAGATAGCGGCACTGGATAGCCAACTTAATCAGCAAACGGTAGACCTGATCCCGGCGGAAAAAATGCCGATGTTGCTGGCGCAATTGCTCGAACGCAGTAAAGGCGTGAAGCTCTCAGGCTTCAAATCGCTGCCACCAAAACCATTGCTCGTTGTCGGTGACAAGCAAGCGGGCGAGATGAACCTATACAGCCACGGTATCCTGCTCACATTTGAAGGCGATTACTTTTCGGTGATGAAATTTGTTCAGGCTGTCGAGTCGATGCAGGAAAAACTATACTGGAAGTCGCTTGATTATCAGGTGGATAAGTACCCTAACGCCCAAGTCGAGCTATCACTGTACACGCTAAGTATTAATAAGGATTTTATTAGTGTCGCATCTCACTAAGCTGGTCATGCTGGCCTTGGTCATGGCTACGCTACCTGTCAGCGCAGCCACGTTGCGCGATCCCACCAAGCCGCCGAGTGGTGTGCAGCTATCTGCCACCTCGGCAGAGAATGCTCAAAGCCGCTTGCAGCTTAACAGCATTGTGGCGGGCGCAGGGGGCAAACATGCGGTGATTAATAATCAGATTTATCGTGTAGGTGACAAGGTTAACGGTGTCGCCATCAGCGCCATTCACGACAATCAAGTTTCACTGGCTGATGGACGTCAACTGCGTCTGTTTCCGCGAGTTACTGAGCCGAATAAGAAGAGATAACAATGAATAAAGTGCCCTTTCTCCTTTGCTGTCTTTCGCTGGCCCTAGTCGGTTGCCAGACTACGGATAGGCCGAATCCTTCTGCATCTAAGCAGGCGCTTAACGAATCTTTGCAACCAGCTAACGCCAAAGCGGTGCCGCCAGCTGCCCCTATGCCTGCCAATCTGCAGCAAGAGCTGACTGGCGGAAGTCTATTAACTGGCGTTGCTAGCGCACCAGAGGAAAAGCGTTTTAATGTGTCTGCACATGATGTGGATGCCAAAGTCTTTTTCAATAGCTTAGTCGAGGGAACACCGCTGAGTGTTGCGGTGCATCCGAATGTGGCGGGCACCATTTCTTTGTCGCTCAAAGGGGTTACCTTAGCCGAAGTGTTAAAAGTGGTGCAGGACATCTACGGCTACGAGATTTCACGCTCCGGCAAAGTGCTGCAGATCTATCCGTCCGGCATGCGCACAGAAACCTTCCCGGTAAACTACCTCTACATGGAGCGCGAAGGCTTATCACTCACATCGGTCAGTTCTGGGCGCATTACCGATGCTAACAACAATAACAACAATGGTTCCAATAGCGGCTTTGGCAGTAATTCGCTGAGCAGCAACGGCAGTAGTAACAACAACAGTTTGGGTGGGAACAACCGTAACAACAATAACACCACCAATGGCACTTTTATTAGCTCCAAGACTAAGACCGACTTTTGGGGGCAACTGCAAAAAACCCTCGAGGCGATTATCGGTGCCGAAGGCGAAGGGCGTAGCGTGGTGACCAGTCCGCAAGCAGGCTTGGTAACAGTACGGGCTTTTCCGGATGAACTTCGGCAAATCCGCCAGTTTCTGAGTCAGTCTGAGCAGCATCTACAACGGCAGGTAATCCTAGAGGCCAAAATTGTAGAAGTGCAGCTTTCTGATGGATATCAGCAAGGTATTCAATGGGATAATGTCCTAGGGACAGCACTAGCCAATGGCAATACACAAGTGAGTTTTAGTACCAGTGCAGGCACCTTTGGCAATGATATTACCCGCACCTTGGGTAATGTGACCTCGTTGTCGCTCACTGGCGCGGACTTCGGTGGTTTAATTAATCTGCTGCAAACCCAAGGCGATGTTGATGTGCTGTCGAGCCCACGTGTGACCGCGTCTAACAATCAAAAAGCCGTCATCAAAGTCGGTACCGACGAATACTATGTGACCGATGTTTCCTCTACCACGGTCGCTAGCTCAGCAACCTCGGTGACCACGCCAGATGTGCAGCTAACGCCATTCTTCTCCGGTATCGCATTGGATGTGACGCCGCAAATTGATGATAGCGGCAATGTGCTACTGCATGTGCATCCATCTGTTACCGAAGTATCTGATCAACAAAAAGATATTCAAGTCGGTGATTCCTCTCTGGAGCTGCCGTTGGCACAAAGTGAAATCCGTGAGTCAGATACTGTGATTCGTGCTAAATCGGGCGATGTGGTCGTGATTGGCGGGCTGATGAAGAGCAACACCTCAGACCGTGAATCTAAAGTCCCCTTGCTTGGTGATGTGCCGCTACTCGGACAACTATTTACCAACAAGGTTAAAGCGGTGACTAAGACTGAGTTGGTGATTTTGCTTAAGCCGACGGTTGTCGATGGCAATACCTGGCAACAGCAACTGCAACAGTCGCAGTCGTTGCTGGATCGTTGGTACCCACAGAGCAACTAAGTTATGTACCAGCAGCACTTTGGCCTGCAAACCTTGCCGTTTGCGTTAACCCCAAACACCGGATTCTTTTTCGGTTTAGCGCCTCATGTCGAGGCGCTGCAAGTGCTGCAGGTAGCTTTGCAATCGGGCGAAGGTTTTATCAAGGTGACTGGCGAAGTGGGCACAGGTAAGACGTTAATTTGCCGCAAGCTGTTAAACGAGTTGCCCGATACCTTTGTTTGCGCTTACCTGCCGAATCCCTATCTCAACCCCACCGAACTGCGAATGGCTGTGGCGGAGGAGCTCGGCATTGAGATAACCGGCGTGCACGATCAGCAACAATTAACTGGATTAATCCAACAGCAGTTATTAAGCCTGAGTGCGGCCGGTAAGCAAATCGTGCTAGTGCTTGATGAAGCGCAAGCGCTGCCGGATGACAGTTTGGAAGCGTTGCGACTGTTCACTAACCTAGAAACTGAGCAGCGGAAATTGGTGCAGGTGGTGTTGTTTGGTCAGCCAGAATTAGACCAGAGGTTAGCGCAACAGAATCTGCGACAACTGCGGCAACGGATCACCTTTAGCTACCAACTTAGGCCGCTCACCGTTAATGAAGTTGCTGCCTATGTACGTCATCGCTTGGCGGTGTCTGGGTATCAAGGCCAACCTTTATTTAGACAGGGTGAAACGCGTTTGTTATTTAAAGGCTCTCGCGGTATTCCAAGACTTATCAATGTATTAGCGCATAAGGCATTGATGTTGAGCTTTGGCGAGGGAGAGACTGGCGTCAGTCGTAAGCATATTCGCGCCGCGATTAAAGACACTGAAGATGCCAGCCAATATCGCGCTGCTTGGCGTTGGAGCGTCCCGTTGCTGTTATGTGTGTTATTGGCAAGTGCGGCAATCTGGCGAGGGATGCTATGAGCGTAGTCAACCAAATGTTGAAAGAGTTAGACAAGCGCCAGCAACAGCATGGCTTTAGCACTGTCGCTCAATCGCAATTGCCGCCAGAAAGGGCGAAATCCGCATGGAAATTGCTTGTTATTGGCTTGTTGCTAGGAGCTTTGATGGTCATTGCAGGCTGGTGGCTGTTAACCACCGCGGCGACTCAGCCAGTAATTCCAGTCGAAGTTGAGACGGCCAATGCGCCTACGCCAGTCAAAGCGGCAAATGTTGCTAATCCTTCGTCAGCGCAAACCTTAGTGGCAGAAACCCCAGCCTCCGCTACAACGCCAATTCAACCTCTGGTCAGCGTCAAAGGAACTCCTGCTGCAAAGACGCTTGCTGCGAAAGCACGTCATGCAGAATACGCTGAAAATATTGTGGATGACACTGCTCGTCCCCAAATTGACGCTACGGCTGTTGAGCAATCAACAGGTTCACCATCGACTAAGCTTGCACCAGCAGCGGTAGTTAGCACCGCAGAAACAGACGCCAAAACTTCAGAAACTCGCTCAGTTAATCCGGCGACACCGAGCGCTACTGTGGCGACGAACAAGCTGGCGACTAAGCTGGAAATCACCGAAGTCGAGTTGACGCCGGCACAGCTTGCGGCCAAGCAACTTAAGCACGCCAAAGACTTACTTGCTGAAGGTAACAATCAAGCCGCACTGCAACCGCTGCAGCAGGCATTGCAATATGATGCCAGTTTGCACGAAGCCAGACGGCAATTAGCTGCGCTGTATTACGCTCAGGGAAAACTCGATGACGCTGCCGCAGTGTTGCAGATGGGCGTGGCTAATTATCCGCAAAATGAAGAGTTTTGGTTGCTGTTAGCGCGAGTGCAAATTGCCCGTTTGCAATGGCAACAGGCGGATGCAAGTTTGGCGCACATCGCCGATACGTCGTCGTTCGCCAGTGAAAAATGGTTAGCGAAAATCCGTATCGCACAGCAACAGCAGGATTGGCCGCAGGTGGCTCTCGGGTATCAACAGTTGCTATCGCAAGCGCCTGAAGATGGGCGCTGGCTGTTCGGTTATGCTCACGCACTCGATGCGCAGGGCAATTACGTTGCCGCCATACCTGAGTATCAAAAAGCACTGACCATGAGTGGTTTGTCGGTGGATGCGCGCGCCTATATAGAAAATCGCTTGTTGCAGATAGGAGAATCACGTTGAAACCCAGACTAAAAATGCGCCTTGGCGATCTGTTAGTACAAGAGCAGATCATTACCGAGGAACAACTGCTAAATGCTCTGGCGCAACAACGCAAAACTGGGCGTAAGCTCGGCTATACCCTGATCAATCTTAACTACATCAGCGAAGATCAAATGCTGCAATTTTTATCGCAGCAGTTGAGTATTCCTGTGGTTGATATCAGCCGCAAAGTGGTTCCGCAAAGTGTGGTGACCTTATTATCTGAAGTGCAGGCAAGGCGTTTTCGAGCATTACCGATTGAAGCCGATAGCGACTCCGTCCTCGTCGCGATGAGTGATCCAGCAGATCTGCAAGCCTTGGACGATATCGAACTGTTATTGGCGCCGCGGCAACTCAAGTTAGCGGTGGTAAAAGAGCAGCAACTGTTTGACGCATTCGATAATTTATATCGTCTGACCAGCCAGATTGCAGAGATGGCCGGGCAGTTAGAAGAGGAATATTCGGCTGGCGAACAGTTTGATTTGAATGCCATTACTTCTGCTGATACCGATAATGAAACCACTGTCGTTAAGCTGCTGCAGTCGATTTTTGAAGACGCGGTACAGATCCGCGCTTCCGATATTCACATCGAGCCAGATGAACATCTGTTGCGTATTCGGCAACGGGTCGACGGCTTACTGCAAGAAACCCAGCTCAAAGAAGTGAATATTGCCGCGGCCTTGGTACTGAGGTTGAAGCTGATGGCAGGTCTGGACATTTCTGAAAAACGTCTGCCACAGGATGGCCGCTTCCATATTGAAGTGAAAGGCCACCATATCGATGTGCGGATGTCGACCATGCCAATCTACCATGGTGAATCTGTGGTGATGCGTTTGCTCGATCAATCTGCAGGCTTATTAACGCTAGAGCAAACCGGTATGCCAGCGCCGCTGTTAGAGCGGGTGAGACGGCAGATCCGTCGGCCACACGGGCTACTGCTGGTCACCGGTCCGACAGGTAGCGGTAAAACCACGACGCTTTACGGTGTACTGAGCGAACTTAACCAATCTGAGCGCAAGATTATTACGGTTGAAGATCCGGTGGAGTATAAACTGCCGCGGATCAACCAAGTGCAGGTTAACCATAAAATTGGCCTCGACTTTTCTAACGTATTGCGCACCACGCTGCGACAAGACCCTGACGTAATTATGGTGGGGGAGATGCGTGACCGGGAAACGGTAGAAATCGGGCTGCGGGGCGCATTGACTGGTCACCTTGTGCTATCAACATTACACACCAATGATGCCATTACCAGTGCGCTGCGTTTGATTGACATGGGCGCCGCCAGCTATCTGGTTGCCAGTGCATTGCGCGTGATTATTTCGCAGCGACTTATCCGTCGCGTGTGTGAGCATTGCGCCGAAGAATACCACCCAAATACGCAAGAGTTAGCCTGGTTATCGAGCGTCGCCAATATGAATTTTGCGCAGGCGCAGCTGCGTAAAGGCAGTGGCTGTCAAAGTTGTTCCGGCACAGGGTATCGTGGTCGTGTCGGCGTATTTGAAATCCTTGAACTGGATGAGCCGATGATCGATGCCATGCGTGCTGGTGATCCCGAGCGCTTTGCGCACGTTGCCAAGCAGTCGTCGCTGTTTAAGCCGTTATTACAATCGGCGCTTGAGTATTTGCATAGTGGTGTCACCACATTAGAAGAAGTCGCAAATCTGGTAGAAGATGTGTCCGATGCGCAAATTCCGATGACGGAATTGCTCAGTGATGGAGCCTAATTATGCCCATCTACGAATATCGCGGACGTAACTCAGCTGGACAAGCCGTAAATGGTCAGGTGGAAGCCACCAATGCCAATGCGGCCGCTGATCAGCTGATGTCGCGCGCGGTCATTCCGCTGGAGCTGCGTGAAGCGAAAGTCAGGCAAAAAGTTGACCTCGCCGTGCTGTTTCGGCGACGGCTCAGCTTGGATGAGTTGCAGATCTTCACACGGCAGATGTATTCGCTTACTCGCAGTGGCATTCCTATTTTGCGCGCCATTTCTGGCTTGGCCGAGTCATCACACTCTAAGCGTTTACAAAATGCACTACATCAGGTGGCTGAGCAGTTGACCTCAGGTTTCTCTTTGTCGTCTGCAATGAATCAACATCCTGATATTTTTGATCCGCTGTTTATCTCAATGGTACACGTTGGGGAAAACACCGGCCGTCTTGAAGACACCTTTTTGCAACTGTCGCAATATATCGAGCGCGAACAGGAAACGCGGCGGCGGATTAAGGCGGCGGTGCGCTACCCCATTTTTGTGCTGATGGCGGTTGCGATTGCGTTAGTGGTGCTGAATATCTTTGTCATCCCCAAGTTTGCCGACATGTTCAGTCGTTTTCATGCCGAGTTGCCGTGGGCGACTAAGCTGCTTATCGGCACTTCCAGTCTGTTTGTGCATTACTGGCCGCTGATGATAGTGGCACTTATCGCTGGCTTTTTCGGGTTACGTTACTGGGTCAATACCGACAAAGGGGAACGGCAGTGGGACAAAATGAAGCTGCAGATCCCTGTGGTGGGATCCATTATCGAGCGTTCTACACTAGCCCGATACTGCCGCAGCTTTGCCATGATGCTGGGCGCAGGAGTACCGATGACCAGCGCGCTGAGCTTGGTTGCTGATGCGGTCGATAATAGCTATATGCATGATCGCATTGTGAATATGCGTCATGGTATCGAGGCGGGTGAGTCAATGCTGCGGGTATCGCGCAATAGTGGCCTGTTTACCCCCTTGGTACTGCAGATGGTGGCAGTTGGTGAAGAAACCGGACAGATTGAACAACTGCTCAACGATGCGGCGGATTTTTATGAAGGGGAAGTCGACTTTGACTTGAAGAACCTCACCGCCAAACTTGAGCCGATTTTGATCGCGATTGTGGCTGTTATTGTGTTGATCTTGGCATTGGGGATCTACCTACCTATGTGGGACATGCTCAATGTGGTCAAGGGCGGCCACTAATGCAACCGCAGGAGCAGCAAGACCTCAAGTCCATCAGTCTGTTCCGGCAGCTTATTGCGCTGGTGGTGTTTTTGATTTTGCTGGCAACCATTGCCGAGCGTTATTTTGGTGGTATCAATACTGTCTCTGCTAATAGTCTCGCGCTGGAACATAATCGATTATTAAATGTGCTGGCGATGGTGCGCTCGCAATGGCAAAGTTTAGGTAAGCCTCAGAGAATGACGGCAGATTGGTTATTGTTTGAAAATGGACAAGCAACTAACACCTTGGTGATGGATCGCGGCGGTTGGCCGACCATTGACACCTTTGATGCTCAGGGATGTGAGCAGCTTTGGTTTGAATTGTTGGGCGTAACAGCGCAGCAAGCCGATGTTGCCACTGAGTTTGATGGACAGCAGCAAATTTGCCATTTTCGCACCGAGAGTGGTCAGAGTATTAGTTACCAAATTAGCAGCGGACAAGTTGCCTATTCCGGTGATGTCGCAAATTAAGTTATTACATTAGATTTTAAATGGTTAACTGCTAGAATCGAATCAGTTCAAAGGAGAGCAGTATGCAACGTAAAGTACAGGGTTTTTCGCTTATTGAGCTGGTGATCGTCATCATGATCTTGGGGTTGTTAGCCGCGACCGCCATTCCGCGTTTTCTCAACGTGGCCGATGATGCCGAAAATGCCAGTGTGGAAGGCGTCGCGGGTGGTTTATCTACAGCGGTGAGCTTTGTGCGTTCTCAATGGGAAGTGGATGGTCGCCGTAATACCTCGGTGATTTTAGACGGTACGCAGATTTCGCTCGATACCCGATTTGGTTTTCCAACCGGGCTGACCAATACCTCTGCTTCTTCTATGACAGATGCGACTTGTCAGCAAGTATTTGAAAATGTGTTACAAAGCGCACCAAAGAATGTAATTTATACTGCAGACGCACGTGACCAGCGTTACACTGTTCGCGTGTTAGATGGTGCCGGTGGCAATGTCACAACACTGGCAGGCACGGCAGTGAGCGGTATTGATTTATGTGTATACCATCAGGTTGCCTCGTTAGCCTTAGATCAGAACTCTGGCATTGCGACGCCAGCACCAACGCTGACCACAACAGACGCTAATGGCATTGTGTATAACCCGGCGACTGGTCAGGTTTTGAGTTTTACCAACTAAGAATGTTTTGTTAAAAAACGCTTGAAGGAAAAGTGATATGCAAAAACAACAAGGTTTTACCCTAATTGAGTTAGTCGTCGTTATCATTATTTTGGGGATCCTTGCCGTCGTCGCAGCACCAAAATTTATCAACCTGCAAAGTGACGCCAGATACTCTACATTACAGGGCTTACAAGCATCACTTCAAGGTGCAAACTCTCTGGTATATTCAAAGGCAGCTATAGCTGGTAGTGATAAACAATCATCAGCAACCACTGTAAATTTAGATGCCAGTACCGCAGTATCTACTGTCTATGGTTATTTAGATGCGACTGAAGCCAATTTTGCAAAAGCATTAGAGATTTCTGCTCAGACTACTGACACTGATGTAACCACTGGCAATGCATCTTCTACTGGTGACTGGCTAATATATTCTGATGACTCCACTGTTAAGTTTTGGCAAAACGGTGCTCCTGCAGCATGTGCTTTGACGTATACACCAGCCACTTCTAGTTCGCTGCCACAGTATGCTTTGCCTGCTAATGGCTCCAACGATTGTTAATCAGAGGAGTGAGCTAATTTTCTGTATCGGACTGAACAATTTATGGGAATTCGAGTACGGAAGCATATCTTAGCGTTCACCCTCATCGAACTGGTCGTCACCATTATGCTGCTGGCGATCCTTTCGGTCGTAGTATTGCCCCGTTTTTTCGGGGCTTCTTCTTATAGTGCATTCGCACTTAGGCAAGAGATCATTGCTGAATTGCGGCGTGATCAGATGCTGGCTTTTAATAATCCTGACCGTTGTTTTCGGCTGCATGTGGATGCTGCTGGTTATCAGCTATCCCATCTGCAAGCCGACTGCAGCAGTGAGATCTTCGCAGAAGCTCGACAAAACTTTCCTAACAGTGCCAAGCTGACGCTGATGGATGGTCAAGACTCATTCACCCTTGGTTTTGATAGCGCAGGCCGCCCGACCATAGCCTGTGCCGGAGCTTGTTTGCTGACGGTCGCGGATGAAGCGTTACCGATAGCGATTGAGTCGCAGGGGTATATCCATGAAGGCTAATAAGGGATTTACCTTAATCGAGCTGATTGTCGGCATGATAGTGTTCAGCATCGCGGTCGTGCTGTTGAGCAGTGTTCTCCTACCTCAAAGTGACCATGCGGCAAATACTCTGCAACGAGTGCGCGCCACGGAATTAGCGCAGAGTGTGTTGAATGAAATATGGGGTAAAGGCTTTGATGACAATACACCAATTAACGGTGTGCCTGCCTGTGGTTCGCCCGCAGGCGTTGCCTGCGGCAGTAACATAGGACCCGATAGCGGCGAGTCGCGTAACGACTTCGATGACGTCGATGATTATGACGGGCTTAATCAAGACTCTTTGATGCTCAACAGCACAGTAACCTACGCAAGTAATTATCCTAATTATCAGTTTCTTGTCAGTGTGAGTTATATCGATGCCAATCATAAATTGATTGCCGTGGTAGTAACGACTCCCGCGGGAGAGCCCATCGCCTTCAATGCGGTCAGGAGTAACTACTGATGCGGCGTAGTCGTGGTTTTACCTTAGTGGAACTGGTTACAGTGATGATGTTGCTGGGGATTCTAGCGATTGGCGTCAGCAGTTTTTTGATCTTTGGTACGCGTATCTTCGTTGATTCTTCGGCGGTCGACCGCATTATCGGTAGTAGTCGATATGCCATGGAGCGTATGACTCGAGAGCTACGTAGCTCTGTGCCTGCCAGTTTGCGCCTGCGGGATGATACTCATGTGCAGTGCTTAGAGTTTGTACCGATTGAGACGAGCGGTCGTTATCTCGATATGCCATTTGATACGCCCGCACTGAGCGGCCGCGTATTTTCGCCCACAACAGCATTACAGCCCGGTTGGCAGTTATTTGTCTATCCGTTGGTAAGTGATGATATCTACAACGCTAGTCACAATAAGCGTCAACAGATCGCTAGCGTCAGTGTCAGTGGTGACACGACTCGGGTGAATTTTGTCGCCAGTGTTCGCTTTAGTGAAACTTCTCCCGCCGAGCGTTTTTATGCCGCATCATCACCTGTGAGTTATTGCTTTTTCGCCAGCGGCCAAATTTATCGCTATCAGGATTATGGCTATACGCAAAACCAAACATTACCACCCGCTAGTACGCCAGTATTAATGGCGGAAAATTTGAATAATGATTTCAGTCAGCAGTTGCCTGTCACGATTGCACCCGCCAGTTTGACTAATAATGCCATTGTGCAGTTGTCTCCCAGTTTTGAGGTGGCGGGTGAATCTTTTACTTATCAGCACCAGGTGCAGGTGTTTAATGTCCCTTAAACGTCATAAGCGAATGTTGTCTCGTCAGTCACAACGTGGCAGTGCGTTGATGATTGCGCTATTCATTATTGTGGTGATGGCGCTGTTGGCTGCGAGCCTAATGCGTATCGGTGCGGACGCTGATGAAGGGGTGAATATTGAAGTCTGGAGTCTACGTGCTTTTAGTGCCGCCAATAGTGGCGCTGATGCTGCATTGTCGCAGCTCTTTCCGCTGGGTGGCGGTTCGGTGAGCTGTAGCAATGTCGCCAGCAGTTGGACTCCGCCCGATGTGGTTGGGTTTCACGGTTGTGGCAATATTGCGCTGAGTTGCCAAGAGTTACGAGATGGCACTGATGTCATGTACCGTATTACGAGCAATGCCACGTGTCAGACGGGGGATTGCGAAACTGGCAGCAATGATAATCGCCAATGTCTGAGAGTTAACCGCAGTGTGGAGGTTGAAGCCCGTGAATAAATATTGGTTGCTGCTTTGGCTATGCCTGTCTTTTTCCGCATCAGCGTTTGAGCAGATCAGCGACGCACAACTCTTTCCTGCGGTTGTGCAGGGGCATCATGGCGTTGGCAGTGTTTGTAGCAGCAATTCAGCGTTAACTATTTATACCGGGCAGATTATTGGTACGGGTGGCGAAGCATTAAATTTCTGTAGCAGTAATAACCAAAACAGTATGGAGAGTGACACCTGTGATGACGGTTTAGGGAATACCGAAAAATGCAGCGTCAGCGGCAGTGATGTTCAGGGCTTAGACCTCAATAGTGTCCAAAATCAGTTTCAGGCAACGAGTGGTGGTGCTTCAATCAACTGGGGTGAATGCAATGCTGACAGAGTGCTTGGGCAACATGGTGAGACAGATTTTGGTAGCGTCGTGCTCGATGGTGATGCTTGTCACGCTTCATTTTCTACAGACAATAGCACCTTTCATTTTGCTAGTTTGTTACTTAACGGTCGGGCTGAAATCACCTTCCATAGCGGTGACTATTGGATTGATAGCTTAACCCTGAACGATGGCACTCCGGTGGTACACATTGATGGCAATGTGCGTTTGTTCGTCAACAACTTTAAAGTGAACGACGCTGCGCAGCTTAATCCAGAGCGCAGCGGTAAGTTAACCGTTATCGCGTATAACACCATTACGGTGGCGGGAAATAACGCCGAGCTGAACGGCAATTTCTACGCTGAAAACAGTATGACGATCCACGGTTTTAATATCGTGAATGGCCATATCACGGCCCGCACATTGGATATCAGTCTCAATGGCATCGTTAATGGTGCGGCGCTCCCAAACTGCCGTGATATTTTTACCTATCCGCCGACTGATCAACACGCGCCTGATCGTTTTGTGCCGCCGCTCAATCTGGAGCCAAGTCGAGGCGATCTTAGTTGTTCTAATGGTTCTCCCTGTAGCTTTGGGCCGGGTGACTACAACTTCACTAACGGTACTATTACTGAGCATGGTCAGGGCGCTAATGCTCTGACAACCTCAGGCAAGACCACAAGGTTATATTTCGACTCACTGACGATTGATAAGGCGGCGCTTAACCTGCAGCAGGGCTCTAACAGTGGTGATGCTGCTAATCTATTGATCTATGTGAGAAATCAATTGGTGCTAAATGGCCGGGTTGATATGAATGGCATTCTTTATCTTGCCAAAGATGCCACCATAACCGGCAGCTTCAAACTCTATGGTGCGATTGCGGGGGGGCAGATTCTGTCTTTTGCCGACGCGCCAAGAGAGGGGGATACCAATGGCGGGAGTATTCATATCGATTTATCCGTCGTCGATGAAGCCGACTTTGGCGGCATGTGTTCCAATACCACGGTAGCGACCGATACTATCGATCACTTTCAGTTGGATTTTTCCGCGAATCCCAATGTGTGTGCACCCGCAAGTATCACGGTATTGGCCTGTGAAAATAGTGATTGCACGAGTCTGTACAGTGGCAATATCAGCGTCACGATGAGTCCTGCAACTGTCTCAAATGGCCAATGGCTTGGTGGCAATACCCTGCAGTTTTCACAAGGTACTGCCACTATTGCGCTACAGAAAAATGATGCGCTGCCTATTACCATCGGTATCGAGGATTCCACGCCAATCGCAACCAATGGCTATGTCTGTAATGATGCCAATAATTCCAACTGTACGTTAAGTTTTTCCGAAGCTGGCTTTATCTTTGATGTACCGGACAAAGTCGCCGGACGCGCGGCCGAAGTGCTGATTAAAGCCGTTAAAAAAGATGAGCAAACTCAGCAATGTGTTAGTGCATTTGCCTCGGTCAGCAAACCGATAAAACTATGGTCGTCGGTGGTATCTCGTCCAATGATAGAGGGGTACGTTCCGCCTGCGGTGCAGGTCAATGCCTTGTCAATTTCTGATGATGCGGCCGCGCCGTCATTGCAAACGCTCAGCTTTGATGCATCAGGGCAGGCCAGCGTGCAGCTTGACTACCATGATGCTGGTAAGTTAACGCTCAATGCGCAATATACAGGTAGTGGAGATGATGCAGGCTTGGTCGTCGCCGGTAGTGATAGCTTCGTGAGTTTCCCCGCGGGGTTATGTGTGGCGGCGGTGGATAGTGACGCTCAATGTCCCAGCGCTGATGCCAGCTGCTCTGGCTATCGTGCCGCAGGTGATGTGTTTGCGGTCAATATCAGGGCTAAACAGTGGCGCGATGATGGCAATATATGTGCAGCCGCTGATACGCCGTCATTTGCGATGGCAGATGTGGCGATGTCGCAGCAGTTAATTGCTCCCGCAGCTGGTCAGCCCGGTGAGCTTGCCAGCCATGATTATGACCAATTGGCCTCGGTCAGTGGCACTACCATTAATCAATCGATCTCTGAAGTTGGCGTATTTGCGTTAGCTGCCAGCAGTCAGCAAGCTTATCTTGGCAGCAGCGCTTTTACACTAGCACCGTTTTATTCCGATCCCATTGGCCGTTTTTACCCGGCAAGTTTTATCGCTGATGGTATAAGTGTGCCGCCGAGCTGTGATGGTTTCAGTTACATGACTCAGCCGCTGTCGCTGAGCATGACCTTAAAAGCGTTGAACCGCGCAGGCCAGTTAACGCAAAACTATACTGGCACTTTCGCTAATGGCAGCGCGCAATTATTAGCCGAGAATAATAACAACGGTATTGACCTTTCGTCGCGCCTAAGTGCCGTGAGCGGAAGTTGGCTCAATGGGCAAATGCAGTTTACCCAAGTGCCATTTAGTTTTGCTCGTGCGGCCGCACCACTCGCCGACGGGCCATTTAGCGCTTTAGCACTGGGGGTTGAGGTTACGGACCCCGATAGTGTGCCTATGTCCTTAGCGAATATGTTGGTCACATCTGCCAATGACTGTGCTGCTGACAGCAATTGCAGCGCTCAACAACTCACCACGCTCGATATTCGTCTGGGGCGTGCCTTATTGGCGAATACCTATGGCCCGGAAAACCATCCGGTATTGATGGCGGGAAGTGCTCAATACTGGAATGGTAGCCAGTGGCAATCAAACCCCGATGATAGCTGCTCTGTGGTCAGTCCCGCGATGTTGTCGCAAACGACGAATGCCACATTGGGATATCTGTTTGAACCGGCACTGGCAAGTGGACAAGCAATATCCCGAACTGGTGCCCCTGCCGCCTTATCTAATGGCGATTATAGTGTGCGCTGGCTGTCATCTGGCACCTATCGTGGCAAAGTGACAGCGCCTGTGGGCGTGCCGGAATGGTTGCAATGGTATTGGGGTTTTGACGGTGCGGGTAATACTGTGTTGTTGGACCCCCGTGCGAGTGCTTACTTCGGCCGTTACCGCGGTAACGACCGTGTGATCAATTGGCGTGAGCAGCATTAGCCTTGTGCTGGAAGACTAAAAAATCATCATTATTGGCTTAGTTTCGGCGCCAATTGAATGACATGCGCCAGAACTTAATTAATCGTCCGAAAAAAATGCCACTCGTCAGCGTTTGTTAGGCTTATCAGTCTTGTAGAACTGGGGTGGCATTGATAAAGTTAGCTAATTTCCAAATTCTCTTCTCCGACTCCACAGAATACAGGCTAGTTAAATGTTGAAAAAGCTGCGTGGCATTTTTTCCAATGATCTTTCGATCGACTTAGGTACCGCCAACACCTTAATTTATGTCAGAAATGAAGGCATTGTGCTCAATGAACCTTCTGTTGTTGCCATTCGTGTGGACCGTAACAACGGCGCGCAGCGATCGATCGCTGCTGTCGGTATGGAAGCAAAACAGATGTTGGGGCGTACGCCTGGCAACATTCAAGCGATTCGTCCAATGAAAGATGGCGTGATTGCAGACTTCCACGTTACTGAAAAAATGCTGCAGTACTTTATTAAACAAGTACATAACAACAGTTTCTTACGTCCTAGCCCTCGCGTGTTGGTGTGTGTACCTGTGGGTGCTACGCAAGTTGAACGCCGCGCAATTAAAGAATCAGCGATGGGCGCCGGCGCGCGAGAAGTGTATTTGATTGAAGAACCAATGGCGGCCGCAATCGGCGCTGGTTTGCCTGTGTCTGAAGCGACTGGCTCTATGGTCGTGGATATCGGTGGTGGTACGACTGAAGTTGCCATTATCTCGTTGAACGGTGTGGTTTACTCTTCATCTGTGCGTATCGGTGGTGACAAGTTTGATGAAGCCATCATCAACTATGTACGCCGTAACTACGGCAGCCTGATTGGTGAAGCAACGGCAGAACGCATCAAGCACACTATTGGCACCGCTTATCCTGGCGATGAAGTGCTGGAGATTGAAGTGCGCGGTCGCAACTTGGCGGAAGGTGTACCAAGAAGCTTTACCCTGAACAGCAATGAGATCCTCGAAGCCTTGCAAGAGCCATTGTCTGGTATTGTCAGTGCGGTGATGGCGGCATTGGAGCAGTCACCTCCAGAATTGGCGTCTGATATCTCTGAGCGCGGTATGGTGCTCACTGGCGGTGGCGCATTACTGCGTGACCTTGATCGTCTGCTGATGCAAGAAACTGGTATTCCAGTGATGCTGGCAGAAGATCCGCTAACCTGTGTGGCCCGTGGCGGCGGCAAAGCGTTAGAAATGATCGACATGCACGGTGGCGATCTGTTCTCTGAAGAGAACTAATCTCGGGATTAACTCGATATGGCGGTGTAATGCCGCCTTATTTATTCTATGCAGCCTATTTTTGCCCGCGGTGTTTCCGTTCAATTTCGTCTGACACTGGCAGTTCTTCTGTCGGTGGCATTGTTATTTGCGAATAAAAAATTAGAGCCAGTGCGTGAGTCATTGGCGTCGCTGTTAAGCCCTGTGCAATATTTGGCGACCGCGCCCGGTGAATTGTTTGACTGGGGTGCCGAAAATCTCGCTTCACTCAGTATGCTGAAAAAGCAAAATCAGGAGTTGTTGCGCCAGCAACTGATGATGAGTGAACGTCTGCAACGCTTTGAACATCTGCGTCAGGAAAACGAACGCTTGCGAGCTTTGCTGGGGTCTCCCTTGCATATGGACGCACGCAAAATGGTGGCGGAAGTCATTGAAGTTGCAAGCGATCCTTTCCATCAATATGTGGTGATCAATCACGGCAGTAACAACGGTGTGTTCGTCGGCCAGCCTGTAGTCGATGCACAAGGGGTTGTTGGGCAAGTGGTGGAAGTCAATGCGTTGACCTCGCGAGTATTGCTGATTTCCGATCCTAAGCAAGGCATTCCAGTGCGGATTACGCGTAATGACGTGCGGGTGATTGCGAACGGCAATGGTGAACTCGACCAACTCGACTTGCGTTATGTGGCCAAGAGTACGGATATCAAAGTCGGCGATTTATTGGTGACGTCTGGATTAGGCAACCGTTTTCCTGAAGGATATCCGGTAGCACGAGTAATCAATATCAATCGTGATGACGGCCAAAATTATCTGAAAGTGACCGCGCAGCCAATGGCCGCGCTAGATCGTATTCGCTATCTGTTGTTGATTTGGCCTGAGCAGCAAGCGAGCGAAAAGGCTGCTGTGACTGAAGACGCGACTAAGGTTAATGACAAGCAAGAGGAGCCCAAGTCATGACGATGGATCATGCACACGGACGCCTCATCGTCTGGTTTTCATTGCTGGTAGGCTTGCTGTTTGAGTTGATGCCGGTGCCTGATATTGTGCTGCCGTTTCGGCCGGATTGGTTGCTGCTGATCTTAATCTATTGGTCGATGGCACTGCCGCATCGCTACAACATTCTGACTGCGTTTGTGATGGGGACGCTGCTCGATGTGTTGTTGGGGGCGCATCTCGGTATTCGTTCGCTGGCATATTCGTTAGCTATCTATCTGATAGTGCTTAATTTCCAGCGGTTAAGAACCTATTCGTTTTTACAGCAAACGGTGCTGGTCGGCATTGTGCTGTGTATTTATCACCTGATTGTGTTCTGGCTGCAATTTTTGTTAGAGCACGCAACCTTTTCTGCTGAACTGTTGTGGCCGACCGTGTCCAGCATGATTTTGTGGCGTTGGGTGTTCTGGGTTTTGCGACGTATTCGGCGTCGTTACAAGGTACGTTAATATGAAATTAGTGCTGGCGTCGGCGTCGCCACGTCGTCGTGAATTATTGGCACAGTTGGGATTAGCCGTCGCTGATTTCTCTTTTGCAGTGTTAGCGACAGATATTGATGAGTCAGCGCGCCAAGGTGAAGCCGCGACCGATTTCGTGAGTCGCTTAGCGTTGGAAAAAGCGCAGGCAGGGCTGGCGTTGTGTGGTGATACACAAGCGGTCGTGCTTGGCTCCGATACCATAGTAGTGGCTGGTGATACGGTACTTGGTAAACCACAGGATGCTACTGATGCGTTCGCGATGCTGCGCCGACTGAGTGGTGCCAGCCATCGTGTCATGACCGCCGTTGCCTTAGTCTCTGCGACTAAAACGGTGTCGACTCTGGTGACAACCCAAGTTACCTTCACCGCAATGAGCGATGCGCAGATCCACGCTTATATCGCCAGTGGTGAGCCGATGGATAAAGCTGGAGCTTACGGTATTCAGGGATTGGGTGGCAGTTTTGTTGAGCGTATTGATGGCAGCTACTCTGCAGTCGTGGGCTTGCCGTTGGTGGAAACTCGGAGTTTGCTGCAGCAAATGCAGTTGATTTAAATATTAATTTGGCATAAATCCACATTTTCGGCAGATTTCAACGCTAGCAACCGATAGAATCAAACGATCAGCATTCAGCAGGGGTACATTGTGAGTTCCAGTGGTTTCTTCAATAGCAAGACAGCGCCGCGTAAGGCCGGCTCTGAGCTGTTGATCAACGTGACTCCCACAGAAGCTAGAGTTGCTTTGATCGAACATGGTGTGTTGCAAGAGGTGCATATTGAACGCCGCATGAAACGCGGCATCGTCGGCAACATCTACAAAGGTAAAATCAGCCGTGTGCTGCCTGGCATGCAGGCGGCGTTTGTCGACATCGGCCTAGAAAAAGCCGCCTTTCTGCACGCTTCTGATATTTTTCCTCATACCGAATGTGTTGCCGATATTGAGAAAGGCAACTTCGTCGTGCGTGACATTGCCGAGCTAGTGCGCCAAGGGCAAGACATTATGGTGCAAGTGGTGAAAGATCCGCTCGGCACCAAAGGTGCGCGTCTCACCACCGATATTACTCTACCATCGCGTTATTTAGTTTTTATGCCGGGCTCCAGTCATATTGGGGTATCGCAGCGGATTGAGTCGGAAGAGGAGCGGGTTCGCCTCAAAGACATTACCGTGCCGTTTGTCGATGAAGATGGTGGCTTTATTATTCGTACCGCTGCCGAAGGCGCCGGTGAAGAGGAACTCAGACAAGATGCGGCATTCTTGCGCCGCGTATGGGCTAAAGTCAGCGAACGGCGAAAACGCCCGGGCACTATGTTGCTGTATCAAGATTTAGCCTTGCCAGTGCGGGTCGTGCGTGACTTTGTTGGTTTGGAGCTGGATAGCATTCAGGTCGACGCCAGCAGCACTGTCGAAGAATTGCAGTTGTTTGCGCAAGAGTTTATGCCGGATGTGGCTGGTAAGATTGAGCATTATGCCGGGCCGTCCCCTCTGTTTGATCTTTATGATGTTGAAAACGAAATTCAGCGTGCTTTAGAGCGTAAGGTTGAGTTGAAGTCGGGTGGCTATCTGATCATCGATCAGACCGAAGCCATGACCACGGTCGATATCAACACCGGTGGCTTTGTCGGCCATCGTAATCTTGAAGAAACCATCTTTAACACCAATATGGAAGCGACGCTGGCGATTGCACGACAGCTACGTTTGCGTAATCTCGGTGGCATTATCATTATCGACTTTATCGACATGACCAACGAGGAACATAAAGAGCGGGTGTTGAACAGTCTCGCCAATGCCTTGTCCAAAGATAGAGTCAAAACCAATATTTCCGGCTTTAGCGGCTTAGGGCTAGTAGAGATGACCCGCAAGCGTACGCGCGAAAGTTTGGAGCATGTATTGTGTGGCGAGTGTCCTGCTTGTCGCGGTGCAGGCTCAATGAAGACGGTGGAAACCGTCTCCTATGAAGTCTTCCGTGAGATTATTCGCCTCGATCGTACTTATAAAGCCGATGAGTTTTTAATTTATTGCGCGCCAGCGGTGTATGAAACCCTTGCAGCCGATGAGGCCCACTCGCTGGCGGAACTAGAAGTCTATATCGGTAAACGAGTTCGCTTGCAGTGTGAACCCATGTATGTACAAAGCAAATTTGATGTGGTGATGGTTTAGTGAAGCTACGTCTTTGTCCTTATAAGATTGGTCGTATTTGTTGGCAAGTTTTAGCACTGATATTGGTGTTATTCGCGCTGATGGTCAGTCTTATTCGCGGCTTACTGCCACAACTTGATGAACTGCGCCTTGAGCAGTACGTTGAACAGCAGTATGGCGTTAAAGTGCAACTCGGGCAGCTGTCAGCTAAGTGGCAAGCTTACGGGCCATCGGTGAGTGTGGCCTCGGTTGAGTTACCGCAGCAGGATGAGCTACCACTGACGTTGTCGGTGCAGAATGTTCAGATCAAACTCGATTTCTGGCAAACCCTGCTGACGCTAAAACCTCAAGTGGAAAACGTCAATTTCGGCCATGTTTTTCTCTCGCTAGATCTCGATAAACTCGCAGCGCCTGCCAGTAGCAACGACAGCAAACAAGCTAGCACGAGCAATATGGACTGGCTTTATGCCTTACTGCTGGAGCAACTGGAACAATATGCGATTGACGATGCGACGGTGCAGTTGTTGTCGACGTCACATCAGTATCAACCTATCCACTTACGTCAATTACGCTGGCTGAATCATGGCACGCGCCATCGTGCCAGTGGTGCCTTGTATCTTGATGATACACCTGCGGGCGGTGAGCATCTTAGTCTGAACGTGGATCTATCCGGTGATGGTTATGACCCCGACAGCATCAATGGTCAGCTCTATCTGGCGGCTAACCAATTAAACCTCGGCGCTTGGGCATCGGATCGCAGTAAGGCACGTAATGAGCCGTTGTCGGTTCCGGTGCAGGGCGTGGTCAATCTGCAAGCATGGTTTGACGTGAATCATCGTGCTGTGGGCAGCGGTTTAATCAGGTTAGGGCATTCAGCGTTAGACTGGCAGCAGGATAACGAGCAACAGAGTTTTGTCATTAATGGTGGCGATTTCCTCTGGCAAACTACGGCTGATGGATGGCAACTCAGCAGTCAACGACTAGCGTTTAGCAGTAATCAGCAGCCGTGGCAGGATTTTACCGTGCAAGCGCAGCAGCGTGGCACACAATTTTTTGGTCATATTGGCAAGATAGAGCTAATGGCATTGCGGCCTCTGATCCCATTAATCCCCGGTGTCAGCCCTGCCACAACCCAGCAGTTACTGGCGTTAAATGCCAAGGGCGAGATTGCAGAGGTCAACCTCTATCAAGGCCCAGATAATAAGTTTCAACTCAATGCACCAATAAAGGCCGCCAGTTGGCAAGCTTCCGGCGCAATTCCTGGCAGTGGCACTATCGACGCAACGCTGTCGCTGCATGGTGATTTCTTAAGTGCTCGTTTGCCTAAACAGCAATATCAGCTCGACTTTGCTAAACAGTTTAGTGCGCCGTTGCGGTTTGAGAGTGACGCCATTACTGGAGGCTTTGATGTGGCAGGTCAGCGCCTGATTGTGCCTGAGTTACAGCTGCACAATGATGATTTAAGTCTCGCGGCCAGCGCCGCATTGGACTTCAGCGACGATACGACGCTGAGTTTATCGGCAGCGCTGCAGCTACATGATTTAGCCCATGCGCATCGCTATTTTCCGCTACAGGCGATGGGGGAAAGTCTTAGCGATTATCTCACCAGTGCGATTAAAGCAGGCCATAGCGACGATGCCGCCGTTGTGTGGCGTGGTGCGTTAACAGATTTTCCATATAACGAACATCAAGGGATATTCCAAGCCGGCTTTACCCTGCAGCAGGGCACCTACGCGTTTCAACCAGATTGGCCAGCCGCGGATAAATTGCAACTTGATGCACTATTTGAAAATGCCGCGATGCGGTTGCATGTTCAGCAAGGGATGTTGCGTCAGGTCGATATCAGTGGAGCGGATATCGTAATTCCGAGCATGGAGGCGCATAGCGAACTGCATGTCGATGCTAAGTTGCACGCCTTCGGTCCAGCCGTGACTGACGTGATGAACTTGTCACCGCTTACCAGTGTCAGTTCTACACTCAACATAGTGCAGATCCGTGATGCCATCGATGGCGAATTACATCTCAATATTCCGCTTTATGTTGGCGGCGTTGCCGACGTCAAAGCCAAGGTGGCACTTAATAATACGCCGGTTTATCTCAGCAAGCCAGGCGTGCTGCTCGATAAACTTAACGGTGAAGTGAGCATTGATAACGAATTAATCTCCACTGAAAAGCTCAGTGGACTGATGTACCAACAGCCTATTCAGCTGAGTTTTGATACTGGTAGGGTAAATGAGCACTTTGGTGTGAATGTGAAGCTGAATAGTCAGTGGGATCTCAACCGTTTGCCGGCGGAGCTTAATAATCCGCTGACATCTTTTTATGCGGGTAAGATGTCGTGGAAAGGGAATTTACGGCTGATTTTTGATGAATCAGGTTTTCGCGTGCAAGCGAATGCTGATGCCGATCTCACCGACAGCAGTTTGCTTATGCCTGCGCCGTTTAATAAAGCGGTTGGGCAACCGCTCACCGCTACGGCCGAGTTGTTAGGCGATGATAAACAGGCCTCACTTGATATTCGAATGGCTAATCTGGCGGAATTCTGGGGCAGCTTTGATGTCGATGCCGACAATCTTAAAAGTTACGATGTCATGCTCGGGCGCCCGTTCCGCAGTGGCGATAAGCTGACCAAGCAAGACGGTAAACTTTGGCTGGCATTAGGCGATACCCAGTTTGATGCGTGGCAGCCAGTGATAGAAGCGTTTGTGAATGACACGCAATCTGCGACCCAAGCGGCGACTGTACCCACCAGTGTTACAGCGGTTAGCGAACCGGCGGCGCCTGCTACGAAAGTGCGTGGCTTCTTCCCGCCACTGAAAGGGATCGGCGGTAGCGTCCAGCAGTTATCGATGCTGGGACATCAGTTCACTAATGTAAATCTCGATGCGCATGACACAGAGCAGTCATGGATGTTTAACATTGATGCGCCGGAGTTCGCTGGCAACGTGGATATTTTCCCGGACTGGTGGAACCAAGGCTTAAAAGTCGTTGCGAATCATCTTTATCTTATTCCTTTGGCGCCAACGACTACCACCACTGACAGCAGCGCGACTCAGCCATCGCAACTGCCGCCGCTGGCAGTGGATATTAATGATTTCAGCTATCAAGGCCGGGCCTTAGGGCACTTGGCATTGCAGGGCGCGCCGTCTGACAATGGTTACCATATTCAAACTTTTTCGCTGAGTTCTCCGCAGGGGGAATTGCAGGGGCAGGGTGACTGGTTAACGAAAGATGGTGAAAACCTGACCAAAGTGAACTTTACGGTGGACTCGGCGAACTTTGAGCAGCTTGCCGCGATCTTTGATGCGAATCCCGGTGTAAAAGATTCCTCGTTAAAACTCAACGCGAATCTGGACTGGCACGGTAGCCCCACAGCCTTTAACTTGCCAAGTTTAAATGGTGATGTGCGTTTTGATCTCGGCAAAGGGCACATGGAACAGCTTAGCGACAAGGGCGCGCGTATTTTCTCGCTGTTTAGTTTGGATTCTTTGCTGCGTAAGTTGTCGCTCGACTTCTCCGATGTATTTGGTAAAGGGCTGTATTTCAATACCTTTGGTGGTGATTTACATCTGGATAACGGCATGCTCAAAACCACCAACACCGAAATGGATGCGGTGGCCGGTAATATGAAAGTACGCGGCTACACAGACCTCGTCAGTCAGAGCCTTAACTATGATATTCGTTTTGCCCCCAAACTAGCCTCCAGTGTGCCGACTGTAGTGCTGCTCAGTACCAGTGCCTGGACGATGGGGATTGGCGCCTTTGCCTTGACCAAAGTATTGGAGCCTGTGATTGAGGTGATCTCTGAAATCCGTTTCCGTCTGACTGGCACTATGGAGAATCCTAAGCTTGAAGAGCTGGAGCGTAAGAGCAAAGAAATTGAGATTCCAAAGAGCATTTTGCCGGAAGATAAACGTGGCGATGGTAAAGATGCAGAAGGTGAAGCGCCAGCAACAGAAGCAACGCCTAGCAGCGGTAATGACACGCTAACCCCAGCAGCAGAAAAAACGCCTGCTCCCCAGCAAGCTGCTCCAACCAATGTGGTGCCATTGCCAACTGCTAATCCAACGCCTGCAACCAGTACGCCGAAATCAACGCCTAAGCCGCCAGCAACAGAGACCGAGGAACAGCCCAATGCAAGTCAGTCTGTTACAGTGCCAAAGCAGCCGCAAGCCGCCTGAAAATCTCGCCTTTATCGCACAGCAGCTTGCACAATTACCGCGAGCTGCCGATGAACCACAACTGGTGGTATTACCTGAATGCAGTTTGTTATTCGGTGGCCATGAAGGTGAACAACTGGCATTGTCCTCCACTGAGGGGGCCGATTCGCTGTTTGCGCACTTAGCCGCGCTAGCCAAGAAATACCATGTCTATCTGGCGGGAGGCACCATTCCTGTTACCAGTGGCGATGGCCGGGTGTACAGCCGTAGCATTTTGTTTGATGATCAAGGTAGCGAGCTGGGCAGCTACGACAAGCTACATCTGTTTGATGTCGATGTGAGTGATAACACTGGCGCTTATCGGGAAAGTGATACCTTTTGCGCTGGTGAGCGTATCTCCGTAGTGCCAACCCCTTTTGGCCATTTGGGCATGACAGTATGTTACGATTTGCGCTTTGCCGATCTGTTTCGAGCACTACGTTTGCAAGGTGCTGAGCTGATTATTGTGCCAGCGGCCTTTACCAAGGTCACTGGCGCCGCGCATTGGGAAGTATTGTTGCGTGCTAGGGCTATTGAAACGCAATGCTATATTTTAGCGGCCGCACAATGGGGCGCGCATAACGAAGGTGGACGACAAACCTGGGGACAATCGATGATTGTCGATCCGTGGGGAAAAATCGTCGCGCAACTGCCCGAAGGTACGGGCTGGGTGCAAGCCAAGTTGGATAAACAGCTACTTGCTAAAGTTCGTCAAGATATGCCAGTCTGCCAGCATAATCGATTTGCAGCGCCACAATTGCTGGCGACGCCGAGAAAATAATTATCAACCAGAACCCAAGTTCTAGTGAGAGTGTATTCATGCCATTTTTAACTCAAGTTGGCGACAGCCTGTTACAGCAAGGACTCGATCTCGAAGATCTGCAGGGCTATCTAAAACATATCCATCAGCACCAAGTTGATTTTGCCGATCTCTATTTTCAGGGCAGTCGTCATGAGTCTTGGGTGCTGGAAGACGGCATTATTAAAGAAGGCAGTTTTCATATCGAGCGTGGTGTGGGGGTGCGTGCTAACAGCGGTGAAAAAACCGGGTTTGCTTACGCAGATGAAATCACCCCCAATGCATTGACTGCTGCAGCCGAAGCTGCGCGTGGCATTGCCGTCAGCGGCGGTCAGCACAAGGTACAGGCATGGAAACGTCGTGGCGTAAAACCTCTGTATCAGGAACAAGATCCGATTGCGGCACTTAACGAGGCCAGCAAGATCGCCCTGTTAAAAGAGGCTGATGCCTATATTCGCAGTCTCGATAGCCGCATTATTCAAGTTGTGGTGAGCCTTGCCGGTGTTTATGAAGAGATTTTGGTGGCGGCCAGTGATGGCACGCTGGCGGCTGATATTCGTCCGTTAGTACGCTTTAACTGCTCGGTGATTATTGAAGACAATGGCCGTCGTGAACGCGGTGGCGCTGGTGGCGGTGGTCGTCACGACTATAGCGTGCTGATGGCCAATGCCGATGATGGGTTGCCAATGTGTTTCGCGTTTGCTCGTGAAGCGGTACGCCAAGCGCAAGTTAACCTCACCGCTGTTGATGCTCCTGCTGGTGAAATGCCAGTGGTGCTGGGTGCGGGCTGGCCAGGTGTGTTGCTCCATGAGGCGGTTGGTCATGGCTTGGAAGGTGACTTTAACCGCAAGGGCAGCAGTGCCTTTAGTGGTCGCATTGGTCAACAGGTCGCGTCTGAGTTAGTAACTGTGGTGGATGACGGTACGCTGCCAAATCGCCGTGGATCACTGAGTATTGATGATGAAGGTACACCAACGCATCACACTGTGCTGATTGAAAACGGCGTGCTCAAAGGCTATATGCAAGATAAGCTCAATGCCCGCTTGATGGGGCAAGCACCTACCGGCAATGGTCGTCGCGAATCCTATGCGCATCTGCCGATGCCACGTATGACCAACACGTATATGCTGGCAGGTAAAAGTGATCCTAAAGATATTATCGCCTCGGTTGAGAAAGGCATCTATGCGCCGAACTTTGGTGGCGGTCAGGTGGATATCACCTCCGGCAAGTTTGTTTTCTCTGCCTCAGAAGCTTATTTGATCGAAAACGGCGAGATTACCCAAGCGGTGAAAGGTGCCACCTTAATCGGTAACGGCCCTGAAGCGATGAGCATGATCTCAATGGTCGGTAATGATTTGGCACTGGATAAAGGTGTGGGCGTGTGTGGTAAGGATGGCCAGAGCGTTCCCGTAGGTGTGGGACAACCCACGCTAAAACTAGACCGTATGACGGTTGGCGGTACTGCCTGATCACAGCTTATCGTTGACCCTTGTTGGCTCGCTGGCATCTATCAGGTGCCAGTGATATTATCTACACGGAGTTAGAGTAAATACTCTAGAGGTATGGATGAAGCGCAACAAAATAGTGAGTATGCTGGCCCTGTTATGGCTGCCGTTGGCACAGGCTGCGCCCGTCAGTCTGGCGGATGCTTGGCAGCAACTGCTACAGGTTAGTGATAAGTTAGCGGCCGATGGTCAGCAAGTCACCGCTGCCGAAGCTCAGCAGCAAGCGGCTAAAGATCTCTATTTACCCTCATTAACTCTCAACGGTAGCTATACTCGACTGGAAAAGCCGCTGGAGTTAGATCTCACCAAACTCAATCCGTTGGCGTCGATGGACCTGTCCTCGCTACCAGCACAATTTGCCGCGATTTTTGCGGCGATTCCTCATTCAATGTTTGTCACTCCCTTTACCGAGCAAGAGGTGTTTAACTCCAGCTTACAGGCGATGTGGCCCATTTATACCGGCGGCCAGATCAGTGCGGCGCAGGCGATTCGTAAAGCGCAATTGCAGGAGAAGCAAGAGCAGCAGGAACTGACTCGGCGCGAGTTGTTCACCACACTGGTTGACCGGTACTACGCGGTCACCGTGAGCCAATCTCTGGTCGTGACGCAACAGCAGTTGGTCGACTCACTGACGACGCACTATCAGCATGCGTTAAAAATGGAGCAACAGGGGCAGATAGCGAAAGTTGAGCGACTCAACGCTGAAGTGGCTCTGGACGATGCCAAAGTCACGCTTGGCAGTGCACAACGCCAGTGTGAAATGGCGGAGATAGCGCTGCGACGTCTGTTACATGCGCCTGAAGCGGAGACCAGTACGCCCATGTTTGTGTTGCGTACTCCACCGTCTTTGCCACAAGTGACAGAGCTGACACTGGCTCAGCACCCTGCGCTTAAGTTGCTGAATGCCAAAGAGCAGCAGGCCAAGGGATTGATCGATATGGAATACGGCAAATACAAACCTACGGTATATCTTTACGGTAACTACACCCTCTATGAAGACGATAGCCTACTGTCGGAGATGACCCCTGACTGGATGGTGGGCGTTGGGGTGCGAGTGCCTTTGATCAGTCGCGATGGTCGTAGCGGCAAAGTGCTGGCGGCCAAGAGTGCATTACTTCAGGCGCGCTATACCAAGGCACAAACTACTCAGGATTTAAGTTTGCTGGTAGATCAGAGCTATCGGCAGATGCAGCAAGCGGCAGAAGAGATCCATTCGCTGGACACTTCACGTCAGTTAGCCGAAGAAAACCTGCGACTACGTGAGCTCGCCTTTAATCAGGGGCTGGCGACGTCGGTTGAGCGAGTCGACGCTGAGCTGAAACTAAGCGCCGTTAATACCAAACAATTGGCGGCCAAATACCGCTATCTACAAAGCTATGCACATTTGATGGCTGTAAGTGGTCAACTGGATGATTTTATTGGACATAGTAAACAGCAGGAGATGATGGATGCGCGCTAATCCACTACTGGCAACCGTTGCATTAGGTGGCATTGCCGCCGCGCTGATTTATGGATTGGTGCTTGCTTATACACCAACGTCACAGCCGCTGCAGGGGCAGATTGAAGCCCGTGAATACAATGTGTCCTCCAAAGTTGCTGGCCGAGTTGACCAAGTGATGGTTCGTCGTGGTGATGCGGTCAATGCTGGCGACCTGCTGTTTTCTATCGACAGTCCTGAACTGAATGCCAAGCTGGTGCAAGCCAGCGGGGCTTTGCAGTCGGCGCAGGCTATTCAGCAAGAAGCCGATAACGGTGCTCGTAAACAGCAAATTGCCGCAGCGCGCGAGCAATGGCTAAAAGCCAAGGCTGCCGCCGAGCTGGCAAAAACCACTTATGATCGCGTGGAAAACCTCTATCAGAATGGCGTCGTCGCGCGGCAAAAACGTGATGAAGCCTACACTCAGTGGCAAGCGGCTAAATACACAGAGCAAGCCGCCAAGGCGATGTTTGATATGGCACAAGAGGGCGCCCGCAGCGAACAGAAAGTGGCGGCGGCTGGCAATGCTAAGCGAGCAGAAGGTGCGGTACAAGAGGTCAATGCTGTACTGGCCGATAGCCAGATGCGCGCGCCTAAAACCGGTGAAATTACCGAAGTGTTACTACAACCGGGTGAATTAGCTGGTAGTGGTTTTCCGGTGGTCACCCTGATTGATATGCAGGATAGCTGGGCGATATTTCAGGTCCGTGAAGATGCGCTTAAGCAGTTCCACCAAGGCGATACCAAACAGTTACGTATTCCGGCGCTGGGTAAATCCTTTGAGTTTAAGGTGAGTTATATCAGTGCCCTAGGCGATTTCGCGACGTGGCGCGCCACCGAAAGTGGCCATGATTTTGATATGCGCACCTTTGAGGTGGAACTGCGTCCTAGCGCCCCCATCGCCGATCTGCGTGCTGGTATGACAGTGCTGTTGGACGGAGCCGAGTAATGCGCGCTTTGCTGCGGCGCGAGCTTCGCTTGCTAAAGCAGGACAACTGGCAACTGGCGTTGATTAGCTATATTCCACTGCTCGGTTTTATGCTGTTGTGGTGGTTGTTCTCTGCTGGCTTGCCAAGGCAACTCCCTGTTGCCGTCGTGGATCAAGATCATTCCAGTGTCAGTCGTATGCTGGAGCGCTCACTGGATGCGAGCCCGGTGAATCAGGTGATTAGTTTTACCAGCCAAAGCGAGGCAATCGCGGCGATGCGCCAGGGTGACGTGTTTGCCATGGTCACTTTCCCGTACGGCTTACGTCGCGAGTTGTTGCTCGGGCAACAGCCGCAAATCGACATTCGTTACAATGGTCAGTTTTTGTTGGTGGGGAAACTCCTGTCGTCACAGCTGAGTCTGTCGTTAGCGGATGGACTGCGCAAATTATCGCGGCAATCGCTGATTGCTCATGGTGTACCTGCAAAATTAGTTGCCCCCCATATTGAACCGATGACCACGCAAACCACTGCGTTATTTAACCGCAATACCAATTACGTCGGCTTCTTAGTGCCGCCGATCTTAGTGGCGTTATGGCAGCTGTTGGCGATGCTTATTTTCGCCAATGCTTTGAATAAAGAATTAAAACCTGAGCGTTGGCAACAGAGTTATCAGGTGGGCTGGTGGCCAATTATCGCTGCCAAGTCGTTAATTTATTTGCCTATTTTGTTGTTGCATGGGCAATTTATGTTGGCCTTGCTCTACGGATATTTAGGCTTACCTGCTGCGCAACTCTTGTGGTTGCTACCGGTGCAGTTGTGTCTGCTGTTATCTGTCGGTTTATGGGTGGCCACCATCTTCTTTCTGCTGGCGGACAGTGCCCGAGTTATTAGTTTCTGTACCGCGTTATTTGCGCCAGCATTTGCCTACATGGGGATTACTTTTCCGACAGCTGAGATGCCAGAATTGGCCAAATTGTGGCGTTTGTTGATGCCATCCAGTCACTATATGGAGGCGCAAATTAGCTTAGTTAGCTACGGTAATGTGGCCTTGATGTGGCAACAGTGTGCGGGTATGGCCGGATTTCTTTTGCTGTTGTTACCTGCCATGTTATTGGCGTATAAGCGTCGGCCACAAAACGTCGCTGCAGGTGTGGGAGAGCCCACCTCATGAACTATTGGCGTTGGATTGTCACCGATTTACTGGCCATTGTGCGTGATAAGGCGATTGCCTTGACCTTGTTTGGGGGCGTGTTGTTTTACTCTGTTCTCTATCCGTTGCCTTATATTCATCAGGTCGCGACGGAGCAAGCGGTGGTCGTGGTGGATCTCGACAACTCTTCATTATCAAGACAGATGATCCGCTATGCTGATGCGAATGCTCAGGTTGCGATCGTCGCGCGCGCCAACTCGGTCACTGAGGCCAAGGCCATGATTGATCGTGATGAAGCCAAAGGCATACTGCTGATCCCAGAAGGCTTTCGCCGCGATCTGCTGCGTGGTAAGCAAGTTACGCTCGGGTTTGCCGGTGACGCCAGTTATTTTCTCATCTACTCCGCGGTTGTGCGTGGCTTAACCACTGCAGGTCTTGATGTGAGTGGCCAAATTCAACTGCAGGGGCTGCTTGCCCATGGCGTATTGCCAGCTGCTGCGGCCAAACAAGTCGCGCCGATAGCGCTGAATGATGTGCCCGTGTTTAACCAAGGCTTAGGCTATCCGGGCTATGTGGTTCCAGGGTTGTTTTTGCTGATTTTGCACCAAACACTGTTTATCGGTATGGGAATTCTGGGTGCGGGGCAGTGGCGCCAAACGGGCTATTGGCAACAGTTTTCGCCGCTGACGACAGTTTGTTTACGCGTGGCCTCGTTTACCTTGTTGTATGCCTTTTTCAGCGCCTTTTACATTGGCTGGTGTTTTTACGCCTATGATGTCGGGCGGCAAGCTTCGCTCAGTCAAGTGCTGCTATTAATGCTGCCTTATCTATTAGCAACGGCGGCCGCGGGGATGGCGTTCAGCACGTTGTTCAATCGACGAGATCTGCCCACCCAAGTGATGCTTCTGACATCAATGCCGATTTTGTTTGTTGGTGGTTTTGTGTGGCCGTTAACCCTGATCCCTGAACCATTGATTTGGCTATCTCAATTAGTCCCGGCGATTCCCGGTATGATGGCAATGTTGGAGCTGAATCAGATGGGCGCCGATTGGCAACAGATCATGCCACAGTGGCTGCAGCTCTGGGGCTTGTGTGTTGGCTACTTATTGCTGGCTGTGTGGGGCGTACGTCGTCGACAACAGGCGTTGTCGGCGACCTGAAAATAAAAAGCGCCAGCCAATGGCTAGCGCTTCAAATGTGCTGAACGCCGAAATCACTCGGCGGTTTCTGCTAACAGATACTTAAACAAGGTGACCGCAGCAGCGGATTCATTCTGTTCACTCTTGCTCAGTTCTTTATTGGCCTGACGCACCAACTGCCGTAGCTTTTGGCGATCCAGTGTTGGATATTGCTGCAGCAGCTCTTGGACGCCCGCATCACCTTCAGCCAGCAATTTATCACGTAGTTTTTCGGTGATTTGTGCTTGTGCGGCAACTTGGTTTTTACGGTTGAGCACTTTGTCCAACGCAGCTTTTATCGGCTCTAAATCGATATTACGCATTAAGCGCCCGATATATTGCACCTGACGGCGATGAGCATCAGTGTTGGGTTTAATTTTTTTCGCCAGCGCCAATGCATCCAGCAGTGAATCATCCAACGGGATGCGTTCTAGCTGGCCTTTGCCCAATGCCAGCAACTGGGCACCGAGCTCCTGAGCCGCCGTACTTTCGCGTTTCATTGCGGATTTACTGACGTACTCATCATCATGGTCAAAGGGTTGTTTTAACAGTTCGGAATCGTCGACGATTTTCATAGCTCTGCTTTCCAGTGAAATCGCGCTGATTGTAGCATTTGAAAGAAATTTCGTCTGCACTGACGCCGATTTTCCTGCGCTTTCGTCAGTTTTGTATATGAGAACGCGGCATGGGTTTGCTATGCTAACGACCACTATTTTCTAGAGTTGAGTTGCACAGTGTCAGTTCCATTCATCGATTCCGAGCTGTCGGCACTGCAAGATGCGGTGGCCACAGCACTAGAATATGCCCGTAGTCTGGGCAGCAGTGCCGCTGAAGTGGCCATCAGTAAACAGCAAGGCTTAAGTGTTTCCAGCCGTTTGAAAGAGGTGGAAACCGTTGAGTTCAATAAGGATGGCGCATTAGGCATTACGGTTTATCGTGATGGGCATAAAGGCAACTCTTCTACATCAGATCTGTCGTCTGAAGCGATTCGCCAAGCGGTGCAGGCTGCCGACGGTATTGCCCGTTACACCAGTGAAGATCCTGCTGCGGGATTGGCAGACGCTGAACTGATGGCTACAGCGTTTCCAGAGTTGGATCTTTATCATCCACGCCACAGTACCGCCGAAGAGCTAGCTGAGTTGGCGATTGCTGCCGAAGCGGCTGGGTTAGCGTTTGATCCGCGGGTGACCAATTCCGATGGTGCGACCGCCAACTCCCATAGCAGCATTAAAGTTTATGGTAATAGCCATGGCTTTTTACATGGTTACTGTAGCAGCCGCTATAGTTTGAGCTGTGTCGTGATTGGCAGTGATGAACAGGGCGACATGCAACGCGATTATGATTACGCCATTGCTCGTCGCTATGCGGATTTATTATCACCGGAAGAGATTGGTCGTAGCGCGGCTAAAAAGACGGTTAGTCGTCTTGGCGCCCGCAAGCTGCCAACGGGTAAACTGCCCGTCATTTTTGCTCCCGAGTTAGCGGCTGGTCTGCTAGGTCACTTTATTGGTGCCATCAGCGGTTCTAGTTTGTATCGTAAATCGAGTTTCTTACAGGATTCTCTGCAGCAACAGCTTTTCCCCGATTGGTTTGCGATTCAGGAACAACCGCATCTGCGCGGCGGTCTCGCCAGCGCAATGTACGACAGTGAAGGGGTTGCTACGCAAGATCGTGCCATTGTGACCGACGGTGTGCTGCAAACCTATCTGCTAACCAGTTACTCAGCGCGTAAACTCGGTATGAAAAATACTGGCCATGCGGGCGGCATTTACAACTGGACGGTGACCGACAGCGGTAAGACGCTTGAGCAGTTGCTGAAACAGATGGGAACAGGTTTGTTGGTCACCGAAGTCATGGGGCAGGGTGTGAATGCGGTTACCGGAGACTACTCTCGAGGTGCTGCTGGTTTCTATGTGGAAAATGGTGAAATCCAATATCCGGTTGAAGAGATTACTATCGCCAGTAATCTAAAAGATATGTATCGCAATATGGTGGCGGTGAGTAGTGATCGCGAGATGCGTTCTTCGATTCGTACTGGTGCGATTTTACTGGACGAGATGAAGATCGCGGGTAATTAATCTTGCGCTGATTCTTTGACATATTGGAAAAAGGCGCCTGATGGCGCCTTTTTTAATAGGGGGATACCTGTCCTTGTTGCGCCAGTGGCAGCAGTTGGCGAGTGTAATGCTCGTTCACTAGGCTAAACGGCGTCTTATCACTACGGTACCAGAGTGCCTGATGTTGCAGCACGAAAGTGGGTAATGCGCCAGAATCCGGCCACATAGGTTTGTTACTGATGCTTTGGCGGTAAAAACCGGCACGACGTAATTCTCGCCCCAAACTGACGCTATCCTGCAATAATAGTTGTTTGACTTTTGCTGGCAGTAGTTGCGGCAAATACCAATGTTCAAACACTGCAATCACTTTGTGGTGACATTGATAATTGAGCTTTAGATACTGCACTGGCGTAGCGGCATCAACCCCCAGTAGTTTTCTGATCTCATCACTGGCAGCTGGATGAGCATCATCACTCTTGCTTACCTCGACGCCATGCTCATCTGCAAGAATACCTTTGCACCAATAGTTGAGGGTCGCCGGGGCGTTTTTAGTCAGAATAAGTTGCTGATTAAGTTGCACTAACATCTCGGGTGCCGTCATTAATGGGGGAATGCTCAGTGACACTGCATGTGCAGAAAAACCGACTTGTGCAGCCAGTAAAGAAAATGATATCCAGCTTAAGCGAATGAATCCTTTTGCGCCAACAGCCATGAAAACTCTGTCTCTATTGTTATTTTAATGGTGATGAACTGCCTGTGATGACAGTTAACTCATAGCGCTCAATGTATAGCATTGTGGCGGGTAAATACAATTGAAAATCACTGGACTTTGGCCGCACTTGGCGTACTATTGCGGCCGATTTTTGAACAACTGCGCTCAGCAGTGGTCAAACAGATGTCGTGAATGACAGCAATATCGGTATTAGCACAATTTATAGGAGTTGCTATGGCAAAACGTAAACAGCGGCCGCTGCCGCAACATGAACTTGGGCGTGGAGAGATTATGGATAACGCGCTCAAAGCGGCAGTGACCAGTCCGCTATTTCGGACCCGCACAGAATCTGCTCGCAAAGGTAAAGGTGCATTTCAACGTAAACAACGCAACCAAAAGGGGCAAGCACACAAGGGCTTTGCCCCTTTTGATTTTCTGCTGCCCAGTATTTTAGCAGCATAAAAAAAGCGTACTCAGTAGCACGCTTTTTTTGCTCGATGGCGGTTAGCCAATCTCAGTTTCGTCCGGCATATCTACCAGTTCTGCCCACATATCGTGTTCATCTGAGTGAGTAATCACGGCTCGCACTAAATTTCCCGGCGCTAACTCAGTTTCACCATTAATAAACACCATGCCATCAATCTCAGGTGCATCCGCGTAGCAACGGCCAATAGCGCCTTCTTCGTCGACGTCATCAATCAGGACATCCAGTTCGCGGCCCACTAAGCGCGCTAAACGTTCAGCACTGATCTCTGCTTGGACTTCCATAAAGCGCATATAGCGATCTTCTTTTACCTCTTCGCTGATCATCGCTTCACCCAGTGAGTTGGCAGCAGCGCCTTCCACTTCCGAGTACTTAAAGCAACCAACGCGATCCAGACGTGCTTCTTTGAGGAAGTCGAGCAGGATTTGGAAGTCTTCTTCGGTTTCACCCGGGAAACCGACGATAAAGGTAGAACGGATCACTAAGTCCGGGCAGATTTCACGCCATTTACGGATCGACTCTAGCTGACGGTCAATACGGCCTGGGCGTTTCATCAATTTGAGCACCCGTGGGCTGGCATGCTGCAGCGGCAGATCCAGATAAGGTAACACTAAACCTTCTGCCATCAGCGGGATTAACTCATCTACCCAAGGGTATGGATAAACGTAGTGTAAGCGCACCCACGCGCCCATTTGTCCCAGATGGCGAGCGAGTTCAGTGATATTTTGTTTCACTGGCATGCCGTTCCAAAAACCGGTGCGGCCACCTTGGTCTTTGCCATAAGCTGAGGTGTCCTGGCTCACGACCAAAATTTCTTGAACGCCGCTTTCCACCAGACGCTTAGCTTCATCTAACACGCTACCCACTTCACGGCTGTCGAGATCGCCGCGCAATGATGGAATGATGCAGAAGGTACAGCGGTTATCACAACCCTCAGAAATCTTCAGATAGGCGTAATGCTTGGGCGTTAATTTCACGCCAGTTTGCGGTACCAGTGAAGTGAATGGATCATGGTCTGGCTTTGGCACATATTTGTGTACGTGCTCAAGCACCGCTTCATAGCTGTGCGGACCGGTGATTTCCAGTACGTCAGGGTGCACTTCGCGGATTTGGTTTTCCTTCGCACCTAAACAGCCAGTCACTAACACTTTACCGTTTTCTTCCAGCGCTTCACGGATAGCGTCTAATGATTCTTCAACTGCTGCGTCGATAAAACCGCAGGTATTTACAATCACTAAATCGGCATCGTTATAGGTGTTTGTCACCTCATAACCATCAATACGCAGTTGCGTCAGAATGCGTTCTGAATCCACTAAATTCTTTGGACAACCAAGGCTGACAAAACCGATACGGTTACCATTGGTCACAGTGTCTGCAGTACCAGAGGTTTGCGCGAGGGTTTTCTGCGCTGTTTCCAGCGTGGTGGTCTGTTTTGGGTCAAAAGTCTCGACTGAATTTTTCAAGATAGGCGTTCCGCGATGCTATTAATTGGCTGAGCCAATGGCCCAGAAAAATAAGGCGGCGATTATACCGCAGCCAGTTAAAAGGTACAGCGTGAGTGCTTAAAAATCATCCTGAAGCGCGACTGAACAAAAGCTGAGTAACACTTGCCAAATTGACGACCTTCTCCTAGCGTAAACCAAGTCATAATGGTTCAAGGAACATTGCATGAAATTGAATGGTGTAAAAGTAGCGTTAATCTGTGGTTTACCGACATTGTTTAGCGCCTATGCCAGCGTTGCGGCCGATATTCCCTTGTTAGAAACCGTAGGCGTCAGCCAAATTGAAGCTGAGCCGGATCTGGCCGAAGTCACTGTTGCCGTAGTCGCTAAAGGCGATAGTGCTTCAGCTGCCAAGCAACAGGCGGATAAAGCGGTGTCGTTGTTTGTTGAGCGTCTGCTTAAGTCTGGTGTCGCTAAGCAGGATATTAGCAGCGCCAATCTCAATCTGGCTCCAGAGTATCGTTACCCTAAAGATGAACAACCGGTATTGGTCGGTTATCGTGCCAGCCGTGATGTGACTTTACAGCTCAAGTTGCCACAGCTAAATGAAGTGCTTGATAAAGCGTTAGCCGAAGGACTTAACAGCGTGCGCCAGATTAACCTGAAATCGAGCAAAGAGACGCAGTTACGCCTACAAGCCCGAGATGCTGCGATTGCAGATGCTAAACAGAAAGCCAAAGCCTTGGCAAAAGGCTTTGATAGCAAGCTTGATGGTGTATGGTCGATTCGCTACTTCGAGCAAACACCTGTGGCGCAGCTAAGATTTAGTACGGCGGAGATGAAGCAAGCATCGAGCGATCAGAGTTACCAATATGGTACGGTTAAGTTCAATGATCGCGTCGAAGTCAGCTATAAACTGAAACCGTAATCAGCCATCAATCGGTTGTGAGGGGGGTGGCAGAATACGCTGGTAAAACGCTAGGTCCAGCCAACGCCCGAATTTAAATGCGACTTGTGGCAGGGTGCCAGTATGTTGAAAACCGAGGCTTTCATGCAACTTGATACTGGCTTGGTTGCTGGCATCAATAGCACCCACCATCACATGTAGTTGTTGTGCAATAGCCCGCTCAATTAAGACTTGCATCAGTGCGTTGGCCACCCCTTGTCCACGGTGTTCACTCGCGACGTACACTGAGTGTTCCACCGAATATTTGTTGGCCGGATAACCGCGAAAGGGACCATAACTGGCAAACCCCATCAGCTCCCCCGCACTATTTTCCATGCCGATAACTGGAAACTGTTGCTCAGCTTTGCTGGCAAACCATTGTGCAATACGCGCCTCATCCCTTGGTTGGTATTCATAAAGCGCGGTTGTGTTAGCAATGGCATCGTTGAAAATCGTCAGAATGGCCTGTCCATGTCGGCTCGGACTGCAGTCAATAATTTGCATGGGGGAAACAGCAACAAAAGGTTAATTAACCCCAGTATGCCACACTAATTTGTTAGAGCGAATGCACGTTTGGTGGTGAGCTATCGTCGGTGTCATTTGCGGCAATGATCTTATCCCTGCCCAGTTTTTTTGCTTCGAGCAGCAGGCAATCAGCACGCTCAAACGCCTTCAAAACGGTATCTTCAGCCGCAATTTCAGTTACGCCCGCGCTGCACTTTAACTGGATGTCCAGATGTTCTAACTTCAGCGCTTGTACTTTTTTGCGCATGACTTGCAGCAGTTGCTGTGCTTGCTGCAAATCGTAGCCGGGCAATAGCAGCATAAATTCATCACCGCCAAAGCGACCAAACAGATCGGCCGGTCCTAACTGGGCCATTACTGTTTGGCTTAACTGTTTCAGCGCAATATCACCCACCGTATGGCCATAGGTATCATTGATATTTTTGAAGTGATCAATATCAAACACCACCAAGCAGATAGGTTGTTGATAATAACGTGCGCGTTGTAGCTCGCGATTGGCAGATTGAAAAAAATACTGTCTGGCAAGCACTTTGGTCAACGCATCTTTGCGGGTAATTTCTTGCAGACGTTCGTTATTGGATGCTAATACCGGAATGAGCAACCCAAAGTAGGTACTAGCGGCTAACACGCTGATAGAAAACTGATAAATCAGCGCATCATCGCCTAAGCTCAACAGTTTAACTAAGATCGCAGTCACACAGCTAAGCAGCGCGATACTGATTGCACTACGTAGTGGCGTTTCGGTATAGACAATCCACATCTGGACCACACCAATAAAGAAGATGCCGAAGGCGAGCTCCCGCACCTGAAAATGTGCGGCGGAAAACATGATGATACTGGATAACAATGCGGCGAAACTGAGTTTGCCAATAAAGGGCCACAAAGGGCCTGGCGACTGACGTAGGCCGATTTCACTGAGCCAAATACCACTATTGGGGAAAATGCGACTGATTAAGCCAATCGACAGCGGTGTGAGCACCATAATGCCAATCAGGTCGCCAATCCATAATGGTAGCCACAGGAAACTGGCATCTTCGTTAGCGGAGATAGCACCGCCCAGCATCAAGGAAATTTGAATGCAGTAACTGGCGCTCAACGAAGCTAAGGGGCCGATAATCAGAAAGGCCAACATCAACCGTGGTAGCTTCTGTTCATCGTTGTGAATGAACACTCTCAGTAAACTTGCGCTGGCGTAGTAAGGCAGCATATGCGCTAAGGAAAATAGACTCCCGATGGTTAATAGCTGCGACGCTGTCATGTCCGTTTGGTAGAGATAACCTTCCCAAAAGGTGACCAGTACACAACTGATTGCAATACTGGGAATAGCCCTTAATCCGAGCAATAGAAAGGCGGCAAAACTCGCGCCTGCCGGGGGAAACCAGATGCTGGCATGTGGCGCATATTCCATCAACGCAGCAACACGCCAAAGTACCAGCCACAAAATAATCAGTAGCAAATCACTTAGCATTGGCACCCGCATGAGTTGGCGACTAAACCACAACGGAATGCTTAGTTTATTCAACGTGTTATCTTGAGGTGCTAATTCTGGCAAGTTGCCTCTCAAATTCCCGCTAGGCGGAGAATCGTTATGGATATGTTATGGTAACCAACCTAATGCTTGATTTTAGTCTGACAGCGCTCAATTTTGCTAGCTAAAACCCAGATTATTCGACTATTCCACAAGGTGTTTGGTGATAATTTCGCTGGTTTTTGCATGCTTCAACAGGCTAATAAACAGATAAAAAATGACAAGGGTGAGCACAATGCAGCTGATTGAACCAAATGTGCAGTTAAAAGCGGCGTTTAATCGTTTTTATCAAGATTTCTTGCGCTGGGAGCCCGCTAACGCAGGTTATTATGCGAAAGGGAGTGACGACTTCAGCGGTTATATTCAGCAGTTAGCCGCCGAGGCTAAAGGTGAACGGCTGCAGCCAGAGCAGGTGCCATGTAACCATTATTGGTTGGTAGACCAGGAAAATATTGTTGGTGCTATTCGACTGCGACATCACATAGATACACCTTACCTGAACTGGGAAGGCGGCCATATTGGCTATGACGTCGCGCCTTCGCAGCGAAACCAAGGCTATGCCACCGCTATGTTGCGTTTGGTGCTTGAGCAGGCAAAAGTGAAGGGTTTTGAACGCGTGTTGCTGGTGGCCGAGGAGCGTAATACCGCATCCTGTAAAGTCATAGAAGCCAATGGTGGCAAGCTCGAAGCTGTGATTGTTGGGCGTGATGATCCGGAACCGCTGGTCCGTTATTGGATTTCGTTGATCTAATCAAATCCGCATCGCAACACGCAGTTGGCGATGCGGATTTACCTCCTGTTAGTTCACTCTAAAGCGGGCCACTAACTCTTTGAGTTGAGTGGATTGCCGCAGCAACTCTCCAGCAGATTCGTTACAGGCGTTAGCGTTTTCACTATTGCGCTGTGTCACGCCATCGACCTGATTCAGACCCGCAGTGGTTTCATTGATACCTTGTACCTGTTCTTCTGACGCCACGGCAATATTGGCGACTAATGCCGACACCTCTTCGGTTGAGGCGCGAATTTGTGTCAGCGCTTCAGCGGTGCGCTGTGAAATCGCAATTCCCGACTGAGTATTACTCGAGCTTTCATCAATCAACTTGGCGGCATCACTGGCCGCATCAGCACTGCGTTGTGCTAACTGTCTGACTTCGTCGGCTACCACCGCAAAGCCGCGGCCAGCATCACCAGCACGTGCGGCTTCAATCGCGGCGTTCAAGGCCAGCAGATTGGTTTGTGACGTGATTTCATCAATTGCATTAATAATCTGATGAATGCGTTCTCCAGAATCATGGATTGCCTTCATGGCTGCCACCATCTCTTCCATATGGCTGGCGCCTTTTTCGGCGGCAGCTCGTGACTCATTGGAGAAACGGTTGGCTTTGTCGGCGTTCTCTGCGTTGGCCGATGTTTGGCTGGATATCTCCACCATGGCCGCGCCCATCTGGGTAATCGAGGAGGCCGACTGCATAGCGCCGTCAGACAAAACTTCACTCAGGTTAGACACTTGGGTGGAGTTATCGGCGATACTGTCGGAGGTTTGCTGAATCTGTCGCACCAGTTGGCTAAGATGCGCCACCATCTCTCGCAACGCTTGTCCCAATTGATCGCTGCTGGAGGCCAGTTCAACATTGACGGTGAGATCGCCTTCACTGATACGTTTCGCGAGCGCCGCACGGTCATTCAAACTGCTGCACATTTCGTTGAGTGCTTCTGCTAACTGGCCCACTTCATCGCCGGACTGGTGCTGCATACGTTTGGAGAAATCGCCCAGACGAATGGTACGGGCAACATTGGCTGCCTCGCGAATTGGGCGGGCGATAGTGCCTGCAGAAAGCCACAACGCAATTAACGCGGCAATCGTCACGGCGATACCAACGGCGAACTGCCAGACGACCGCGCTACGACCATTTTCGGCTAACTCATTGCCGAGCGCCATCGCCTCGGCTAACACTTCGGCTTTCGGCACATCAATCATAATCGCCCAAGGCTTACCGGTTTTGCCCATAATAATCGGCGCGACGACTTTCATTGTTTGTGTCTGCTTGTCGTCATTCAATACCGCTTTACCCTGCTGAATGCGTTCAATGGCTTGCTGTGCGGCATCATTACCCAGTACCTGCGCAAGTGGTTGACCAATCTTGTCGGGTTGCTGACTACTGGCGACCACTAATCCTTGATAGCTGACGATAGTGACTTCTGAAGTGCCGTTGTATAACTCTTTTTGGAGTTTGGTGGTCAGTTGCTGCACAAAGTTGAGGTCGTAATCGACACCCACCACACCATAAAATTCGCCGTTTTCGACAATCGGCGAGGAGATGGTTGCCAGCCATACCTGCTTCCCCTGCACAACGTAAGGAATCGGGTCTAACACACTTGGTTGTAAGGTTGCCTTAGGGCCGCTATACCAGCCGCCTTTCAGCACCCCATTGGGATGTTTGGCGTCGGTGTCGTATTCCACCAAGGCTTGCACAGCGATATTACCGGCAGCATTACGTGTCCAGTAAGGGGTAAAGCGTCCAGTTTCAGTATGGCTACCGTCAGTGCCGCCAGTAAAATCGGCATCGCGCCCATCGAGCGCATTGGGCTCCCAGCAGGAATACGTCCCGTTGAGATCTTTATACTGAGTCAACACGTTGTAGAGGATATGGTTAACTTCATCGCGGCTCATATCCACGTGGCGCGCATTGGAATGGACTAAATCAAAGCTGCTGGCGAGGGTTTGGGTGATATCCAGTGCGTGTTCAAATTCGGTGGCAATAATTCCCGCACGTTCTTGTGCAAGTGTAAGCAGGCTGTCGCTGGCTTGTTTTTCAACCAAGGTACCGACGCGGTCAGAGACTAATTGTTCATTTTGGTTGGCACTGTAGAGCGCATAGCCAATGAGTGTTACTGCTGAAATTAGAAGGCATATCCCTGCCACAGCGGCAATTTTCCCTTGAATTGATGCAATTTTCATTAATGAATTTCCTTGCACAAAGTATCTAAGTCGAGGGGGTGTTATGTCTTAAAAAAGTCTGGCTGATTTTGAGTCATTTGCCACTTTCCACTTAAAAAATCTAATAAATTTCTACGAATTGAGCGGGCTTGGAAGAGGGCTGATGTGGCAACTCATCGCCAATAATGTGGCTTGTTACCTCGGCGTTTTGTGCGTGAGCAAGTAGCTGTCTGCACAGCGGCCAAGTTATGTCGCACGGTTTAAAAACGACGCATAAGGCAGTTTTTACTTAGAGCAATACGCCAGCTTTGCTATAGTGCGCGTACAGGAAGATATTATCTGTTCCGAAGGAATGAGCTTATGATTGCTTCGTTTGACGTTGATGCTCAGCGTACCTTTACACCACTTTGCCCCAATGAACTACCGGTCAGCGGTGGTGATGAAATAGCGGCCGAATTGAATGCCCAAGCGGCACTGGCTGATTTCCGTATTGCCTCAAAAGACGCGCATAGCGCTACCGCGAAATGGGTGGTCGATGCCCCAGAAAAAATGCTGCAGCCGCTGGACTATGCTGATGCAGATTTAACTTGGGTGCGTCATGCCGAGCCGGGTACCGAAGGCTTTGAATTAATTCCCGGCTTACCAGCACCTGCCGAGTATGACTTTTTGGTCTACAAAGGTGTGGAAGCCGCAATGCATCCCTATGGTGCTTGCTACCATGATTTGGCGAACCGTATCTCCACCGGTGTGATTGAATGGTTGCAGCAAAAAGAGGTGAACACCGTTATTGTCGGTGGGCTAGCGTTAGATTTTTGCGTGAAAACGACCGCATTGCAGCTGGCTGAAGCGGGTTTCCGTGTGTATCTCAACCTCGCTGCGTGTCGTGCTATCAGCGAAGAGGGCGCACAACAGGCTTGTAACGAGATGCAGGCCGCTGGGATTATTCTCACTCAAGATGCGGCTGTGTTGTCCGCCATGCTCGGCTAAGGAGAGCCTTTATGTTTCAATCGCTTGCAGTTCAAAGCCTGTTGGACACCGATTTTTATAAACTCACCATGCAACAGGCTTATCTGCATCAGCAACCCCATACCAAATCCCGTTGGACCTTCCGCTGCCGCAGCAATGAAGATCTAAGTATGTATGTTAATCCGCTGCGTGAGCAATTTGATCGCATGGCGGAACTCAGCGCTAGCGATGCGCAGTTGGCACATCTGGCACAGTATCCCTTCTTAAAAAGCGATTATCTGGAATTTTTGCGACTGTTTCGCTTTAACCCGAAATTTATTGATGTGAGTGCAGAAGACGGCCAGTTGGTGATTGAAGCAAATGGTCCACTATTGCACGTATCGCCGATGGAAATTCCGGTATTGGCAACCGTCTCGGAAATTCGCAATCGCTATCGTTATCCTGAGATCGATTGCGACAAAATCTATGCTGCGACTCAGCAGAAAATTGAAATTCTCGAACGTCTGGGCGACAAAGTGGATTTAAGCGATTTTCTGTTCACGGACTTTGGTACCCGTCGTCGTTTTAGTTTTAATGCGCAAAAGCAGGTGCTGACACAGTTAAAAGATGCCTTACCGAACCATTTTGCAGGAACGTCTAATCCACATTTGGCGATGGAGCTGAATCTGCGCTGCCAAGGCACCATGGCGCATGAATGGCTGCAGAGTCACCAGGCGTTGAACTATCGCTTGGTGGATAGCCAGAAAATGGCGTTGGAAAACTGGGTTAAAGAGTATCGTGGTGACTTAGGCGTGGCGTTAACTGATGTGATTGGGGTGGATGCCTTCTGTCGCGACCTCGACCGCTATCTGGCAAAACTCTACGACGGTTTCCGCCATGACAGTGGTGACCCCATCGTCTGGGGCGAGAAAATTATTAAACGCCTAGAAGTGCTGGATGTCGATCCGACCTACAAACGTTTAGTGTTCTCCGATGCGCTCGATTTTGAACGTGCGGTGCATATCTACAAACATTTCCGCGGCCGTATTAATACGTCATTTGGTATCGGCACCTGGCTGATGGGCGATATGTTTGAAAATGATCCGATCAATATTGTGATGAAGTTGACCAAGCTCAACGGCATGCCAGTGGCGAAAATCTCGGATACGCCAGGCAAAACCATGTGTGATGACGAGAACTTCCTACGGTATCTGATGCAGGTATTTCAGGTTGAGGACAGTGCCCAGCAAAAAGTGCTACAGCAGTTTTTTGATCGCGATAAGTTGATTGATGATCGCGACCCTGTGTACACAGGTTGAGCCTAACCTCAGTGACGAAAAGCCCGCTTGCAGCGGGCTTTTTAATGAATAATCACCATGGATTATTTGATAAAGGCAAAGGCATCACCGTAAAGATGCTGCTCTTCAACACCCATTTCACGGAATAACTCGCGGGCTGCGCCTACCATAGGGAAGCGTCCGGCAATATAGATGTCATAGCCGCTGATACTGACAAAGTCTTGTTTGATCTGATCGAGCAAGCGATTCGTGCGCCCGTTCCAGTCGGCAGGTGCTTCTTCCACTACTGGCACAAAGTGCAACCATGGGTAGGCATCATGCCACTGACGAGCGATGGATTCGTAATACATTGCAGAAGGTGTACGGCAGCCCCAATAGAGCGTGGTTTCCACATTCTGCGCTAATGCAATTTGTTGCTCGACAATGCTTTTGATGTATGAAAAGCCTGTACCACCGGCAATCAGGATTCGCGGACGATGGCTTTCATGACGCAGAAATGCATTCCCTGCGGGCGCTTCAATCAGCACTTCGCCTTGCTCTCGCAGCAACTCAACCACCTGCATCGGATAGCTTTCACTGACCGCAGCGCCAATGTGCAGCTCCAGCAGTTCGCTTCCCGGTGCCGATGCAATTGAAAATGGACGCTTATCTTTTTCACCCATCACAATGCTGAGATACTGGCCTGCTGCAAACTCAAACGGGCGCTCTGGGCGCAACGTCACTTGATATACGGCATCATTAAATGGCGCTAGTTGTTCTACTTTGCAGCGAATGCTGTTCATGCGGTTTCCTCATCAACTCTGTTTGCTGACAACGGTGTTCAGCAACAAACGATAGCTTAAAGCGTTGGTGCATCATCAATGCCGAGCTTATCCCAAATATGGTCAACTTTCTGTTTGACGGCATCGTCCATCTTAATCGGTGTGCCCCATTCACGTTGGGTTTCACCCGGCCATTTATTGGTGGCATCAAGCCCCATCTTGGAGCCAAGTCCTGCGACTGGTGACGCAAAATCCAGATAGTCGATCGGTGTATTATCCATCAGTACCGTATCGCGAATAGGGTCCATACGGGTCGTGATCGCCCAGATCACGTCTTCCCAGTTGCGGCAGTTCACATCGTCATCAACCACGACAATAAATTTAGTGTACATAAACTGACGCAGGAACGACCACGCGCCCATCATCACCCGCTTGGCGTGCCCAGCATATTGCTTACGTATGGAGATGACTGCCATACGGTAAGAGCAGCCTTCAGGCGGCAGATAGAAGTCGACAATCTCTGGATACTGTTTACGTAAAATCGGCACAAACACTTCGTTTAACGCCAAGCCCAACATCGCTGGCTCATCCGGTGGACGGCCGGTGTAGGTGCTGTGGTAAATGGCATCTTTACGATGGCTGATATGAGTGACAGTAAATACGGGAAACTTATCCGTCTCATTGTAGTAACCTGTATGGTCGCCGTACGGGCCTTCAACCGCCATTTCATCTGGATCAATATAGCCTTCCAGAATGATTTCACTGGTGGCTGGCACTTCGAGATCGCAGGTCAGCGACTTGGTGACTTCGGTGCGCTCACCACGCAGCAGTCCGGCAAAGGCATATTCACTCATACCGTCGGGTACTGGCGTTACCGCGCCTAAGATGGTCACAGGATCGCTGCCCAGTGCCACCACGACCGGATATTTTTCACCGGGAAATTTCTCTTTGAAATCTTGGAAGTCGAGTGCACCGCCGCGATGGGAAAGCCAGCGCATGATCAGCTTATTCTTACCCAGCAGCTGTTGGCGATAGATACCAATATTTTGTCGTTTCTGCCGTGGCCCTTTGGTGATGGTTAAGCCCCAGGTAACTAAGGGCGCAGCATCGCCCGGCCAGCAATGTTGCACTGGCAATTGGGTGAGATCGACGTCATCACCGCTAATGATCACTTCCTGGCACGGTGCCTTACGCACCGATTTCGGCGGCATATTTAACGCTTGTTTAAAAAGTGGCAGTTTTTCGATGGCATCTTTAAAGCCGCGTGGTGGCTCAGGCTCTTTGAGGAATGATAGCAATTCGCCCACTTCTCGCAGCGCCAACGGATCTTCCTTGCCGAGTGCCATTGCAACCCTTTTTGGCGTGCCAAACAGGTTTAGGAGTACTGGCATCGACTTGCCAATCGGGTTTTCAAACAGCAGAGCTGGACCACCGTTACGCAACACGCGATCGCCAATTTCTGTCATTTCCAGATGTGGATCGACAGGGTGGCTGATGCGTTTTAACTCTCCCTGACTTTCTAGGTGCGCTAGAAAGCTGCGTAAGTCCTTAAAACTCATGTGGATACCAGTTGAATGACAAAAGTGTGATGGCGCGCACTATACCATTTTTCTGCTGAGCGGTTAACCATTTGCAGCAGCAAATCCTCAAAGCACCAATGTAAGTTTGTGCAAGCATCTATGCGTTCAATTATTCGCCGAGGTAGAATAAAGCAAAGGGCACGTTGAAGGAGGCCTAACATGAGACATTATGTGAAAACTTGGCTGTTGTGCTTGGCGCTAATAACCCTAGTTGTATCGCCTGCCTATGCCGGCCATCGTGGCGGTTATTATCATCCTAGTCATCACCATTATCGCCATCATCATAACGATTGGGGCTGGTATCTTGGTTTATCGACGTTGGTGTTGTTGCCGGAGATTATTCGTCAAACGCAGCCGAGAATGCCTGAGCCTTATCCATACTATGCTCCGTATGCCCCCGCAGTGACAGTAACTCCCTTGAGTCCTTATGCGCAGGATTATGACGCTAGCTATGGCAATGACGATGCACTACCGCAGAATGACTCGGCATATGCTAAAAGTGATGCCGCAACTGATCTGGAGAGCGGCGCAGATATGGTGACTACTTCTAGAAATGCAGCGCGCAGTTACGAGCGACCAACACTGCAATCGGGTGTGCGTTCACTCCCCGCCAATGCGCGTGTGATTCAAACGGCACATGGCACCGAATATGAGTGGCTGGGACAACGCTATCATTACGATTGGCAAACAGAACTTTATATGCCATTGAGCCGCTAACGGATTAGCACTCAACGGCATGCGGAGGTGGGCGAATTAGCCCACTTTTTTTAGGTGCCGCATGGCGGCAGTGAGCGCAAACTCGTAGCCTTGGGCGCCTAAGCCAGCAATAACACCAACGGCTTTATCAGACAGGTATGAGTGATGTCGGAATGGCTCTCTGGCGTGAATGTTCGACAAGTGCACTTCAATAAAGGCCAAGTCTACGCCTAAAAATGCATCCCGCAGCGCCACGCTGGTGTGGGTTAAACCGCCTGGATTGATAATCGCAAAGCCGGCATCACTGGCGTGAATGGCTTCAATCAATTCATATTCGGCATTGGATTGCAGATGGTCTAGTTGATAACCACCGCCAGACGCTTGGGCATGCAGTACGCCTACGATGTCATCCAATGTCTGACTGCCATAAATTTCTGGCTCACGTCGCCCGAGCAAGTTGAGGTTCGGTCCGTTAAGCAGCAGAATTTTTCCTTTATTACGCATCATAACTTTGCCTTAGCACTGTGGCTGGTGCTGTTGATTTCAGCACTTTGAAAATGCTTTGTCGATGATCAACCAATAAATTTTTGTTGCCGCAGCGCCTTAGTATTGCCACGTTTTTTCTTGCTATCCATACGGCGTTGCTGGCTGCCATAGGTCGCTTTAGTGGCAATGCGCTTCTTGGTCACTATAGTGACAGAGCGCAGCAGTTCAATAAATTGCGCCAGCGCTTGTTGGCGATTGTCGTCTTGGCTGCGGCTTTGTTGGCACTTGATGATCACTTTGCCACTTTGGGTGATGCGGTGATCACTCAAAGTGAGCAGTTTTTGTTGATAGAACTCAGGCAAGCTGGAGGCGCGAATATCAAAAATGAGCTGCACCGCCGTGGAGACTTTGTTCACATGTTGACCGCCTGCGCCGCTGGCACGAATAAACTGCCATTCGATTTCATTTTCTGAAACTTGCACACGGTTTGATATATTAATCATTGGCAAACTACCGCCAGTTGAAGTCATTCAGTTGTACATCGGCAATCGAACGATGTTGTTAGCAAGTGCAGTCTAACACTGTTATCATTCGCCCGGTCGCGTTTCCGGGTTTTGGAGCCAATCTATATGTTGTGTCAGATCCCTGATATCTCCAAAGGGATTATCAGTTTATTTGCCAGTGGACGTATCTCGGCACTGGATTATCGCACCAAACTACAGCCAGCGATTAAAGGCTATCGTCAGGATTGGGGGCAAGTCTGCCTCTATATCGAAGCTGACGTATTGCTTGAAGGGTGGGAGACCCACTCGCTCTCAGGTGTTGGCGAAGTGCAATTGCCGGAGTTTGATGCCTTGGTATTTGTGGGCGGCCCCGACTGGGTCGGTAACGCAGTGCGCCTATTAGGGCCATTTGTCAGTGGTGAAATTGCCTGGTATCCGCTGGAGCGCAAGCAAGAGGCTATCAATTGGATTTGTAAGCGCTCTCATATTGAGTGATTACAAGTAGACTTTTACAAGGAATCTACGTCATGAAAAAATTCGCAATGCTGATGCTTAGCCTGTGTGCGGTAACTTGGCTGAGTGCCTGTGCGCCTGAAGTCGGCAGTGACGCTTGGTGCAAGCAGATGAAAGAAAAAGACAGCGGTGATTGGACCGCAAATGAAGCCAAAGATTACGCCAAACACTGCGTATTCAAATAAGCGAGATTTGATGCTGTTCAAGCGAAGCAACCGTTATTTGTTGGCGATGATGCTAGTGCTGATCCAAGCTGTGTTACCAGCGGTAGCACAGCATCAGTTGCATGCGGGAAATCGTTATGAAGAGTCGCTGCAGCATCAACATATCACCTTTACTCAGCCAGTGATGGCAGTGGATGATTGTGCACTGCATGACTGCGATCCCGAGCACTCAAGCGCTGAACAACATCATTATCCTCATCAAGATCAGCAGTTAGTTGATCTTTGTTTAGATTGCCCGTGTCACGGCAGTCATCTTTCGTTACCTCAACTTAATCTTCCTCAACTGCCCGTTGGCGCTACGCCATTGGTGACTGCGGCTGAGCTGCATTATGTCACTCAAGCGCTTGAGCCTGCCTACCGACCTCCAATTACTGCGGTTGTCTGAAACTTTTTATTAGCAAATTAACAGGTCAATTTTCGCTGCGTTTAGCGCGAAGTGGCTGCCGTGATTTGCTGTTTTATTTCAGATGACTTGGTGAATTTGCCACACGCTCGATTGCGATTGCGATTGCGATTGCGATTGCATTTGCGATGGCGTGATGCATGGCATTCACCAATGCCGGAGTGAATTTCTGTGTCAAATAATTCTATCCTATGGCAGCCCGCGGGCCTGCTGAGCTTTATTACGCTATTTTCATTGAGTGCCAGCGCGCTCGCCTTTCAACTTGATAGCGATGTCGCGCCGCAGCATCAATCAGCACCAGCCGCGGAACATGCACATGCCTCTGCCGCTGCGCTGCACGACGAGCCACAACCTTTGCAGCTGACTGCTGAGCAAAAGCAGCTCGCCAACATCGAACTTGGCCAAGCGCAGCAAGGTTTTAATCCCTCCTTTACCACGGTGGCGGTGCTCGATGTCGACCGTGACCGCAGCTATACCTTAGTGCCGCAACTCGATGTGCGAGTGCTCAAGCGGCATATTTCGCCGGGGCAATTAGTGCAGCAAGGCCAAGCGTTACTCACTCTGGGTGGCGTGGCGGTGGCCGAAGCACAAGCGGCGTTTATTAATGCCGACAGCGATTGGCAACGGATCAGCGCTATGAGCAGCAGTGCCATCAGCGATAGCGACCGCGCCGCGGCGCAAGTGGCGGTCGAGCAAGCGCGTGCGGTGCTGCAAGCCTTACCTATGACACCAGTGCAAATCGCCCAGTTGCGTAACAACCCTAAGCTGATTGGGCAGTTTGAGTTGTTGGCACCGATTTCTGGGCGAGTACAGCAGGACCAAAGCCGTCTAGGCCAACTGCAACAGGCGGGGCAAGTGTTGCTGCAGTTGACCGACGAATCGTCGTTGTGGGTGGCAGCAGAGCTCACGCCGACCCAAGCATCGCAACTGGCCGATGCAACACAAATCCTAGTACGCATTGATGAGCAACTACTGCCCGCAGCGGTGATTGGCCGCACCCATCAGTTAAACAATGCTACCCGTACCGAGCGCTTATTGGCGCGGCTTGATAACCGCCAAACTCGTTGGCATGCGGGGCAATTTGCCGAAGTGATGTTGCCACAGCCAAGCCTTGAGGGCGTGCTGTTACCTGATAGTGCCTTAACGCGCAGTAGCGATGGTGACTGGCAGGTATTTATCGCGACTGAACAGGGATTTATCGCGCAAGAGGTGGACATTCTGCGTTCGCAGCGCGGTTGGCATTTAGTGGCGGGCGTGAGTAGTGACAGCCAGTTAGTGCTGCGCGGCGCCTTCTTTCTTGCAGCTGAGCTAGCGAAGTCTGGCTTTGATGTGCATAACCACTAAGGAGGCCGCATGTTAGCAAATTTGATTGCGTTGGCGCAGCGGCAACGTTTGGTATTACTGCTGCTGTTATTGGCTCTTATCGGGTTAAGTGTGTGGGCGCTGCCCAAGCTGGATTTAGATGCCTTTCCTGATGTCACTAATGTGCAGGTGACCATCAATACCGAAGCAGAAGGGCTGGCGGCAGAAGAGGTCGAACAGCTGATCAGTTATCCGGTGGAATCCAGCATGTACTCCTTGCCGGGGGTTACCGAAGTGCGCTCGCTGTCGCGTACCGGGTTATCGGTGGTAACTGTGGTGTTTGCCGAAGGCACCGATATCTACTTTGCGCGGCAGCAGGTGTTTAGCCAACTGAGTGAAGCGCAAACCATGATCCCCGCTGGTGTGGGCACGCCGGAAATTGGCCCCAATACGTCGGGTTTAGGGCAGATTTATCAATACACGCTGCAAGCGACGCCGGAGAGCGGGATTGATGCTGCCGAGCTGCGCAGCCTCAACGATTATCTGCTGAAGCTGTTACTGATGCCGGTCGCTGGCGTGACCGATGTGTTGTCGTTCGGTGGTGAAGTGCGCCAATACCAAGTACGGGTCGATCCCAATAAATTACGTGCTTACGCAGTGAGTTTGTCGCTGTTAGAAGAGGCACTTGCGGCCAATAATCGCAACGCCGGTGGCTGGTATATGCAGCGCGGCGAAGCGCAGTTGGTAGTGCGTGGCTACGGCTTTTTACCGGCAGGCCAAGCGGGATTAGCCGCGATTGCTGAAATACCGATAACGGAAGTCGACGGTGTACCGATCCGGGTGGCAGATGTGGCTGAAGTGGGCTTTGGCGGCGAGATCCGCGTCGGTGCGGTTACTATGACTAAACGGGATGCTAACGGTGCGGCGCAGACCGTGGGTGAAGTGGTCGCCGGAGTGGTGTTAAAACGGATTGGCGCGAACACCAAAGCCACTATTGATGATATCAAAGCTCGCGAGGCCATGATCAAACAAGCTTTGCCGAAAGGCGTCAGCTTTGAAGTGTTTTACGACCAAGCCAGTTTAGTCAGCAAAGCAGTCACCACGGTACGCGATGCGCTGCTGTTTGCCTTTGGCTTAATTGTGCTGATTTTGGCGCTGTTTTTGGTCAATCTGCGTGCCACGCTGTTGGTGCTGCTGTCGATCCCGCTAGCGATCATGATCGCGTTACTGCTGATGAGTTACTGGGGCGTTTCAGCCAACTTGATGTCGCTTGGTGGCTTGGCAATCGCCATTGGTATGTTGGTGGATGGCTCGGTGGTGATGGTGGAAAACATCTTCAGCAAGTTGTCTAGCAAGGTGGCCGAGAGTGAAACTGAACTCAGTTTCGCCCAGCGAATTTTATTGGCGGCCAACGAAGTGGCGCGGCCGATATTTTTCGCCACCGCCATCATCATTATTGTGTTTGCGCCGCTGTTCACGCTGCAAGGGGTTGAAGGCAAGCTGTTTCAGCCGATGGCGCTGAGCATTATTTTGGCAATGCTTGCCGCGTTGCTGGTGGCGTTGCTGGTGGTGCCAGCATTGGCGACCTATCTGTTTAAACAGCCGATTACCGCGCGCCAAAGCCCGGTGCTGCGTTGGTTATTGCCAAGTTATCAACGGCTGCTGCGGCAGGTGATGGCGTGGCCGAAACTGACGTTGGCATTCGCGCTCAGCGCCTTGCTATTGAGTTTGCTATTGCTACCGCGGCTCGGCACTGAGTTTGTGCCAGAGCTGGAAGAGGGCACCATCAATTTACGGGTAACGTTAGCGCCAGACGCCAGTTTGGATACTGCGCTGATGGTCGCGCCCAAGCTGGAAAAGATGTTGTTGCAATTCCCTGAGGTGGACTACGCGCTGTCACGGATTGGTGCGCCGGAGCTGGGCGGCGATCCGGAGCCAGTGAGCAATATCGAAATCTATATCGGCCTCAAACCGCAAGCAGAGTGGCAAACCGCCAACACTCGGCCTGAGTTACAGCGGCTGATGGCGCAACAGCTCAATCAATTTCCGGGCTTGTTGCTGACCTTTTCACAGCCGATTGCCACGCGGGTGGATGAGTTACTGTCTGGCGTGAAAGCGCAATTGGCGATCAAACTGTTTGGCCCGGATCTGAATGTGCTGGCCGAGAAAGGTGCGGTGCTGGCGGAACTCGTCAAGCAAGTGCCAGGCGCGGTGGATGTGGCGCTGGAGCAAGTGGCTGGCGAAGCGCAGCTGGTGGTGCGGCCCCAACGGGCTTTGATGGCACGCTATGGTATTAGTGTCGATCAACTGATGGATATCGTCAGCACTGGCATTGGTGGGAGCAATGTGGGGCAGATCATCGATGGCAACGCCCGCTATGACATCAACTTACGTTTGGCACCGCAGTTTCGGGCGGGCGCCGATAGTCTCGCTGATCTGCAATTTACTGCTGCGAACGGGGCGCTGGTGCGCTTGGGCGAAATTGCCGATATTGCCGAAGAAGCCGCGCCGCCAAATATTCGCCGCGATGATGTGCAGCGCCGGGTGGTGGTGCAAGCCAATGTCGCGGGGCGCGATATGGGCTCGGTGGTGAACGACATCTACGCGCTAGTGGATAAAGCACAGTTGCCAGCCGGTTACTCAGTGGTGGTTGGTGGGCAATATGAGAATCAGCAACGGGCGCAACAACGGCTATTGCTGGTGGTGCCGATCTCGATTTTGTTGATTGCGTTATTGCTATATTTCTCATTTGGCTCGCTGAAACAGGTGCTGTTGATCATGGCCAATGTGCCGCTGGCCTTGATTGGCGGCGTGGTGGCGTTGTGGCTTAGCAATACTTATCTGTCGGTGCCGAGTGCCATTGGCTTTATTACGCTGTTTGGGGTGGCGGTGCTCAATGGCGTAGTGCTGGTGGATGCGATTAATCAGCGGCGCCAACAGGGGCAATCGGTGGCCGATGCCAGTTACTGGGGCGCGGTAGGTCGCTTACGGCCGGTGTTGATGACGGCGCTGACTTCTGCGCTCGGGCTGATCCCGATTTTGCTGTCACACGGGGTTGGTAGTGAAATCCAGCAGCCGTTGGCGGTGGTGGTGCTCGGCGGCTTGGTGAGTAGCACGGCATTGACGTTGTTGGTACTGCCTAGCTTGTATCGGCTGTCGCACCGGGAATAGTTAGCGCACCGCGAATAGCGAAAGGGAGCGACGCCTGCATAGCCAAGGATGGCATTCCGTGAAAAAATAGCGGCTTAACTGCAGTAGAAAGGACTACAGATGGACATTGTCAGTTGGTTTGATATCAACAATACGCTGGTGACAATCCCGCTCGGTGGCGGTTATGCCATGTCATGGATTGAAGCGGTCGGCACGGTATTTGGCTTGCTATGTATCTGGCTCGCCAGCCAAGAAAAAACCATTAACTATCCGTTTGGGTTAGTCAACGTCACTTTGTTTGCGGTGATTTTCTTTCAAATTCAACTGTATGGTTTGCTATTACTGCAGCTGTTTTTCTTCTGCGCCAATGTGTATGGCTGGTATGCCTGGACCCATCCGAGCGACGGCGGCAAACCGCTGCAAGTGCGTTGGTTATCGCGTCAGCGCTTATTGCTGACTGTGGGCATCGCCATTGCCGCGGTAGGCTTGCTCACCCGTTATATCGATCCCGTGTTTGCCACGCTAGCCACTTGTACTGTTGATACGCTCAACCTGCTCGGTGCCAATATCGCCATGCCTGATTTGAAGCCTGATGAATTCCCGCTATGGGATGCGATGATCACAGTGTTGTCGCTGATTGCCCAAGTGCTGATGACCCGCAAATATGTGGAAAACTGGTGGCTGTGGGTGCTGGTTAACTTGATCAGCATCGGTGTTTATGCCGCGCAAGGCGTCTATGCCATGGCGATTGAATACACGATTTTGCTATTTATTGCTGGCAATGGCGCCCGTGAATGGATGGCGACGGCTAAACAAAATGGTAGCCGTGCCGCTCACACCACAGGAGGCTGCTAATGATGGTACAACCGCATATTTTGTTAACCCCTGAGCAAGTCAGCGAACGGGTGATTTTGTGTGGCGATCCGGCGCGGGTAAACCGCATTGCGGTGTTACTCAGCGATGTAAAACCGTTAGCGAGCAATCGTGAGTTCACCAGTGTGACCGGCGAACTGCATGGTAAACGCATTACCGTTTGCAGCACTGGCATTGGTGCGCCGTCGGCGATTATCGCCTTAGAAGAGCTGGTCAAATGTGGCGCGAAATACATTGTGCGGGTGGGGTCGGCAGGCGCCTATCAATCACATATCGCGCTGGGGGATTTGATCATTGCCGAGGCGGCGGTGCGCGATGATGGCGGCAGCGCCAGTTATGTGCCGAGCAATTTCCCGGCGTTAGCGAATCGTCAGTTAGTCAATGGCCTGTGTGACTTCATGCATCACCAAGCAGAAAATTATCATTGTGGTCTGGTGCGTTCCCATGACAGTTTTTACATCGATAACGAGTTAGATGTGTGCCGCAAATGGCATCATCTCGGCGTGCTTGGCGCCGATATGGAAACCGCTGCGCTGCTGACGGTTGGGCGGCTACGCCATGTGGCCGTGGCTTCGGTGCTCAACAACGTGGTGCTTTATGGTGAAGATGTTGCGCAGGGCATTAATGATTATGTCAGCGCCGAAAAAGCCATGATGCATGGTGAATTGTTGGCGGCCAGAGCTGCGCTGGCAGCATTAGTAAATCACTGCAGCTGATTATTCGAAATAAGCGAATTTTTTTGTTGGATAGCCACTTTCCTTGCTGCCATTCGCATTATGTTATTATAGGTATAATACCAAAAACTAATTGACAATTTATTTTCATTTTATGTTGATTTAGCTGCGACTGATTTTCGTTAAGTAGATTTTTGTGTTTTCTAGTTCGTTAATTTAAAAGTTATTTTTGTGTTGATGCTGATTTTTATTTGTAAAAGTGCATCAAGTTCAGTCTTATCTCTGCTCATTGCAATTGTTCGCTCTTGATAAGCTTTGCCTGCTGATGGCGGATATTCTGGATGCGATAAACAGGTTTAATCTTTCTATAAAATAGAAAGATAACATGTAAAAAACGCAATATTATTTTGACCATAGCAGCGCTATTTTTGTGATCAAGTTAACAAAACGCGCTGCTTGTGGTGAATACTCCTGTCAAGGTATAGCTTCTGTGGCGCGTTCTCTCAGCTTGCCGCTTGGCGAAGGGTGCAAGCATTCAGCACACCTACTCAATATGCTGGCCACAAAGGCTGGCCCCAAGCACTAGCAAGCCTATCTTTTATCCTTTTGCAGTCAAGGAAGGTGCCATCATGAGTTCTCAAGCTTTTTATGATATCCGCGCAGCCGTTACTCGCGAACAGAGTGCGCCATTTGTTATTGAAGACGCGCGTATTCGTGCGCCCAAGAATGACGAAGTTTTGGTAAAAATCCTCGCTACCGGTATGTGCCATACCGATATGATCGTACGTGATCAATACTATCCCGTACCATTGCCTGCTGTGCTTGGTCACGAAGGTGCAGGGATTGTTGAAGCGGTGGGCCCTAACGTAAAAGACATCCAAGTGGGTGACCACGTCGTCCTGACCTATGGCTATTGCAGCCACTGTCATCAGTGTTCAGATGGTCATGCGGCTTACTGCGATGAGTTTTATCCGCGTAACTTCCAAGGTACTGGCATGGATGGCGAAACCGCATTGCAAGACGCCAAAGGTGAACCTTTGCATGATCACTTTTTCGCGCAGTCGTCTTTTGCAACTTACGCTTTGAGTCTGGAAAACAACGCCGTTAAAGTCCCTGCGGATGCACCACTGGAACTGCTTGGCCCATTGGGTTGCGGTATTCAAACCGGTGCTGGTGCAGTGATTAACTCGTTGAAAGTCACTCCGGGCAGCAGCTTTGTATCTTTTGGTGCCGGTGCGGTCGGCTTGTCAGCCGTACTCGCGGCTCGCGTTGCTGGTGCAACCACCATTATCGCGGTAGACGTAGTGCCATCACGCCTTGAACTGGCGTTAGAACTGGGCGCTACTCACGTGATCAACAGTAAAGATGAAGATCCAGTCGCGCGCATTAAAGAGATCACCAATGGTGGTACTAAGTTTGCGCTGGAATCTACCGGCCGCCCACAAGTATTGCGTCAAGGTATTGATTCACTTGGTTTGTTGGGGGCTATCGGTGTGGTTGGTGCGCCTAAACTGGGTACTGATTCAACCTTTGATGTCAACGATGTATTGCTTGGCGGTAAAACCATTCGCGGTATTGTGGAAGGTGACTCCAACCCTAAACAATTCATTCCACTGCTGGTTGAACTGTATCAACAAGGTCGTTTCCCATTCGATAAGTTGGTGAAATTCTACGACTTCGACCAAATCAACGAAGCTGCAGCGGACAGTGAAAGAGGGGTAACACTGAAGCCGATTGTGCGCATCAGTCAATAATCCGCAGCAATAGCGTTAGCAAAGGAAGCCAGCAGGCTTCCTTTTTTATGCGCTGGTTTTTGTGAGCTTGTTAGAAATTCAGCAGTGACAATCAAAAAAATAATTGGCATATGCTATTAATTGCAATATATATGGCATATGCAAATAATTATCGGTGGCTGGGATAGCAATAGGCGTAATCTCAGCGCATCGTTAAGGAGCCAAGATGATCACTGCTATACCCATGTCGGGCGACAAGATTGCCGGCCATTTCAGCAAGGCTGAAACTTTCCTGTTTATCAATGAACAAGGTACGGCACTCGCTCAAGAAGTTAATCCAGGTCTGAGTGACGGATGCGCAGGCAAAGCACAGATTTTGGCACTCCTGCAGCAACAACAGGTGACACGCGTGATCGTGCGGAATATCGGTGAACGCCTGCTATCCCGTCTGCTGGATGCCCAATTTAAAGTGTTTCAAATCGGCTCCAGTCGTTGGGATAGCGCCGAATTTCTTGCAGATGCACCGCGCTATCTATTACCGCTTACTGACGCATCACAAGGACGTCCTTCGGTTAACTATCAACGTAAGCAGGCAGAAGGTGGCTGTGGCTGTGAGCATGATGATCAGCATGCTTGTTGCCAACAGCAAGCTCATCACGCTGCCAGCGAACAAGGTCACGTTCCATGCTGCCAACGACGTTCAGCTGCAGCTCGGCAACACTGCTGTCAGCATTAGATTCCCTGTGCTTTGCACGCTTGTGCGGTCATTCCTTCGGTGGCCGCACTTTTTTCGTTATCGCTATTTTAGTTATTCATAAAATAAATCTAATGTAGAAAATTCTTTTGGAATCTGCCAACATCAAGCCTTTAGCAATATGCTGCTCCAGTAATTTTATTGTGGTTCTCGCTGGCCAAAATGTCGCCAGCCCTTCAGCTGGAACAGCATCAATCATTAAACAGGAGTGTGTATGACTCGAATCGTGATTATTGGAGGCGTCGCCGGTGGTGCTTCAGCCGCCGCCCGTGCCCGTCGTATGGATGAACACGCTGAGATTATTATGTTAGAGCGTGGCGAATTTGTGTCATTTGCAAACTGTGGCTTGCCGTATCACATTGGTGGCGAAATCGAGTCGCGTAATGCCCTGTTGTTGCAAACGCCTGATAGCTTTAAGCAGCGTTTTAATGTGGATGTGCGCGTGTTTAGTGAAGTGGTTGCGATTGATCGGTTCGACAAGACGGTCACGGTTAAACCGATGAACGGTGAATCGTATACGTTAACTTACGACAAGTTACTCTTAAGCCCGGGCGCCGCCCCCGTCAAACCTCCGATTAGCGGTATCGACAATCCGCATGTATTCACGCTGCGCAATATTGCCGATATGGACGCTATTTTAGCGGTTATGGCCACGCAAAAGCCGCGACATGCCACGGTCGTTGGCGGCGGATTTATCGGATTGGAGATGGCCGAAGCGCTGAAACATCGGGGCCTAAATGTGGCATTGGTGGAGCTGTCAGCGCAAGTGATGGCGCCTGTCGATCCTGAAATGGCCAATATGCTGCACCAAAAATTGGTGAGTCATGGCATTGAGTTACACCTTAATACTGGGCTGGAGGCGGTAACGCCCATTGAACAGCATGCGGTCGAAGCTGAGGCGATGGATCAATATGACGTTGCTGAACCTGCACAACATGCGCTCAAGCTCACGCTATCACGTGGACAACTGCAAACCGACGTAGTGATTTTAGCGATCGGAGTACGTCCTGAAACCCTGCTGGTCAGTGCTGCTGGCATCGCCTTGGGCGAACGCGGAGGCATCAAGGTCAATAGCAGTATGCAGACCTCGGATCCCGATATCTACGCGGTCGGTGACGCGGTGGAAACCGCAGATTTTGTCACTGGTGATGCTGCCTTAGTGCCATTGGCTGGGCCTGCTAACCGACAAGGCCGTATCGCGGCCGACAATATGCTTGGCGGCGATAAACATTACCAAGGTACCCAAGGTACTGCCATTTGTAAGCTGTTCGATATGGCGATAGCTAGCACCGGGCACAACGAAAAAAGCTTGAAACGTTTGGGCATTAACTATGAAAAGGTCTATGTGCATGCCGCAAGTCATGCCAGCTATTATCCCGGCGCCCATCCAGTGACCTTAAAACTGCTGTTTGCACCTGTAAGTGGCAAGATTTTGGGCGCTCAGGCGGCGGGAATAGACGGTATCGATAAGCGCATTGATGTGCTGGCAGTGGCACAACGCGCCGGACTGAGTGTGCGTGAGCTACAAGATCTCGAACTCACCTATGCACCGCCGTTTGGGTCTGCACGGGATGTGATCAATCAGGCGGGCATGGTTGCCACCAACGTGCTCGACGGCGTCGATCCTGTGTGTCAGGTCGAAGATGTGTTGGCCATGACCGACGAGCAGTTGTTGCTTGATGTCCGTAATCCACCAGAACTGACCAAGATCGGCGCGTTTCCAAACGCCATCAATATTCCATTGGATCAGTTACGCCAACGTCTGGACGAGTTACCTAAGGATAAAGAGATTTTGGTGACCTGTATGGTGGGACTGCGCGGACACGTGGCCAGCCGCATGCTGCAACAACATGGTTTTACAGTGAAAAATCTTACCGGTGGCTATAAAACTTACCAGATGAGTACTGCTCAATACTGAGGTGAGAAGCCAGCAATACCACAGCTACTCGCTTGAGTGGCTGTTTTTTTAAGGAGAGGGGAATGAAACGCCAACGCGCCGAAAGCCATCGTCATTGCGTGGTATGTGCTGCACCAGAGCAAAATCCTGCATCGCTGAATGTGGTGTTTAAACAACTGCAGCCGCAGCAGGTTCAGGCACGTTTTACGGTGGAGGCGCAGTATCAGGGCTATCAAGGGGTGTTACATGGGGGGATTGCCGCAACCTTGCTGGATGCGGCAATGACTCAATGTTTATTACAGCAAGGGGTAGAAGCCATGACCGCCAGTATGGAGGTGCGTTATCACCAGCCGATCGCCGTGGGTAGCCGATTGACTGTGATTGGCCGACAACTGGCGCGTAAGCGGTCACTCTATCTGATGGAGGCTGAAATCGTCACCAACGGTCAATGTTATGCCAGCGCTCATGGCAAATTTATGTTACCCGCGGCGCAGGATGGTCAGCGCAATACCCCCTTAGCTCAATGTGCACCTGAGGGGGTTAGCTTCGACGCGGCTTAAAACTGCACCACATCCCAATAAACCAGTGCCCAGTCTTTGGTTGGCGTTACCAGCACATCACCCTGACGTTTCTTTTGTTGGTAATAATCGAACAGACGTTGCTGTTCATCGGCCGATAACCCGCTCAATGACCAACTGACGCTTTCTGCAAAGGCTTCATAGCTATCGGTTTGATTGCGACAGTTGGGGCCGCGAATAAAATCGACCTTGGCGTAAATGCCCAATTGATAAAGAATATTCAGCGCAAAAATATAGTTGGGCAGTTCGACAACCGGACGACCAATAGCACGTTGAATGGCAACATCAACAAAGGATGTGGCGACGGTGTGGGTGGTATAGACCCGCTGCTTAGCCTGATTGTTGAGTTTGAGTAAGGCGGTTTTTAAGTCAGCCACTAAGGTCGAACGAGACGCCACCGCGATATCGCATTTGGGAATATCGCTCCAATCATCTTCCCAAGCGCGCCGCACAAATTTCACGTTACTAAGCTGTTGTTGGTCGGCGTAGCGATTTGCAACCTCCAGCATGCCTTGACTGTAATCAACGCCGTATACTTGGCTGAGCTTATCGGCCACATTCAAGCTGACGGTGCCTGGGCCACAGCCCATATCTAACAGCGTTTCTGCCCCCGTTAGATCGATTTTGGCCAATAACTGCAACAGATAAGGGTCTTGTTTATTGGCACAAAACTCCGCCATCTTCTCAGCGCGACTGTCCCAATGTTCCGGTGCCTTTGTAGTGCGGCCCGCAAGCTGCATCTGTTGTTGGTACAGCGCAGCAAAATCCAGCTCATCAATTAGCATGCAACAACTCTCCTTGGTTACTCCCCATTGCTAAGGTTTAGTGTGCGCTTTTTGGTGAGCATTTCCTAGCAGTGCCATTTTGCGGCTGATGGAAAAGATGCGCACCAATGCAGGGCAAGCATCGAAATTTTGCATTAGCGTGGCGCTAACTTCGTGATCTCAATTGCAATTCAACAATTTGTCCTGTCTATTAATTGAGCCTTAACTAAATATCCCATAGCATCAAAAACTCTGCCTGTTTATTAGCAGCAATCTGTTTTAAACAGTCGTCGCAGACATCGTCCTTTTGAAGGAATATTCGCCAAGGACAATTACTCATCTAGTGAATGGAGCCAGTCATCAACTCTCAGTCAACTGAGAGTGGGTAACCTAGTGATGGAATATGGGAAATAGCGTGGATAAGCTCACGGCGCAAATGAATGAGTTGCTGCAGCAACATCGTTCTCCTTGGATATTGCTTTACGGGGTAATATCGCTGCTGCTGGCCAGCTTTTTTGCTCAACCCGGTGCGGTGACGGTTATCGATCCTGCCGGTGCGTTGTTAATGTCTGTGCTGATCATGATGCCACGCCCGGTGGTCAAAGATGTGCCCTTTGTGTTGGGGATATTCGTCATCAGTCTGTTGGTGAATACGCTGTTCTATCAGCATCCGTTAGCCGATGCCGTATTACTGTCGCTCAGCTATTGGTTACAAGGCACTATTGGTTTCTTTCTATTCCGTATTTTTACCCTGCGCAGTAATAACTTTGAACGGCTGGAAGTTGCCTTTAACTTTCTATTTTTAGGTTGTTTACTGCCAAGTGCCTTTACCGCAATACTGCCCGCATTTGTACTCGGTGCCGAACATATCAGTTTTCCATTGCGCTGGGGCTACTGGACCAGCAATTTGGCCCTTTCGTCGGTGTTGTTCTGCTCCATCATCCTGCTCATGAAAAGCCACAATCGCAAACCTAAAGTGCCAGATTGGTTAAATCTGCTGGCGTGGTGCATTGCGATGAGTTTAGTGTTTGCCGTGTTTAATCCTGCCTGGATTAAAGATCATGGTGTGCCGCCGGAGAGTTTTATCTTTGTCCCGTTATTTGCCTTTTTTGCGGTGCAGTTTTCGTTGCGCTTTAACGCTTGGGTGCTGGTGAGTACGTCGTTGTTAGCGCTCTATCTGTTCCAGCAGGTGCAATTGAAATTACCGTTTGCGCTGGCGATACAGAACTTTTTGTTATTGGCGCTGTTAATTTTGTCGGTGCACAGCCTTAAGCTGTTAATCTCGTCGCTATTGAGCGAGCGCTATCGCACGCTGGGACGCATGCGCCGCAGCAAGCGCATGTATGAAGCCTTAAGCGCCATCAACCAAGAGATGGTGGGCGATAACTACTCAGAAGCGGAAGTGTTTGAAAAAGTCTGCCGTATCGTCACCCATAAAATTGGTATTGAGCAGACCAGTATTGCAGTGTGTAACTTTGATACTGAGGTCGAAGGCGAACAGCGTCAGGCTGAGGTATCGCAGCTTTATATCTACCCTGCCAATCAATGTCTGGAAACCGGTCTATCGCTGCTTATCGACGCTAGCCGTATCCATGAAACTTCGGGTTTCCGCAGTTTTAACAAGGCGCAAATCTGTCGCCAATGTCATCACAGCTGTTCTTATAATCAGATTTTCGCCTACCCGATTTACAAACGCGGCAAGCTGTATGCGGTGTTGACCGTGTTTGATTCGAAAAACTATATGTTTGATGAAGCGGTACAAATACTGTTTGAAAAGCTGGTGAAAAACATCAGTTTTGCGCTCAATGCCTTGGAAGGGCGGCAGCAGCTCAAGCTGATCAATGAAGTGTTTGAGTACGGTCAGGAATCGATTCTGATCACCGATACTCAGGGGAAGATCATCAAGGTCAATCCGTCATTCAGTCGTATCACAGGTTACTCGCCCGAGGAAGTGATTGGCCAGAATCCGCGTATTCTGCGTTCCGGTCGACAAAACGACAGTTTCTACAGAACCTTGTGGGTGAATTTGCTAAAGCAGGGACATTGGTCGGGAGAGTTTTGGAATAAAAAGAAGAGCGGCGAGTTGTATATTCAGCGCGGCACTATCTCCGTGGTTCGGGATACGCATGGCCAGCCCGAACACTTTATTGCGGTGATGGAGGATATCACCGCGCAGTGGCATGCAACTGAAAATGCCAGACGCTTGGCCAATTTTGACACGCTCACCGGACTGGCAAATCGTCATAGCCTGAAGTTGCAATTTGTTGATGTCGTCGAGCAGGTGCATCAGCGTGGTCGCCAGTTGGCAGTATTGTTTATCGACTTGGATGATTTTAAGCACGTCAATGATGCCATGGGACATCAGTTCGGTGATGAACTGTTAAAAGCCGTTGGTTTGCGATTGCAACGCTTGCTCACGCCGAATGAATGGTTGTTCCGCTTCAGTGGTGATGAGTTTTTGCTGCTGGCGCAATATGACTCGGTGGCCACGGTGGAACAAGCTGAGCGCTTGAATATGGCCATCAGCAGTCCGTTCAGTATTGGTCAGCAAACGGTGAATATCGGCTGCAGTATTGGGATTGCGATTTCTGGAACCGACGGCGCTACCCTCGATCAGCTTGTCGGCAACGCCGATGCCGCCATGTACCGGGCAAAATCGGCCGGGCGCAGTACGTATGCGTTTTTCTCCGCCGACATGCAAACTGAAGCCTTGGCGAAATTTACTCTGAAACATGAATTGGCAAATGCCATCGATAACGATGAGTTTGTGTTGCACTACCAGCCTAAGGTGCGCATTTTTGACAACGTGGTGGTCGGGGCTGAGGCCTTAGTGCGTTGGCATCATCCACAACGTGGTAATGTGTCTCCGGGCGAGTTTATTCCGTTGGCGGAAGAGTCAGGACAGATTGTGCAGATTGACCGCTGGGTACTGCATGCCGTTGTCAGCCAAATTGGGGAGTGGCGTAAGCAGGGCTATCAGGTCAAACCGATTGCGCTCAATATGTCGCTGCCGATGTTCCAGCGGCCGCAGTTTGTCGACGAACTGCAATATCTGCTGCAAAGCTATCAAGTGCCAGCATCGCTGGTGGAACTGGAGATCACCGAGCGCGTGGCCATGGGTGACTTGGAATATACCGTTTCCACATTGCGGGCGCTCAAGGCGCTTGGGGTCAGCATCGCCATTGACGACTTTGGTACCGGCTATTCAAGTATGTCTTACTTGTTCGATTTTCCAATTAATACGCTCAAAATTGATCGTGCGTTTGTGACCGATATCGACCGCGATTCGAAAAAGCAGGGCATAGTGAATGCGGTGATTTCATTAGCAAATACCATGGAGCTCACCACGGTTGCGGAAGGAATTGAGTCGGAAGCAGAAAAGCAGTTCCTGCTGATGTTGGGCTGCGATTTTTACCAAGGTTTCCACTTCTCGCGGCCGATTGAAGCCGAATTGTTTGCTGAGCGTTATTTTCCGTCTAATGGCTTTTCCAATGTTGTCGGCAACGTCAGTTAATCATCATTAACTCATTAAAATTCAAAACAATAGCAAAAGGTATAAGGTTGGAAGTTTTGACAACCTGATTACCGGCGAGAATACTTCTTACTATGGTCAGCAGGTTTCATTCCATGAGTCAGAAGGAGATGTTATGCCGGTGCCTATCACCATTGCTGATGATTCGGCCTTCTCACGAAAGACGGTTATTCAAGCACTTCCGCCCGAGTGGGACGTGCTGGTGTATGAGGCGGAGAATGGTCAGGAGGCGATTGATGCGGTCAAGGCCGGGTTGGCTGACGTGCTGTTCCTCGATTTAACCATGCCTGAAGTCGATGGTTTTCAAGTGCTGCATTATCTTAATCAGCACCATAACAAGACGGTGGTGATCGTGATCAGCACCGATATGCGACCCGATTCGATAGCGCAGGTGAGCGAGCTTGGTGCTTATCGCTGCTTGAAAAAGCCGCTATCCGCGAATGAATTGCATCAACTCTTATACGAAGTTGGGCTGATATAACGGCTCGCGCGCTTCATCCACACGATTCCCTTAGTTACGGCGGTGAGCATCGATTTAGTTAACAAAGGCGTCTTTACGTTTTACTTATATTGAAATGATAATTACTATCATTTACACTCGCGTCAAAATTTGACAACCTTTAAGAAAGGGCGAGTTGATGAAAGCAGCAGTTGTGCCGTTATCTTTGGCGGTATTCAGTGCAATCTATGGGGCGGCGGCCGTTGCCGATGAGCAAAACTCAGCGCAAGATATTGAGCGCATTACGGTCACAGGCAGAGCACAATCTCTGTACCGCGTGAATGATGGCTCGTTGGCGATGAAAACCAACACACCCATTGAACGTACTCCGCAAGCGGTACAAATTCTGCCGCTATCGCTGATTGAAGATCAGGCCGCCACTGAAGTGACTGAACTGTATCGCTCTATCAGTGGCGTTAGCCAATACAACTATGCCTCGGTTACCTTTCGTGGTTTTCGGCAAAACGATGTGCGCTATGACGGCGTGCGCGGCGATCCATATGGCGATGTCTCTACGCCACATCTGTTTAATATCGAACAAGTACAAGTGCTAAAAGGCCCAAGTGGCGCACTCTATGGTGCTGGCGATCCCGGTGGCTTGATCAACTATGTCACTAAAAAGCCATCATATCAGCGTGACAATAAGCTGAAGTTATCTGCAGGTTCAGATGATTTTGTCAGTGGTAGTATCGAGTTGTCTGGGCCGCTATTGGATTACGATAACCAGCGCTATCGCGTTGGTATCTATCAGGAGCATGAGAACCCTTATCGGCGTAATACCGACAAACGTAACCGAACCATCGATTTGGGCTACGCCTTTGATATTGGCCAAGACTCTTCGTTAACCCTGCAATACACCAACGTGATGCAACATAACGGCGGCGAACGTCTGCGCGGTCTGCCGGCAGATGAAAACGGCAACTTTCTGGTGGACCGTCGCTTTAATTTCAACGAAACGTCGGATTTTCTCGATCTGGACGCCAACGTGTTTCAGGCAACCTTGGAGCATAACTTTAATGCGTGGTTGTCGGGCAGTGTGAACCTGCGTTATTTCAACGACACCGAGCGGCAGAAATATCACGAGCCTCGCAGTGCCACCGATACCGATGGTGACGGTGTGGCAGACTACGCTGAGCGTGAATATCGTGACCAAGACCGACACACCAAAAACGCCTCAATGGCGGCAAACTTAGTGGCTGAATTGGGTGACCATACCCTGTTGTTTGGCGGTGATTTATCGCGTCAGCAGGAAGACTTCTATTATCTGCGCGCCCGCACCGCCGATGGCGTTATCGGGATTAGTTACCAAGATCCACAATATGGAATCACAGATCCAAGCAGCTACAATATGCGCTTGGCGGGCGATAACAACACCGAAGCGCTGCGCTATGGCATTTACCTGCAAGACCAATGGCGTATCACTGAAGCTTGGGATGTCACCGGTAGTGTCAGTGTCGATGGTTTTAACGATGAAGCGCATGATCATCGTGATGACTCGACCGAGAAGTTCAACGATCAGGGCTTTTCCTACCGTATTGGCAGCACCTACAAGATCAATCAGCACTTCCATCCCTACGTCAGTTGGGCGACCGGTTTTACGCCGCAGAGCGTGTCGAGCCAGTTAGCGGAAAACGGCGGCCCGTTCGATCCGGAAGAGAGCAAACAAGCGGAAATCGGCTTACGCACCTTCTGGTTTGACGATGCGATTAACATCAACTTTGCCGGCTATCACATCGTGCGCGAGAACATTCTGCAAACCGACCCTGATGATACCGACAAGCAAGTGGCAATTGGTAAAGTACGCGCCCGCGGTTTTGAAGTGGATCTGATGGGCGATCTCACCGACAACTGGGTGATCAACGCTAACTATGCTTACAACGATACCGTCGTGAAGGATGCGACCAGCGGCATTAGTCGTGCGGTTGGCGATCGTTTTGCTAATGCGCCGCGGCATCAGTTTGGCTTATGGAGCCGTTACGATCTGAGCGCCATTAACTCCTCTATCGCCTTTGGTGCGGATTATGTCTCAGAGCAGTTTGACCAAGACGGTGGCAAGATTAAACCTTACACCGTCTTTGACCTGTCTTGGCAGAGTCAATGGCAGGCGTGGCAGTTCCAGCTCAACGTGAAAAACCTGTTTGATAAAGAGTATGCGGTTAGCGGCTTGCTCAACCGGACAGGCTTGTATCCGGGCGAACATCGCCGGGTTTATGCCTCGGTGACTTACGCGTTTTAATCCGCGGTGCGGCAGCCGCACAGCGAAATATATGCGCAACAAAAACGCCGGATGCTACTCCAGTAGCTCCGGCGTTTTTTATGCTTAGCAGAGCAAGATTAGTGAATATGCTGGCCCGACATCGGCTGGCCGTTACTGTTATAAACGGCGTGTTCGCTGTGCTCAATAAAGCCTTGGTTGATCATCTGCGCCAGAAACGGATCCGTTTCGTTATCGCCAATATCGGCATAATCCGTATCGGCAAACTGCTGCCAACGACTCAGCAGCATATCAACTTCTCTGGCAGGCATGATTTTGCTCGCTTGCCATTGCTTGATTTGGCCTTTGTGCTCTGTGGTTAACTGCAGCGGCAATTGCAGGCTATCACTCCACAGCAAACGATAATGCACCTGCTGATAGTCGCCCTCATACACTTGGCTGTCAGCGCAGCTGCCCGCGCCTTTATGACGCAACTGGCTACGCAGATGCGCTGCCGCAAAGCTTTCAATTTCGGGCTGCGATACATGGATATTGAGTGTGCGCAGATCGCCCATGTAGTAATCGATACGGCGTTGCTGCTTGGCAAACACGCGAATAAAGCTTGGATGCTCGGCCACCGAGAAATTCCACCACTCGCCAACCCCATTGCCAGGATTGAAATAAGCGGTTTGTGCCTGACGCCGCAGCAGTTGCAATGTGCCGTGCTGCGCGCCGGAGAGTTGATATTGCACGCCAAAATGCTGACTGCCGTTGAGTGTTGCGGCGGGGCAAATCGGGCTATCTGCCTTGGCAGCAACAGCAGCAAAGGCGTTGGCACTGAACAAGCCAAACAGCGCGCCCGCTTTAAATAAAGTGGCTAAGTTTCGCCACGTATGTGCAGGGGATAATGTCATAAAAACTCCAAAGGCGCTGGCCGGTTGGCGACTGACGGCACAACTGCATGTTGCCTCAATCGCCAGCGACCACCGCCTGCTTGCTTAGTTTTGGTTAGCTTCGGCGCGTGCGGCCAAATCGGCAGCGTAGTTCATCACATGGAACAACATGTTTTGTTCTACTGAGCCAGTGACTAACTGCGCGCCCGGACCTCGGGCGTACACTGCCACGTCTTCACCGGCGTGGGTTTCACTGCCCATCGGCACAGTGGCTTCCTGACGATAGTCAACATCAGTCACGTCGTACAGGTTCAGATCTGGACGATAGCTGTCGGTATTCATCGGATCGTTACCAAAGCCAAATCCTGGACCGTTGGCATATCCCAGTGTGGTGTACGGCATACCGTTGCTGTCCGTGGTGTAAGTTGCCGCGGCTTCACCGCTGCCATCAACACCGCGCACTAAGCCCAGAATTGGGTTACCACGCACTGGATAACCAGCAATGGTAAACACGTGGCTGTGGTCAGCGGTCACTAGGATCAGGGTGTCGCTATCTGCTTTTTCCATCGCTACGCGCACTGCTTCAGACAGGGCAACGGTATCTTGCAACGCACGTGAAGCATTACCTGCGTGGTGGGCATGGTCGATACGACCCGCTTCAACCATCAGGAAGTAACCCTTGTCGTTTTGCTTCAGCACGTCCAGCGCGCGGCTGGTCATCTCTGCCAGCGACGGTTCACCCGCGCCATCATCGGCGCGATCTGCCTCGTACTGCATATGTGAGTTTTCAAACAAGCCCAGCAGATGGTGGGTGCTGGAGGTGTCTACCGCTAAAAACTGCTCGCGGTTCCACACATAAGCGCCATCGGTGTATTTGCTGGTCCACTCTGCGGTTAAGTCGCGACCATCGTTACGACGTCCCGCGCGACCATATTCTGGGTCAGTTTCGCTGCTTGGCATAAAGTAGCTACGACCACCACCCAACGCCACTTCGATGCCGTTGCCGTAAGGGAAATCAATCAGCTGTGAGGCGATATCGTGACAACCCGCATCCAGTGCCGCTTGTGGCATATTGCTGTCTGCTTCCCAGTTACGTTCCACTGAATGTGAGTAAGTCGCGGCAGGCGTGGCGTGCGTCAAACGTGCCGTTGAGACCACACCGGTACTCATGCCGGCGATTTCAGCCAGCTCCAGCGCCGTCATCACTTCGTGGCCTTGACCGCTAGTACAGGTACCGCGCACGGCGTCATCACTGACGGAGACAATGCCGTCTTTGGTTTTCACCCCTGACATAATCGCCGACATGGTCGGCGCTGAGTCAGGTGTTTGTTGGTTCGACGAATAGGTCTTTACCAAACCAGAGTAGGGGAAGGTTTCAAAGCTGAGGCGGTTTTCTTCACCGCTTTCGCCGCGTTGTTGGCCTTGATAGATACGTGCCGCCGTCAGCGTTGATACGCCCATGCCATCGCCAACAAACAGAATGATGTTTTTGGCACGCCCTTTAGGATCACTCACTGAGGTTTCGCTGGCGTTGGCTACTGTCGCTTGGCCCGCGGTATACCACTGATTAACCGCAGTATAATCACGGCCATCAGCACCATTTTGACCGTCTGCGCCGTTCTGACCCGCAGTGCCTGTCGCACCTGTGTCGCCGTCGTCACCACAGCCTGTGAGCGCTAACGCCGCCAGTGCGGTGGTCATCGCCAGTACAATTGCTTTCAATTTCATTTTTTGCATCCCTCAAAAATCAGTACTTGGTGCCGCCCAGAGCTGCTGCCTGGTTCATCACATGGAAAATTACGTTCTGTTCAACTGAGCCTTGGAACAGATACGCGCCGGGGCCAGTGGCATAAATCGCCACATCTTCAGCGGCGTGGGTTTCACTGCTCAGCGGCACTTGTGCTTGCTGCAGGAATTCCACATCAGTGGTGTCAACCGCGCTCAAATCTGCACGTGCACCGTTTTTAGCGCCGGGGCCGTTGGCATAACCGAGAGTGGTGTACGGCAGACCGTCGTTTGCCAGCGTTGGGTCTTGAGCAATGGTGGTATCTTCAGGCGCATGTACTAAGCCGAGGATAGGATTACCGCGGGCTGGATAACCGGCGATAGTAAAGGTGTGGCTGTGGTCAGCAGTAACAATGATCAGCGTGTCGCTTAAATCCACTTTGTCCATTGCCGCTTTTACGGCATCAGACAGCGCGACTGTGTCTTGCAGAGCGCGTGAAGCATTACCCGCGTGGTGGGCGTGGTCGATACGGCCACCTTCCACCATCAGAAAGTAACCCTGATCGTTTTTCGCCAGCAGATCGATGGCCTTGCTGGTCATCTCCGCCAGTGATGGCTCGCCACCGACATCATCGGCGCGGTCAGCTTCATATTGCATGTGTGAGCTTTGGAACAAGCCCAGCAAGTGATCTGTGGTCGTGGTATCGACCGCATCAAACTGCTCCTGATTCCAGACATAGGCGGCATTGCTGTAGTTTTCGGTCCAGGCAGCCGTCAGGTCATTGCCATCAGCGCGGCGACCCGTGGCGCCTTCACCGTCAGTGACAGTGTTCGGCAGAAAATAGCTACGACCACCACCAAGGGCAACTTCTAAGCCATTGCCCGGTGCGTCCATCACCAATTGATAGGCAATATCGTGACAACCGTTGTTAATCGCTTCGGTGGTCATGTTGCTGTCGGCTTCCCAGTTACGCTCTGGTGTGTGCGCGTAAGTTGCTGCTGGGGTAGCGTGTGTCAGGCGCGCAGTAGAGATAATACCGGTCGATTTGCCTAAGTCTTCCGCCAGTTCCAGCGCGGTCTTCAGCTCATTGCCTTTGCTGGATAAGCAGTTGCCACGAATCGAGTCAGACGACACTGACAGCATGCCATCTTCGGTTTTAACGCCAGTCACCATCGCGGTCATCGTTGGCGCGGAGTCCGGCGTTTGTTGGTTGACTGAATAGGTTTTTGATAAAGCACTGTAGGGAAATGTCTCAAAGCTGAGGCGGTTCTCTTCACCAGTATGACCCGCCGCCTGACCTTGATAGATACGCGCTGCGGTCAGCGTGGATACGCCCATACCATCGCCGACAAATAGAATGACGTTCTTGGTGCTGCCAGTGTTGCGCGCTTGCGCGACTTTGGCGGCAACGGCATCGGCGCCAGCGGTAAACCAGCTGCTTTGGGTTTGGTAATCGGGTAACACAGCGGCATTGGCGGTTTGACTCACCAACGCAGCCGCCACAGCCGCGGTCAGCGCAGCCAGAACGTGGGGTAGGGTTTTCATTGCTTTCCTCGCGTTATTATTCCTGTAGGGATGACCGATGGCGTGTCATCGGTTGGCGAAGATTGTGGCGACATTAGGTGACACTAATGTTTCTGAAAGGTTAATTTTTGTGAACAGGGTCACTTTCACTTGAGAGCGGGCAAAGTGCACCGGCGGTTGCTGAAATTTGCGGCACTGGATTTCATTGATTTCGAGTGAATAAAAAAACATCAGCGGGCTGTATCATAAAATTTACACCCTCTTTTGGGGTAACTGGAATGTAAAAAATGTTGCGCAACTAGCGTTGTCAATTGAACTTTTTTCTAATTAGCCGCAGTCACTATCACAGTAAAACGCTTAAGTGTTTACTAAAGATTCCAGATTTTTGCACTTTCTAAGCACAATATTTATGCATGATGAATTGACTAATGTGCGTAAAAAGGCGCATTTAGTGAGAAGAAAAACAAAAAATAACACTCCCCCATTAACTTTGTACTGGTAATTGACTATGAAGGCTGAACAAACATTAAAAGCAGAAGCGCCGATGGAGACCGAACAGAAGATGGAAAAGAAAGCCGGTCACTCATTGGTTGAAGATCTCACAGGGCTGTTCGTTGGCTGCTGTTTTGTCGCACTGGGCGTATTTCTTTTACGCCAATCCGGATTGCTTACGGGTGGCACCGCTGGCGCAGCCTTGTTGCTGACCCATCTGTGCAGCTTAAGCTTCGGTACCCTGTTCGTGCTGTTAAACCTGCCGTTCTTTTGGTTGGCGTGGACACGCATGGGCAAAGATTTCACCATCAAAACCTTTGTCTGTATTGTGGCAGTTGGCGCAATGACCGATGCCTTAGGTTTGATGATCCACTTTGATTACATCAACGTGATTTATGCGTCAGTGATGGGCTCCCTGCTGCTGGGAAGTGGCTTGCTGATCCTGTTCCGTCATAAGTCCAGCCTCGGCGGTTTCAATATCTTTGCTCTGTATGTGCAAGATCGTTTCAATATCCGCGCCGGTAACATTCAGATGTTGCTCGACTCTGCCATTGTAGTGGCGTCGTTCTTTATCATTTCACCTTGGTTGCTGGCCTTGTCAGTTTTGGGTGCGGTGATCACTAACATCGTGCTGACCTTCTACCACAAGCCAGGTCGTTACACTGCCTAACGGTGTAAGCTCAACATTGGTGCATGCCTAAAAGTTATGAAGGTCATTCATATGAATGACCTTTTTTATTCCTTTTTAGAATCGCTCACTCATATCTTATGAAAACATCAGCTAACTAAAGTCGAAATTTGATATTGATCACAAAAATACCTAGTAGGATAATTTGTATTAAGCGCTTAAAAGGTATTTTATTGGTCGGTATATCGAGTTATTTCGAAATAAATAGCTGCATATACTGGCTCCAGACAGTGGAGTATGTTGTATGAGTCAGAGCGTCGCACATTTTATTGCAGAAACCCTCTCACAAGCTGGTGTTAAACGGATGTGGGGAGTCACCGGAGATTCCCTCAACGGCATCAGTGATAGTCTTCGCAAACTGGGTACCATCGAATGGATGGGCACTCGCCATGAAGAAGCCGCTGCCTTTGCTGCCGGTGCTGATGCACAAATTTCCGGTGGGTTATCTGTGTGTGCTGGTTCTTGTGGCCCAGGTAATATGCACTTAATCAACGGCTTGTTTGATTGTCACCGTAACCGTGTTCCTGTGCTCGCCATTGCCGCCCACATTCCTTCCGCCGAAATCGGCACTAACTATTTTCAGGAAACTCACCCGCAAGAGTTGTTTAAAGAATGCAGCGTCTTTTGTGAGTTACTCTCCAGCCCAGAGCAGATGCCCTACATGCTGGAAACCGCCATGCGCCAAGCGATTTTACATCGCGATGTCGCCGTGATTGTGCTGCCGGGTGACGTGGCTTTGAAGGCGATGCCAGAAGGCGTTAGCCCCAAATGGAGCCTGCCTGCACCGGCAATCTACACCCCAGCAGCGGCAGATATCGAAGCCTTAGCGCGTGAACTCAATGGCAGCAGTAAAGTGACGATTCTGGCGGGGGCGGGTTGCGCTGGTGCGCACGACCAAGTGGTGGCGCTGGCGTCGAAACTGCAAGCGCCGATTGTGCATGCGCTGCGCGGTAAAGAATATGTCGAATACGACAACCCTTATGATGTGGGCATGACCGGACTGATCGGCTTTGCCTCGGGTTATCACGCCATGCGTCAGGCCGATACTGTGTTACTACTGGGCACGAGTTTCCCTTATCGCGCTTTCTATCCAGAGAAAGCCAAAATTCTGCAGGTGGATAACAACCCGGCAGCGTTGGGGCGGCATGTGCAGATTGACCAAGGCGTGCTGGGCGATATTGCCGCGACTTTGGATGAATTGGTGCCGCAAATTGATGATGGCCGTTCACGGGCGCACTTAGATCAGTGCCTGAAGAACTACCATGAGGCGCGCAAAGATCTGGACGATCTGGCCGATGGCAAAACCTCACATAACCTGATCCACCCGCAGTATTTAGCGCGCTTGATCAGTGAAAAAGCCGCTGAAGATGCCGTATTTACCTGCGACGTCGGCACGCCAACGGTGTGGGCTGCCCGTTATCTGCAAATGAACGGCAAACGCCGCTTAATTGGTTCCTTTAACCACGGTTCTATGGCGAATGCCTTATCTCAGGCAATGGGCGCGCAGGCGGTTGACCGCAAACGCCAAATCGTTGCCATGTGTGGTGATGGTGGCTTCTCGATGCTGATGGGCGATTTGTTGTCGCTAAAGCAGCTCAATCTGCCGTTGAAAATTGTGGTGTTTAACAACCGCTCTTTAGGCTTTGTCGCAATGGAGATGAAAGCGTCCGGCTACCTCTCCAGCGATACCGATTTGGATAACCCTAGCTTTGCCGCGATTGCGCAAGCGTGTGGCCTGAAAGGTATTCATGTCAGTAAACCCGATCGTTTAGATGCGGCAATGACTGAAGCCTTTGATTATCCGGGCCCAGTGGTGATTGAGGTTGATACTGCGAAACAAGAGCTGGCAATGCCACCGCAAATCAAGTTTGAACATGCCAAAGGCTTTAGCTTGTATATGATGAAAGCCATCATCAATGGCCGAGGCGATGAGCTGGTGGAACTGAGTAAAACTAACTGGTTCCGTTAGATCTTAGAGACCATAAAAAAGCAGCCGCTGATGTGCGGCTGTTTTTGTTGGCATCATTGCTGTAAACGTTCAATTAAGGCCTGTTGATATTCCGCCAATTTGCTGCCGGAAATGCTCTGAAACGTCAACGGTTCCAGATAAGTCATGCCCGCATGAATCGCGCTGGCTTTCATCGGCCAAAATACATCGGCGAGGCTGATCCTCAGACGGCCATTTTCGCCATAGGTTGAGCTGCCGCCAGCGGCGGTGGTGACAATCATCATCTCTTTGCCCTGCCATAATCCCGGACCGACATTGCCCCAAACATCGTTCATGTAGGCCTTCATCATCGGCGTAATGTTGAACCAATGGGTCGGAAATATAAACACAATGCGCTGATGTTGCCGAGTCAGTTCACGCTCTTTGGCGGCATCAATCGCGCGGGTATCAAAGCCATACAAGGTTTCCAGATTGCGCACAGTGACACCTGCAACGCGCTCCGCCGCCTGTTGCATACCTTTGGTCATTCGTGAACGCTCGGGGTAGGGGTGAGACACAATCACCAGCGTACTGACTGCCGCCTTGTAAGCCTTATCGGCAGCGAAGGCCGACAGTGAACAACAGAGACTGAGCGCCAGTAACAGCATCAGGTTAATGGGGGAGGTTCGAGACATAACAGCTCCTTTGCAGTTGATTTCCTTATTTGGGGACTCGCTGCTAGCCGTGGTTCAACGGCGATAGCAGTGCATCGACCCTAAAAGGGCAAAATGAAATTTGCCTGAAAATCATCAGTGTTGCCGCTGTAATTGGCGCTATAGGCAAGATATCGGCAAATTCAGGCAATCGCGGCTTACTGTTGATTGCCTCAGTTTGTCGTTGGCGATATCACACCACGCTACACCTGCGTTTGGCGCAATGCTAAACTGGGGCCTATTTCGTTAAATGCGTACACAAAAGGTGATGTTGTGAACCCCATTATTGCGCTGTTAAAAGAGAACAATATTAGCAACGAGCAGATTGGCGAGTTGTTTCAAACCCTCACGCAAAACCCACTGGCGGCGATGGCGATTATTGGCCAACTCGGTCTGCCGCCTGAAAAGCTGCAACTGTTGATGGGGCAGGTGATGCAAAACCCTGCGCTGCTCAAAGAAGCGGTAGAAGAGCTGGGATTGGACTTCTCTAAAGTAGAAGCGGCCAAGGAACAGATGAAGAAGTAAGTTGTCACTTACTTTTCAGCACTAAAAAGGCCATTACGCGCATGCGAATGGCCTTTTTGTTTTAGTAAAAATCTATTAACATCATTGAGTTGTGATGGTATAGATATGCAACTTACTCATACACCTATTGCAAATAACTAAAGGAATAGTGAGCAGATGAAAGCGATTAAAGGATTAATGCTGTTGGCGTACATCGCAATTGTGGTGGGTTGTTACCTTCACTTTACTGCCTCCGCTGTGAACACCGAACAGCGAAGCGAGCTTGAACAACAGCTTGCCCAAGCATTTGAAGAGCAGGGTTATATCGTGAACTATGTCTCCGCTAAAGTTTGTTACGGTGTCACGCCATTGCGCTATTGTACCAAGATGGATTGATATCCAACGCGCTTGGTTTAATGCTTGAATTTACCGCGCGGCTTGGTAGCGAAGCACACCGAAAATCACTTGCATGCATCGCGTTTCGCCATCAGTTGTACCACAGCACCGGTGCCGGTGTGTTTGTCGCCTTCGATAATATCGCGTTCGACTTCGGCGAGATGCAGGATTTGCGCATCAGCAAAATCACTAGCGAGGGCTTCGGGCTCCAGCAGCAGATCGAGCATTTTCGGGCCGCCGGTGCCAAAGGCCAGTTGCCGTGGGGTGTAGCCTTCCAGCAAAAAGACTCCATTCTTCTTTAACCCTTGTAGCGCGCGTTGGTGCACTTGTTGTCTGAGGCTGCTCGGTAAATGGCAGAACACCGACACAATGCCATCCCATTGTTCTGTGCCAAATTCAAACTCGGCCAGATCCGCATGAATATACTCGACGGATACCTCTTGGCTAGCGGCCAGTTTGGCGGCTTTGGCTAACCCGACTTGAGATAGATCGACCGCGGTCACCTGATAGCCTTGTTTGGCAAGAAACACTGAGTTGCGGCCTTCGCCATCGGCCAAACACAGCACTTTACCTTGCGGCAGTTGCTGCACGTTCTCGGCTAAAAACTGATTTGGCTCAGTACCATAGACATAACTGTCGCTGTTATAAACGTCATCCCACATAAATAAGTTTTCCTTTCTAGCGCAAAGCGCATGCGCTGCTGCGCGCATATTATGAATATTTTCTAATATATCATTCTGCGCCAAGTTTGCGATGGTTTCATCATGCATTGGATTTTTACGCGACATCAGCCGATATCACGGTAAAATGTGCGCCTTATACGCGCTGCGCCGCAAGTTAGGCTTCAACCATTAGGCTGCAAACCATGAAAAAGCTCTCTAAAGTACAACTCAAACAACAAGCCATAGTGCATGCGGTGGCGGATGCCCTTGAAGCGCAAGCCCGTGAAGAAATCCCCGGCATGCTGCAATGCTGGTTCAATATGGAATATCAGCTATTCCCCGGTTCGCTGCTACTGCGATTCCAGTTCGACAATGAGCAAGCGTTAGCCGCCGCCGAACCCGAGTTACCCAAGTGGCAAAAGCGCCTCAGCGTTGCGATGCTGAAAAAGGGCATTGTGCTCAAGGATATGCGGAAGAATCTGGTGTTTACCCTAGCGGGTCCTGAGGATTAGGCTGTTTGGATGCGCGAAACGGTTTTCGCGCTTTTGTTGTTGGTGTTGCTTGCAGCTGCGGTGTTTTGTCTGCTGACAACTAAGTTGCCTGTTCGTTTTGTCGTAGTAAATCGCCTGCAGCGGGCTTATGCACAGACGATCCAGTGACACGCTGTGAACCCATCCATGGGCGCTCGATCCTCGGCGTCCTGCCTCGGACGGTCACTGGTTCATCTGTGCTTGGAATTCACGGAGTATACCCGCCGACATTCATGTTGTTTTCGATTTCATCATGGCGCTTCTGGTTTGCCATCCTCGCAAATCACCCATTCCTTACTATCCCTTCGAGCCATCAACGTACAGGATGTACTAATGCCGTCGAGCACACGGATGTGCACAAATGCTGAATATTGTTTGTAGGTTTTGAATGTTGATATCTAAAAATATACATGGCAATACTTGAAAAAATCGAAGTCACCCATATTAAAAAGTTATATAGATAAATAATGCAAAATATTTTAGAATAAATTTAAGTGTTTTTGGATATGTTGTTCATGGAAGTTTACGCGTAATGAAAAAACAATTACAGATAAATGACAGGGATCAATCAAAACGTTATTTCAACATAGAGCGAAAGAAACATAAAGGCAATCATCGTTCAAAAGAATATGATAATGTTATTTTGCAAAACTTAGATAGTATTGAAACTATTTTTGGTACGCCTGTTTTACTTGTTCCAGAAATTTTTGATTTATCTAAAAAGGATTTAAATGATGAATTGTCACATTTCTTTTTTATTTTGAATGAGTTGCTTCAAAAGTATCATCATATATATATATCTTTTAAAGAGACCCGTCTAGTCCGATTGCCAATGTTTTTGATGATGGTAGCTATAAAAGATAAATATGCATCAAAAATATCTATTATTTGGTCGAAGGATTATAAAGAGGTAAATAGATTGGTTAGTAGTGCTGGTCTGCATTTATCAAAATCAGAGAGAAGAAAGATGATGTTTGATGAAAAATGTCATCAATTACCCGTAATAAGTGGGAGTAACTTTGAGTTTACAACTCTTTCGGACGATCTCATGGATGCTATTAACGATAAATATTATGATGGTAAAATTTCTCCAAATACTGAGCAAAAGATTTCACAAGCTATTATTGAAACCTTAGAAAATGTCGGACGTCACGCTTATCCAAATGAAGTGTTAGAGGAAAATAAAAAATGGTGGTTAATTTGTTCTATTGGCTATAATGATAACTTAGATGACAAATATATGTATCTTGCCATCTATGATCGCGGAAGAGGAATTCCTCTGTCATTTGAAGATAGTAAAGTATTTCAAAAGAGAGTAAGGATGCATTACCCTGTAGAGTATACTGCGCTAGTGAGAGATGGTATCAGTGATAATGAAAACAAAAATGGGCGGTTAAGACAGTTAGCTCGAAGTATGAAAGCTTTTGTAAGTCCTTTAAGAGAGATCGTAGGTGACTCAGGAATGATTTATGCCTCTATGATGCATGATATTACTAGAATTGAAGATGAAAACCATGGACAAGGAAGTGTCTCTATTAAGGATTTGGTAACAGAAGATGAAGATAGTAATTTGTTGATATTTAGTTCTAAAGGCTGTTATCAGTACAACAAAGGTGATAATGAGGAGCACGTTAGGGTTGAGATGACCAACGAGTTTCAAGGTACGTTGTTACAATGGAGTATAAAATTAGATGAACTCTGTTAATAATGTAATAAATATATCTGTTGTGAAGGATTTTCACAATAAACCGAAAGGAAGATATGCGGATGATGCTCCAGGTTGTGAGAAAACAGCCGGAGAAGTATTTCGTAAAAATATATTATTAGATGCTATTAATAATTATGAGAAAGTTATTGTTGATTTATCTGGTTACAATCGTTACGGTCGCTCATTCTTAGATGAGGCTTTTGCTGGGTTGATATCTAGGGAGGGTTTGACCAAGGATGTATTAGACTCCAAGTTAGAGGTGAAACATGATTCGGTTCCTAAGTTTTTAGAAATAATTAATGAAAGGATTGAGGCAGCAGAAAATAAGCGGTTAAATCATGAGTGATATTTTTACTTTTCAATGGATATTTGTAAGTTGGATTATCACTTTAATAATCCATCATCATACTCTTAAGCGCGCTGCTATTTCTGATAGTAAGGATGGGCTAATAGATCTATTAAATAATTTATCTATGTTAGACTGGCTAAAAGATGAAAATTTTTCTTTATTAACTGAGGAGAAATTCAATACAAAAATATCTAGAATAAGATGGAGAATCAAACAGTTAAATGAACTTTCATCGTGTATCATTTTGAGTGAGGATTCTATAGATCCACTTCTTGATTTTGATGTTGAAAAATTTCTTTCTGATGATATTTCTACTAATGAAAAGAAAGACTTTAAATTTCAACTGCAAAATCATTGTGATGATCTCATCGATTTGTTGGAAGAAAATTACTTCAACAAAGTTCTTAAGTGTAAAACATTTATTTTTAAATCTTCTCGGAGTTCATGGATAGGGTTAGTTCTATTGATTTTGTTGGTTGTTCTGATTTCTGCTTGATATTATATTTTAGAGATATCTTTGGCAATTATCAAAAATTGATTTTTAACTTTTTTGAAAGTGGAGAGTGAAATATGAATCGGTTTAATTGTCAAAGCCAAACCAACTTTTGACTAACCTCACCCATCCCTTATATAAAGAATGCTCAAACCACTTGGAGCATTCGATGCAAATCACTATCGACCCGTTGACCTCTGCCGACATCATCGGCCTGCTGCAACAACACTTGGATGACATGTACGCCACATCTCCCGCCGAAAGCGTGCACGCGCTGGATTTGGATAAACTGCGCCAGCCGGATATCACCTTTTGGAGTGCCAGAAAAGACGGCGAACTGCTGGGATGTTTAGCATTGAAAGTGCTCGATAGCGACCACGCGGAATTGAAATCGATGCGCACCGCACCCGCCGCCCGCGGTAAAGGCGTCGCGTCAGCTTTGCTCCAACATGCACTGGTACAAGCCGCCGAGCGTGGCATTCGCCAAGTGAGTTTAGAAACCGGCACCATGGACTACTTCGCCGCCGCCCGCAGCCTCTACCGCAAATTCGGCTTCGTTAGTTGCGAGCCATTCGCTGATTACACCCTCGATCCCAACAGCGCATTTATGACGCTGCATTTACAGCAACTTGTCACTGAGTAAACAAGACTGCTTTTAACAGGAATTAAACCCAACGACCAATTCAGCGGTTGTACTTCGAAATTCCCAGCACAGTTGAACCAGTGACCGTCCGAGTTATGGCCTTCCTCGCACATCCATGTGCTCAACGGCATTACTGCATCCATCCACGTCGATGCTGGCAGGTGTACTCCGAAATTCCTAGCACATGCGGACTTGTGGCCGTCGCCAGCATGGATGCTGGCGTCGAGCTTACACGGATGTACTTGCAGCGTGCCACAAGGATGCGTGTGCATAAGCCCGCTGCAAGCGATTAACCACATTAAAACTATCAGGCATCGTCAGTGCCACATGGAATAAACCAACTCCCAAACACCACCAGAGCGAAGCTCAGGATGACACCGGTCATCCATCAACCAACCCTCAACAACCAAAGCAAATTACAACAACTTGCTAACAAACAAACTTGTTTCAAACACGACAAACACACAGTTGTTTGTTCGAGTGTTACTCCCATTGTTCGCCATGCGACAATAAAAATATTCAATAAAAACATGCCGATATCATGTTTTCCCCGCCTTGGCGCAGTTTTCGCACACACCCCTTCGAATTGTTTATTCAAAACATCCTGAGGAGGGAATCATTATGGCAATTCGTCAATGTGCGATTTACGGCAAAGGGGGTATTGGTAAATCTACCACTACTCAGAACCTAGTAGCGGCACTGGCCGAAGCGGGTAAGAAAGTGATGATCATCGGTTGTGACCCTAAAGCGGACTCAACCCGTCTGATCCTGCACTCAAAAGCGCAAAACACCATCATGGAAACCGCAGCAGAAGCTGGTTCAGTGGAAGATATCGAACTGGAAGATGTACTGAAAGTCGGTTACGGCGATGTACGTTGCGTTGAGTCAGGTGGTCCAGAGCCAGGTGTGGGTTGTGCTGGCCGTGGTGTTATCACTGCGATCAACTTCTTGGAAGAAGAAGGCGCTTATGAAGAAGACCTCGACTTCGTATTCTACGACGTATTGGGTGACGTGGTGTGTGGTGGTTTTGCGATGCCAATTCGTGAAAACAAAGCACAAGAAATCTACATCGTTTGCTCTGGCGAAATGATGGCGATGTACGCGGCAAACAACATCTCTAAAGGTATCTGTAAGTATGCGGCATCTGGCAGCGTACGTTTGGCAGGCCTTATCTGTAACTCACGTAACACTGACCGTGAAGATGAATTGATCATGGCATTGGCGGCGAAAATCGGCACGCAAATGATCCACTTCGTACCACGTGACAACATCGTACAACGCGCTGAAATCCGTCGTATGACGGTTATCGAATACGACCCTAAGTGTAAGCAAGCTGACGAATATCGCGCGCTGGCACAGAAAATCATCAACAACACCATGTTCGTGGTACCTGAGCCTTGCACCATGGATGAACTGGAAGATCTGTTGATGGAATTCGGCATCATGGAAGTCGAAGACGAGTCAATCATCGGTAAGACAGCAGAAGAGCTGGCTTAATCGCGAAGGTGATTTCTTTTTCTAGCATAAACCCAAGAGGAACATGCGATGGAGATGAATAAAGAACAAACCCAGGCCTTGATTGACGAGGTGCTGGAAGTCTATCCGGAGGCGGCCCGCAAAGATCGTGCTAAGCATATGGCGGTGAACGATCCTGCAAACCCTGGCAGCAAATGCATTACCTCCAACCGTAAATCTCAACCTGGTGTGATGACCATTCGTGGTTGTGCTTACGCAGGTTCTAAAGGTGTGGTTTGGGGCCCGGTGAAAGATATGATCCATATCTCTCATGGTCCTATCGGCTGTGGTCAGTACTCACGCGCTGGTCGTCGTAACTACTATACCGGTGTGACTGGTGTAAACGCGTTCGGCACACTGAACATCACCACTGACTTCCAAGAACGTGACATTGTGTTCGGCGGTGACAAGAAGTTGGAAGCGGCTATTGATGAACTGGAACAACTGTTCCCACTGACCAAAGGCTTGTCTATTCAATCTGAATGTCCAGTCGGTCTGATCGGTGATGACATTGAAGCGGTTGCCAAGAAAAAAGGCGCTGAGCTGGGTAAAACCATTGTGCCGGTGCGTTGTGAAGGTTTCCGCGGTGTGTCTCAGTCGCTGGGTCACCACATTGCTAACGATACCATTCGCGACCACGTATTGGCGCCAAACGAAGGCAAAGAGTTTGAAACCACAGAGTATGACGTGGCCATTATTGGTGACTACAACATCGGTGGTGACGCTTGGTCGTCTCGTATCATCCTTGAAGACATGGGCCTCCGCGTTGTGGCGCAATGGTCTGGCGACGGTACGTTGGCCGAAATGGAAAACACCCCTAAGGTCAAATTGAACCTGGTGCACTGTTATCGTTCTATGAACTACATCGTACGTTACATGGAAGAGAAGAACGGTATACCTTGGGTTGAGTACAACCTGTTTGGCCCGACCAAGATTGAAGAATCTATGCGCAAAATCGCCGGTTTTTTTGATGACAAGATCAAAGCGCAAACCGAAGAAGTGATTAAACGCTATCGCGCCCAGTGGGAACAAGTCGTCGCTAAATATCGTCCGCGTCTGGAAGGTAAATCAGTGATGTTGTATGTCGGCGGTCTGCGTCCACGTCACATCATCGGTGCCTACGAAGACTTAGGCATGGAAATCTGTGGTGCCGGCTATGAGTTCGCGCATAACGATGACTACGTCAAAACCACCCCTGAAATGAAAGATGCGACCTTGCTGTTCGATGACGCCAGCGCTTACGAACTCGAAGAGTTCGTCAAGAAGCTGAAGCCAGATCTGATTGGCTCAGGCGTTAAAGAAAAGTACGTGTTCCAAAAAATGGGATTCCCATTCCGCCAAATGCACAGCTGGGATTACTCAGGCCCTTACCACGGTGTTGATGGATTCGCCATCTTTGCCCGCGATATGGATCTGACCCTGAACAACCCATGCTGGAAGAACATGCAGGCGCCTTGGACCAAAAGCGACGCCGCGGAACTGGCCAAAACTGCGTAATGGCAGTGTGAAGCAGTAACGATTGATAACCCGAGCCGGAGTTCACGGATTAGTGGCACGGTAGGAGAATAGTCATGACGCAAAAAGTTGAAGATATCAAAACTGGTTATGCGTTATTTAAGCAACCAGAATATCAGGAGCTGTTCGCTGGCAAACACGCGACTTTTGAAGAAGCCGTAGAAGAAGCCAAAGTCAAAGAAGTCTTTGACTGGACAACCACCAAAGAATACCAAGAGATTAACTTTAATCGTAAGCACGTCACCATTGACCCTGCGAAAGCCTGTCAGCCATTAGGCGCAGTGCTGTGTGCGCTGGGTTTTGAAAAGACCTTGCCCTATGTGCACGGTTCACAAGGTTGCGTGGCTTACTTCAGAACCTATTTTAACCGTCACTTCAAAGAGCCTGTTGCCTGTGTATCAGACTCGATGACTGAAGATGCAGCGGTATTTGGCGGCCAGAAAAACATGTTTGCTGGTCTGCAAAACGCCTATGCACTCTATAAGCCTGAAGTGATTGCCGTTTCAACCACCTGTATGGCAGAAGTTATCGGTGACGACTTGAATGCGTTTATCGGTAACGCCAAAAAAGAAGGTTACCTGCCAGAAAGTGTGCCAACCCCGTTTGCGCACACCCCAAGTTTCGTGGGCAGCCACGTGACCGGTTGGGACAACATGTTTGAAGGTATTCTGCGCTATTTCACTCTGAACGAGATGGACAGCAAGGAAGTGGGCAGTAATGGCAAGATTAACATCGTGCCTGGCTTTGAAACTTACCTTGGCAACTATCGCGTGATCCAGCGAATGCTCAAAGAGATGGACGTCGATTATTCCTTCCTCTGTGATCCATCCGAAGTGTTGGATACACCGGCAGACGGTGAATATCGTATGTACGCGGGTGGTACTAAAGTGGACGAGGTGAAAGACGCCCCGAACGCGATTGCGACCATCATGCTGCAACCTGATCAAATGACCAAGTCTACCAAGTTCGTCAAAGACACCTGGAATCAAGAGGTCCCCGCACTCAACATCCCAATGGGCTTAGAGTGGACCGATGATTTCCTGATGAAGGTGTCTGAACTGACCGGTAAGCCAATCCCTGCATCGCTCACCAAGGAACGTGGTCGTTTGGTCGACATGATGACCGACTCACACACTTGGTTGCATGGGGTCACTATCTCTATTTTCGGCGACCCTGATTACCTGCTGGGTATGTGCAAACTGCTGACCGAACTCGGCTGCGAAATCAAGCACGTACTGTGTCACAACGGTAACAAGCGCTGGCGCAAGAAGATGGAAGCACAACTGGCAGAAACGCCATATGGTGCTGATGCGCAAGTGTTTGTGGGTAAAGACCTGTGGCACTTCCGTTCACTGATGTTTACCGAGAAGCCAGATCTGATGATTGGTAACTCTTACGGTAAGTTCATTGAGCGTGACACCAAGGCCAAAGGTGCCGAGTTTGAAGTGCCATTGGTACGTATCGGTTTCCCAATCTTTGACCGTCACCATCTGCATCGCAGCGCCACGTTGGGCTACGAAGGCGCCATGTACGTGCTCACTACGGTAGTGAACGAAGTGCTGGCCAAGCTGGATCGTGAAACTTCGGACTTAGGCAAAACCGACTACGCGTTTGACTTAGTTCGCTAAGCCACAAGCCAGCAGTCCTTGGGCTGCTGGCTTATGTTTTATGGCAGCAACCCAAATAAAGGAATCACCATGGCAAATGTAATGATTCAGTACAACGAGCAGGGGCAATTTTGTCTCTATCTGCCCAAGAAAGATTTGGAAGAGGCCATTACCCATTTTGAGTTTGACGAGGATGAGCGCTGGGGTGGTGAAGTCCATCTGGCGGATGGGGCGATCTACTACATAGATCCGATGCCGTCCCGGCCTAAATTGCCGATAACGGTGCGCGCCAAAAGGTTACAGGCAGCCTAAGGAGGAAGGGCAATGGCACGATTTATTTCTGATGAAGCAGCGTTGCGGGTCGCCATGGCCAGCCGTAATCTGCCCGACATTGAACTGGTTTCGCTGTTAGGCCTGCTAGTGCAGCACCTTGGCGAACCTTTGACTGAAGATAAGCTGGCAGCACTGTCACCTAAGGCGTTTCGGCTGATGGTGAACTCGCTGTCGGAAACGCCGACCCGCAAAGATGTCAACGAAGCCTTGGCGACCTTGACCAACAGCGAAGTGGCGGCAGTTGATGCACCTGAAATTATCGATGTACCGCCGTTGCCCGGCCCTAAGCTGACCGTGGCGATTACCTCTAACCAAGGCGAAATGATCAACGGCCATTATGGCTCCTGCCTGCGAGTGTTGATCTACGAAGTGAATCACGCTGAACACCAGCTGGTGGATATTCGTCAGGTCGAATCAGGGCTTTCCGGTGAAGCCCGCGCCGAACATATGCTGACGCTGTTGAAGGGCTGTCAGATGTTGTTCACCCTGTCGATTGGCGGCCCTGCTGCCGCGCGAGTGACCCGTGCCAACATCCATCCAGTGAAAAAGCCGGTACCGGAAGAAGCCGCCGTTGCTATGCAAAGCCTGAGTGCAGTGATTGCTGGTAATCCACCACCGTGGATCCGTAAATTACTGGGCTTACCAGACGTCGTTCCGGCGATGGCGTTGGAGGAGGACTAGCATGTTGTCTGCGGCACAAGAGCGTATTTCCGCTATCGGCGACCGAATCGCGGCTCACTCAGTCATCAACGAACAGGTGTTGATTGATATGCGCAGTGAATTCCCCACACTGAAATTTACTCTGTGTTTCGAGGATGATCTGGGTGAGCGCGAGCCTTACATCAGTTACCCAAGTTTTGATCTGCATTTAATGCAGTTGCGTCCCGGCAGTTGCGCCGGATTAACCTTTTCGCCCGAAGAATGCTCCGGCATTGTGGTGGCGTTGCATTTGGATTGAGCATCTTGATTGAGCCAATTGTTTGAAGATAGCCACTATCGGATAACGTCGCTTGCGGCTTTGTCGTCTTTCCGACAAAGCCGCCTTTTTTTGTGTCAGTTGTAAAACTGACAATCTATCAAAAACAATAGCTTAACTCTTGGCGTTCTATTTGCACCTTCTTGCACACACTGCCACTCACATTGTCCATACCTATGTGAGTGACGCCCGATGTAAGGAGTGAGTGCCATGAAACCATCAGAGATCCGCCTACTTCAGGATGAGCCTGCCTGCGAACATAACAAAGGCAGTAAAAGCGGCTGTGCACGGCCCAAGCCTGGCGCCACCGCCGGCGGCTGTAGTTTTGATGGGGCGCAGATCAGCCTGCTGCCGATTGCCGATGTCGGCCATATCGTCCACGGGCCAATCGCCTGCGCGGGCAACAGCTGGAACAATCGCGGCACCCGCGCCGTCGGCTCGAACCTATTCCGCCTCGGCTTTACCACAGATTTAAACGAGCAAGATGTGATTATGGGCCGCGCTGAAAAGCGCTTGCTGCATGCCATCAAGCAGTTGATTGAAGAACACAATCCACCGGCAGTGTTCGTTTACATGACCTGTGTGCCCGCGTTGGAAGGCAACGACATTGAATCGATTTGCAAACTGGCGGCAGAGCGCTGGCATAAACCGGTGATCCCGGTTGATGCCGCCGGCTTTTATGGCAACAAAAACCTTGGTAACCGCATTGCGGGCAGTGTGATGGTCAAGCATGTGGTCGGCACCGCCGAGCCGCCAGCAAAGCCGCTGATGAAGCACGACCCTTCGCGCAAAGTGCATGACATTGTGTTGATTGGTGAATACAACATTGCCGGAGAGTTTTGGCATGTGTCACCGCTGTTTGAAGAGGTGGGGCTGCGGGTACTGTGCTGTATGGCGGGCGATACCCAGTTTCATCAAATTCAAACCATGCACCGCGCCGATGCGGCGATGGTGGTCTGTTCACGGGCGCAGATTAACGTGGCGCGTTTATTAGAAGAGCAGTGGGGCGTACCTTGGTTTGAAGGCAGTTTTTACGGCATTGACGACACTTCAGCGGCGTTGCGTGGTTTCGCCAAACTGCTCAATGACGACAAGCTGACCGCGCATGTTGAGCAGGTGATTGCCCGTGAAGAAAGCCGGGTGCGTGAGGCGCTCAAGCCGTTTCGCGAGCAGCTGCAAGGTAAACGGGCACTGCTCTATACCGGCGGGGTGAAGTCATGGTCGGTGGTCTCAGCGCTGGGCGAACTCGGCATTGAAGTGGTTGCCACTGGCACCAAAAAATCCACCCAATCTGACAAGCAACGCATTATCGACATTATGGGCGAAAACGCTTTGATGCTGGATGAAGGCGGTGCGCGACAACTGATCAGCACCTGTCGTCAGCACAATGCCGACTTAATGATTGCTGGTGGCCGCAACATGTACACCGCCCTGAAAGCCAAGCTGCCGTTTCTAGATATTAACCAAGAACGTCACCACGCCTATGCCGGATATCAAGGGATGATCACCCTTGCCGAAGAGCTCGTGCGCACGCTGAATAGCCCGATTTGGGGCGCGGTCAGAAGTGCCTCGCCGTGGGACGCTAGCGCCGATAACTCGGCGGCACTCACCTCATTAACGCCTGATCTGAGTGCGGATCTGGCGGCAACAGATTTCAATGCATAAGGAGCAGCGCATGGCGACCATTACTAAACAAAATACGCCGCTGGTGACCCAGCCGCTGAAAACCAGTCCCGCGACCGGCGCGACTTTGGCCAGTCTCGGCATCAACCGCTGTATTCCGCTGTTGCACGGTTCGCAGGGCTGTGGCGCTTTTGCCAAAGTGTATCTGATCCAGCATTTGCGCGAGCCGATTCCGCTGCAAAACACCGCCATTGACCAAGTAGCGGCGGTTATGGGCGGCGATGACAACCTGTTTGAAGCCTTAAAAACCCTTTGCAGCAAAGAAGCGCCTGAGATTATCGCGGTAATGACTTCTGGCTTGACCGAAATGCAGGGCACGGATACTTACCGCGTGATCGCCGATTTTAAACTGCGTCACCCAGAATTTGCCGCCACGCGCATTATCAACATGGCCACGCCGGACTTTAACGGCTGCATGCAAACTGGCTTTGCCGCCTGTGTCGATGCTTTGGTGCGTCAGCTAGTGCAGCCGCCATCAGGCAGGCAGCGGGCACGCAAACAGCTCAATGTGCTCTGTTCAGTGGGCATGACCAGCGCCGATATTGAAACCCTGAAACGCTACCTCGATGCCTTTGAACTGGATGCGGTGATGGTGCCGGATCTGTCGCTGTCACTCGATGGTCATCTGGGCGATGACGATTTCTCGCCGACCTCGACCGGTGGCACCTCGGTGCTCGAAATCGAGCAGATGGCGGACAGCGCCGCCACCTTAGTGCTGGGCGGCTCGTTGATGAACACCGCCAACTGGCTCAAGCAACGGTTTGATATTCCAGTGATTAGCTGCGACATGGGTATGGGCATGAAAGCGATGGACAGCTTAGTGATGCAATTGGCCAAGCTCAGCGGTAAGCCGGTTCCCAGCTGGCTCAGCCGGGCGCGGCGCCGTTTGCAAGATGCCATGCTCGACTGCCATTTTGTGCTGAGTAATGAGTCAGTCGGCATCGCCTTGGAGCCTGATCTTGCCATCGGTTATTCGACCTTACTCAGCGAAATGGGCATCAAGCAACCGCGAATCGTCACCACGGTGGATATGGCGGGACTGGCCGATTTGGATGCGGCGGAAGTGATCATTGGCGATATCGCTAGGCTTGGCCAAGTGGCGCCGCAACTCAAGTTGGTGATCAGTAATAGCCACGCCGCTGCCTTGTTTGAACCCGAAACTCCTGTGCTGCGCGCCGGTTATCCGTGCCATGACCAGTTCGGCAATATGGATCTGCGCCAGTTTGGTTACGAAGGCAGCCGTGAGCGTTTATTCGCGCTGGCTAATCTTGTGTTGCAGCATCATCAAGATGAAGTGACACCCCATATCAGCAGCTATCGTTTTGGCGCCGAGCATGTGATGCCGGTGGCCACGGCTAAGGAGCGCGCATGAGCACTTTTCACGGCCACTCAGAACGTAAATTACACATTGAACCGCAGCCGCGCGAAGGCAAATTTCCGCTAAAAGTCGCCTTTGCCACCGGTAATCGTCGCCAAGTGGAGCAACATTTTGGTAGCGCCCGCGGCATGTTGATTTATGGCGTGGATAAAAACGAATGGCGCATTTTGGAGGCGATCGAATATGCCGAAGGCGAGCAGCGCGCCCATGATCGATTGCCAGCGCGGATCGCCGATCTTGCTGAGTGTGCCGCGGTATTTTGTAACGCCTGTGGCGCGTCGGCGATTCGGCAACTACTAGAGCGCGGCATTCATCCGGTCAAAGTGGCTGAAGGCGTGGAAATTCACTCTTTGCTGCAAGAGTTACAACAGGAGTTACAGGGCAAACCGATGGGCTGGCTGGCGCGTTCGCTCAAGCAAGTGCAGCGCGCGCCAAGCGGTGAGGCCGAACGTTTACAGGCATTGATGGATGAAGAGTGGTAAGGCGCCGAAAAGGGCGCATACAGATTTTGATTCACAGTTTTTATAAGAAAGTCGCAACATAAAAAGGGAGCAACAAAAATGAGTAATGTCGTGGGTTATACCCGTGGGGGCGCCGAGTGGGAACCGCAGTATATCGAGGCAATTAACCAAGATAGCTGCATCGGCTGTGGTCGCTGCTTTAAGGTCTGTTCACGTAATGTGTTTGATTTGGTTGAAAAAGAAGATGCCGATGAAGACGATCTTTACGATGAAGAAGTGATGATGGTAATGGAAATTGCCGATGCCGATGATTGTATCGGTTGCCAAGCTTGTTCAAAGGTGTGCCCAAAAGGGTGTCATAGTTTTGCGGCAAAAGCTGCGTAGCGGATTTGGTTGCTAAGCTATCGTTTAGCTTTTGGTGTATGGCTGGCGCCATACAAAGCTGCGCTTTGGAAAGTCGTGGAACTACTCGTTCCACACCAGAGCCAAGGGGCGATGCTCGTCCCTCGCCCCTTGGAACCCCGACGACGCCCCACGTCGCGAATCGCTCCGGCGCTTCTGGTTTGTCATCTGCGCAAATCGCCGCCAACTCGGAATCCATTCCTCGGCGCGGCTTCGAGGCATCGACGTACAGGATGTTCTAATGCCGTGGAGCACATGGATGTGCAATAACGGTGAATGCCCCGATTGCTTGATGCCTGCCCAACGCACCTTCGCCGCGCCAAGGGGGAGTGGTGTTGCCTGATCGTGCTTAATACACCTGTCGAATATGAGTTATTGGAGCGTAGTTAAAGATCTGCCTCAGTTTGAAATGATGAGCATGGCGAGATAGGGCACTAAGTTGAAGACAAAAATCAGCAATTTATATGTGCCGAGGAAGCCGTATAACACCAACGAAATTTGCTCTGGTGCTAAGCCAAACATCTGTCCATGGAAGCGGAAAATCAGCGATTTGAAACTGCTGACCATCAGCGCTGAAAACATCAATAACCCGACGTTTATCAGCGTCATCCATTGAAAGAAATCAACCAGTTGAGTCAGTGACATAAGCCGACAACTCCTTCGCGAAAGCATAAGGAAATTATAGTTGTTATTCTGGTTTGCAGGCTGTATCTCGTAATCTAATGAACTTCGAATCCTCGGTAATTTGTACAATGCGCACTAACTTTGCGGGCGTACTCCGAGAATTTCCAAGCACATGTAGACTGGTGGCCGTCGCCAGCATTCGCCGTTCTCGCACATCCATGTGCTCCACGGCATTAGTACATCCATGCGCTTCGATGCTGGCGTCGAGCTTACACGGATGTACTTGCAGCGTGCCACAAGGATGCGTGTGCATGCGCCCACCGCAGGTGATTTAGAACCTTGAACATTCAAACACTATTACAACTTCAAGAAACTTCAAAGTTCGCGGCAACCCCATTTATCGCGGCGCGATAAATCCAATAAGCGACGGTGAAAACCGTCGCAATCCTCAACTATCCCCGGGCATGTTGAAAAAACAGATCAATTGCTTCGAGTTGCTCAAGGTTAGCTACTGCGCCAACGGTGGGCTCTGGGGTGAAGTGCAACACTTGTGGGGCGGCGTTATCCCATGCTGGCCATTCAGGCAAACCGGCACTATTGGGATTGCCGGTTTTGGCAAAGTTCACCCAATAGCTCGACATGGTATCGGCCAGTTGTTGGTCTGCCGCTGTCCATGCTCGTGGCGGCGTGAGCAGATCAAACACGTATGACATTTCCGCCGCATGGGTTGGGCCAAAGCTTGGCATGTTAGGAAACGCTGGCGGGGTGTGGTTGAAGTAGTAGCTGTACACCGCGCCGGTGCCGGTTTTGCTTTGCAGTTTGGCCCAAGTCCAGCTGTGCCACGCAAAGGCGAGATCGCGGAACAGGTTTTGTTGCGCGGTTAACGCTTCTGCGTCGTTACTGGCGGGATACGCCTTAAAGCCGATGTCGCTGTCAGCGCCGAATTGCGCTTTCAGCAGTTGTTGGAATTGTGCCAGCGTAGTTTGTTGAAAGAACAGCGAACCTTCGGCGGCATTGGTACCAATCAGAATCGGCGTGTCGTTTTGTTGGCCGTTTTCGTACAAAGTGATCGGATCGTCGGCAATCACATAGCCATCAAACACCGGCCAAGAGGATTCCAGCACCAGCTCGCTTTGGCGCGGGACTTTTTCAAGTAGTTCTTCGGCGGGCAGGGCGCGCAGCTCTGCCAGCGATAATCCCGCCGATTGGCTAAATTGTTGGCCCATAGCTTCGGCGGTGGCGAGTGGTTTCACGCTTTGGGCGATATTGCCGTTGGCGACGGCATTGGCAAATGAGGCGCCACTTTCGGCAATCGCTTTATGGAACAGGCCGTGTGCCAGCGGTGATGCAGCAAGTAAGCTGACTGAAATAGCCCCGGCGGATTCGCCCATAATGGTGACGTTGTCAGCCGAGCCGCCAAAGTGATGAATGTTTTGCTGCACCCATTTAAGCGCGGCAACTTGATCTTGCAGGCCATAGTTGCCAGAAACGCCGTGGGCGTTTTCGGCCGATAATTCAGGATGGGCAAAAAAGCCAAGCGGCCCCAAACGGTAGGCGATGCTGACGAATACCACGCCTTTTTTAGCGAGGTTTTCACCATTGAAAATCGGTTGTGCGGTGGAGCCAAACGAGTAGCCGCCGCCGTGGATCCAAACGATCACCGGCAGATCTTTATTATCATCGCTGGCAGGCGACCAGATGTTTAAGTAGAGGCAATCTTCATTGCGCGCTTGGCCGGGCACATCGGTAAAGGCGCTGGAAAGTTGCGGGCAGGCGGGCGCAAATTCGACCGCAGCTTTGATGCCTTGCCAAGCTTCAGCTGGTTGCGGCGCGCGCCAGCGGCGTTCACCCACCGGCGGCGCGGCGTAAGGGATGCCTTTAAAGATTGCGAGTTGATCTTGGCGGGTTCCGGCGATTTGCCCAGTGTGAGTATTGGCAACAGGTTGCTGGCGATCATTAACTGAAAACAGCGGCATAAATGGCATCCTTTCGATATGAACATTCACGAAATATACCGCGTTATCAAACTGATGTATCAGATGATGAACAGCTTTTAATGATCCGCTTGCTGAAAAAACTGCATCTAGCTAAACCGTAACAGCGCTGACGTATGGCAATAAAAAAGAGCAACCTGTGTTGCTCTTTTGGTTTGCCAATTAGGGACTATTTTCCCAATTCGTGATTATGTTGCATCACTTCACCATGGCTAAGGCGCCATGGGTGGTGTGCGAAACCACAATCTCTTTATCCACATGGATTGTTAGCGGTTTGACCTTGCTGACATCAGCTGATGGCGCCACGTACAGCTGATAATCTCCGGCTTCAACAATCCACTCGTCGCGGCTTGGATCAAAGCTGGCTAGCAGTTGCGATGTGACCTTGAGTTGCACGGTTTCACTTTTACCGGCTGGCAACAACGCGGTTTTGCTAAAGGCTTTTAGCTCATACGCCGGTTTAGCGAGTTTGGTTTGCGGCGCGGCCACGTACAGTTCAACCACTTCTTTACCGGCCACTTTGCCGCTGTTGGCGATGGTGGCGCTGACGCTCAGCTCGCCGGCCGCACCTTGTTGGTTAAGGCTGTTGTGGCTGACTTTGATATCGCCGTAGCTAAATTGGGTGTACGACAAACCAAAACCAAACGGATACGCCACCGGTTGTTTTTTAGTGCTGTAATAGCGATAACCGACCAACAAGCCGTCGTCGTAATTGACGATGTTCATGTCAGGATTGTGTTTATCCGGTTGGCCGGGAAAGCCTTTCGCTGATGGCACATCTTGGTATTGCACCGGAATGGTCTGCGCCAATTTGCCGCTTGGGTTGACCTTGCCTGAGAGCAGATCCGCCACCGCATAACCGGTTTGTTGGCCGCCCATGTAGGCCAGCAAAATGCCGTCTACTTTATCCTGCCATTCATGCGTATCGACCAAGCCGTTGATATTGAGCACCACAGTGACGGTTTTGCCCTGTGCGTGGAATGCTTTAGATACCGCATCAATCAATGCTAACTCGTGTTCGCTCAGCAGGTAATCGCCACGGCTGTTGGTGCGGTCTTCGCCTTCGCCTGCTTGGCGGCCGATGGTAAAGATGGCGGCATCATCGGTTTTAGCGGCATTGGCGATCAGCTGTTGTAGCTCGCTGTTGCCGGCCACGGCAGGTTCTTCCGCCATCGGGAATTTGCTCAGCAAGCCTTGTTGGTCGTGCTTGTTTTGCTGCCAGTAACTTTGATAGTAGGCGCTCACTTGTGGATTGACTTTAAACTGCTCTGCCAAGCCTTCAGCGATGGTGGTGGCTTGGGCTGAGTTCACTTCACCGCTGCCGGTGCCGCCTTTGAGGGTATTAATTTGTACGGTACCGAACGAGGCCAGTTTGCTGCCCGCAGCATACGGCAATGCGTGGGCGGCGTTTTTCAGCAACACCATGCCATCCGCCGCCGCTTGGCGCGCCAGTTTGGCATGGGCGTCTAAGTCTGGATTGTTGTCATACGGCAAATGTTTAAATGAAGGCGTTTTTTGAATTTGGGTCAAAATCGCCAGCGCGCTGCGGTCGATGTCGGCATCGGTCAGCTCGCCACTTTTGTAGGACGCTTGCAGATCGTCTTTTAAGCCGCCTGGCTCAATCAAATCGTTACCAGCTTTGATCTGCATGGCAGCGGAGTGATGGTCGGCATCAGTGATATAACGTTTAAAGTCAGTGGCTAAGCCGTAGACGTTGCTGGCGAACCAGTCTGACATCACTAAGCCGTTAAAGCCCCATTCGTTGCGTAGTACGTCGGTGAGTAAGTCCTTACGTTGGCCGGTGTATTTGCCGTTAAGCAGGTTGTAAGAGCTCATCACCGCCCAAGGTTGCGCTTCTGTCACCGCGATTTGAAAGCCGCGCAGATAGAGTTCGCGCAGCACCCGTGGCTCAACAATTGAGTCACTGAAGAAACGGTTGGTTTCGGCGTTGTTGGCGGCAAAGTGTTTGATGGTGGCGCCAACGCCGTTAGATTGCACCCCGCGCACTAACGCGGCGGCCATTTTACCGGCGATGACGGGATCTTCTGAATAGTATTCAAAGTTGCGGCCAAGTAGCGGGTTGCGCTGAATGTTCATCCCCGGTGCCAGCAGAAAATCGACGCCGTAGCGTTTCACTTCATCGCCTTCGGCTTTGCCCACGGCTTCAACCATGTCGGTATCCCAGCTTGATGCTAGCAGTGAACCAATCGGCCAGCTGGTGGCGTAAAAGGTTTGCTCGGTGCCGTCTCGGGTCGGTTTGATGCGCAGGCCAGCAGGGCCATCGGCCAGTTTGATAGCGGGAATATCAATATGATTGTTCTTCACACCATTGATATAACCGGCTACGCCTTCAACCGCGAGTTTTGGATCGAGATTTTTGGCGGGATTACCGGCGTAGGTGGTGAGATCCATACCCGGGCCTGCGAGCAGATCGAGTTTTTCATCCAGCGACATCTTGGCCAGTAACGCCTTGGCTTGTTGGCGGTAGGCGTTTTCAGTCTGCTGATATTGGCTGCTTTGTGGTTGTGTTGTAGGGGCTGTGTCCGTTTCCATACAAAAACCTGTTTGGCTTGCCATACCCAGCGCGACCGCAGCGCAGGTAAGGCTCTTCTTAAATTGAGACAAGTTACACTCCATTTGCTGATGGGATCAGCTACATCGTTAATGAAGTCGGCAATGTAATTATTATGGTAATTGCCGAAGTGCGAATGGTATTGCGACATCATCAATATCAATGATTGATGATGTAGTGCCACTGTAGCACGTTATTTTGGTGAGCAGGCCAATCCAATAAACAGTTACAAATTCCTACGGTAACAATTGCCATTTTGTTTCAAAGCGCGCTATTTACTGCTGCACTTGGCTATAGATTGGCACTGACGGAGGCAAAATCATGGGATAAAGTGATGCAGTAATTCAAATTCAACTCGCTGAATATCTAGAGTTTTTGTCCTAATTTTTATCGACGCACTTCACGTCATTCTAATATTCGCTATTCCGTTCACAATTTTTTAATAAAACTCCTCCCTGTGTATTAGCCATTGGTCTAGAAGTGACCCATTTCGCGGTTTGGCTTTGGAAAAAGGCGCCTAATGCAGCCACACTTGAGGTGGCAGATAAGTGCGCATCTAAGTTATTGATGCGATATGGCATTTGTATCGATTTACGCCGTTTAAACGGTACGAGATGACAGGATTTTCCGAACAAAGGGCGAGTGAAATGCCATGTTGCCACAATGTCTGTGCCGTGGGGGCGCAGACAAACTCACAAAACGGGCAATATTTCTTATGTTCTTAAGCCAATTGGGGTTGGCATTCGGAGGATATATGACATTAGGTAAAGTTCTGGTTGCAGTTTCACCATTAGTTGTAGCGATGGCGCTTACCGGCTGTGGTAATCAAGTTCAAAACAAGTTTTCTGCAGCCGACATCTGCAGAGCAAGTATGGCGACAGCCCTGCAACAAGATATTTCTACCATTGATGTGGTCGATAAAAGTGGCAAGTTAATCTATGTGTCTTACACCAATCACGATGATTGGAGTCGCGATCTGTATCGCTGCAAGTTGGATGGCAACCACGTGTTGTGGGCGCCAAACAAAGGCGATTGGCAGAACCAAAACCAAGGCCAAATCTCTTTTGCGTCTGCAGTTAACCAGCTGACCATCACTGAAGCAAGTGATAAAGGTGAGCTGACCAATCAATATAAATTATCAGAAATCAGGGGTTCTCAATCTTAATGATTGACGGCCCATGCGCAGATAGATGACGTGTTAAAGGTGCACTTATGAGTGCACCTTTAATTTTTTGCGCGCGCGAAGTTAGCGCCGTCTGCGAATTACGTTTGCTGGTGGGCAGCAATCGATTCGGTCAATGCTTTCACCTGAGCCTCGCATTGCGCCTTTTTTGTCCCCTTTCATTGTCCGGACAACGCTTAGCAGCAGGATTTTCGTCAACAGCAAATCTAGCGGAATAGGCGGCGATAGTGACCGTAGTACTGACGACACACGCTTGTCCTTCACAGGCGGTTGGCCTGATCATCTCCCGGCAGTCGCTAAGGGTGACAACTACCAGCGCTAAAAGGCGTCATCGTTCCACGATGTTTCGCCGTTTCCTTGGCGGTGCTGGCATCGTGGCAGTTATTGCTCGGCCTGTCTTTGTACCGTTCGCCTGATGACAAAACCCCGCTTTATTGCGTATAATTTAGGCTGTTTCGGGAGGACATATGACATCGAACGCTATGGCAAAAACACCACAAGATAAGCCAAAATTTACGCCGAAGATGGAAAACTATAAAACGAGTCTGACGTATGAAGGGTTAGCGCTTAAAAAGGCCGATGAAAACCTATCAATCGCGGAGCTAAAGCGGAAATATGCGAGATAAGTACGGGGTAGCTCAAGACAAATATTGTTATCCCGGTACTGATGTACTGATCAATCTGCTGCATATTCGTGACGCGGAAGTTCTCGCCGAAGCGGAGGCGGCATTCACCGCCGAGCGTTACCGTTGCTACCAAGCGCCAGAACGCCATATCAATGACTTTACCTTTCACCATTTACGCGAACTGCACCGCTATCTGTTTCAGGATATCTATCTGTGGGCGGGTGAGATCCGCGACGTCGATATCGCCAAAGGCAGTACCCGTTTTTGTCACTGCGACCGCATTCAGCCGGAAGCGGAAAAGTTGTTTGCACAAATCCCGTCGTTGACCACGCTTAGCTATTCTTCAACCCTGTTTGAAGCTGTGGCCGATCTCTATTGTGAGATCAATTTGCTGCACCCGTTTCGTGAGGGTAACGGCCGCGCCCAGCGCTTCTTTTTTGAAGAGTTGTTGTTTTGTTTGGGCTTCGACGTGCATTGGCCGCACATCACCAAAGAGCAGTGGGTGGAGGCGAATATTGCTGGGGTACATCTGGACCTTGGGCCGCTGATTGATATTTTTGAGCAGAGCATTACCCCACTCGATAACTAGCCTTCTATTAAAAATAATTTAAATTCAATATGTTATTTATTTTGTCTGTAACATTAACAAAAATGCATGTTGTGATGGTTTATTTTTTATCCTTGAAGGCACACACTGAAACCTCGTTTTATTTTCTGCAGTGAAGTTGTCTGCCCCCATTATCCATTAAGCGCTTCATTGCTGTAGCTAGTGGAGGATGCATGGCTATTCGAACTTCAGTATTAACTCTCTCACCCGTTTTATTCACCATGTTGTTGGCAGGATGCGGCGACAGTGTGAAAGGACAATTCACCGATGCGGAAATCTGCCGCGCCAGTGTCGCAACGGCACTGAATAAAGCCCCTAAGCTGTTTAATGTGGAAGATGTGAATGGCAAGGTGGTGTATTTAACCCACTATGAGAACGATGATTGGCAGCGCGATATTTACCGCTGCAAATTAGAGGGAACAAAAGTGTTGTGGGCCACCGAAAAAGGCCCGTGGAAAAATACCCCCGCGGACAACACCCTGACATTCGCGGCCAATGACGACAAACTTACCATTATGAACACTGACGCCGATGGTCAGCAGACGGATAAACATTTTAAATTTGACCAGTTAAAAGTCGATACACCGACCATTCAGGGGTTAAAAGGCTAACCCGGCGCAGAGTTATCACGGCTGATTTAGCACTCAGCGTGCTAAGTCGCTGTGGTGGCAAAATGGATTTTGTCAGTTATTGTCTCCAAAAACGGAATCTCGTGATTGGCGCAAATCTCTCGTTCAATCTCCAGTAAACCTTCGCATTTGCTTAATAGTCATCAATGCACATCCCTTCTCGTTAGCGATTTTTAAATGAGTGACTGCTGATGCTTCTTGCTGGCTAAAGCAGATTGTTGGGTGTCCGACAAAGTGACAACCAACAAAATTGTCTGCTTTGGTACAAAATCGCGACAAGCATGATTTATCGCGCAATTCCTTCATTGGCATAGGCCAAAAACTTTGACGAATATCGCATTTATTCAATCAGTTATCAAAATGTAAATAAATTACAGCGGCTGGTGCGCCATTTGCACTGACCCCTAGACCAATGACAAATCGGCACAGCTTGTCAGCGACAAGCGTATAGCACCGTCAAACAGGTTAGGGAGTCAACATATGTGGGATTATTCAGAGAAAGTGAAGCAGCATTTCTTCAATCCGAAGAACGCTAAATTGGTGAGCGACGCCAACGCACGCGGCGATGTGGGCTCCATCAGTTGCGGTGATGCACTCAGCCTGAGCCTCAAAGTGAACCCTGATACTGAAATCATCGAAGATGCCGGTTTTCAAACGTTCGGTTGTGGCAGTGCCATCGCTTCATCATCAGCACTGACCGAAATCATTATCGGTAAGACGATCGATGATGCCCTGAAAGTCACCAACCAAGAGATCGCCGATTACCTCGACGGCCTGCCTCCAGAAAAAATGCACTGTTCCGTGATGGGCATGGAAGCATTGCACGCTGCGGTGGCTAACTATCGCGGTGAAGTGCTGGAAGACGACCATGAAGAGGGTGAGCTGATCTGTAAATGCTTTGCCATCGATGACTTGATGATCAAACGCGTCGTCAAAGCCAACGGCCTGCAAAGTCTCGAAGAAGTGGTCAACTACACCAAAGCGGGTGGGGCTTGTACCTCCTGTCACGAAAAAATCGAGTGGGTGCTGGATGAAGCGCTCGCAGAGATGGCGGAAGCTGGCATTGATGTTGCGGCTGTCGCCAAAGCTAAGGCTAAAGTGGCTGCTCCACAACCTGAGATTGCAGCCAGCAGTAAGCCTCAGGCGGTCACTGAGAGCAGCAGCGAAGATGATGCTGAGCTGGCGAAGCGCAAGGCGATTATTGAGCAAGTGATTGATGAAGTGCGCCCAGCGGTTCACGCCGATGGCGGCGATATTCATCTGGTGGATGTGGAAGATCATCTGGTGTTTGTCAGCATGTCGGGTAACTGCTCTGGCTGTGGTCTCTCCGGTCTGACGTTGGCCAATCTCGAAATCAAAATTTCTGATGCATTGGGCGAAACCGTCACCGTCTTTCCGCTGCAACCAAGCTATGACGAAGCTGAGAAAAAGGAGGCCACTTATGATCTATGAAGCCGTGAAAACTGAGTCGCTGCCGAAAACCGTTTATTTGGACAACAACGCCACCACTCGGATTGACCCGCAAGTGCTGGAAACCATGTTGCCATTTCTCAGCGACTACTATGGCAATCCGTCATCGATTCATCAGCTAGGCGCCACCGTCGGCCACGCAATGGCGAAGGCGCGTGAACAAGTACAGCTGTTGATGGGCGCAGAGCATGCGTCGGAAGTGGTGTTTACCTCCTGTGCGACAGAGGCAACCGCGACGGCGATTATGTCGGCGGTGGAAGCCATGCCCGATCGCAAAGAGATCATTACCTCAGTGGTCGAGCATCCCGCCACACTGCAGTTGTGTCAGCACTTGGAGCGTAAAGGCTATAAGGTGCACTGGATTGGCGTTGATAATAAAGGTCGTTTGGACATTGATGCGTTTCGCGCAGCGCTCAGCGAGCAAGTCGCGGTGGTGTCAATCATGTGGGCCAACAACGAAACTGGCACGCTGTTTCCGGTGGAAAAACTGGCCAAACTGGCGAAATCTGTCGGCGCCCAGATGCATGTCGACGCCGTGCAGGTGGCCGGGAAATACCCTATTAATGTGCAGCACACCGATATCGACATGATGTCGATTTCTGGCCATAAGTTTCATGCGCCGAAAGGTGTCGGTGCTTTGTATCTGCGCCGTGGTACGCGTTTTCGGCCACTGCTACGCGGTGGTCATCAGGAACGCGGACGCCGCGCCGGTACCGAAAATGCGGCGTCGATTATCGGGCTCGGTATGGCATCGGAAATTGCCTATCACGCAATGGCTGGTGAAACTGCGCGGCAATCTATGATGCGTGATCGGCTGGAACAAGGTTTGTTGGCGCGTATTCCCAGCTGTTTTGTTACGGGCAATCCACAAGAACGCGTAGCGAACACCACTAACATTGCCTTTGAATATATCGAAGGTGAGGCGCTGCTGCTGATGCTTAACCAAGTCGGCGTTGCCTGTTCATCGGGGTCAGCCTGTACCTCGGGCTCGCTCGAACCTTCACACGTGATGAAGGCGATGAACATTCCGTTCACTGCGGCCCACGGTACGCTGCGCTTCTCGCTGTCACGCTTTACGACCGATGATGATATTGATGCGGTACTGGCCGAACTGCCCGCTATTGTGGCGCGGCTGCGTATGTTATCGCCATATTGGGATAACGACGCCAACTGCGGTTCCAGCGAAATGTTTGCCCCGGCCTACGCCTAGGCGGCCAATGATTCAGGTAGCAAGAAAGAGGTGGCCGGCATGAATAAGCGACCCTTTGTCCGCGTTAACGACACGACACTACGCGATGGTGAGCAAACCCCCGGCGTGGCGTTTACCACCGAGGAAAAAGTGCGGTTGGCGTTGATGATGCAAGCTGCGGGCGTCCCCGAGCTGGAAATCGGTATTCCGGCAATGGGTGCGCAAGAGCAGCATAGCATACAGGCGATTACCGCCGCGCTGCGTGCTAGTCAGCTCAATAGCACGGAGACGATGGCGTGGTGCCGCATGACTGAGTTCGATATCAGTCAGGCGCTCAACCTCGGTCTAGATTGGGTGGATTTGTCCACACCTGTGTCGCGGCAACAGATCCGCAGCAAACTCAACAGCACGCCCGAACACGTATTAGCCCGTACCGACCGCTTGGTGAAACAAGCGCTCGATTTTGGTTTTAAGGTCTGCGTCGGCATGGAAGATGCGTCCCGTGCCGATATGGATCTCTTGTTGTCTGTGGCCGAGGTGGCCGAGCGTGCAGGGGCTAGCCGTATTCGTTTTGCCGATACGCTCGGCATTCTGGAGCCATTTAAAACGCAACAGATGATCGGCGAGCTGCGTCGTCATAGCGAGCTCGAGATTGAGATGCATGCCCACAATGATCTGGGGCTGGCAACCGCTAACACCTTAGCCGCAATTGATGCTGGCGCTACCTCCATTAATACCACCGCCAATGGCCTTGGCGAGCGTGCGGGCAATGCACCGCTGGAAGAAGTGGTGGTCGCACTCAATGTGCTTAGCAAAGCGGACACTGGCATTGATTTGCTGCAACTGCCACTGATTTGTCAATACGCGCTGCAAGCCTCCGGACGTCAAGTGTCGCTGCAAAAAGCGATTATCGGTGCCGGCGTCTTTACCCATGAATCTGGCATCCATATCGACGGCTTACTCAAAGACATCAATAACTACCAAGGCTTTTCGCCGTCGTTAGTGGGACGCGAGCATACGCTGGTGTTGGGCAAACATTCAGGTATCAGCGCCATCAGCACTGTGTATCGCAACCTCGGTATCGAACTCGATGAACAGCAATGCCAACTGCTGCGCGCAACATTGCGGCAGTGGTCGGAAACACACAAATGTAGTCCGGATGAGGTCGCGCTGCGGGCACTAGCGCAATCGGTCGCCATCATCAATTGCCCAGTAGGAGAAGATTATGGAAGCAACTGATACAGACGTACTGCCGGAGCATCTGCAAACCGCAGAAGATTTTCTCGACTTCTTTAAGGTGAAGTATGACCCGGAAGTGGTGCAAACCAAACGGGTGCAGCTGCTGCGCTTATATCACGGTGTATTGGAGCGTTACGATCCACCGTTGACGCTAGAGCATTATCGGAAAGCGGTGCGGATTGCCTATGGCAGCATCAAGCTTGGCCAGGAATTGGCGTTTGCCGATATGGGGTGTGGCACGTGTAGCGGTTGTGATGTGTAGTTAACGCGAGGCACGCAGATGGATGAGCTTATGTTCAACGAAGATGTCCGTTTTGCACCCGGTGCAGAAGTGCGGGTGGTGCGCAATGTGCGCAACGATGGCAGCTTTTTCGGCATCGAAAAAGGTGAGCTGATTGTTGCTGAAGGTGACATTGGCATTGTGCGTAAACATGGTTGGTTTCTGCAAGACCAGATCATCTATGACGTGTTTTTTCCGGAAACCGGCCAGTTGGTGGGCTTGCGCGATGCCGAAGTGATTGATGCCAGTTTACCGTTCACCCCTTGTCGTTTCCGTATGTTGGATTTTGCGCAATTAACCCTGTCGTTGGCCAGCCAAGGTGAGCTGCTGGCGCGCAAAGGCGACCGGGTGCAGGTGACCTGGATTGATCGCGATCTTACTAGCGGTGAGTTGAGTTTCACCATCAAGGTTGCCGACAACGAAGTACAAGTGCCTGCTCGGGCGCTGGAAGATGTTCCACCAGAAGAAGAGGGAAGTCGATGGAGACGCAAAAGCGCCGCTATTTGACGGCAAAAGTCGCCACAGAGATGTTTAAGCTCAATCCTGAGTTTTTAGATGCTGAGCAACAACGCCAAGTGACACAACAGGTCGAGCGCTTGCTGCACCTGCAACAGGCGATTATCCACAGCCAGGAAGCGGCGGGTGTGACCGTGTCTGCCACGCAACTGAGTCAGGCATGGGATAACTGTTTAGCTCAGTTCGATTGTGAGAGCAGCTTTTTAGCATCGCTGGAAAATCAGGGGCTGCATCGTGATGGGCTGCGCTCAGCACTTTACGATGAACTCCTGTGTGAATTAGTGATGGAACGGGTGAGCTGTGATGTGCCGCCGTTAGCCATTGAGCAAGCGCGGGCGTATTTTGACAGCCATCGACAAGAATTCTCGCGGGCAGCGATTTGGCAACTCAGCCAAATCCTCATTACCGTCAACAATGACTACCCGGAAAACCGCCGTAAAGCAGTGCTAAAACGTATTTGTCAGGTGCGCCATCTGGCTCAGACACAAGATTTTGCCAAACTGGCACTGCAATATTCAGAATGTCCAAGTGCAATGGAGCAAGGCTTTCTCGGTTGGTGTGAGCAGAATAAACTCTACCCCGAAATTGCCGCGGCATTGCCAAGCTTAGCGGCGGAGCAACTCAGCGAGCCGATAGAAACAGCACTGGGTTTTCACTTGGTGCGTTGGCATCAATACAAACCGGCCAAAGCTGCCAGCTTTGAAGAGGTGTTGCCACTACTAGAGCAGCGCCATAGTGAGCGCGCCAGAACCTATCTGCAAAAGCAGTGGCTGAATAGTTTGCTGGCACACTAGCGCCGTCACTCCTTGGCTATTGGTATCGAAAACCGCTCGTGCTAGGCTGCGCATCTCGTAACTTGTCATAGTTGGCAGAGCGTTGTAGTAGGAGTGGTGAGTTTGAAGTATTGGACCGAAGCGCCGTTTTGGTATCTGTTGTTGTTCGGGCTATTGATCCCAATTGGGTTACCGCTTTGGTTAAATCAATTCGCCCTGAGTTATTGGCAGCTGATCGCGCTGAATGCACTGCCGTTACTGCTTTATCTGCTATTGGCGGTGAGTTACCGCCCCCTCAAACACAATCGCCTGCTGGCATGGCTGGATGATCCTTTTAAACAGCAAACGGACGCGAAAAAAGCGGGAATGGGCATTGCCATTGCGCTGACGCTTGGTATTGGCGCGCAGTCTATATCCGTTATCGCACTGATGCTATTTTGCTGATGTAAACGTCTTAACACTCTCGTTCTCAGTTGCTGTGCTTCCCTAATGGGTTTGTTGCTTTTCATCGAGATAACAACAAGCTGCACCAAGTAAAAGATGGCATAAATGCGGTACGCCATGGCAAAACTGCACAAAAATAGTGCTATGGTGTCGCAGTGAGCATTCAAGGAGCGAGACGATGAGATTTGTGGTGTTAGGTGCTGGTGGCATTGGCTGTTATTACGCTGCGAGATTATTGGCGGCAGGGCACAGAGTGTTACTGGTGGCGCGCGGTGAACATCTGTTGGCGCTGCAGCAACAGGGACTCAATGTGGAACATCCACAATTCTCCTTTCAGCAAGCGGTGGAAGCGACCGATATTCAGGGATTAATCAGTGATTATCGCGCCAGTGATTTTGACTGGTTGTTGCTGGCAGCGAAGAGCAGTGCCACCTTGCCGATGATGCAGCAGTTACAGGCGTGGCTCAGCGCTAATCCTGCGTTGCCAGTGTTATCGCTGCAAAATGGCGTCGATAACGAAGCCCATATTGCCGAAGTGATTGGTAAAGCGCGCACCGTTGGCGGCTTAGCGGTGAAGATTGGCGCGCATATTCTTGCGCCGGGACGCGTGGAAGCAACCGGTATCGCTCATGTGGATTTTGGCGCCTGGCCAAATACACAGGAAAATCCTGCGCTGCAAACCGAACTCGGGCTGTTATCGCAGATATTCACCGAAGCCAATATTCCTAACGCACTCTACGATGACGTCAGTTATGCGCTGTGGCGCAAGCTAGTGATCAATAATGGTGTAAATCCGCTGACGGCACTGACATTACTGAATACGCAAGAGGTGACGCAACATCCGGTATTTACTCAAACGGTGAAAAGCATGATGCAAGAAACCGGGCGGGCAGCGAATGCGGCGGGGGTTCACCTCACTGAACAGGATATTGACGAGATGTACCAACTCATCTGCGGCTTTGATGCGATTAAGACCTCGATGTTGGTCGATCGGCTGAAAGGACGGGCGATGGAGATTGATGACATCTGTGGACCGGTGATCCGTGAATGCAAAGCCGCAGGCCAACCCGCGCTGACCACTGAGCTGATCCAAAGTTTGCTGCTTAATGCGGTTGCGCCACATTAGCCGTTCATCCATCGCGCTGGTGATTTTGTAAATCTTGCACAGAACTGTTTGAACTATTAGGCATTTTCCAGTTTGTGAGTTGCTAGCGCTAGGCGCTTAGGTCATAGTAGTTGCGAACACTTTCATGTTGCGCAGCGACTGCGCGAAAAGGACTTTTCATGAACTTGGCAGGACTACTACGTCTGGTAACACTCTCTTTGTTGTTGCAGACCTTTTTTGTTGCCGCAAGCGACGTTCCCACCATTAAAGACTTTATTACTCCACAAGATCATCTTGATGCCGCCATCTCGCCTGATGGGCATTACTTAGCGCAGCTCTGGTATCGCGACAGCGATAAGGCTCGGTTTGTCACGGTACGTGATATGACGCAGCCAAAATGGCCAGTAGTGGGGCGCCTTGGCAGTAATATTGAGCGCCCCATCGGCATTAAATGGGGCAATAAGTCGCGGTTGCTGATCAATATGCGGGTGCCGTTTACAATCAGCAGCGTCAAGGAGGCCGCCACTAAGGCCGATTTCAATCCTGATGAGTTTTATAGTTTCGATCGCTTAGTGGCGATCGACCCCGATCTTAAAAATCCTACGGTATTGATGGGCGACACTAAGCTGTCATTCAATCGCAGCGTGACGAACATTCGCAACTTACTGCGCGAAGATCCCAAGCATCTGATGATGACCGCTTATTCCCATAACACCTTATGTCTGTATAAGGTAAATATCTACGACGGCAGTGCCGAAAAGGTCGCCAAGGGAACGCGGTTTACCTATGCCTTCATGTCCGATCACAATGGTGACCCTTTCTTCAGAGTCGACTATCTGCCCGTCGCGAAAGAAATCCAGCTGTTTGAATATGTCGATAAAGATTGGCAGGAAAAACTCACGATTGATCTCGATGAAGAAGACAACAGCGATCTCGATGATTTAGTGGGGAACTACGAAGGTTTGTTTGTCTATCGCAAGCGTAACCCTGAAACAGGTTTCTATCAGCTCACCGCGTTTGATCCCGACTTAAATAAAGAAGTGGTACTTGCCGAGGATCCACAACACGACATTCTGGCGCCGGTGTTTGATAACGGCAGTTATGAGATTAATGGTTACATCATTGATGACGATACGCCCGTCGTGAAATTGTTTGATCCTGTGGCGCAGCAACGGCGAGACGCACTGACAGCACAGTTACCCAATCTGGATTTGCGTTTTACATCGGTGACCGATGATGGTGCCTTGATGGTGTTAGCGGTTTCCAATACCGAAACGCCTCCGATGTATTACCTCTACGACCAACTGAAAAAGCAACTGCGCTTGATCAACTACGGTTTTTCCAAGCAATCGACCAAGGCGCTCGGGTTTTCCGCCACCTTTGATTACCTCAGCCGCGATCAGCAAAAAATTCACTCGTTGTTATTGCTGCCACCAGACTATCAACAACAACAGCAATATCCACTGATCATGCTGCCGCACAGTGGGCCGCAAAGTAACATTGGCCTGCAATACAACATGTTTGCGCAGATGTTGGCGACTCGTGGTTATATCGTAATGTTGCCCAATTATCGTGGCTCTACAGGTTATGGCTTGCCGTTTGAGCAAGCCGGTTATCGTCAGTGGGGACAGTTGATGCAGCAAGACCTCGACGATGGCGTGCAAGCACTATTACGCCAAGGCATTGTACGCAAAGGACAAGCGTGTATTGTCGGTTGGGATTACGGTGGTTACGCGGCATTAATGGGCGTGATTGAATCGCCTGATTTGTACCGTTGTGCCGTGAGTTTTTCCGGTATTACCGATCTGGCGGATTATATCGACCAGCAGGAAGATTACTACGATAGCGACAAGCTGCGGCAGAAATTTATTTATGATCGTATTGGCGATCCTGACAAAGATGAGCAGATGTTGAAGCGCTACTCTCCGATCAACTTAGTCAATAAAGTCGATGGCGCAGTAATGCTGATTGGCAGCCGCCAAGGTGACCGTAAGCGTTATGGGCAACTGGACGATTTTGCTGATGAATTGCAGGATTTACATAAGCCCGTCACGCTGATTAATGTCGATGAGTTAGATAAGCAGCCGGATAGTTTACTGATTTTATATCAAAGTGTTATCGATTTTCTGGCCCAGCAGTTAAACGCGCCGATGGTGCAAAGCACCCATTAAACGGGGCTGCGTGCGCTAGTTGCGCTAAGCGAAACATACCAAAAGATAAAGTGTTAACAGTAGGCAAAAATTATGCTGAAAAATTTGCTTACTGTTACGCTTTTTTTTATGCATTTTCTATAATAGGGAAACCAAAACGATTCTCTTAAAATTCAATAAAGTCAGCTTATTAGTTTTATAAAAAGAGAGTTTATGCTGATAAAGGGTGATGATGCAGATAACGCAGCTTTTTCGGACTCATTGGTTGACTGGGATATTGCTTGGCAATGTGTGCTGCATTGCGCCTGCAATGGCTGCGACCATAGATAATGTCCAATTTCGCGGTTTTGGTACGCTGAGTAGCGCCTACTCCGACTCCGATATTCTGGGTTTTCGTCGTGATCTGACGCAACGGGGCAAGATGCAGCAGTGGCAACTGGGCACTGACTCGGTACTCGGATTGCAGGCGGATATGCAGTTGAGTGAGCGGCTGAAGGCAACAGTACAATTAGTTGGTAAAGACCGGGTTGATAACGGTCTGGGGGAGTCGGTTGAGTGGGCGTATTTAAGTTATGAGCCCGACAATCACTGGCGTATCAGGCTGGGGCGGGTTGGCAGCGACTTAACCATGATTGGCGATGTCGGCAATGTGGGGTATGCCTACGATTGGGTGCGTCCGCCAGTCGAATTTTATGGTGCGATTCCCTTTTATCATTTTGATGGTGTCGAAGTTAACTACCGTTCGCAGGTTGCGGATGGCTACCTCAGTACGAAAGTGTTTTTTGGCAAATCAGATAGTCACTTTGTTTATTCCACCTCTGACAGTGATTTTGACCTTTCCCCATTTTGGGGCGCGGCGGTTCACTTTGAAAAAGGCGGATTAACGTTTAAAGCAGCCTACCTCTATACCAAACTCTCCCATGTCGGCAATGCCAGAATGGGGCAGTTGCGTGATGCGTTGTCGCTTTACGCTGCTTATCCTGCAGTCGCTGAAACTATTGAGGCGCTCAAAATAGATAATGCGACTCAGTATTACACCTCTGGCATTAGCTATCGTCTAGCGCAATGGACATGGCTGGCAGAAGCATCGTTGCTGGACAGTCAGGAGCACCTCTTACCTAAGACAATGGCGGCCTATACCGGCGTTGTGAGACGTTTTGACCATCTATCAGCTTTTGGGTTGCTCGGGCATATTCGCACGCTGTCGGCAAACTATCAGGTGAATCCGCTGGTACCTGAACCCTTGTTCAGCTATTCCCAGGCTGCCTTTAATAGCGTCGATATTCGTCAGAGCACCGCATCTTTAGGGGTTAGGTGGGACGTCGCCAGTAACACTGCGTTGAAATTGCAGTGGGATCACAGTTGGGTGACCGAAGGTAAAGCCATGTTATGGACCGTAAATGACGGAACATCAACGCCGGATGAACAGGTCAACACCGTGACCCTCAGTGTGAGTTTTGTGTTCTGATGAGAAAATTAATCACTATTTTGGGGTGTTGTCTGGCGTTGTTGGCGTTGCCGTCGGCGGCGAGCCAAGACTTGTATGTGGTGGTGAATAAACAGAACCCACTCAAAGCGTTAACCAAACAACAGCTGACAGATCTGTTTATGGGACGCTCACCCTATTTTCCGTCGGGGGCCGCAGTTCTGAAACTAGATGCACCGGGGAGTTCTACACTGCGGCAGCAGTTTTACCACGCCTTGGTGAACATGAGTTTGCCGGAAGTTAATGCCTATTGGGCACGTTTGATGTTTAGTGGTCGCGCCACTCCGCCAATGCAGGTCGCAAGTGAAAACGATATGCTGCAACTTATTTCGCAGAATCCGAATGCTATCGGCTATATACCAGCGGGAGCAATGAATGAAGAGGTTAAAGTTCTTTTCGTTATCTCAATGGCTAACTAGTCGGGTTGATTTTAAGGTGATGCTGGCCATCTTAGTGGTGGCCGCAGTGTTTATTCCGATTACCAGCTTTATCAGCTATCGCCATGTATTAAACGAAGTGCAACAAGCGGCAGAGTTACGGGTCGAACGGCTAGTTAAACTGATCGAAAAACCGGCCTCTACGGCTGCTTATCTCAATGATAAAGATCTGGCGCAAGAGATCATGAGCGATCTTAAAAATGCGCCAGTCATTGCGTACGTGCAGCTCACCTTATCTTCGGGCGAAAGCTTACATCTCGGCGAGCCTAGCAATGACGCCGCGACATCATTCATACTGCCCAGCCATTTTAGTGACGAAGCCGTTGGCAAGATTGACATTGTGCTGAATCAAAATGTGATTGCACAACAGGCGCGTTCTGATGGCCTGTTTTTAGTGGCATGGCAACTCGGATTGCTGCTGATCATCTTGCTGTGCATGTTGTTTATCTTTAGATGGTTTGTGGTGCAAAGGCTACGGACGCTGATGAACCAGATACAACAGGTTAAGTTGGGCAACGATATGCCGGAGCAGGTGATACAGGTTTCCGGTAACGATGAGATTGCATTTTTAGCCAATCATACCAATCAACTCATTCAGAAAATCCATGGCCTTTATTGTGATGAAGCGGCGAAGAACCTGAAAATTGCCACGCTGGAACGGCAATTTCGCATGATTTTTGAAAACTCAAATGCGGGTATCGCATTAATCAACCGCAACAATCAGGTGTTCCTGTCCAACGCGGCATTTGAGCGGCTATTTGTGGTCGCAGACGCTGACAAAATTTCAGGGCAGTTTTATCTGCCTGAGTTATTTGCCGATCCATATGAACTGGAAGATATGTTGAATCAGGTGCGGGTTGACCAAGCGAGTGTGTTCAAAGACTTCTGTTTGCAACGTGGCAAGGATATTTGGGTGCGGGTGCTGTGTTCGCTGGTGGAAGAGCAACATGGCAACTTAAATCGCTTCATCGAATTGGTGGCGTACGACATATCGGATCGCGCCAAACAAGAAAAAGTGTTCGCCTACAATGCTACCCATGATGCGCTGACCGGCCTGTATAACCGCCGCGGCGCCGAGCAACGTTTTAAAGAACAACTGAACTACGCTAAGCAACATGGACGTCATTTCATTCTGGCGTTGTTGGATCTCAATGATTTTAAACCGGTTAACGATCAGCACGGGCATGATGCTGGCGATGTGGTGTTAAAGGTGATTGGTTCTCGGCTGCTGAGCGTATTGCGTGCTGATGACATCATTGCCCGTTGGGGCGGCGATGAGTTTGTGGTGGCGTTTGTGCTCGATGATCTGGCGCGGCTGAGCATCATTCTTGACGATATTCAGCGGCTGTTTACTATTCCCATTGAAATCAGCAGCGACATTAAAGTGAGTGTTGGTGCCAGTATCGGCGTGAGTCAATCCAGTGTGGATGGCTATGAGTTAATGCAGCTGATTGAGAGTGCTGATGCTGCAATGTACAAGGTCAAACATGCTGGTAAAGGCGATTACCATATCGCGGAAAAGCAGCCGACGGACAGCATAGTGTAAGTGAGCCGTTGGCTTTGTGCCGGTGATACTTAGAGATGGGCTGATGCTGATACATGGCCTAAGATAAATAGTGGATGTGTTGATATATCATCATTTTTTTTGTCTTTAGTGTATGCAATCAATATTTATAGTTGCGATATGTTGAAAATTTATTGGTTTTTAAATAAAAACATTGCACACTCTGCGACGACAATTTTTCTTTTATCTTAGTGTTTGCAGGGGGCAGCATGTCGCAGTTTGAGAACGTTTCTATCACGAAAAAAGCCAATGTCTATTTTGATGGCAAGGTGACCAGCCGTAAGGTGACCTTTGCCGATGGTAGTGTCAAAACTTTGGGGATTATGTTGCCGGGCGAATATGAGTTTGCCACTGATGCGGCGGAGCTGATGGAGATCGCTGCTGGGGACTTAGAGATTCTGCTACCGGGCAGCGACAGCTGGCAAAAAGTGGTCGGTGGAGAAAGCTTTAATGTGCCAGCCAATGCCAGTTTTAAACTGAAAATCTACCAAGTTACCGATTACTGTTGTTCCTATCTGGCGGCCTAATTGCTGGCATTCAGTGGCGTGGCCCAATGTTTGACGGACCATTGCACAGACTGATGCAAGTTTATTGGCCGATATCTGCTGTCTCTTTAATCGATTTTGCATGGTTAAAGAGACGTTCTGGCGTCTGTTATCGTGGCTGCCTAACCTAAATGACTTTCCCATAGCGTTATTGCCAGTAACTGGCGGGCTCAACAATATTTCCTGTGCTATAACTTCTTAATCGGCTTTGATTTTTGCTGAAGCATCTGGCGATCAGCCGGCTGGCTTTGGAGTGGTGAGCAGTCCGACAGGCATGGTTACATCGAGAATGAATAATATCGATGTTAAACAATATGTTGAGCAGTAACGCCAGCCTCTACTCAGTAAATTTTAATGACCACAACAGGTTATCCGTCCTCTAGCAGGTTAATACTGTGGCGTGACGCGATTCATCAGTGTTGAAGGCTGCTTAACATCAGCCATAGTGCCTTGGTAACTCTGGGACGGTAATGCATGGTAGATAAGTCAGTGGCTTCAACGCGCAAACGTCTTCCGTTACTGCAGCAAAAATGGGGGTTCATCATTCTATTGTTGGGCGGGATACTGACGATTCTTGCCTGTAAAACAGTTGATAAAACCAATCATCAACAAATCGAAAATTCGATCCACGAAAACGTTCTGCCATTATTTAAACGCGTTGCTGAGCGTTTCTCTCTCTATGTCTATGGCGTGCAGGAAGCGCGTACCGCGGTGTTGGTTGGTGGTGGTCGCTACGTGACCCATGAAGACTTCTATCGTTTTGGGCTTACCCTTGACCTCGAACAAGGATTTCCCGGCAGTCGTGGCTTTGGCTTTGTGCGGCGAGTGCCACAGCAGGATGTGGCTGCATTTCTTGACGATGCACGTGCCGATAGAAATGATGACTTTACCCTTCAGGAGTTTGCCGCCAACCCGCAAGAACGCTTTATTTTGCAATACATGGAGCCTTATCAAATCAGCACGAACCATGCCGTAGTGGGGTTAGATCTTGGCTCTGAACCAAGGCGCCGCGCCGCCGCGATTGATGCCATGCTGAGCGGTGAAGCGCGCATGACGGTGCCGATAGAACTCAAGCTTGACCAAACGAAGGCGCAAAACTCGTTTGTTATCTTTTTGGCTGTGTATCGTGGCGGGCAAATTCCGGTAACTGAGGAAGCACGTGCTGCGGCCTGCTTTGGCTGGTTGATTGCGCCATTGGAGCTCCATGATGTTCTAGGTGATATCGCCCCAGACCCAAGTTTATTGGACTTTCAAATCAGCGATTTGGCTAATAACCCTCAACCGTTTTACCACATAGGTAACTCTGACGGACTGTTTCCCATTGAGCGGGATATCGCCATTTTGGGACGTAACTGGCGCTTCCATGCTGGGGTTACGCCAAAATATCTCAGTCGCCTGCAGCTTATTTCAGTTCCGATGACGGCGGCCTTAGGCATTATCTTCACCGCCTTGGGAATGCTGGCCATCCTGCTATTTAATGTGTATTCAACCAGTCGACGCAGTTTAGCCCAAGAACAGACAAAGCTACGCGCCATTGTTGAGAGTTCGGCTGACGCCATTATTGGCAAGACGATAGACGGCATGGTGATGAGCTGGAATAGTGGCGCGGAAAAAATCTTTGGTTACAGCGCTCAAGAGGCGATTGGCCGACCGTTGAAACAGCTGATTTTGCCTAAGCGCTTGTATGCCGAGGAAGAGAGCATTCTGACCAAGCTCCGTCAGGGAGAAACGGTCGAGATTTTAGAGAGTGTGCGGCACCATAAGGATGGTCATGAAATTCCCGTGTCATGCACACTGTCGCCGATTTTTACCGAAGACGCTCAGGTGGTTGGCGTGTCGAAAACCATGCGCGACATTTCAAAGCAAAAAGCCGCTGACGCCAAGATTCGTGAGCTTAACAGCAACCTAGAGCAGCAAGTCGCACAGCGTACCGCCGAATTAGCCGAATTGAATCTGCTGTTTGAAACCGTCATTTCCGCCGCCTCTGAATTTTCCATCATCGCGACCGATACCGAAGGTGTGATTCGGCTGTTTAGTCATGGTGCCGAGCGGATGTTGGGCTACCGTGCGGTCGACATTGTCGATGTCGAAACCCCGATCATCTTTCACGTTGCTGAAGAGGTGAATGCGCGTGCTGAAGTGCTAAGTGCTGAGTTTGGTCAACCTATTGCGGGCTTCGATGTGTTTGTTTTTAAAGCGAGGAACTTGGCGAGCGATCAAGCGGAGTATCAGGAGTGGACTTACATTGCCAAAGATGGCCACACTTTCCCGATTCGTCTAGTGGTTAATGCTATGCGTGACGAACAGCAGCGCATTATTGGTTATCTTGGTATCGCATCTGACGTGACCAAAGAAAAAGCCGCTAAGGCCGCGTTGAATGCGGCGAACGATAAACTGTGGGCAACCACCCAAACTCTGATCACCGCCTCACGCACCGCAGGCTTGGGTATCTGGCAAATCGAATACGGTGACTACTCGGTCGTTTGGAACGACAAGATGTATGAGATATACCATCTGCAAGCGACAGACGAGCCGATGACATTTGAACGTTGGGCGGCAATGTTGCACCCGGATGATGTCGAACATGTGCTCGAAGTCGTGAATACCGCGTCAGAGGAGAATGTGGAATATGACGTGGCGTTTCGCGCGTGTTTAGAAGACGGTGCCGAGCGCTATATTCAAGGGGCGGCGACCATTGAATGTGATGCCGAGGGGCAACCACTCAGAATGATCGGTATCAATATCGACATCACTGAGCAACGTCTGCTCAACCAACGTTTGATTGAAGCAAAAGATAGCGCCGATGCCGCCAATGCCGCAAAATCGATGTTTCTTGCCAATGTTAGCCATGAAATTCGCACGCCGATGAATGCGGTACTTGGTATGTTGCAACTGCTGCTGAAAACACCGTTACAGCAGAAACAGCACGATTTTGTCACCAAGGCACGCATTGCAGCTACCTCGTTACTTGAGCTGCTTAACGATATCTTAGACTACTCAAAAATTGAATCAGGCAAACTGGAATTAGACCCTCATCCATTTGATTTTAATGCTTTAATGCAACATTTGGCGGTGGTGATGAGCAGCAGTTTGCGCGACAAGCCAATAGAGCTGTTATTTGATTTTGATGAGCGCTTACCGCCGCATTTAATGGGGGACGAACTGAGGTTGCAGCAGGTAATGATTAATCTGCTGAGCAATGCCATTAAGTTTACCGAGCAGGGTGAAGTGGTCGTCCGGCTTAAGGTCAAGCAGCTGACAGCAAAGCAGGTGACGTTTGAGTTGAGTGTCACCGACAGCGGCATCGGCATCAGCCCAGAACAGCAACAGCGTATTTTTGAGGGCTTTATTCAGGCAGAGGCGTCAACCACCCGCCGCTTTGGTGGTACAGGTTTGGGTCTGGTGATCAGCAAGCGTTTAATTGCGCTGATGGGCGGTGAGCTGCAGCTGAAAAGTGCTTTGGGAGAAGGCAGCTGTTTCTATTTCGACTTAACCTTAGCCATCAACCATGAGATTGACTGGCAACCCCAGCAACTGGGAGGGCAGCCAAAAGTGCTGGTGGTGGATGACAACGATATGGCGCGGGCGTTAGCGACGGCGTCACTCGAACGGTTACATGCCCGCGTGGATGCGGTGGCTGATGGTGAGGCGGCTTTGCATCAGCTACGTCAGGCCGAAATGGCCGGTGAGCCCTATGATTGTGTGCTGCTCGATTGGCTAATGCCGAAGATGGACGGATTAGCCGTGGCTGAAAGTGCTTTCGAGCAATTGGCGCCAAGTGCTTTACCTAAGTTTATTTTGATCAGCGCCGCCAACCATGAAGACCTCCCGAGTTTGAGTGAAAGCTGCCCCATTGATTTAGTGCTGTCGAAACCCGTGACCAGTGCTCAATTGGCGCAAGCGGTGACCGATGTGCTTTATGGCATTAACCCTAAGCCATTAGCGCTCGTGGAAGATCACTGGGGCGAGGGATTAACGGGATTGAACATTCTGCTGGTGGAAGACAACAGCTTTAATCAAGCGGTGGCGATGGAACTGTTGAGTGGCGAAGGCGCAAAAGTGACGCTGGCGGTAGACGGTCTGGAGGGGTTACATCAGGTGCGTGAATACGGTGAAGATTTTGATGTGGTGCTGATGGATATGCAGATGCCGAAGATGGATGGCCTCAGCGCCACCCGCTTAATACGACAGGATGAACGCTTCAAACAGCTGCCTATTGTGGCGATGACGGCCAATGTCAGCCAACAGGATCGTGATAGCTGTTTAGCCGCAGGCATTAACGCGCATCTCGCTAAACCACTGGATTTTCCCGAAGTTGTGGCGACAATTCAGCGGCTAACAAGCTGCCAGCGCGCAGACAAAAAGCCGACGATTAAGCGGCAGGAACATGACCGGCTGACACAGATATTGCAGCGCTTTGGCGGTAACCAACGACTCTACGCTAAGTTACTTGAGAGTTTTAAGCGTTCATTTGAACAGCTTCTGCAGGCGTTGCAGGTCGCATCTGAACAGCATCAGTGGGCGTTAGTGCAAACCACATTGCACACGATGAAAGGCAGTGCTGGTACCGCGGGATTAACGGAGCTTTATGATGCGATTCTGGCCAAAGAAAGCGCGCTCAAACATGCTGCCGAGCAAGACAAAGCCAGCTTGTTAGGTGGCGCTGTTGCTGCATTTGCACTGCTCGCCCAGCAAGAGTACCAAGATCTACACGAGTTAATGCAAGCACATCAGTCCAACAAGGAGGTTAATGATGAGCAGGCAGCGACGTCTCCGCCGCTCAAGGTGTTAGTGGCAGAATTACGCAGTTGTCTGCAAGCCGGCAATATGAAAGCCATTGAGCTGGTCGAGCAATTAGCGGAACGATTAGACGGGGCGTTGGCGCCACAATTATCACAATTGCAGCAGTTGACCGAAAACTTGGAGTTTGAGCAGGCGTTGCTGTGCTTGGCTGAACTTTGGAGTGCATATGAAGCGTGACACATTGGTTAAGCAGTATTTTCGCGATGGATTACGCCCCGTATTGTTGGTCGTCGATGACCAGCCTATCAATATTCGTGCATTGAATGAGGTCTTTAAAGATGACTTTGAAGTCTTGATGGCAACCAATGGCGCCAGTGCGATTAAAAAGGCCAAGGAATACCGTCCGGATGTGATTTTACTCGACATCGTGATGCCCGACTTAGATGGTTATCAAGTGTGTAAGGCGTTAACGAATGATGAAGCAACTCAAGATATCCCGGTGATTTTTGTGACCGCAGAGGATGATTCAAAAGTTGAGGCAAAAGGGTTTGCGGTGGGCGCGGTTGACTTTATTACCAAGCCATTTCATCCGTTAATTGTCAAAGCACGGGTGATGACCCATCTGACCTTAAAGCTGCAGATGGACTGGATGCGCAATATGGCATTGCGCGATGGCTTAACCGGATTATTTAATCGCCGCCGCTTTGATGAGGCACTCGAGAACCTCTGGCGCTTATGTCAGCGCGAGCAGCGACCTTTGTCATTGTTGATGATCGATGTCGATTTCTTTAAGCGCTTCAATGATAACTATGGCCATATCGTTGGCGATGATTGTCTAAAACAGGTAGCGCAAGCGTTGCTGCAAGCGTGTAAACGTCCGGGAGATCTCTGTTGTCGCTATGGCGGCGAGGAGTTTGCGTGCTTATTGCCGTTCACCGATTCGGAAGGCGCGCAAGCATGTGCCGATGAAGTGCTGAGGCAGGTACAACAGCTACAAATTCCCCATGAAACATCGGACGCGGCCAAGGTGGTCACGGTCAGTATCGGGATCAGCAGCATAGACGCCAGTGCGCCCAATAGCCCATCTCAGCTGCTGTTACATGCGGATGAGGCCTTGTATCAAAGTAAGCAAAACGGTCGTCATCGCGCTAGCCTATATCGTGCAGAAGCCGCGGCAGAATAAGCTGCCAAGTTGCGCGTTAACCGCCACGAGGCTAAATTTCGGGGCCAAAGCATTCCTGATAGGTATTACATTGATCGCAACTCGGCGCACGACACACATAATCGCCGCCAGTCTCACATAACTGTTTGTATAAAAAGCGCTTCCAGCGCATATTCCGGTCATTACCAGCAAACAACGGCGGAAAATACCAAGCAAAAATCTGACTCAGTCGTGGCCGCTCCGGCAACCCCAGATCTTTCCAAAGATGGCGATTACCTAAGCAGCCACTGGCAATAATCACCGCGGCAAAGCGAGCATAGCAAGCGTTCGGATTGGCGTTTTCCATCAGCAGGGTGATCAGCTCTTGCTGCTCTTTATTACGTAGGTTAACGATATCCTGCCGCACTTGCCGAATCGGGGTTTTATGTTGGCCGAGCGGCACCGTTACCTCAATATCGCTGGCGGCGAAGTCGGCACATAAAGCGCCAAAGCCCGCTTCTGCTAGCCCAAGAAATGGCGGTAGTACTGTTTCGCCGCTAGCAAAACTGTCGACAATCGGTTGCCAGAAGCGTTCCAGTTCCTGCGCTCGTGTCAGTTCAATCGGAATCTGCATCAACACTCCCTCCGTAGTTCTATGCCAGTCAGGCTACCAAGTGGATTAACCGCCATTGCTGACTCGTTCACGATCGCTTCTTCTACGGGACAGATGCTGGCACATTGCGGATCGGCAAACTTGTCTTCACAGCCAGTACAGCGTCGTGGATGGATCATAAACTGCTTGGGATTATCGGGATCGGCAAACACAGCATTGCTGGGGCACACCAACAAACAGGCATGGCAACCAACGCATTTATCAGTAATGGCATACTTCATCGTTGCTCTCCTTATGGCTGTCGGCCTTTGGCGCTAGCTGAGTTTTAGCAAGGGTGGCGAGTGCTTCATCGATAGGCGCAAAGGCGTGATCCACATTTGGGGTAATGCCCATCTGCTCTAGCGTGCGCCATGGGGCTATGCCAATGCGAGAGCACAGCACCATGCGGCAGTCTTCGATTGCTTTAAACATCGCTTGTTTGTCGGCTTCTTCCTCTGGGCACTCGCTGGCGCCGTTACAGTATTGCGCGACCTGACGCCGCTCTAAGAAGTGAAACTCAGTGGTGGCGCTATCAAGCTGATAAATCTCAAACTGCTGCGCATGACCAAAATGGGTGTTGATTAACGGCCCGCCATTGGTGGCGACCGCGATCTTTATGGGTTGGCTCGTCTCGCTTGCAGCTTCAGTTCCACAGCCACCGCCTAGGGTGCCAACTGCATCGGCACGGCATTGTTGGCAATGGGTCATCTGCGGCATAAATTGCCCAGACGCGTCGCGGGCGCTGCTCAGCTCGGCCTCTGTTGGGCCGCGTTGGCCAGTGACGCCAAAATAAGTGCCGTGTTCAGCGGCGGAAATCAGCGGCATGATGTTGTGCATCAATGCGCCGCGCGCCTTCACCGCGGCAGACAGTGTGGCAATCTGCTGATCATTAATGCCGGGGATAAGTACGGTATTGACCTTCACCAACATGCCGAGTTTTGCTGCTGCTTCTAAGCCCGCAAGCTGATTGGCAATCAATCGCTCAGCGGCTGCTAAACCGCGCAGGCGGCGATGATTGTAATATACCCAGGGATAGATTTTGGCAGCAATGACAGGATCAATGGTGTTGATGGTAATGGTCAGATGGTGCACGCCATGGGCGGCGAGTTCGTCGGCATATTCTGCCAGCATTAAGCCATTGGTTGAGATACATAGCTGAGCAGTTGGATCTTCTTCACGGATAAGCTTTAAGGCACTAAAGGTCGCTTTGGGATTCGCCAGCGCATCTCCAGGACCGGCGATGCCGACGACGGTCAGATTAGGCGCGCGCTTTTTGATGGCGCGAAATTGTTTCAATGCGCCGTGCGGGTCCACCAGATGAGATACTACCCCGGGACGTGACTCGTTGCTGCAATCGTACTTGCGGTTGCAGTAGTTGCACTGAATATTGCAGGCCGGGGCGACGGGCAGGTGCATACGCGCATACTTGTGTGCCTGTTTTGAATAACAGGGATGTCGTGCGATCTGTTGCTGTACATCTTTGGGCAACAAATGGCTGACAGACGCGCCTTCTGCTTGGCTGCTGGAGCAGCCAGTGCTTGCGGCTGACAAACGCTCATCGGTGTGAAGTTCCATAGTGACCTCTGGCATTTAAAACTCAATGATGCAGCGATGTTGCAAACTCTATTCCTGAAAGGGTGTTTATGTGAATCAATAGCTTAGGATGGTTTGTGCTGGCCTCTGTCTGCTTGTCGGGTGACAATTGTCGCAAAGCAGACAAAGGCCGATGTAGGCTTACAGCTCTTTCATTTCGATATTCATAATCTGAATACGATAGGCAATTTGCCGTGGGGTCATATTCAGCAACCGCGCCGCTTTGGCCTTTACCCAGCCGGAGCGTTCTAAGGCATCAATCACCTGTTCACGTTCGTCCATCACACGCTCACGTACCACTGCGCTGCCATTATTGTGATTTGGCATTGCCGCATGGCTGTGGCTACTTGAAGGCGCAATGAATTGCGGTGCATCGATTTGGCTAAAGGTCACCAGATCTGGGCCAATGGTGCCAGATTCGCTCAGTACAGAGGCGCGCTCCAGCGTATTTTCCAGCTCACGCACGTTGCCCGGCCAGCTGTACGCCATCATGGCGCGCACCGCGCTGTCGGTCAGCGACAATTCTCGTGATTGCGCTTGTCCGAGGCGCTTGATCATATGCTCGGCCAGCTCTGGCAGATCTTCCGTTCGCTCCCGCAATGGCGGCAGATACATCGGCATTACATTCAAACGATAGTAGAGATCTTCACGGAAATTGCCCTGACTGACTTCCTCTTCCAGATTACGGTTGGTGGCTGCAATGATGCGCACGTTGACCGAAATGGTTGCGGTGCCGCCAACGCGTTCAAACTCTTTCTCCTGCAATACACGCAGTAATTTCGCCTGAAATGCGGGGCTGGTTTCACCAATTTCATCAAGGAAAATCGTACCGTTGTGAGCCATCTCGAAACGGCCTTTACGCTGCTTAACTGCACCAGTAAAGGCACCTTTTTCATGACCAAACAGTTCTGATTCCAATAAGTTATCCGGCAGGGCGGCACAGTTGAGTTTGACGAATGGGTTGTTGGCGCGCGGCGAGTTGTAGTGAATAGCGTTCGCCACTAACTCTTTACCCGTTCCCGACTCACCCCGCAGTAACACGGTGGAATCCCAACGCGATACCAGACGAATTTGCTCGAAAATCTGCCGCATCGCCTTTGTGTGGCCCACTAAGTTTTTGAAACTGTAGTTGTTGCGCACTTTGCGTCTTAGCCCATCGCGTTCGTCAACGAGCTGTTTCTCTTTGGTTTCCACCTTGTAGGCTAATTGCACGTTCTTGGCGATCAGGTTGGCGATCATCTCCAAAAAGCGTGATAGCGCTGCCAGTTCGTCATCACCACACATCGGTGGTTGCGCCGATAGCGCGCCAATCACCTTATTCGTGCCATCTCGCAGCGGCACACAGATGTAGGGCTTGTCGTAATCATACAGCGCTAATTTGTCGGCAAAGCGGTTATCGTTGCCAATCTGGCGAATCACAATCGCACTGCCATGTTTGAGCACTTCACCGACAATGCCTTCGCCAACTTTGTAGTACACCTGCTTCTCTTCCGGCTCGGTCGCCTGACCCGGATTGTGCAGTGACTTGATCAGCAAAATATCGCGTTCGGCATCGAGAATGGTCAACATGCCATGTAACAGCTTGCACTCGTTATGCAGCACTTTTAGCACGTTGTTGGCCGATGCTGTGTAGTTCAAACTGCTGTTCAGTTCGCTACTGATCTTATACATGGCCGCCAGTAACTGGCGCTCTAGGTCAAATAAAGAAATCTCTACACCCATAAGCACCTCACCAGCTATGTTTTGGGAAGGTCAGACGAATACTCGCACCCTTAAGATGCGGGCTGTCGGCAATCGATATCGTGGCCGAGTGTTCGTTTAGTACCTGCTGCACTATCGACAGCCCAATACCGCGGCAACCTGATTGATGCCGTGGCTTAGTGCTGTAAAACGGATGGAACACTTTCAGCCGAATATCTTCGTGTACGCCGGCACCGCTGTCTTCGACGATAATGCTGATGTCGTTGTCATCTTCAGCGGTGGAGATCAGCATGGTGCGCTCATCAGCTTTGGAGGCCTGAATCGCATCAACGGCATTGTCGATAATCTGCTTTAAGGCCAGCACCAGCCGGTGGGGCATGCCGGATATCGACGGTAAAGTAGGTGTCAGTGCCAGCTCAAGATGGGTGCTGGTGAGCAGCAACTCGTCGGTGCTAATCGCGGTGGCATCGCGCACCACTTGATTGAGATTCACTGGTTGGAAGGCTTCGTTGCTGCGCTCAGGGATTGCCTGTTTGATCTCATTCATGGCATCGACAGCGTTGATCATCGCTTCGTCCATGGCTGATAACCCAGGGCAGGCATGACTGGTTTTTTTGAGAATTTTGACTGCCGACTCAATCATATTGAATGGCCCCTGCAGTTGATGCAGCGTGGCCATTAACGCCTCCTGCATGGCATGCACGTAGCGGTTGTCGCTGGCCATCAGTTTGACTGAGTTAATCCGGCGCTCTTCAACTAGCAGCTTTTCTTTGGTGCGATCACTGATGGCGACCACTGTGTAGTATTCGTCTGAAGGATGAAAATAGGCCTCAGCAGTGGTGTCGGTAACCGGAATTTTTGCCAGTGCATAATCAAACCAGCGTTCACCGAGTGGTCCATCTTGTTGAATATGAATGCCTTTGTAGCGGTTCTGCCGATTCCCCATAAAAGCTTCAATACAGTTAAAACCATATTCATCACTTAAACTGTCGGCCAGTAGCGTAATTGGCGACTGTTGAATACTGTCATGAAGATGCTCAAAACGACGGTTGCTGAACAAGACATTGTGCTGCGCATCAATCAGCGCGATGGCGATCGGCGCTGAGTTCAACACCGCCTGAAACATGGTGAACTGGTTTTTCTGATGGGTTTGCAGCTCGTGTTGTTCAGTGATGTCTTTGTGAATCGAGTAATACAGCTGTGTACCGTCATTGTTGGTAAAGCTGGAAATTGAAATGTCGGCGATATAAGGCTGGCCGTTCTTGCGTTTATTGATGAGTTGTCCCTGCCAATGTTCACCACGAGTGATCGCGCCCCACAAGCTTTGGTAAACACTACGCGGCGTGGCTTTATAAGACAGCATTGAGCAGTTATTGCCTAATAGTTCACTCTCTTGATAACCGGTGATATCCACAAACGTTTGATTGATCAGCAGCAGATTACCCGCTTGATCGGTAATGCTGATGGCGATTGGCGCGTGTTGCAGGATCTGCTTAAAGGCGTCTAGACCAATTTGCGGCGTCTGTAACGTAGGTAGCGTGTCGTGACGTTGTTCCATGAGCCTTCCTTATCAGATTAGGTGGGACGATGCAGTCGTCGCATTCGTCCCAAACTGCACAATTGTTAAACCTCGCGTTTTGTCTGTTAGTGCATAAATCAGACCATCCTTAGCTATTGCTCATGCCAACTTACTGATAACAGTGAATTTCTTTGAATAAACAGGCTTTGTTTGATTTAGGACAAATTTTAAGCGGCCATCTGCGTTTGTCAGCTTTGCGACAATCGGTTTAAACGGCGCTGATGAGGTTGGATAGCGGTGGCTGTTGCATCATCTTTCTTTATTAGTGTGCAATCTTGGTGCAAAAAATAACCAATCTGTGTTTTTTGATCTTCTAAATTAGCTCCACTAGACTGGCAGCCAAGCTTGCGGGGGAAGCGGACTTGAACAGTGGTTAACGAATTACAGGAGGTAACTGATGTCGTTATTGTCTAAAGCGCTATTGGCACTGCCATTGCTGGCGGTGCTGAACTGTCAGGCGGCGGAGAAGGTGGCCTATGGCCCGGAATTGGAAGGATTTGAATACCCTTGGCCGGTAAAGCAATTTAACTTTGAATCGCAGCGGAACCAGCTGCATATGGCGTATATGGATGTGCCAGCCAAGCAGCCTAATGGTCATACGGTCGTATTGTTGCATGGTAAGAACTTTTGTGCGGCCACCTGGCAGGACAGTATTACGGCGCTGACCGAAGCGGGATATCGGGTAATCGCCGCCGATCAAATCGGATTTTGTAAGTCCAGCAAACCTACGGCTTACCAATATAGTTTTCAGCAGCTTGCCGCGAATACTCACGCGTTACTTGCTGCGCTGAAGATTGATAAAGCGATTGTGATGGGGCATTCCACTGGTGGCATGTTAGGTATTCGCTATGCATTGCTTTATCCTAACGCCACCGAGCAACTGGTGCTGGTGAATCCGATTGGGCTGGAAGATTGGAAAGCCAAAGGCGTGCCGGATATTGGCGTCGATGGCTGGTATCAAAGTGAGTTACAGAAAACCGACACTGGGATTCGTAACTACGAGCGCAAAACGTATTATGCCGGGCAGTGGCGCGACGATTATGAACCTTGGGTGCAGATGCTTGCGGGCATGTATCGCGGCGCAGGCAAAGAGATCGTGGCGTGGAACTCGGCGCTGCTGTACGACATGATCTACACCCAACCTGTGTTTTATGAGTTTGAACAGCTTACAGTGCCAACACTGTTGTTCATTGGCGAGCAAGACACCACGGCAGTGGGTAAGGCGCTGGCGGCACCGGAGATTCGCAAGACCTTAGGTAACTACCCGGTACTGGCACGGGAGGCGGCCAAACGTATTCCCAATAGCCGCCTTGTTCTGTTTCCTAATTACGGCCATGCACCACAGATGCAAGCACCCAAAGAGTTTCATCAACAGCTACTGCGGTATTTACTGGGCGCGACCCATTAATTTTCTTCAGTAAAACTCGCTACTTAACGGCGGCCTGCGGGTCGCCTTTTTATTGGCTTTTGCCACGCTACTTTACGCCTGTCGTGTTTATAACATCCTTCATTCTCGCCACACGCTTTGTTGCTTTCCTGACAAACAACGCTGTGTCGATGAAATCTGTCATAAAAATAAACTCATTATTTAACAATTGGTTAACTTATTTTCGTGCGCGTGTTTTTCGCTGGCACAAGCTATGCACCTAGGTTGGCAAGTAATGTTTTCAGGAGCGAGATGATGACCGATGGGCTGTTGATATTTCTCGGTGCTGCCTTTGTCAACAACGTGGTGTTGGCCAAATTCCTTGGACTATGTCCCTTTATGGGCGTGTCCAGCAAGGTAGATAGCGCTGTAGGCATGGGCCTAGCCACCACCTTTGTACTGACGTTAGCGGCGTTGATGAGCTGGGTATTAGAGGCGGCTATTTTAAAACCGCTGCACTTAGAGTTTATGCGCATTATCGCCTTTATTCTGGTGATTGCGGCGGTAGTACAGCTCACCGAACTATATGTGAAAAAGAGCTTTCCCGCGTTGTATCAATCGCTTGGTGTATTCCTGCCGTTGATCACTACCAACTGTGCCGTATTAGGGGTGGCGTTATTGGCGGTGCAGGAAGACCTTAGCTTTATGCAAACGCTGATGTACAGCTTGGGCTCTTCAGTCGGCTTTATGGTGGTGTTGGTACTGTTTGCCGGGCTGCGCAGTCAGCTCAGCCTGAATCGAGTGCCTGCTGCGTTTAAAGGTAATCCCATCGCGTTTATCACAGCCGGTTTGCTGTCGATGGCGTTTATGGGTTTTGCCGGCATCGTCTAACAGGGGGAAATGATGATCATTACGGTGATTTTCTTTGTACTGCTGGGGGCGGTACTGGGGGCGGCGTTGGGATACGCATCGTCAGTTTTCAAGGTGGAAAGTAATCCGTTGGTGGATGAAATCGAGGCACTGATGCCCGGTGGCCAATGCGGACAATGCGGCGTGGCGGGTTGCCGACAGGCAGCTGAAGCTATGGTACGCGGCGAGCTAAATCCCAACGCCTGTCCTCTTGGCGGACAGTCGCTGACACAAACCATTGCCGATCTGCTTGGTGTCTCGGTCGAAATGGGCGAAGAAGATATTCAGTGGGTGGCCAAGGTTAACGAAGCTGACTGTTCTGGCTGTGGCCGCTGCTACAAGGCGTGTCCGTTTGACGCCATCGTTGGTGCGACTAAGCAGATGCACACCGTTATCAGCGATGTCTGCACTGGCTGCAAGCTATGTACTCAGGTGTGCCCGCAAGACTGTTTGACCATGGTGCAGGTTGAACCTGATACCCGTACTTGGTTTTGGCCTAAACCGCAGCAGGCTGCCACTGCCAACGCGGCGGCATAGGAGCGCTTATGTTGAACTTATTAAGCCGCCCATTTCGCGGTGGTATTCACCCAGAAAGCTACAAGACGCTAACCAATGGCAGCGGCATAGATCGCTTCTTTTGGCCACGCAATGTGTTTTTGTCATTGCAGTTACGTAACGGTGCCACGCTGACGCCACTGGTAAAAGCGGGGGACAGTGTTACCCGCGGACAACTGATCGCCAGCGGCCGCAACGACATGGTGGCACCGCTGCATGCACCGGTAAACGGCATTGTCACAGGGATTACGCCGCACTTTAGCTCGCATCCCTCCAAGGTGAAATGTGACACCATTATTATTCGCGCCAACAGCGATAGACGCTGGGGCGAAACCCATCCGCAACAAAACTATCTAGCGCTGAGCAGCGAACAGATTATTGAGCGGGTTCGAGAAGCGGGCATTGTTGGCCTAGGTGGTGCGGGCTTCCCGACTGTGGTGAAACTGCAGTTTGCTCGCAAAGGCGGCGCGCATACGCTGGTAATTAACGGCGGTGAGTGCGAACCCTATCTGACCTGTGATGATGTGGCGATGCAGGAATATGCGCCTGAAATTATTGCTGGGGTGAAACTGCTAATGATCGCCAGTGGCACCAAGAAGGCGATTATCGGCGTGGAAGATAATAAGCCCAATGCGTTAGCGCAGTTAACGTCTGCCGCATCTGAAGATGATGCGATTGAGGTGCGTGCCGCTCCGAGCATCTATCCGATGGGCTCCGAGCGCCATCTAATCAAATTCCTTACCGGGGCGGAAGTGCCGACCGGTGGTCATGCCGGTATGGTTGGCGTGTTGGTGCATAACATCGCCACTGCACGCGCTGTCTACCAGGCGACCCGTTTTCGTCGGCCTCTGGTCAGCCGGGTGATTACCGTCTCCGGTAAAGGGATTGGCGCACCACGTAACGTGGAAGTGCCCGTCGGCACGCCAGTGAATGAAGTGATTGAATATTGTGGTGGTGTTAAAGAAAGCACCTCGCGCTTGCTGTTTGGCGGGCCGATGATGGGACAAGTGATCTCCTCCCCTTATATTCCCATCGACAAAACCGTGGGTGGCATTTTGGCGTTGACCGACGACGAGGTGAAAACCCGCGAGCAGACCGAATGTATTCGCTGTGGTCAGTGTGTGCGCGCTTGTCCGATGGGATTAATGCCGTTTCAGATGGCGGCCTACGCCCGTTTATCCGATTTCAGTAAAACCGAAGAGCTGGGAGTTAATCACTGCCTTTCTTGCGGCGCCTGCAGTTATGTCTGCCCGGCTTCGTTACCGCTGGTGCAGTACTTTCAGTTTGCCAAAGGCTCTATTAATGCGAACCGCTTGAAAGCGCAGCGTTCAGCAACCGCACGGGCACTGAATGAAGAACGTGTGCAGCGTTTAGAACGCGAAGCGGCAGCAAAAGCGGCGGCCAAAGCTGCCAAAGCCGCAGCACGTAAGGCGCGTCCCGCCAGAGGCAAAGTGAAGGAGACTGAAAATGATTGATTTTGAACCTAAGGCCGGGCCGTTCGCACATACCAGCAATACTAGCAGCCGCATCATGTATACCGTGGTACTGACATTGCTGCCAGCAGCCTTGATGGGTATTTATCAATTTGGGCTCGCCAGTCTACAGACCATTTTGGTGTGCTCGGTGATAGCTATCGTCACTGAATACCTCTGTCTGAAGTTAATGGGGCGCGCCGCCAACGCCTGCATGGATGGCTCGGCATTGCTCACCGGCTTATTGTTGGCGATGAGCTTACCGGCGACCGTGCCTATGTGGTTAGCTGGGTTCGGCAGTGCATTTGCCATTATCGTCGGCAAGCAGATTTATGGCGGTTTAGGCCAAAACCTGTTTAATCCCGCCATGCTCGCACGGGTAATGTTACTGATCTGTTTTCCCGTTGAAATGACCAACTGGGCCGTACCGACTCCGATCGATTTCAGCGGTAACCAAGTGGCGGTGCCGCAAGGTTGGTTGCAGTTTGATGGAGTGACCGCGGCAACGCCGCTCAGTGGTTTAAGCCATGAGCCAGTATCAATTGTGGCGCAATTCCTTGGGCTCGGCGGCGGTAGTCTCGGTGAAACCAGTGCACTGCTGATCCTGCTTGGTGGTGCGGTGTTGCTCTATCGCCGCATTATTCACTGGGCAATTCCGCTGTCATTCGTGTTAGGGCTGTGCGTGCCAGCGGCCATCGCATCCCTGATAGCGCCAGAAAGCTTTAGCTCTCCGTTAGTGCAGCTATTTAGTGGTGGCGCCATGCTCGGTGCGTTTTATATCGCAACTGATTTGGTTACCTCACCGACCAGCGTGCGCGGACAATTAATCTACGGTGGCGCCTGCGGAGCGCTAATTTGGCTGATCCGTTCTTTTGGCAACTATCCCGAGGGGGTGGCGTTTGCGGTGCTGATTGTGAATGCTGCCAGCCCGCTAATTGACCACTATCTACGCCCCAGCGTGTTTGGCAGTAAATCTATGGCGAGGAAATCATGATGCAGCTTGCTCTGGATAAATGGAAAGAAAGTATCGGTTATCAAAGTGGCTTGCTGGCGGCGATCTGTGGGTTAGCAGCACTGATTTTGGTGCTGGTGGAACTGTGGACTCGGCCCTTGATCAATCAGCGCATCGAAGAAGATCAAAACGCGCTACTGGATGAAGTGCTGGCTGGCGCAACCTATGCCAACAAGGTGTTTGCTAAGTCTGAAGCGATCGATATTCAACAGCGCCACTATGAGATCTTCACCGTCAAAAACGGTCAGGGCGGCACCACGCACTTTGTGGTTCGCGGCACTGAAGAGGGCTTTAGTGGCACCATCAGCTTTTTAGTCGGCGTTGATACCGAAGGGGTTATCACTGGCGTACGCATCATCAGTCATAGCGAAACGCCGGGGCTTGGCGACAAGATTGAATTGGCGAAAAGCCCTTGGGTAACCGAGTTTAATCAACATTCGCTTGCCAACACTCCGCTATGGGGGGTGAAAAAAGATGGTGGCACCTTTGATCAATTTACCGGCGCTACCATTACGCCGCGCGCGGTGGTGAATGGTGTTCATACCGCAATGCAGGCACTGGCCAAAAACATGGAGGAACAACCCCATGACGCAAACTAATTCTCAGCAACATCAGTATCGGCAGATCTGGGCGGCGGGCATGTGGGACAACAATATTGTCCTCAAGCAGTCATTGGCATTGTGTCCGCTGTTAGCGGTAACCAGTAGCGCTACCAATGGTCTCGGCTTGGGCTTAGCCACTACAGTGGTCATGATCGCTGCTAATGCCCTAACGTCGATGGCAAAAGGCGTGATCAGCAAAGCGGTGCGTATTCCCGCCAATATCATCATTATCGCCTCATTAGTGACACTGATTGATGCGCTGTTGAACGCTTGGCTACATCCGTTGCACAAGGTGTTGGGGCTGTTTATTCCACTGATTGTGACCAACTGCGCCATTCTCGGCCGGGTGGAATCCTATGCCAGTAAGTCGCCATTATTGCCATCGTTGCTTGACGGTTTGGCGATGGGATTAGGCTTTACCTGGGTACTGACTATGCTCGGTGGCATTCGCGAAGTGATGGGGAGCGGTACCTTGTTTGCCAATGCGTCACTCCTACTCGGACAGCACTTTGCTTTTTTAGAAACCACAGTGATCCCGGAATATCGTGGCTTATTGCTGGTGATCCTGCCGCCAGGCGGCTTTTTGATCCTCGGCGCGGTATTGGCGGTAAAGCAGAAAGTTGAGCAACTGTTGACTGAGCGTCGTGCTATTGCGGCGGCGCCCGTGACCGGAGGTTAACCATGAAAGTCAGTGTGGTATTTGCCAAGCCTGAAGAGCAGGTATGGATCCCGGTTAATGTCGACGAACATGCGACTTTGATGTCGGCCATTGAGGCGTCAGGGATTCTCAACATGTTTCCGGCGATTCGCTTAGATCAGCAAAAGGTGGGAGTGTTCGGCAAGCTTTGCGCGCTCGATACTGAGTTGCAAGACGGTGATCGGGTTGAGATCTATCGTCCTATCACTTGGGTGGCGCCTGATGAAGATGATGACGACGATGATGATTAATCGTGACAGCAGCAAATTGTCCGCTTTACGACAATTTTGTTGGTTTATCAAAAACGATTTTTAAGTATTTCATTACTTTTCATATAGATAGTCTAGGAATGCGAATTGCAACTAACGACTGAATCATAAATTTCTAGATGGGGTGGAACATGGCACAGATCGGAATTTTCTTTGGAACAGATACAGGTAGTACGCGTAAGGTTGCCAAACAACTACATAAATTGCTTGGTGATGTGGCGGATAAGCCATTAAACATCAATCGCGCCGAAGCAGATGCGCTGGCTGCTTATGACATCCTGATTTTGGGCACGCCAACCTTAGGTGAAGGGCAACTGCCGGGATTGTCTGCCGAGTGTCAGGAAGAAAGCTGGGAAGAGTTTATGCCAAGCTTTGATGATATGGACTTGGCAGGTAAGAAAGTGGCGCTGTTCGGTTTAGGTGACCAAGTGAACTATCCTGATGAATTTGTTGATGGCTTAGGCGAGTTGTACGACACAGTGGTGGAATGCGGCGCCGAAGTTGTCGGTAGTTGGCCGCTAGATGGTTACGAATTTAGCCAGTCAGCAGCAGTCGTCGAAGATCGTTTTGTCGGCTTAGTCATCGACAAAGATAACCAAGCCAGTTTGACGGATGATCGTCTAGCAACCTGGGTTGAACAACTGAAAAGTGAGCTAGGGTTGTAAGCGACGCAATCTTCAATTCAGGAGAAAGCCACCGAGATGGTGGCTTTTTTATACGCTGGATTTGAGCTTTTTCATAAACTGCTTGAACTGTGGGCCAAGCTCTTCAAATAACGGGTGTTTACGTTCTTGCATCATCACTTCGCCAAACAGTTTGAGGCCAACAATAAAGCTTTTGGTTTGTTCATCGCTAAAGCCAAACTTGCCATCAACGCGCTCTAAAATCTTAAAAATGTCGTCATGGTTGATGGTGTTGAAGCTCAGGCTGTGGGTGGTTTGTTGCGCGTCATCTAGCTTTTCTACGCTGATGCGATATTGGTGGGGCATAATTTTCCTCTGTGGTTGTGTTATGAACTAGTTAGTTGATAAAATCAATTACAAAGGATTTAATTGATAAAGTCAACTAATGAGCGTTAACCATCTGTTATTTTCTGTGCTCGATGCCTATAAAAGTGCCTTGCTGACCACTTTTTCCAAGGAGTTGCCCGAGCTGTCATTACTGTATTTCCGCGTGTTAAGACTGGTGGGCACAAGCGAGCAAGTGACACCGCTGCAGGTTGCGCAGGTATTGCGGCGCGATAAAGGACAGGTAACGCGACTGCTGGCAGAGCTGAGCGATAAAGCATGGCTGCTCAAAGTGCCGCATCCACAGGATAAACGTAGTGTGCTGTTACAACTGACGCCACAGGGGCAACAGTTATTGGCCGATGCCAGTCGCTTAGAACAACAAGTGTCGCAGGCGATGACATTGGGTATGGCGGATGAACAGCAGCAGGCGCTGAGTGAAGGCCTGCAGCTGTTGCAGCACAACCTTAAGCAGTTATGAGTCACTGATAAAAAAGCCCACTGTTAACAAGATCGCAGTGGGCTTTGCAGGGAACGCTATTTTGCTATTGAAGCGATTACAGCTTAGTGGTGAACTTCAACCAGAACTTATCACCTTCAGGCTTGTTTTCGGTTGAGACTTCGCTCTGATAACGCAGTTCGAGGGAATAACCCGCTGCAGTATCTAGCTTCAGCGCTGGACCAATCGCAAAGGCTTTGCCTTTATAACCATCCAAATAAACCGCACCATTTTGCTTATCATCGGTCATCTGTTGGTAGTAATAACCCGCTATTCCCAGCGTGTAGTTATTCAGGTGGTAACCAACGGCATAATCAAAATGAAACTCCTGACCAGATTTATAGTGAGTGTCATCGTTTTTACCGTTGAAGTCGTACATGAATTTAGCTGATGCTTCAAAGCCATTGTTCAGATAGGTGGCAACAAATACCGGGGTGAATACCCAATAGTTACGGCCAGGATTGGCAAAGCGATTCATGTTGTATTCGCCAGTCGGCGCTGTTACTTCCAAAGCAAAAGCGTAGTGGAAGTTGGGTTGATGCCATGCCAGCATTAGCGGTGATATGGAGATATCGCCTAAACCACTGGTGGTTGAACTCAACACCGGCACGCCATTCGCCGCTACTTCACCACTGACATGCACCAATGGAATCGTGGTATACATCCCCCAATCTGCGCCAAACAGCTTTTTGTCGGTCATGTAGATAAAGCGTGATACATCGGCAGTGGCTTGCAGATTGATATCTGCGCCGCTGTTATCGCCGTTACTATCGGTCAGCTTGTTGACTGTGTAATGGTTCAAGAAGTTCTGATAGTACAGTCCTTGTGGCGGTAACGCGCCCGCCATAAAGCCTTCTGCACCATTAGGATAAACATTGCCACCGCCTTCAGTCGCGTTAGCGTGTAAACCGATAAATCCCGCGGCCAAGATAGTGGCAGAAACTAAACTCTTGTTCATGTTCGGTTATCCTTATTTGGCAGCTTTGATGGCTGCTACTGCGCTTTGAGCGGCAATACGACCAGAATATGTGGCAAAGGCAAACGCGTGACCCGAAGCCCACAGGGTGTAAGTGTCTGAATACAAACCACCGACATCGTTACCACCGGCATAAAGACCGGTAATCGGTTTTTCATCGGTGTTGACCACTTGCATATCATTGGTGACTTTCAAGCCGCCCACAGAGGTGAAGTGGTAAGGCATCAGTTTGACGGCGTATAACGTGCCGTGGGTCAACGGACGCGTCCACATACGGTCCTTGAGGAAGGCCTCATCGTAGTGATTTTTCGCCGCGTTGTTGTATTGCTCATAACTGGCTTTGAGATTGGCAACCGGCACGTTAATCTCTTTTGCCAGCTGTTCAATATTGTTAGCAGCGAAGAAGCTTTCTGATTTAGCTGCCAGTGCATTTTTAATTTCAGTGCGGATATTGCTCAGCTTAGTCATCACCGGCACCAACACGCCTACGCCGTTATCCACCCCGTCTTTGATGGCATGGTCAACTTCTGCATCGTCAAAAATCGCCCAAGCATAGTTACCCAGTTGACGCCCAATAGCATTACCAGCATGGGCAAAGCTAAAGGCAACGGTTTCATCGGTAAAGCGTTTGCCGTGCGCGTTGACCCACATGTTGGCTGGTTGCCAGGTCATGGTGTAGATATTGCCTAGTGGCACAATGCCTTTACCTTCAGTGCCTGGATGCAACATCAAGGTTTCACCTTCATGAGCCGCGCCGAGATCTTTGGCCATCTCAATGCCGTCACCAGTTTTGTTCAATGGCAGCGTCGGTTTGAAGTTGGCGCCGTTATATTTGGTCCATTTATCAATTTTGTCTGGGCTGTTACCAAAGCCACCTGAGCCGATAATCACCGCTTTCGCGTTAATTACCACGTCGTTGCCTTTGTGGTCTTTGGCGCGTACCCCAGTAACTTTACCGTTTTTATAAATCAGGCTTTTTGCGGGGGTGCGCATGAGGAATTCCACGCCATCCTTTTCCGCGTGTTCTTGCAGCGCAGTCACCAGTGCTGCACCGTGATGGAAGCGTTTGCGGTTTTGGATCAGGTGCCAGGTTTCTGGTTCTTTTGGTGAGATTTGTACGACATCAAAATCAACGCCGCGGTCATGTAGCCAGTTGAGATTGCCTGCCGAGTCGTCGACAAATTTGCGGATCAGCGATGCATCGTTATTAAAGTGAGAGTATTCGATAATATGTTCAAACGCTTCATCTTTGGTGAGGCCGTAAGATTTACCACGTTGCCAATCGCTTTCTACGCCAAACAGGCCTTCCGCAAAGTTTGAACTACCGCCCAAGTAGGGATTTTTTTCTAACACCATGACTTTGGCACCGGCTTCTGCGCCAGTCACCGCCGCGGCGAGACCAGTAGAACCGCCACCCACGATGGCAATGTCAGTATCATAGGTAATGGTTTTGCCGTATGCAGTCTGGCAAGCAACAGCCAATACACCTAGGGCAAATGCTTTTTTGAATACAGATTTCATTTTCTCATCCCTCGGTCTGGTTATTTATTGATTTTGCTGAACTTTGAGTCACGCACGATGGGGCCGTGGCAATCTTGGCAGAATGCGGTAGTTTGGTCGTGGCTAGTGTGGCAAGCAGTACATTCAAGGTGTTCGAAGTGTGGGCTTTGATGCACGTTCAGGTGCATATCTTTGGTTTGCTGGCCCAATTTTTCATAACTGCCGTGACAACTGAGGCAGGTATCGTTTTTGATCGCTGCTTTTACGTCGTTACCGTGGCAGCTGGCACATTTAATCCCTTGCTGCAGGTGGTGTTGTTGCCATTTAAAATCTTGTGCATGGGCGATACTGACACCGCCAATGCAGAGCATCATCATTGAAAAAACTAACGTGGTAATTTTCATTTTTATTGCCTCTATTAGGTGCTGCAAAATGAGCTTTAATGAGTTTTATTTTGCGAGGCAATTTTAAATTTTATGGTTAGATGTTAACTAGCTCTTTACTACCTAATAGCCGTTAGGTGTTATTACCTAAGGTATTTATTGAAACACTTTTTAATTTATTTAAAACATAGGTTTATTTATAGATTATATAAATGTGAATTATTAAATATAGGTAGTGTTACCTATATTGATTTAGGTATTCGCAGTTAATAGATTTTAAAGTTTTAAAAATTGCGTTACAGATATGTGATTCAATTCTCAAATGAACTTTTACCCAAAAGGCATTTACTGGCGCACGTAGTAAACTCCGTAGCATTTAAGAGCATGATGATATGTGAGTGAACGTATGCATTACATTAAGCAAACAGCGCAGGAAGAGTATGGCCTAAGGCATAAGTATAATGACCTGTTAGCGTCTCATGAACGCTATCGGCTGATGTTTGATCATATTCCGTTGGCTTATATGTCAATGAATGTGAATGCCATTATTATCGATTCAAATAATGCATTTAGTGAACTCACCGGATATGAGCCGCAAGAAGTATTTGGTCGGCCTTTTTCATTCTTTTTATATAATAAAGCAGATGTTAAATATCATTTAGAAGTGACCTTTCCTGATTTTAGATGTTCAGGCCGAGCACGCAGTATTCCGTGGAAATTACGCCATAAGACTGGTCGTGAAATATACGTAATGGTGCATGGAAATGTGCGTTATGACCAAGACGGTAGCTTTATTCAAACTCACTGCTTAATTGTCGATGTGACAGAAGAATATCGAGCAAAGCAGGAATGCCAAAAGGCAGAATCAAAAGCGCAGTTAATTCTTGATGTTATCTCTGAGCGAGTGACTTTCCACGATAAACACCACAACATTCTGTGGGCCAATAAGATTGCCCGTAATGATGATAATCGTGATTGTCAGGACGAGCGCGATTGCTGTGTCAATCATCAGCAAACCTGCGATAAGTGTCCGGTAATGAAGGTATTTAACCATCATGAGCCAGCGTTTGGCGAATTGCAAAGTCATGGTCGTTTACTGCAGATCTCGGCTTATCCGGTATTTAATGCGGCAGGCAGTCTTGATGGTGTCGTGCAGGTTGCCCGGGATATTACTGAGCGGCGCAGTCTAGAGCGTGAAATTTTGCGGCTCAGCAGTAATGAGCGGCAGCGCATCGGGCGTGATCTACATGATGGCCTAGGGCAGGAGCTGACCGGACTCAGCTTTCTCAGCAGTGCCTTAGCTAATCAACTAGCGGGGAAAGATGAGGCGTTGGAAGCGCTATCAAGCAAAATTGTCGACAGTATTGGCCGCGCGCGTAAACGCATGTACAACGTGTTGCAGGGCTTAAACCATATTCCCGACGGACCTGATGGTCTCAGCCGTGCATTTGAATGTTTAGCCAAGTCAGTGACCGAACTGTTTGGTACGCAGTGCCATTTTCAGCAGCATGGTGAGTTGCAGATTGAAGACGCCGTGTTATGCGCTCATCTGTACAATATCGTCAATGAGTCGGTGAATAACGCGCTGAAGTACAGCGGTTGTCAGCGCATTGATATTACCATCGATGCCCACCCTGAGCGGCTATCAGCAATTATTAAAGATGACGGTTGTGGTATCGATAATTCCGTCCCAAGAGCTGGCGCTATGGGCCTCAAAATTATGCAGTATCGTGCCTCTATGCTAAATGCAGAGTTGCAGATCAACTCGAGTGAGCAGGGTACCAGCATTTGCTGCGAAGTGCCGTTAGCGGCCAACTAACTGTTGCGGTAACAGAATTATGACCACTAAAACTAACATTCTATTGGTGGACGACCACGCCATCGTTCGCGAAGGCTTATCTAGTTTAATTGAGCAACACCAAGGCTTTTTGGTGTCAGCACAGGCGGAGAGTGTTGAAAATGCCTTAGCATTGTTGCAGCGACAGACGTTTGATATCGCAATTGTCGATCTGTCTCTGAATAAGCAAAACGGCTTAGATTTGGTCAAGGATATCACCCGTCAATATCCAGAGACGCGGGTGTTAGTCTTTTCTATGCACCCTGAGGAGATCTATGCCGAACGCGCCTTGCGGGCAGGTGCTAAAGGCTATTTGATGAAAAGTGAGTCTCCAGAAACCTTGCTGGTGGCGATTAATAAGTTGCTTGATGGCATGGTGTATCTCAGCGATCGCATGACCAAAATGCTGCTGGGTAATGCCATGGCATCAGGCAAACAGCGCACTGCAACATCGTTTGGTGTGCAGGCATTAAGTGATCGCGAGCTGGAAATCTTTACGCTGGTCGGTAAAGGGCATCCGAGTAAAGAGATTGCGCTGCGGTTGAGGCTCAGCGTAAAAACGGTTGATGCAGTGCGGCAAAATATAAAAAACAAACTCGGTTTTCAATGCGCGAGCGAGCTGGTTAAGTTTGCTATTGAATATGCCAATTCTCTGTAGTCTGACAGGTATGAAAAAGGGAGCATCAGGCTCCCTTTTGTTTTTTATCGATGGACTGGCTTAACCTGCTAACCAGTCTGCAGGAACTGGCCAAGAAACCGTATGTTGCTCGCCTTGCCAGCTCTCTATCGTCAGCCAAATACGGTCGGCGTCGCTGATATATTCAGGGGTTAATGCGTGCACATGTTGGCCATAGCGACTGCCATGCAAAATACCTAAATCACCATCCTGCAGGGTGGTAAAGGACAACGGTGCCGGACCAATACTCATAAAAGCTTGGCGAATATCATCTGGATTACCTTGATGAAATAACACCATAAAGTCTTTGATGTAGGCGCCGTCGTGTTGATACGGCTGCGCTAAATCTAACGGCATCGGCGCCACTTGGTAAGCGCCAATTTGTTGCTGCGACAAGCTTGCCGGAAACGATGGATGCAAAGCTTGATACAGAAAATACACTGGCAGCAGCAATAGTAAGCCGCTTAATTTGAATTTAGTACGATGCCAAAAGGTTGCTTTTACGCGGGCCATTAACGAGATTCTCCTGTGGCATGTGCTAACGGCGCGGGGCGAGCAGCCTTAGCTTGCTGACGAGATTTAAGTAAGCGTTTGCTCCACATTAAAAAGCCGGTAATCGACATGCCGGTGAGCAGAGTGCCAAACAAGAACCAGATGAGTTTGGTCCAGAGGCCGCCAATGTTGCCGTAATGCAGTGGGTCGACGACATGCATGACGGTCTGCACAGCGTTCATTGCATCAGGGGCCAGTTGCTGGCTGATGTTGCCGCGCCAAGGATTGACCGACACCTGATAAGCATATTGGTCAAACAGCGGATTCGCGCCACTGCCATAGAGATGATAGTTGTCACGATTGTGTTCTGGCAGTGCGATATAACTCGGCTTAAAGTCAGGATATAACTGTTTAGCAGTGTGCAGCGCTTGCGCTAACGACACCGGAAACTGCTCAGGCTTTGTTGACGGCAATTCGCTGACGGCCACTAACGGGGCATGCGGTTCCACTTCAATATCGTTATGCAGTAATACGCCTTGTACCAGATACCACAAGCTGGTGAGACTGATGATCACCATAAACCAAATTGACCAAACGCCAGCGGTACGATGCAGATCTGCCAGCAGCGTTTTTGCGCCTTGATTTATGCGTATTTTCGGTTGAGTAAAGGCTTTCCAAAACTGCTTGTAGATCATCAAGCCACTGACTAACGCACCGAGCATCACAAAGCCCATCGCGCTCACAAGATAGTAACCAACACTGTAGTTATGTTGCCACGGAAACAGCAGCCAGCCATGTAGCGTCCGCATAAAACCAATAAAGGTAAGACCATGATTAATCTCCTGGATTTCACCGGTATATTGATTTACATAAGCGATAGCTGCGGGCACGTTTTGGTCGCTGAATAACACGGCCGTGATGAGGTAAGGTTCATATTGCAATACGGTACTGATATCGGCGGTTGGATGCGCTGTTTGCACTATCTGCGTCAGTTCAGCAGCACTTTTCTCAGGTAAGTTATTCGGGTTCAGCGCGCGCGCATTGGGATTGGTCAGCCAAGTGAGTTCGTGGCTAACGGCAGCGATAGTGCCGGTTAAACAGATAAAGCAAAACAATACCCAAATAGGTAGCGAGCACCAGCCATGAAATGAGAACCAAAAGCGGTTGGATAACTTACGCATGCCAATCTCCTAAAACAAGAATAGCGGATGCTAATACAAATGATAAACGTTATCAATATATAGGTGGCGTAAGTGTGCACTAAGGCGAGGCATTTTGTCAGGCCGATGGCGTTAACCCGTTTGCTATTAGCGCTTTGTCGCTTTGTGAGATATATCGTGCGACCTTTGTGAATTGTATGATAATTTTGTTACTGCTTACTTAAAGCACGCAGAATCAATCACAACATAAAAGGAGCTGCCGGCTTATTGTCTGAGTTGTAGTTGGGGCAGGGAATATGCCAGCAAAAGATGCTATGAAAGCACGTTTTCTTCTGGCGCCATTGGCGCTAATTTCACAATGGATGTTAACAACGCCTGCAACTGCGGCCGAAGCCTCTGCGGCTACTGCGCCACTGTCGGTGGAGTCTTATGGCAGTCTGCCATTCTTGAGCCAATTCGATTTATCACCTGACGGCCAACGTTTGGCCTATGTGCAAAATCAACACGGGCAATTAACCTTGGTGGTTTATGACCTCAATACCAAGCAGCGTGATTACGTGGTGCAGTCGGATAACCTTAAAGTGTTTTTTAACGGCTATGAGTGGGCCAACAATCATACGCTGTTAGTGCATGTCCGCGATGTGCGCGGCGAATGGGGCGTCAGTTATAACATCACTCGTTTGATGACCTATGATGTCACCGGTGACCGTAAGCTTGAGCTCACGGTCAAGCAGCGGGATGGTGAACATGTAGCGCAGTTCCAAGATAACATCATCAGTTTATTGCCTGACGATCCTGATCATGTGCTGATGTCGATTGACTATGATCTTGCCACTCAGCCGAGCGTTTATAAGGTTGATATCTACAGCAACAGTCGCGAACAAGTGCAGCGCAATACTCCGTATGTGATTGATTGGATCGCCGATCGTCAAGGTAAAGTGCGCATTGCAGAAGGACGTGATGAAACCACTTACTTCTATGATCTGATGAAAGATGATAATACCCGCGAGCGTCTGTTTGAATTTGAGGCGTTTAGTCCGGAAACTGTGGATGTTAAAGGCTTCGGCAAGGACCCCAATATCCTCTACTTTACCGCGTTACATGAGGGCAAAGACGCACTGTTCCAGATGGATTTAACCACCCGTAAACGTCAGCTTGTCTACGCCGATGGCAAATATGATGTGGCAGGAAATCTGCTCTATTCCGATCAGACTGGCGATGTCGCCGGGTTTATGACTACCAACGTTAAAGATAGCCGTGTTTATTGGGACGCAAATTTCCAAAAACTACAGAAGGCGTTAACTAAGGCGATCCCCGATGCCTACAATGCAGTGATGGATATGAGCCAAGATGGCAACAAATATCTGCTCTATTCAGAGTCTGCAGAAGACAGTGGCAGTTATTTCATTGGTGATCGCAAAGCCGGGCAACTGGTGTATATCGGCAGTCGTTATCCCGATGTCACTCCTGAAAAAATGCACAACAAACACAAACTGACCTTTAAAGCGCGTGATGGCCTTGAGTTAGAAGCGTATCTGACTTTGCCAGCCGATTTTAAAAAGGGCGCTGCTGCACCAACCATAGTGCTGCCTCACGGTGGGCCAATGTCGCGCGATGATGACAGCTTTGATTATTGGAGCCAGTATTTCGCTGAGCAGGGTTATATCGTGTTCCAACCTAACTTCCGCGGTTCTGTTGGGTATGGTTATGATTTTGCCATGGCCGCGATGCAGAAGTGGGGCCAAGAGATGCAGGATGATCTGCAAGATGCGGCGCACTATCTGGTAGATAACCAATACACGGATGGTCAACATACCTGTATTGTGGGCGCTAGCTACGGCGGTTATGCGGCGCTGATGGGGGTAGCCAAATATCCACAAGACTTCAAGTGTGCCGCCAGTTTTGGTGGAGTGAGTGATCTTGCTTATCTGGTCAGTCAGGCGCGTTTCTTTACCAACGCTGATGTGGTGCGTAAGCAGTTTGGCCGTGATGCTGAAAAGCTAGATGCAGCCTCGCCCATCACCTATGCGAAACAAATCAATCGGCCTGTCTTGTTGATCCATGGCAGTGACGACAATGTGGTGTCGGTAAAACACAGCAAGTATATGGACAGTGCGTTAGAAAGCGCCGATAAAGATGTGCAGTTCATTGAGTTAGAGTATGGTGACCATCACCTGTCAAATCAGGAACATCGGTTGAAAACCTTGGCGGCAATTAAGTCGTTTTTGGATAAAAACCTGCATTAGCCATTGGCTACTATTCCGCAGTATCATGTAGTGAAAAGCCGATGTTATGTCGGCTTTTTTATGCCGATAGGAGACGCATTCACATGGGAAAAAGTATCACACGTTGGTTAGTCAAGCTGTTGCTGACGGCGCTGCTGATCTCAATTGTACCTGTGATCACATTGCGTTTTCTGGACCCTCCTACCTGGATGTGGCGTATTGCGCATCAGATTTCTCCGCCCACACCCGTAACGCAAGTGTCGCAACAGTGGCGCTCACTGAGTCAGATTTCGCCTAATTTACAGTTGGCGGTCATGGCCAGCGAAGATCAGCGTTTTCCAGAGCACTTTGGTTTTGATTTTAAACAGATCAGTGATGCCATCGCCGATGCAAAAAAAGGTGAGGGCTTACGGGGCGCAAGTACCATCAGCCAGCAAACGGCAAAAAATCTGTTTATGTGGCCATCGCGCAGCTTTGTGCGTAAAGGTTTTGAAGCCTGGTTCACCTTGTTGATTGAGTTGTGCTGGAATAAGCAGCGAATTCTGGAGGTCTACCTTAATGTGGTTGAGTTCGGCCCCGGTATTTATGGCGCTGAAGCTGCGGCGCAGCACTATTTCCATAAATCGGCCGCTAAGCTTACGGCCTATGAAGCGGCGTCGTTAGCGGCTCTTTTGCCTAATCCGTGGAAGCTGCGTCTCGGCTCGCGCTATATTCAACAACGCAGCGAATGGATTCGGCAACAGATGCGGCAACTGGGTCAAGTTACGCTCAAGCAGTTAGATTGAGCGGTACGGCAACTAGGCATGATTGACGGGGCATTATTGAGGGGAAAAGCGCTGAAGCCTATGTAACATGCGCTCGTTCCTATCATTCACCACAACGGTCAGGTTGATGTAGAAGGCATTTTGTTTAATAGCAAAGACCGCTCAGCGTTGCTACGAATGAACAAGCTTTAGGGTGTGATGATGTTTAGGCTTTCCACCCAGATCAATTCACAGGCGCCACTGCCAGTATCCTCACGTGTCAGTGAACTTCGCCAGCGCCAGCCATCAGTACTCGACGCATTGACCAAGCTGCCATTGATTTCCACCAGATCGCCTTTGCGAACTCGACCAAGCGTCTTTTTTACCATAGCGTTAGCAGGGATCAGATGCATATTGGCACTATGGGTTTCGATTTCACGTCGTGGTATCGGCAACGACGCGGTGCGCCAGAAATAAAATCGTCCTGATTGGGAGATTTCAATATGCTCCAGCACCGCTTCATCGGACATGTTACCCCAGCCCAATGCCAGATCGACCGGCGACAGATCCGCTTCTCGTCCTAAATAATAGTTTTCCCGCGACAACACCTTGGCCTTAATGGCGAAGTTGGCGACCTCTTGGATTGCATAGCCATCAACACTATGGATAACCGGTGACTCGATGCTCGTTTGCTGCGGTAGCTCACTGACCGTCACTCCTGGCCCCAGCGTCACTTGCACGCGGTGGTGATAAATCTGCCAAGCGGCACCAGCAATGATTAGAAATAGCAGTAATTTTTTCATCGGTTACTCGGTTTCACTTAACTTTAACTCATGGCGCTGCGGCGTAGTCCCATACCAAGTTCTTGTAATTTTTTTTTAATAGAACGCTAATATGGGCATGAGTCGACGGGGTAACTTAGCTAAAGTCCACCAGTCTGACATCCATCCACATCACCGCATTGGGGCCGATTTTGCCGCCGTTGCCTTTACGTCCCCAGGCTAAATCGGGCGGGATCACAAACTCATAGCGCGCGCCTTTACTCATCATCATCAAGCCTTCTTGCAGCCCTTCAATGCCTTCGGCAAGCGCAAATTCTTCCGGTAAGCCTTTACGATAGGTGTCGTCAATCACGCTGCCATCAGCGAGCAGAATGCGTTGATGAATTTTCACTGTGTCGAACTCGCCCGGCTTGGCACCGTCAGCATCTTCAATCACGCGGAAAAACAGCCCTGAATCTGTTTCGTTAACACCCGCTTTAGCGGCATATTTTTTGATGAATTCTTCGGTGAGATTTTTGTTGTGGCCTGTAGAGCCTTTGGCGGATTTTTTACTGCTGTTTCTTGCCATGCTATGAGATACCGGGGTTTACGAGCCTAATGCAGGCCCAAATGCGACATAAGGAGGATTTTACCTTGTGATGCAGGCGACTGCACGCCAACAGCGGTTGGCGTGCGTTGCTAAGCTTATTGAAACGCCGGACGTTTCGCTAACAACTGATACCAAGCTGCAATAGAAGGATATTGTTGCATCACTGGTAAGGTAAGCCGACTTTCGCAGAAGCCGACAAAGATCCACGCGGTGATATCCGCTACAGTAAACTTATCGCCAATGATAAAGGTCGAGCTGCTGAGGTGTTGTTCCAGCTTAGGTAAAAAGGCTTGCACACGAATTTTGCACTCTTCGCCCCAAGCCGTTATGCATGTCTCGCGGTCTTTATAGACGCCGGAGATATGGCGAAACGCCTGAGATGCAGTGTTCAACCCATTAAATTCAATGATGCGGTTCCACATTTCAACTTGGGCGCGCTCCAAAGCACCGTGGCCAAACAGCGAATCTTCACTCGGGCTTAGTTCATCAAAGTAGCGGCAAATCGCGATGCTTTCACAAATAAAAGTATCATCGTCGATTTGCAGCGTGGGGACTCTGCCATTGATACTTTTCTGCTCAAATTCCGGCGTGAGATTTTCACCCGCACGCACATCAACATGCACATGCTCCAGTTCCACACCTAACTCTTTGAGAAAAATGTTGACGCGGTGACAGTTGGGCGTTGGTGCCATTTCAAACAGTTTCATTGCAAGAATTCCCTCGCTTGATGAGATGATGTTTGCACTGTAGTTAGCTTTGCTTATATACGTCAAGCGCCAATTTTACGGGGGTGATGAGATTGTATTTACCCAGCTGTAACGGTATGTTCTAACGCATCTCATGCATGAGACACTGTATTAAATAAGGATATTTGACCGATGTACTCCTCTTTGTTATCTCGCGCCAATTTCTGTAAACCCGCCTTAGCCGCTCTGTTACTCAGTTGCAGCTATTCATCGCTAACATTGGCGGCAGAACAAAGCTTTAGCGATGCCTATCATGCCTACCAAACGGCACTGACGAAGGGCAATAAATATTCGATTGAACGTGCTGCGAAATCTGCATTTGAGTTGGGAAAAAGTGAGTACCCGCACGATAGTCTCAATTACGCCGCCTTGATGATGAATTGGGCTAAAGCGATTGCGGATATCTCTCCACGAGGGATGCTAGATCCGCAAGCAAGGCTGCAAGCTTATCAACTATACAAAGATGTACAGGCTATTTATCAACAGCACTATGATAAACATGCGCCCGAAATGGCGCTGGTGCTGATGGGGCTTGCCACCACTACGGATGATCAATACAAAGCGAGAAGTTACTGTCAGCAGGCGCTTGAGATAGCTGACGATGCGAAAGATCCGCTTCATCTCGCATCTATTCAGTTACAAGCATTTTTTGTGTTGGCTGGCCTGCATTCTTTTAGTCGGCATGACCAGCATTTGGCGATTACTGCCTACGAGACGCGCGCTAAGTTGCTCCCCGCAAACAGCATTGACCGCGTAGAAGCTGAGTTTATCGCTGCGAATGTGCACCTAGCGCGGGAGGAATTTGCCGACGCAGAGCCGATGTTGCAGGATGTTATTGCGCAACTATCTGTGTTGCCATACAGCCATCCCTATTCTTTAGCCGCCCATTTGTCCTTGGTAAAACTTTATCAGCAACAGGGGAAACCTGAGCTAGCAACAGCACATTGTGAAGCCATTGGGAAAATGCGTCCTTGGGACGAAAATCAACAACCTGAACCTTTGTATCGCATTCCACCGCGTTATCCTAAAGCGGCTGCACACGCTCGGCGACAAGGTTCGGTGGTGTTGTCATTCACTATCGATAAACAGGGGTATGTGACACAACCCAAAGTCGTCGAGTCTAAAGGTTATCAAGACCTAAACAATGCAGCGATTGAGTCACTGAAACATTGGCGTTATGCGCCTAAGTTTGAAAATGGCAAAGCCGTTAGCGCTACCGCAAAAGTCTCTTTGGATTTTAAGCTGTCTAAATCATAGGCAGAAATAGATATTCGTTGTCATGCCGCCGCGGTAGGAACTAACTTAGCTGCGGCCGCGGCAGTTTCGTTAGTTGCGATTTTGGGGCTGCGAGGTCACTTGCATCTATTCCGTGCGTTGGTGAATAACATTTTGCTAGTTATCTCTTTTTTGAGCTAAGCCGCTACTATGCTCAAGCTGTTTGCATTTCTTTGCTGTACAAATTATGCTCAGGGGAAATGGATGACAGAGATAGGGATATGAAAATGAAAAAGTTTGCCGCAAAAACGCACGCTAAAACTTCTTTAGCAATGCCTGTGAAAGCTGCACTTATGGCGCTAGCCATTGGCGCTTCTTATTCTGCGAGTGCTGCTTATACCTCTTTTGCCGACGCTTATTCTGCCTATCAGCAATCACTTGCGGGTATCGATAAAGTGGATATCGCAGTAAAAGCGCGCCAAGCGTTTGAACTCGGTAAGCAAGAATATGCTGCAGATAGCGCGAATTATGCAGCGTTGATGATGAACTACGCTAATGCCATCGCGGCGACCACAATGTCGGGTGGGCAATCGGGTAAGTTATGCATTGAGTCAAGCCAGCGCGTCGCTGAAGGGGCTCAGCCATCCGAAAAACTGTCAACCTTTGATGCTTGTTCAAGCGAGCACCTTCGTCAGCAAGCATTTGAGCTCTATCATCAGGCGCTACAAATTTATCAGCAGCAGTATGGTGATAAAGCACTAGAAACCATTGATCCTTTGCTAGGCATGGCACAAACCACTGAACTTGAGCAGGAAAAGAAATATTTCAGTTTCGATGCGATTAATGTGGCTGAAAAGCATGGCGATGCGCTGACGTTGGCAGCCACCCAGTTAGCGGCATATAAGTTACTTCACAGAGCTAAATACTATCTGCATAACACCAACAAGGTTGATAATTTAGCGCTAGATGCGTTGAAAACCTATCGCAATAATGCGCCAGCAAATAGTTTTGAAGTTGTTGATGCCGAACTGACAGTGGCCAAATTGCACCTAGAGAAAAAGCAGTACGATGACGCCGAGCCACTGTTTCAGGATGTCATTAAGCAACTCGATGTGCTGCCATATTCTCATCCTTATGCCTTAACCGCACATGCCTTGTTAGTGAAGTTATACCAAGAGGCTGATGCGTCAGAAAAGGCAACCTTACACTGTAAGGCAATTGGACAGGCAACGCCTTGGGATGATAATCAACAGCCTGCACCACTCTATAGTCAGGCACCTCTTTATCCTATTTTGTATGCGCGACAACACAAAGCCGGTAGTGTTGAACTGGCATTTACCATTGATGAAAATGGCACAGTGCAAAATCCACAGGTAGTTAATGTCACCGGTGGCGAGCGCTTTGCCGATGAGGCGATCACCGCGTTGAAACAATGGCGTTACGCACCTAAGTTTGAAAATGGCAAAGCCGTGGCGGCGCAATCTAGCTTAAAGTTAGATTTCAAACTTGATGGCCGCTAACGGATTTTGACGTTGATGATTACTGCCGTGGTTGGAACTGACTAAAGTCCGGCCGCGGCAGTTTATCTAATAGCTGATAGATTGCGGCAACCACTATCGTCAGCAGCGCCGCGATAATAAACAGCGTACTCCCACCAAAATGATCCAGCACCACACCGCCACCGAGCGGTGCAATGGCAAAACCAAATTCATAAAATGACGCCGCACCGAAGTAAGCACCACGTAGTCGCTCTGGCGCCAGTCTGTCTATTTGCACATTCATCGTCGGGAACAGAATAGTTTCCGCCAGACTCATGACCACAACCGCACCAATCCAGCCCCAGAACAGATCGATGGGATTTTGTGACAGCCAAATTTGCGACAGGCACAACAACATCAATCCTAACTGAATGCGGTGCACTAAGGTCAGCTTTGCCAGAATTTTCAGCAACAGAAACTGCGAGGAAATAATCACTAGCGCGTTAGTGAAAATCATACTCGAAATCAAGGTTACCAGTTGCGGCGCATTCGCGCGGGTCAGGTACTGAATGAGCGAGCTATCTATTTGACCATAGATAAACATGCACAGCATATTGGCGATAATTAGGCATTGCAGCATGCGGTCGGCCAATAACACCCGTAGCGTGACGCCGAAACCGACCGGATTTAGCTTAACCGTGGCGGTATCTGGTGTAGCTCTTTGCTTGATATCGCTATGGCTGAAGCCCCAATACAGCAGCGCTAGTAGCAGGGCAAAGGCGCCAGCAGTGATGTAGAAACTGGATTGCTGTCCGGTAAGTCCGAACCAAACGCCTGCCATCGGTCCCACTGCGCAGCCTGCATTAACCGTGAAATAGAGGGACTGCATGGCTAATTCGCGTGTCTGCGGCTCTCTAATCAAGTCGCCGATGGTCGCCGAACTCAGTGGCCGCCAAAGCGATGTCGCAATGGAACACATGGTAATCACGGCAATATAACCGTTGACGCTATCGACATTGGCGAGCAGCGAAAAAGACACGATATACAGGCCACCGGTCAGATACATCAGAGTGCGGCGGCCAATTTTGTCTGACAGCGAGCTGCCGATAAAACTGGTAAATACGGCAACGATGGCAGCATTGGAGAGAATCAACCCCACTTGGGTGGCTGACATGGCGAACTTGTCATAGAGGATCACTGCCAGAAACGGCCACACCATGTAATAACTACCACGCGTGATAAAGCCGCCAAACAGCAAAATCCACATCAAAGGAGGAAACTGTTGAAAGCGTTTGAGTGATACATCCGATTGCATCGCCAATCCCTGTAAGCGACAAGTGGACGATCGATTCTAGCGACTGTTTAGCAAGATAGATAGCGCTAAATATCCTTGGAATCAACATGTTAAAAATTGCTGATAATTAGCCGGCTATTAAGCCGAGGTTCATGCAGCAAAGGCGGGATCATTGATAGTCTAGAGCGAGTTTCTGGTGAGAGATTCATTGATAGCAATTTGTTGCCCGAATCTCTGTTTGTTTGGATGTGTTCAACGACGAGGAGGCAATATGATTTTCCGAGCAATATTAGCGGTCATCTGCAGTTCATTAAGCATAACGACCTTGGCGGAACCAAGAATGGTCAATGCGGAGCAGTTTGATATTTCGGGAGTTAAGCTCGGCATGACACAGGCACAAGCGATAGCGGCGGTGACCGATAATATGCATGTCGATAGTTCTGCAATTAGCTTTGATCCGTTTCCGCAACCTAGTGTTGTCACCAAGCAAAAAGAGCCAACCTATTTTGAAGTGCGGCACGGCGCTACCGCGTTGCGCGTCCATCTCAAACCACAAGTACCGTTCAATCCAGAACAAACATTGGTGGTCAGTCGTATTAGCTATCAGCAACCTTGGGCACAGCAAACCGCAGTGCAGATGAAGCAGCAAGCATTGCAGAAATATGGTGAGCCTTCGAATGGGCGAGATAGCGGCTTTTTGCAATGGTGTCGTCAACCGCTCGACAAAAATGTTGGTTGTCATGATTTCTTTGGACCAAAGCTGGAGCTTACGGGAACGGAGTTGACCTTGTCGGATCCACAATATCGAGAAGCGATTAATCGCTATCGTCGCCAACGTACCGCTAGCTAAGCGCAGCGTGACCCGTTATGGCTTCCTTCCGCACCAAGCTTAGGCTAATGTTGATATTCAATACGTTAGAGTGAACAGCTATGGCGGACAGCTTTTTTCGGGTAAACAAGGGTGATATTTTGTCGCCACTAAAACTGATATCAGTCGCATTCGTTGCGTTGTGGCTGCCATTTGCGGCGGCGCAATCACAGACCTTGGCGCAACAACTCACGCCAGTCATTAATGCCACCGTGCCAGCTGTCATGACTGAGCAGCAGATTCCGGGAATGGCGATTGCGGTTTTACATCAAGGTCAGCAGGCGTTTTTTACTTTTGGCGTGGCATCAATTGAGAGCCAGACGCCCGTTACTGCCGCCACCTTATTTGAACTTGGCTCCGTTAGTAAAACCTTTAATGCATTACTGGCTGGCTATGCCATCGATCAAGGTAAGTTTGATCTGGCAGCGCATCCCAGTGAGTATTGGTCAGCGCTAACAGCGAGCAGTCTGGATAACGCGACCTTGTTGCAGCTCGGTACTTACACTGCTGGTGGATTGCCATTGCAGTTCCCTATGAGCGTCACGGATGACGAGACGATGCGGCAGTATTTCCAGCAATGGCAAGCAAATGCCGCCCCCGGTATTGTTCGACAGTATTCTAATCCCAGTATCGCGTTGTTTGGCTATTTAGTGAGTCGCGCGCTGGGTGCAGACTATAAGCACCTTATTCAACAGCAAGTGCTACCAGCATTAGGGCTTACGCACACCTATATTGATGTGCCTGCCACTGAGACTGAACATTATGCTTGGGGCTATAACGCCAATATGCAGCCTGTTCATGTGCAGCCAGATGTATTGGACGCAGAAGCTTATGGCGTCAAATCTAGCGCGGCGGATATGCTGAAATATGTGGCGTTGCAACTCGATAGCAGTGGCTTGCCCAATGCTTATCAGCGTGCGATTGCGCTGACTCATGTAGGGCATTACCAATTAGGCGATATGCGCCAAGGATTAGGCTGGGAGCAATATCCTTATCCGTTATTGGAATCGACACTGTTGGCCGGGAATTCGAAAGACGTGATTGTAAAACCTCAGGCCGTGACACCAGTGACTGAGCAACTTCAGGGGGCCGTATTGTTTAATAAAACCGGTTCTACAGCAGGTTTTGGTGCCTATCTAGTGTTTGTGTCAGCGCGTCAACTAGGGGTGGTAATACTTGCAAATCGTTACTATCCCAACAGCGCTAGAGTGAAAATTGCAACGGCAATTATCAAAGCGTTAGATAGCGACGGGATCCGTTAATCACGGCTCGTTGAGAGATTATAAAAAGGCCTACCGCACGAGCAAAATGCAGTAGGCCTTTTCAACGCATCATGTTGAGTCGTCCGAGGGGACGCAAGGCGACTCAACTGCGTACTTACTCGTTACTTATTCATCTCAGCGATTTTCAGTTTCCAGATTTCTGGACCTGTTTTGTGCAGGTTATTACCTTCTGAGTCAACCGCTACGGTCACTGGCATATCGACGACGTCAAACTCGTAGATTGCTTCCATGCCGAGGTCAGCAAAGGCAACCGTGCGAGCGGCTTTGATTGCTTTGGCCACTAAGTAGGCCGCGCCACCTACCGCCATCAAGTAAACCGCTTTGTTTTTCTTGATTGATTCTACGGTTGCTTCACCGCGATCCGCTTTACCAATCATGCCCATTAGGCCAGCTTGCTCCAACATCATGTCAGAGAACTTGTCCATACGGGTTGAGGTAGTCGGACCCGCTGGGCCAACCACTTCGTCGCCAACTGCGTCAACTGGGCCAACGTAGTAGATAAAGCGATCTTTAAAGTCGACGGGGAAGTCTTCACCGTTTGCCAGCATGTCTTGAATGCGTTTATGTGCCGCATCACGACCGGTCAAGATTTTGCCTGACAGCAATACAGTTTCGCCCGCTTTCCAGTCAGAAACGTCAGCTTTTTTCAGCTCGTCAACGTTAACGCGACGCACGTTTTCGCCCACTTCCCAAGTCACTTCTGGCCAGTCTTCCAGTTTTGGAGGGGTCAGATCCGCAGGACCGGTGCCATCCAAGTGGAAGTGTACGTGGCGAGTGGCCGCGCAGTTAGGAATGATGCACACAGGTTTAGAGGCAGCGTGAGTCGGTGCAGTTTTGATTTTGACGTCCAAAATGGTGGTCAAACCGCCCAGACCTTGAGCGCCGATACCGAGTTTGTTCACGCGATCGAAGATGTCTAAACGCAGTTTTTCTTCAGTGGTTTCTGCGCCTTTCTCCATCAATTCATGGATATCGACGGGGTCCATCAAGGCTTCTTTCGCCATCACGGCTGCTTTTTCAGCAGTGCCGCCGATACCGATACCCAGCATGCCTGGCGGGCACCAGCCAGCGCCCATCACAGGTACCATTTTTTCTACCCAAGCGGCTACGTCGTCAGATGGGTTCAACATTACCATTTTGGTTTTGTTTTCAGAGCCACCGCCCTTGGCCGCAATCATCACTTCAACTTTGTCGCCAGGGACCATGTCGATGTGCACTACAGCAGGAGCGTTGGTTTTAGTGTTCTTACGTGCGCCAGCAGGATCAGCCACTACTGACAAACGCAGTGGGTTAGTGGTGCTGCTGTAAGCACGACGAGTGCCTTCGTCAACCATCTCTTGTACAGTCATATCGCTATCCCACTGTACATTCATACCGATTTTAACGAAGCAGGTAACGATACCAGTATCTTGGCAGATTGGGCGTTTGCCTTCGGCAGACATGCGTGAGTTGATCAGGATCTGCGCGATAGCGTCTTTTGCTGCTTGGCTCTGCTCTGCGTTATAGGCTTTTTCCAGCGCTTTAACGAAGTCGAGTGGGTGATAGTAAGAGATATATTGCAGTGCTTCTTCGATACTGTCGATGAAGTCAGCCTTTTTAATAATTGTCATGACGTTCCCTTTGCTCATTGGAAGAACAGAGCACCGAAGCGCTGGGCTTCGGTGCTGGATTTATTGATTAGTACAGACCAATCACTTTCCACCAGATACCACCGACAACGCCCCAAATCAGCAGTTGTGAGATACCCATTACTAAGCCCATGCCCCACCATTTTGGCAGTGAGATGTGGCCAGCGCCGAACAGGATTGGAGCAGGACCAGTACCATAGTGAGTACCACAGCCCATCAGGTTCGATACGAAACCGAAGACCAGTGCTGCCAACAGACCAGGTGCACCCAGCTGTACCGCTACCGCAAGGAATACTGCATACAGTGCTGCTACGTGAGCAGTTGATGATGCAAAGGCGTAGTGGATGAAGAAGTAGATAACCACCAGTGACGCCAGTGCGGTTGGCCAATCAAGGCCGGTCAGCGATGCTGCAATTGAACCACCGAACCACTTGATCAGACCCAGTTTATTGAGGAAGGTTGCCATCATCACCAGTGCCGAGAACCAAGTCAGGGTATTCCATGCACCTTTTTCTTTCAGCACATCATCCCAGCTCAGTACGTTAGCGTTCACCAGAATAATCAGGCCAACCATCGCAGCGGTCGTGCCGTTGATCCCCAGTGCTTTACCGCCAATCCATAGGATGATCAAAGCAACGAAAGTGAACAGGGTGATCCACTCAGACGCTTTCATTTTGCCCATGTCTGCCAGTGCTTTAGCGGCGATTTGTGGCGCTTGTGGCGTGGCAGTGATTTCAGGCTTGTTGATCATGTAAGCGATCAATGGCATTGCCAGCAGAGCAACAATCCCCGGTACGATGGCGGCTAATGCCCAACCGCCCCAAGTGATTTCTATGCCCATATCGCCAGCCAGTTTTGCTGCCAATGGATTGGCCGCCATACCGGTGAGGAACATCGCGCCAGTGATGGTAGTACCGTGGAACACGGTGCTCATCAGGAAGCTACCCAGCTTTTTAGAAGTACCATCTTCTGCGCGAGAGCCGTAAGCGTCAGCCACCGAGTTTGCCAGTGGGAATACGATGCCGCCAGTACGTGCAGTGTTTGATGGAATTGCGGGTGCCAACAGGGTGTCGGTGATCAGCAGACCATAAGACAAGGTCAGCGTACGTTTGCCCATCAGCTTCATAAAAATGTAGCCGATACGTGCTCCCAAGCCACTCTTAATGAAGGCGCGAGAGATGAAGAATGCCATCACGATCAACCAGATGACGTGGTTTGAGAAACCGGTTAATGACTCTTTAATGGTCAGTGTGCCTGTTACCGCGGTGGCTGCAATACCACAAATCGCAACTGCACCCATTGGGATTGGTTCAAGAATCAAGCCCAATACAGTGGCTACAAACACTGCTAACAAATGCCAAGCGTTAGGATCTACCCCAGTTGGAACTGGAGTGAACCAGATCCCACACCCAACTGCCAAAATAACCAGCCATGAGATGAGTTTTTTATTCATGGTAAGCACCAATTACTGTAGTTAAAATAATTTAATAATTCGTTTGTTTTTACTTTCATCAGGTCGTTAAACCCGAGCCGCGTAATAACAGTAACTGAATCTTTGGATTAAATTGGCGAGCCTAATTCATTCGTAAATTTGTTTGCTTTTTATGATTTATTAAGAGTTATGAAACTTAAATAAGCTTAAGAAAGAAATGTTTATTGGTGGCGGTTGGCTTGCTGATTTTTTTATTAATATATTGAAATATAATGGTTATCTGTAATGGTGTGTGAGGTGATTATGGCGCGAATTTATCTTGTTACGGCTTTTGGATAAAAATTTATGTGATCTGTATAGATAAAACCTGATTAGAATACTCGGTCTTTTGCGAAATATATGTGTGGAAATGTGAGTACGATCGCTTAACTGATTAATTTGAGATGAATAAACACTTTATTGTAATAATGAATTATTTGCCGATGAGTTTTCATAACTGATAAAAATATATACAGGTCTACGTGAACGGCAAGGGCGGCGTTAACTCAATCTCTGTTGCCGGTGCTGCTGCCGTTATTTGGCAACACCCGCCCTTCTGAAGCTCTGTCTGTCACAGCTAATTTGTCGCGTCGATGCGGAATAGAATAGGGCGCCATTGGTCGGCTTGTTAACTTGGTTAAATAATCGTCTTGGGTAGTTATCGCCGTTATTGCTGGCTAGTTGCTTGAATCTGCTTGCTATTTGTTATTAAACATCGCTGTAAGCCGCATGGCATAGGGATTTTGCCAAGGTGAATGCTGTTGCACCTTCGATAAAACAATGTGATAAATTGACGTTATACCCGCATAGCATTTTACGAATATTCAAGATTAATAGGGAAATTATGATGAAGTTCAGTAGGATACTTATCTTTGTGTCGCTGCCTCTGAGTTATATGGTTCAGGCCGAGGATTACTACCAAGTCGCGACCCTTATTTACCAGCAAGATGAAATCGTCGCATCCCCCACTATGGTGGTGACCGCTAATCAACCCAGTAGCGTGTTGATTGGTGATGATGTGCGCCTAGCGGTGACATTAACGCCTAAGGCTGATGACGAAATTGCACTTGTTGCCGCATTAGCAGTTGGCAGTGAGCAATTAACCCCAAGGTTAGTGGTCAAGTTGGATCAGCCAGCCATGATTAACGTGGATGGACATCGACTGGCATTCACAGTGACTAAGCAACCATAGTTGTGCGGATTCTTCCCATTTTCTAATTTTCAGGCAAAGGTCTTTCATGAACATTATTAAAGCAAAGCCCATTCATCTCACCCGTATCATGGAAATTTATGAGCATGCGCGCAGCTTTATGGCGGCCAATGGTAACCGAGAACAATGGGGCAACGGCTATCCAGAACCAAGCCAGATCGAACAGGATATTGCCCAAGGACATAGCTATATCTGTTTAGATGGCGAACAAATCATCGCCACCTTTTACTTTGCGATCGAAGAGGAACCGACTTATCACCGTATCGACGACGGTGCTTGGTTTAATGATCGTCCGTATGGCGTACTGCATCGCATCGCGGTACAAAGCGATAAAAAAGGCGTCGCCACCTTCTGTCTCAACTGGTGTTTCGAACTTGTGGGTAATATGCGCATCGACACCCATGAAAATAATCTGCCGATGCGCCGCGTGCTGGAAAAACTGGGTTTTCAGTATTGTGGCGTGATTTATGTGCGCGATGGTTCACCACGTTTGGCGTATCAAAAAGGCTAGACAAGCGCGCCTTACTTTATACCTCAAACTTAGCGGCAATCTGCGATACGATTTGCCGCTGCTGCACGATGAAGTTCTCAAAGGCCTGCGCCGCCGGTGACAGATGGCGGTTGCGCGGGTGTACCAGACACCAACTGCGGACAATCGGTAACTCCTTAATCGGCAACTCCACCAGCGAGCCATCGCGCAACTCGCGATAGACACAATAACGTGGCAAAAAGGCGATCCCCAGACCAGCACTCACACCTTCGCGTTGCGCTTCATAGGAGTTGAACTCCACTACATTTTCAAAATGAATATGCTTTTGATGGAAAAACGCTTCGCAGGCTTTACGCGTTCCAGAGCCGTTTTCCCGCCGCAACAGGGTAAATTGTTGCAGTGCCTTCAACGGTACTTCGCCGGTATGCTGCGTTAGTAAGTGCCCCGCTTGGACGACGGCCACGATAGGATTACTGAGAAACGGCATAAAATCCAAATCCAGATCGCTGGGAACATCGGTCATGATCACTAAGTCGTCGCGGTTTTCATTCAAGCGACGAATCGTTTGAGTGCGATTAAACACATTCAAAATCGGATAGATATTGGCGTGCTGCCGCTGAAAGGCGGCCAACAGGTGCGGCAGCAAGTATTTTGCGCTCGATTCGGCGGCGATACGGATCTCGCCCTGCAGTGTGCCGCGTAATTCCGACAATTGCATATCGAGCACATCAAAGCGTTGAAACACATCGGCGGTAGATGCCAGCAGGTAATCCGCCGCATCGGTGCGATATAGCTTCTTGCCCACATATTCAAACAAGCGATGGTCGAGCACATCCTCGAGCTGACGGATCTGCTGGCTGACGGCGGGTTGGGTCAAGGCCAACAACTCGGCCGCGCGACTATAGGAACGCTGCTCACACACGGTCTGAAATACCTGTAATTGCCGCAAGGTGATGCGCATGTAGCTTTTTTGCACGATTTATCTCCAGCTATAACCTTTTTCTTATGCTGGATAAAATTATTATTAATTTTAATTATTTTTGAAATAGCAGTAGCTTAAAACTACATCATCGATCTTAAAAATTTTGTAACAGTGGAGTTACGTTTTGTGATCAAGAAAATCCTAATCGCCAATCGTGGCGAAATTGCAGTACGAATTATCCGCGCCTGTGCCGAGATGGGGATTCGCTCAGTGGCGGTTTATTCAGATGCGGATCGACATGCGCTGCACGTTAAACGTGCGGACGAAGCTTATAGCTTGGGGGACGATCCATTAGCGGGTTATCTGAGTCCACAACGTTTAGTCAGCCTCGCCGTAGAAGTGGGGTGCGATGCATTGCATCCCGGCTACGGTTTTCTGTCTGAAAATCCAGAGTTAGCTGAGCTGTGTGCCGAACGCGGGGTGAAATTTATCGGTCCGAGCGCCGATATTATTCGCCGTATGGGGGATAAAACCGAAGCGCGTCGCACCATGATCGCGGCGGGTGTTCCTGTCACGCCAGGTACTGAAGGCAATCTGCGCGACCTTGAGCAGGCGCTAGAAGAAGCCGAGCGCATTGGTTATCCCGTGATGTTGAAAGCGACCTCTGGGGGCGGTGGTCGTGGTATTCGTCGCTGTGATAATCCGAAAGAGCTGCAACAGTCTTATCCGCGGGTGATCTCTGAAGCCACCAAAGCCTTTGGCTCGGCAGAAGTGTTTCTCGAAAAGTGCATTGTGAATCCAAAGCATATTGAAGCGCAGATTCTGGCGGATAGTCATGGCAATACCGTGCACCTGTTTGAGCGTGACTGCTCAATTCAACGCCGTAATCAGAAACTGATTGAGATTGCGCCGAGTCCGCAAATTACTCCGGAGCAACGGGCGTATATCGGCAAAATGGCAGTACGCGCGGCGCAAGCAGTGAACTATGAAAACGCCGGTACGGTGGAGTTCCTGCTGTCGGGTGATGAAATCTACTTTATGGAGATGAACACGCGGGTGCAGGTGGAGCACACCATTACCGAGCAGATCACCGGTATTGATATCGTGCGCGAGCAGATCCGTATCGCCTCAGGCATGTCATTGTCGGTTAAGCAGGAAGATATCCACTATCAGGGCTTTGCGCTGCAGTTTCGAATCAATGCGGAAGATCCAAAGAATAACTTCTTCCCTTCATTCGGTCGTATTACGCGTTACTACGCACCAGGTGGCCCTGGCGTACGTACCGATACGGCAATTTACACCGGTTATGTTATCCCGCCTTACTACGACTCCATGTGCTTAAAGTTGGTGGTGTGGTCACTCAACTGGGAAGACGCCTTGGATAGAAGTTTGCGGGCGCTCGACGATATGCGTTTGCAAGGGGTGAAAACTACCGCGACTTACTATCAGCAGATCCTGCGTAACGAAGAATTCCGTACCGGAGAATTCAACACCAGCTTTGTGGAATCACATCCAGAGTTGTTGGATTACTCAGAAAAACGGGCGCCGGAGCAATTGGCTATCGCCATTGCCACTGCTATTGCCGCATATGCGGGTATGTAAAGGATGAAGGCTGGTGGCGCAAGCGACCAGTGGAGAGATAAGAAAAATGAGCAAAAAAATCACTGTAACCGAAACCGTTTTGCGTGATGCACATCAGTCATTGTTAGCAACTCGCATGCGTACTGAAGATATGCTGCCAATCTGTCCTAAGCTGGACAAGGTTGGTTTCTGGTCGCTCGAAGTGTGGGGCGGTGCGACCTTTGATGCCTGTTTGCGTTTTCTGAAAGAAGATCCTTGGGAACGTCTGCGTAAACTGCGCGCGGCCTTGCCTAATACCCGTTTGCAAATGTTGCTGCGTGGACAAAACCTGCTGGGATATCGTCACTACAGCGATGACGTGGTACGCGCTTTTGTTGAGCGTTCGGCGGCTAACGGTATGGACGTGTTCCGTGTGTTTGACGCGATGAACGACGTACGTAACCTCAAAACGGCGGTCGAAGCGGTGAAAGAATCGGGCAAGCATGCCCAAGGTACAATCTGCTACACCACCAGCCCAGTGCATACGGTCGATAAATTTGTCACCCAAGCCAAAGAGATGGTGGCGATGGGTGTTGATTCTATCGCGGTGAAAGATATGGCGGGCTTGCTGACGCCATTTGCTACGGGTGAATTGGTTAAGGCCTTAAAAGACAGTGTCGATTTGCCAGTGTTCCTGCACTCACACGATACTGCTGGTGTGGCGGCGATGTGTCAGCTTAAAGCGATAGAAAATGGTGCTGATAACATCGATACCGCAATCGGCACTATGGCATGGGGCACCAGCCATCCGGGCACAGAATCTATGGTGGCAGCATTGCGTGGCACCGAATACGATACCGGTTTAGATCTGGTCGCGCTGCAAGAGATCAGCACCTACTTTGCCGAAGTACGTAAGAAGTATCATCAGTTTGAAAGCGCTTACACTGGCGTTGATACTCGCGTGCAAGTGAACCAAGTACCGGGCGGTATGATGTCCAACTTGGCCAACCAGCTAAAAGAGCAGGGTGCGCTCAACCGTATCGATGAAGTGTTTGCCGAAATTCCGCGGGTACGTAAAGACTTAGGTTATCCACCATTGGTGACGCCAACCTCGCAAATTGTGGGTACTCAAGCGGTGTTTAACGTACTTGCTGGCGAGCGTTATAAAACGATCACCAACGAAGTGAAGTTGTACCTGCAAGGTCGCTACGGTAAAGCGCCAAGTCAGATCAATGTTGAGTTGCAGCAACGTGCCATTGGTAAAGAAGAGATTATCGATGTTCGCCCAGCGGATTTGATTGCGCCAGAGTTGGATGCATTGCGCGCCCAAGTGAGCGATTTGGCCACTTGTGAAGAGGACGTACTCAGCTTTGCGATGTTCCCAGAAGTGGGCCGTCAGTTCCTTAGTGATCGCGCGAATGGCACCTTGGCACCAGAACCGCTGCTGCCGATCGCCCAAGCTGGCGCGGGTGCATCTGTCGATAAGAAAGAAGGCGTCCCTACTGAGTTTGTTATCGACGTACATGGTGAAAGTTATCATGTGGATATTACCGGCATCGGTATCAAAGGCACTGGCAAACGTCATTTCTACATGTCGATTGATGGTCTGCCGGAAGAAGTGGTATTTGAGCCGCTGGGTGAATATGTCACTGACGGTGCATCAGAAAAGCGCCGTCAAGCCAGTCTGCCGGGCGACGTGACCACCTCAATGCCGGGTAACGTGGTTGATGTGTTAGTGAATATTGGTGATAGCGTTACCGCGGGACAGCCATTGTTAGTCACTGAAGCGATGAAGATGGAATCTGAAGTGACCGCGCCATTGGCTGGGAAAGTTGCGGCGATCAACGTTAAGAAAGGCGATCGTATCACGCCAGGAGATGTACTGGTCGAGATTGAATAAGCCATCGTGCTATTGATAAAAAAGCCCACAATCGTGGGCTTTTTTCATGGGCTTAACTTGCGGGTCTAACCTGGCAGGTTATTGGCAGATATCGCCGCTCACTGCTGAAGCTTGACCTGCGCCATTGCCGATAAAGCCAAACTCAACGGTTTGTCCTGGCGCAATGGTTTTATTCCACTCAAGGTTGGTTGAGCTGTAAGGATTGTCGCCACTCAGCAGACTGTTCCAGTTGCTGCTAATGGTGCTGTTGTCGGTAAATGACCAGTCCACTTGCCAGCCGCGAATTGCGACCTTGCCGGTGTTGGTAATTTTTACTGCACCTTGGAAGCCGCCCGGCCAGCTATTGGTCAGTTGGTAGACACATTGCGCGCTTGGCTCGTCAACTTGGCCATTACTGTTACCATTGTGTGGTGGTGTGGTTGGCACTTGGCACAGTTCACCAGTGACTTCGGTATCTTCACCATCACCGCTACCAATGAAGCCGACTTCAACACTTTGGCCCGGCGCGATATCTTTATTCCAACTGAGGTTTTTCACTGTGTAAGGACCTTGGCCTTTCAGCTTGCCGTTCCACAGATTATTGACCTTGTCACCATTGTCGTAATTCCAGTTCACCTGCCAGCCTTTGATGGTAGCTTCTGATTGGTTGGTGATGCGAATAACGCCTTGGAATCCACCTTGCCAGCGATTCGTTATTTCATGCTCACACAATGCTGGTGCGTTGTTGGCAATCAGCTTCAGTGAGGCAATCACAGGATCATGGTCTGACATGCGATATGGATCGGCAGCATAGTAATCTACCTGTTGCTGCTCCGACTTAGACTCTGTGTTGTAGTCTAAAATCGTTGGCTCATCGGCATTGATATGCCAATCAGTCGCATCCAGCGCCGCGTCAGCTAAGCTGGCAGATACCAGCATATGGTCCATGTAGCCTACTAGGCCATCGTACTGATATGAGTAACCTTCAGTACCGTGGAACTTGTTGATCAGATCAACAAAGCCCGCATCGGTCAGCGTGGTTACAGGATCTTCTTTCGCATAAGAGTTCAGATCGCCGATGATCACTTTGTTAGGCTGTTGGCTCAGAATGTCATTGGACGCGAACCATGCCAGCAGCGATTTGGCTTGCTGTACGCGCGTGGCGTTAAAGCAGCTTTGTCCATCCGCTTGATCGGCATCTGCACCATTGGCATTGCTACAACGTTTTGATTTGAAGTGGTTTACGATAACAGTGAACAGTTCGTTACTGTTGGCCAGTTTGAAACGTTGGGCCATTGGCGGACGGTTAAATACACTGTCATTGTTCAGCAGAACTTCACCTACCGCTGTCACTGCTGCTGGACGATACAGCATGCCTACGGTAATGGCATCAGTGCCTACTTGCGCATTGGCATTCGCGAAGGCGTAGACATTGCTACCCAACTGGATGTTGACGCGCTTCACCAAGTCGGCAATGGCACTATCGCTAGCAAAACCATCATTTTCAATCTCCATTAAGCCGATAATATCTGCATTGCTGGCGACGATTGCGGCGACGGTTTTAGCCACTTGGCGCTCATACTCTTCCGCCGTGTCTGCGCCGCGAGAGGTCGGGAAGCCCGCACCATTGCCGTCACCGTTGAAGAGGTTGAGTACGTTCATGCTGGCAATCGCAACGTCACCCATGGCCAAAGGCGGATGTTCTGGGCGAGTGTTGTTGGCGATGAACTGTGGTTCTTGTGTCGGAATTACGCGGTAAACATCAAAGCTGAAGTCGATAACGCCCTGAATATTCGATACTAAGTCACCGGTACGCAGGGTGTTGCTCGCGCTCAGTCCACCATTAGGATAACGCTGGCTATCAGGGTATGACTTGCTGTTACCGTCATCCAATACCAATTGATCCAGTGCATTAGCTTGCGCCAGCGCGATGGCGTCGGCGGAACCCGGCTTATACAGATTGGTTGGGGTAAATAGACGTTTGCTGGATAGCGTGACTTCACCATATTGGCCTAGCGAGTTGTTATTGGTGACCACTAAGTCGCCATCAATGCTCACTAGCATACCTTCTAAACGTTCCATGTCAGCATGAGACGCAAATGGTAGTTTGACGCTAATTGGCGCGATACTGCCGTTGCCACAACTGGCCATCTCGCTCAGCGTGATTTCGGTTTTTTCGTGGTATTCAGATACGGCACCCAACACCCGCACGACGCTGCCAACGGTCGGCATTGGCTGGTTACGGTTGTAGATGTAGATCGCTTCTGAGGTATTGGCGTCGCCATCTTCATCGCCCGCTTCTTCTTGTACAAAGAACGCCTTGGCGCCAGCGTTAACGGCAGTCACCACACCTTCAATCACCACGGTTTCCCCGGCCAATGGTGAAACATCACCACTACCTTGTACCGCACTAATTAAGGTCGCGTCATCGGCACATTGACCCAATACCAGAGGTTGTTCGACTGGCGGAGTTTCTGGGTCAGTGTTGTCGCCATTATCGCCACCGTTGCCAACGTCACCGCTATCATCACATTGGGCATCGCCATAGACTTGGCTAATCCACTCTGGATGGTCGATGTAAGGGTTACGGTTGCCTTGATACTGGTAAATGGCGTTGTTGCGTTTACGTTCAAAGTTATCAACTGGGTCTTGTTTTGCCCATTCAAGCAGACGACACAAACGCCCAATCTCGGGCTCGCTACCGCTGGTAAGATGGTCAACTAACACCAAATCTGGTGTAACGTCGCCGTTACCTTCATAACGGGTGTCCATGTACATCAGCATCCGCGCCACATCACCTTTCACCGCATCACGAGGCTCAAAGGAATCGCCGTCAATACGGTTTTGCGGATCTTCGGCTAACGGTGAGTCACTGTCATCAAAGTCTAGATTGCCGCGTGATGAGTTGATCGAGATATCGGCTGGACGCAGATGGTTGATATCGGTATAGGCTTCATTGGCTTGGGAGCTAAAGCCATGACTCTTAGCCCACACGTGTTCACGGTTCCAGTTATCAGGATTACTGCTTTGAGTTCCTGAGCCGTTACTGTGTTTGGAAATCGAGCGACCACTGTAGAGCAGAATAACGTTAGCTGCATTTTCAGGATCTTCATCGGTATGCGTGAGAGCCGTCCAGACTTCGCCGTAGCTCAGTTTCTTCTGACCTTGACTAATCGCGCTGTTGATTGCCGCTTTTAACGTTGCAGCATCAGCACCGCTGTTTTCCGCATTGATGGCAGCAGCATAGTAATTGGCATCGCTAAAGCTCGCCGGATCAGCTACCGGTGTTAACTCGCTACAGTTAAAGCATGGCGTGGTATCGCCGCCAGTACCAGTGTCACCACCTGCGCCAGTATCGCCACCAGTGTCTGTGTCACCACCAGTGCCAGTATCGCCACCAGTACCAGTATCGCCGCCAGTACCAGTAT